>CAVPUO010000004.1:0-371619 GCA_963708925.1 Ilumatobacteraceae bacterium | reverse complement strand
CGATGTATTGCTGGTAGCTGTCGGTGTCGTGATCGATCATCCACGCCGCCAGAGTGATCGGTGAATCGAGAAGCCCGTAGCCGATCGTCTCCGGCGTGTTGCTTGCTCCACGAAGTAGCCCGTGCCGCTCGCGGTCAACGTGTCGAGCTGGTCGAGCGCATCGTGTTCTTCTGTGGTGGGTGGTGATGCGCTCAAGGCCAGGGGGTCGCCGAGCGCCGGCGTGAGCAGGTTCGTGTGGATGCCGATCAAGCCATCGAGTCCGATACGGCCCATCGCGTCGGTGACCTGGGAACCCACGTCGCCGCCCTGCGCGACGTAGCGTGTGTAGCCGAGTCGCTGCATCAGCTCGTGCCATGCCTGTCCGATTCGAATCGGGCCCCAGCCGAGCTCGGTCGGCTCGTCGGAGAAGCCGTAACCGGGGATGGACGGCAACACCAGGTGGAACGTGTCCTCCGGGCGGCCTCCGTGTGCGGTCGGATCGGTGAGGGGACCGATGGTCTCGAGCAGCTCGATGATCGAGCCCGGCCAGCCGTGCGTCATCACCAGGGGCAAGGCGTTCTCGTGTGCCGACCTCACGTGGATGAAGTGGATGTCCAGTCCGTCGATCTTGGTCTTGAACTGTGGCAGCGTGTTCAGTCGCGTCTTCACCGTCGCCAGTCGTACTCGGTGGCCCAGAAGCGGGCGAGCTCCTGCAATGCGGCCAACTGCACCCCCTGGCACTCATCGGCGACCAGTTCCCCGGTCGGCCAACGAGTCGCATCGATGCGGCGGTGCAGTTCCTCGATCTCGCGTTCAGGGACGTCGATTCGGAACGGGCGGACTTCGGTCTCGGCGTGTGCGTTCGCGGTGTCGTTCATGATTGCTTTCCTCTCTCGTCGGCCTCCACAAGGGGTCCTCGTGTCCTGAGAGGATCGACATCGCGCCGATGCCCACCCTGCGCAATGGCGTTCACGCGGGCGTGAGCCGCGAACGATCTAGAAGCTGGACGCAGCCTTCTGGCGAGCGACGTACTGGCGGCGTAGAACGCGACGCTCCTCTTCGGACGTGCCACCCCAGATGCCCGAGTCCTGATTGGTCTCGAGCGCGTAGTCGAGGCAGTCGCGATGCACCGGACACTGCCCGCACACCTCTTTGGCTCGAGCGATCTGCAGCAGCGCATAACCGGTGGTGCCGACCGGGAAGAACAACTCCGGGTCGGTGTCACGGCATATCGCCTCGGACCGCCACGTGTAGTCGGCATTGGCAAGTGTCAGGCTGGACGCAAGAATGGTCACGATCGACTCCACAGGGGGGAATTGTGAGAATTTTCACGTGCAGACGAGCCACAGGTGGACGGACTCTCGACAACGGTGTGCACAGTGCTGTCAAACCTAGGAAACAATTCATCCGTTGACAAGGGGTAGGGCCATGTTCTCAGACATAGTTCACTAGAGATGGGGGTATCTGTGGTAGAGGTACTCGCCCATCGCGGCGCCTCCCGAGCCGAGCGTGAGAACACGATTGCCGCGTTTCGCCGGGCAGCAGCGACTTGGGCAGCGACGCGGTCGAGCTCGACGTCCGTCGAACGGCCGACGGAGTCCTCGTCGTCCACCACGATCCGCACCTGGCCGACGGCTCGAGCAATTGTTGGCGCAAACGCTTGCGACCTGCCCGCACATGTGCCAAATCTCGACGCCGCGCTCGACGCGTGCGCGGGCATGTGGGTCAACATCGAGATCAAGAACGATCCGAACGAGCCCGACTTCGACTCCGACCGACTCGATCGCCGATCGCACGATCGCAGTGCACTGCGCGAGCGGGGTGAGGACGAGCGCTGGTTGATCTCGTCGTTCCGTATCGAGACGATCGATCGGTGCCGTGCGTTGGCGCCGACGATCCGCACCGCGTGGCTGGTCGTCGGAGGTGCCCGACGACGTGATCGCGCACGATGGTCGGCCGAGGTCACGCGGCGCTGCACCCGTGGGTCGGGACGTTGCTGCCGATCACACATCGACGTCTGTCACGGCGCGGGCATCGCGGTCAACACGTGGACGTGCGACGACCCGGACCGGATGGCGGAGCTGATCGAGTGGGGCATCGACGGGATCTGCACCAACGTGCCCGACGTCGCCCTCGAGGTGATCAGTCAGACCGTCGACGCCTCAGACGGCCGGTGAGGGGTAGACCAGCCTCACCGCGTTGGGGCGATGCTCGAACTTCAGCTCGCAGCGTCTCGCCGAGGTAGTCGCCGTCGAGTTGGTACGGGAACGGCCGCCCGTGGTCATCGCTGAGGCACGACAGGTCGGTCTGCACGTCGAGGTGCTCCGACGACTTCACGCCGCCGCCGCGCAGTGCGCCGCCGAGCGCGCCGAGCACGGCGCCGACCTTCAGCGTCTTGAACGTGATCGCGACGAGCCCGCGGTCGAGCGTTGCCGCCGGGACGAGGTCGAGCGGTCGGTTGCCGAGGTAGGTGTACGGGTTCGTGTTGAGCACGATCGTGAAGTAGCCGTCGACGGCGTCGTCGGCCTCGCGGACGTCGTGACCTCGAAGTGCGGCTCGGTTGCGGTCGTACTTGCGCATCCACGTGCGCACCGCCGCGTAGATGAACAGCGGGTGGCCGACCCAACGCTTGAGCGACGCCGCGTCGCTCGACCTCGCGGACGACCGCGGCGTCGTAGCCGACGCCGGTGTGGAAGCAGAAGTAGCGGCCGTTGACCTGGCCGAGGCCGATCGGCTCGATGTCGTCGCGCGGTGATGCCGTCGGCCAGCAGCTGCACGGCCGGCACCGGATCGTTGGGCATGCCGAGCGTGCGGGCGAACACGTTGGTGCTGCCGCCGGGGAGCACGCCGAGCGCGGTGTCGGTGCCGGCGACGCCGGTGGCGACCTCGTTCAGCGTGCCGTCGCCGCCGAACCCGATGACGACGTCGACGCCTCGACGGGCGGCGTCCTGGGCGAATCGGGTGGCGTGGCCGCGGCGGTTGGTCTCGACGACCTCGACGTCGTTGCCGCTGGCGAGCGCTCGGTGGACGACGACCGTGTTGCGCGCCGTCACCGACGACGCGAACGCGTTGACGACCAGCAGGATGCGCAAGACCGATGACGGTATCACCGGAGCCCGACATGGCGCGTGGTTGGGGCTTGGGCCGTACTACGCGGTAACAATGGTGCCCCTATGAACGTGATCGTCTGCGTCAAGCAGATCCCCGACCCGGCGATGCCGGGTGCGCTCGACCGCTCGACCAACACCCTGAAGCGCGACGGCAAGCTCATCCTCGACGAGTCCGACAGCTACGGCGTCGAGATGGCGCTGCAGCTGGTCGACGCGGCCGGCGGCGGCGAGGTCAGCCTGGTGTCGATGGCGCCCAACGGCGAGGTCAGCGGACTGCGCACGGCGCTGGCGATGGGTGCGGCCAAGGGGGTCCTCGTCAGCGATCCGAGCCTGCAGGGCAGCGATGCGCTGACGACCGCCAAGGTGTTGGCCGCAGCGATCACACGCCTCGGCGGCGCCGACCTCGATCATCGCCGCCACCGAGTCGAGCGACGGCTACACCGGCACCGTGCCCGAGCAGATCGCCGAGGTGCTCGGTCTGCCGTCGGTCACGTTCGCCAAGCACGTCGTCGTCGACGGCGGATCGTTGAAGGTCAACCGCCAGACCGAAGAGGGCTACGACGAGGTCACCTGCCCGCTGCCCGCCGTCATCAGCGTCACCGCCGGTGTGGTCGAGCCCCGCTACCCGAGCTTCAAGGGGATCATGGCCGCCAAGTCGAAGCCGGTCGACACGGTCACCGCTGCCGACCTCGGTGTCAGCCCGGTCGGCTGGGCCGGTGCCGGCCAGACGATCGCCAACGTCACCAAGGCCGAGGCGCGCGCCGCCGGCGAGATCGTCGAAGACGACGGAGAGGGATACGCCAAGATCGTGGCGTTCCTCGAGAACCTGAAGGTCATCTGAGGAGCACCATGAACATCTGGGTATTCGCACAGGAATCCAACGGCGCGCCGACCACGGGCACGCTCGAACTGCTCACCAAGGCTCGCGGGCTCGGCGACGTCACCGCGTTCGTCGGCGGCGACGCGTCGGCGATCGCCGCCGCGCTCGGCGAGTACGGCGCGACCAAGGTGTACGCCACGGGCGACCTCGGCGGCAAGCTGCCCGGTGTCGCCGTCTCGGCGGCGATGAAGGCGGTCATCGACGGCGGCGACTCGCCCGACCTGATCCTGTTCCCGCAGACCTACGAGGGCCGCGACGTCATGGCCCGCCTGTCGGTCAAGCTCGATCGAACCGTGCTGACCAACAACGTCGACATCTCGGTCGAGGGCGACGCCGTGTCGGTCACGACGCCGGTCTTCGGTGGCAACGCGCTCGTCACCACCACGTTCACCGGCGACGGCCCGCACCTCGCCGCGTTCCGCCCGAAGAGCTTCGCTGCCGAGCCGTCGGGTGGCGGCGCGCCCGAGGTCGTTGCGGCTCCGGTTCCCGATCTCGGTGCAGTCGGTGCGGCGGCGATCGTCGCCGTCCACGTCGAGGAGTCCAGCGGGCCCAAGCTCGACGAGGCCAACATCGTCGTGTCCGGCGGTCGTGGTCTCGGCGAGGCCGTCGAAGTACGAGATGATCGAGCAGCTCGCCAAGTTGCTGAAGGGTGCGCCGGGCGCATCGCGCGCGATCGTCGACGCCGGTTGGGTGCCGTACAGCTACCAGGTCGGCCAGACCGGCAAGGTCGTCAAGCCCGGCGTGTACATCGCCTGCGGCATCTCCGGCGCCACGCAGCACATGGTCGGCATGAAGGGCGCGAAGAACATCATCGCGATCAACAAGGACAAGGAAGCCCCGATCTTCGGCATCGCCGATCTCGGCATCGTCGGCGACGTCCACAAGGTCCTGCCGAAGCTGATCGAAGCCCTCCAGTCCCGCTGACCCCATTCACACGGAGTCGTGGGCGCTGATCGCCCAGGCGTAGCCCTCGACGGGTCGGCGACGGCGAGCTGCAGTTCCCAGCCGAGCCGCGGCTCGCCGGCGTCCCACCAGTACCAGTCGAACGATGTCAACGCATCGCCGAGCTCGTCGGGCTGCACCGGCCACGCATCGGTGAGGTCGGCCAACGCAGCCACTGTCCACCATGCGCCGAAGCGACCGATCGCGGCGCCACGACGCCGGCCGTGCGCGCCGCCGCTGGCGCCGGCCCACGCGAGCCATGCCAATGCCGCAGCCGGCGAGATCGATGCGAGCCGTGCACCGGTGACGCCCAGCGCCGCGACCGCCGAAGCCGCAGTTCCCTCGACAGCGGCGATCTCGGCGCGACCGTTCGACGATGTCGTCCACGGCTCGACCAACTGGCGCACCGCCAGCGTCACCTCGGGATCGTCGACGACCTCGCCGACATCCGCAGGCACCGTCGCGAACTCCGGCGGCGTCGGCAGATGGCGGTGCCGGCGCAGTGACGCCTTCGTCGCTGTACTCGGCGAGGCAGTACTCCGGCTCCCACGACTGCAGTTCGAACGGGATCTCCAGCGGGTTCGCCGTGTCCGCAGCGACGGACCTGGCCGCGCAGCGCACATTCGTGGGCGATGAAACCCAGCCGAGGACTCTGCGGCAGTGCCGCCCGGAGATCGGTGAACTCGTGCCGTTGGGCGACGACCTCGGTCAGCGGACCGATCGTGAACCTGCCGCTGTCCTCGTCGAGCACCTGTGCCGCCCACTCGGCGGGAGCCCACAACGCGAGCCGATATTCGGCGAGCGTCGCGACCGGCCAGAGCTGCCGACCGGTTGCCAATGCAGCGCGACTGCGATTGCGCAGCTCGAGCAGCGCGGGCCAGTCGGCATCTGCGCACACGGTGTCGACCATTCGCACCAGGCCGTCGAGGTCGGCGCGGTGGATCAGGTCGTCGACGTCGCTCAGACGATCGGCCACGGGTACCGGCGCCCCGATTGATCGACCGGGAACGTCGGGTTCGCGGTCACCCATTGGGCTCGCTCCTGCAGCGCCTCGACCTCGTCGTCGGAGAGCAACGTCGCGATCTCCAATGGGACCCGATCGACGATCGGCCGGATCGCCTCGATCAGCGCCGGGTCGATCGGCTCGCCACCGAACTCCCACACGACGGTGCGGAGCTTGAAGTCGGCGGCGAAGCACAGGCCGTGATCGATGCCCCAGATGTGATCGTCGCCGTCGATCAGCACATGGCCGCTCTTGCGGTCGGTGTTGTTCGCAACGAGATCGAACAGCGCGACGCCGCGCAACGTGTCGTGGAGGTCGGGTCGTTCCTCGTGGATCGTGAAGTAGTGCTGGCGATGGTCGACATCGACGAACCACTGCACCGATCCCTCGCCGAACGGTCCGTCGCGCAGAGACGGTCGGCGGCACGAGGTCGAATCCCAATGCCTCGCTGAGGAGATATGCGGCGACCTCTCGCCGATGCAACCCTGGTTCGAAGTCCCACAACGGACGCTCGCCACGCATTGGCTTGTAGATGCCTTGTGCCACCAAGTCGCCACATGCGAGGTTCACCAGGAACGTGGCGTTGCTGCTCCAGGGCATGCGGCCCTCGACCTCGATCTCGCCACACGTGAGGATGTGGAGTTGACGATCGCGACCGGTCAGTTCATCCGCGGACATATATGGCCATCTGGGTCCATCGGGTTGCCGCACCACTGGCACGGAGGTCGGCCGGCGGCCACGATCGACTCCGTGTGACTGCACAACGCCGCGGCCTGACCTCGGGTGAGGAACACGCGGAGATGTCCACGATCCTCGACGGCTTCGGGATCCGGCTCGCCTTCCTCGTCGACGGGTACGACCTCTTCGAGTTGCACGAGCACTCGATCGTTGTCGCGGTCGTAGCCGAGTCCGATCGGGCCGAACACGAACGCTGGATCGACCGGCTCGGCCAGTTCCATCGCGGCCGGCAGCGGTTGATCGGCCGGTGACGGGAGATCGCTCATCACCTTGCGGAGGTAGTCGGCGATCGCCGCGGCCTGCTGCTTCTCGCACTTCACGGTGACGCGCGTTGCACCGCGCCGGGCCTGCAACAGGAACGTGCGCTGGCCGGGTTGCCCGATCGCTCCGACGGTGAACGCATCGACCTCGTCGAACTCGTAGAAGACGCCCATCATGGCCTCACGACGGTCGCAGTTCGGCCAGCGAACCACCGGTCGAGTTGACGGTCAGCACCACCGGGCCACCCATCGGAGTAGGCGATCGCGGTGATGGAGCAGGGGCTGATGACGATGCGCTGGAACAGGTCGATGTGCGTGCCCATGGCATGCGCGACCGCGGCCTTGATGGTGTCGGCGTGGGACACGCACACGACGACTCCGCCGGTGTGAGCGACGCGCAAGCGATCGATCGTGGAGACCATTCGGGTCTGCATCTCGGTGAAGCTCTCGCCGTTGGGGAAGCGGAACGTCGACGGTGCTCGCTGCACCGTGTTCCACTCCGGCAACTTCATCAACTTCTTCAGTTCCTCGCCGGTCCAGTCGCCGAAATCGCACTCCAGCAGTCCCTTGTCGATGTGGACCTTGAGCTCACGCGCCTTGCCGATCGGTGCAGCGGTCTCGCGGGCACGCTCGAGTGGCGAGGCGTACACAGCGTCGACCTGCTTCAGTGCGGCGATCCGCTCGGCCGCAGCCTGCGCCTGGGCTTGACCGGCCTCGGCGAGATGGAGTCCCGGGGCGCGTCCGGGCAGGATCTTGCCGGTCGTCGGGGTCAGTCCATGACGTACCAGCAGGAACAACGTCGACGATGGGGGTGCTTGCTTCGGCTTCGCCATCTCGGGGATGCAACTTAGTGTGCAAACCGTGGATTCGCTCCCTCGCTTGGCCGACGACGTCGGCTCGTGCCGGCTGTGTCCGCGGCTCGTCGAGTGGCGTGAGCAGGTGGCTGTCGAGAAGCGCGCCGCCTTCCGAGATGAGGTCTACTGGGGTCGTGGCGTGCAGGGATTCGGCGATCCTCGCGCCACGGTGCTGGTGTTCGGGTTGGCCCCGGCTGCCCACGGCGCCAACAGAACTGGGCGTGTGTTCACCGGCGACCGTTCCGGCGACTGGCTGTTTCGGGCGATGCACCGCGCCGGCTTGGCCAACCAACCGACGTCCGTCTCGATCGACGACGGACTGGTGCTGACGGGCGCGTGGGTCACGGCCGCCGTGAAATGTGCACCGCCCGACAACAAGCCGTTGCCGGCCGAGCGTGTCAACTGCCGACCGTTCCTGCAACGAGAGCTGTCGTTGTTGACCCAGGCTCGAGTCGTGGTGTGCCTCGGCGCGTTCTCGTACGAAGCCACGTGCGCCGAGTTCGGGGTGCGTCCGCGTCCGAAGTTCGGCCACGGTGTCGAGGTGATCGCGCCGAACGGATTGACGATCGTGTGCTCGTTCCATCCCAGCCAGCAGAACACCTTCACCGGCAAGCTGACCGAGCCGATGCTCGACGCCGTGTTCGCCCGCGCGGTGGAACTGTCCCACTGAGCGCGATGCTTGTTGCATGCCGATCCTGACGGACGACATGAAGCGTGTCGTCCGAGAGCAGAGCCTGGGGTTCTTCGCCACCGTGTGCCCGAACGGCACGCCGAACCTGTCGCCGAAGGGCACGACGTCCATCCTCGACGACGACCACATCGTCTTCGCCGACCTGTTCTCTCCGGGGACCATCCGCAACCTTCGTTGGAATCCTGCCGTCGAGCTCAACGTCATCGACCCGATCACCCGGACCGGCTATCGATTCAAAGGTCGCGGCGAAGTGCACGCCGACGGGCCGGTGTTCGAAGACGTGATGGCGTTCTTCGACAAGGAGCGTCAACTCGCTCGCAGCCGTGTACGGCATGTGGTCGTGATCACGGTCGAGTTCGCCGAGCCGCTCGTCTCACCCGCCTACGACCTCGGCTTGACGGCCGAGGAAGTGGCCGATCGTTCGTGGCGTCGCCTCGAACAGATCTACGGCGTCCGCATCGACCGCACCGGTGACCCCGACGCCGACGAGCCGTTCACGCCCCAGTGACCGGAAGTGCGTAGTTTCGACGCGACCTGTGCGCGTTCTGGTTACGCACTTCCTCGACGAGGTCAGGGGTCGGCGGCGTCGAGCTGGGCGGCCAACTTCTTGGGGGCGACGGTTCGATAGGCGTCTGTGCAGACGGCTTCGATCTCGGCCCAGTCGATCTTGCGGTCGAGTCGCACGCCGATCCAACCGCGCGTGCCGACGTACGGCGGGCGGAAGAATCGTTCGGGCTCCGTGTCCACCAACTCTTGCTGCGCACCGGGCGGCGCTGCACACCACAGGTGCGCGAAGTGATGGTCGTGATGACCATCGGGCCACAGCATGACGAACTGCTTGCGGATGAAGAACGACGGCGCACCGTGGCTGAGCTTCTCGGTCACCTCGGGCAGCGACATGCAGATTGCTCGCACTCGATCCTCGACTGATTTGGCCACACCGGTACGGTACGCGAATGACCAAGCAGGTGATCAACGCCGACGACGTACCGGCGACCGGAGGCCCGTTCAATCTGTGTATCCGCCACGGCGACATGATCTACGTGTCAGGCCTGCCGCCGTTCGACGCGGAGTACTCGGCGCGGTTGCGAGCAGCACGATCAGCAGGCGAACCGATTCCACCGTTTCCGGCAACGCCATTCGACGTGCAGGCGCGATGCGTGATGGATCACCTGCAGTCGTTGGTCGACGCCGCAGGGTCGAACATGGATTGTCTGCTGAAGGTCGTCGTGTGGCTGAAGGATCAGTCGGATCAGGAGGCCTTCGACCGCATCTACCGCGGGTACTTCTCGAGCGAGGAGGCGTTGCCGACGAGGACCCGCATGCAGGCCGGCCGCACGCCGATGGACTGCGCGTTGGAGATCGACGCGATCGGCTACGTGCCGGAGTAGTAGCTGGACGCTTGGCTCAGCGGCTCAGAGCACGACCGACAGCCGCACCGGCCATGCGGTTTGCGGCGATTGCGTCGTCGTAGAAGTCGGCAAGCGAGAAGAAGCCGTGGTGCATCCCGCCGAACCGGACGTGGCTGGTCGGCACACCGAGCGATGCGAGCCGCGCTGCGTACGCATCACCCTCGTCGCGCAGTGGGTCATACTCGGCAGTGATCATCATCGTCGGCGGTGACGCGGCCACGACATGATCGGCGGCGAAGTGCGGTGAGACGCGCGCGCATCGGTGGGACTTGTCGGCGTTCCGCCGAGGTAGTGGTTGATGAACCAGCGCAATCCCGCGGCCGTCAGCTGTGGTCCGTCGGCGTTCTCGGCGATGCTCGGGAAGCTGCACGTGAGGTCCGTCGCCGGGTACACGAGCAACTGGTAGCGCAGCGGAACAGGAGCAAGATGGCCGACAACGATGGCCAGGTTCGCGCCGGCCGAATCCCCAGCGATGCCGAGACGATCGGGCGAGCAGCCGAGCGAGGCAGCGTTGGCGTGCGCCCAGCGAGTGGCCGTCACCGCATCCTCGAGAGGTGCCGGAAACTGGTGCTCAGGCGCCAATCGATAGTCGACGCTCAGCACTGCCTGACCGCTGCTGTTGGCAAGGATGCGGCAGACGTTGTCGTGCGAGTCGAGGCTGCCGATCACCCATCCTCCGCCGTGCAGGAAGATCAGAAGACCGAGGTCGTTGTCGTCATTCGGTCGGTACAAGCGAACGGGCACGCCGTCGGCATCGAGGTCACGCGTGTGATGGATCGGTTCGGTCGGAGCACGCAACCGTTTGGCCCGGATCTCGCGGGCCTGCGCCGCGCTGCAGGCTTCGAGGGGCGGCTCGCCGAGGGCGGCCATCTGGGCGAGGAGTGATTCCGCTTGAGGATGCAGGGGCACCACTCGATTCTGACACGGCCGTCGCCTGCGCGACTGGCCTGCTCGACAGGGCCGGGGCGGTTGCAGTTACGGTGATCGGCAATGACCGACGACATCACCCGATACGACGCTGTCGAGGCCTACTGCGGCGAGCTCGAGCTACGCGCCCGGCGAGTCGATGACACTGCACGTCTCTTCCAGCGTGTACCTCTACGACGTCTCGATCTATCGATGGGGCGTCGAGCACGAGTTGGTGTGGAGCGACCGCGACATCCCGGGCGTCGAGCAGCCATTGCCGGAAGACGCGGACTCGAACGGATGTGGTTGGCCGGTCGCATTGACGGTTCCGGTCGACGAGACGTGGCGCAGCGGCTTCTACCTCGTCACACTCACGGCGCACGACGCTCCCGCCGATCGAGCAACCGGGTATGCGGCGTTCGTCGTGCGGGCCGCGCGGCGGCCGGCCCGCGCACTACTGGTCATTGCCACGAACACGTACAACGCGTACAACAGTTGGGGCGGCAAGAGCCTCTACACCGGTGGATCGCGGGTGTCGTTCGCCCGACCATTCGGACGAGGGATGTTGATGCGCCCGTCGACCGAACGCGACGACCGCAAGGCTCGGCCGACATACCGGCGCGAGGAGCCCGACGTCGACGGATTGATCTACCAGCACTACCGATTCGCCAACGGCTATCCCGGCTTCATGGGATCCGCGGGCTGGTTCACGTACGAGCGGCGCTTCGTCGAGTGGGCGGAGGAGCAGGGTTACGAATTCGACTACGCGGTGTCGAGCGATCTCGAACGCGATGCATCGGTGGTCGCCGGTTACGACCTTGTGATGGGAGTCGGTCACGACGAGTATTGGTCGGCGGGTCAGCGTGCCGCGATCGAAGAGCACGTGCGCGGCGGTGGCAACTACGTCAGCCTCTCCGGCAACACGATGTTCTGGCAGGTTCGACTGGAGGACGCCGGACGGTCGATGGTCTGCCACAAGTACAAGGCTCACGAAGTCGACCCCGTCGTCGGCACGGATGCGCAGGACACGATGACCGGCATGTGGGCGGATCCGTTGGTCGCTCGACCGGAGACGGAACTGCTCGGAGCCGGCTCGGCGTACGGCTTGTACAGCCGCTTCGGCGTGGCAACCCCACGCGGCTCTGGCGCCTTCACGGTCTACCGCTACGAGCATTGGATCTTCGACGGCACCGGTCTGCGCTACGGCGATCTGCTCGGGGTCGACGACGGTGTTGTCGGATACGAGACCGTCGGATGCAAGTTGGGTTTCGACGCGTATCAACTTCCGGTCGCGGCCGGGGGTGACGGCACGCCCGCGCAGGTCGAGGTGGTTGCGTTCACCCCGTCCTCGAACTTGGCGATGGGCGAGTATCCCGCGTCGATCGCAGCGCTCGACGATCAGGGTGATCTCGAGTTCATCGCCTCGCGGCTCCACGGTCGAGTCGACGCCGACACGCTCGCGCTGTGCCGGCATGGCAACGCGGTGATGCTCACCTGCCGGCCCTACGGTGATGCCGGCGGCGAAGTCGTCACCGTCGGCTCCACCGACTGGGTCTTCGGGCTCGCCGGCGACCCCTTGGTGGGTCGTGTCACGCGCAACATCCTCGATCGGAGCTTGCGACCTTGATGGTCGTGCGACGCTGCCTGCTCGTCGCGGCACTCGTCGTCGCGGCTGCCGGCTGTGGGTCGCAGCCTCGCGACGACGCACGCGACTCGTTGGTGCAGCAGTTGGTGGACGGCGGGCTCGACAAGAAGACGGCCGAGTGTGTCGTTGCCGCCTTTTTCGAGGACAAGACCAACGAGGAGTTGAAGGATTTCTTCGATCGACCGCAGTTGACGCCCGAGGAGGCCGCGGAGTTCGCCTCCTTGGGTCAACGCTGCTCGGCGCAGGGCGGCGGATAGCTTTACGCAGGTGTCACGAGTCCTCACCGTTGCTGCTGCGCAGCTCGGGCCCGTTCAACGCGATCACACGCGCGAGCAGGTCGTCGCCCGGATGATCACGCTGCTCCACCAGGCAGCGGAAAACGGGGCGGAACTGGTGGTCTATCCGGAGCTCGCGTTGACGACGTTCTTCCCGCGCTGGTTCGTCGACGACATCACCGAGGCCGACCACTGGTACGAACGGACGATGCCGAACGAGGCCACGCAGCCGCTGTTCGACGAGGCCCGCCGGCTCGGCATCGGTTTCTGCATCGGGTACGCGTTACTCGACGATGCCGGTCGTCGTTGGAACGTGCAGACGCTCGTGGAGCGCGATGGTTCGATCGTCGCGAGCTACACCAAGACCCACATTCCGGGGCACGAGCACAACGAGCCCGACCGCCCGTTCCAACATGCCGAGCGCTACTACTTCGAGCCATCGCCCGATGGGTTCGGGGTCTGGCGGGCGTTCGGCGGTCTGATCGGAATGATGATCTGCAACGACCGTCGTTGGCCCGAGAGCTATCGCGAAATGGGGCTGCAGGGCGTCGAGATGATCCTCTGCGGATACAACACCCCGATCCACTACGTGCCCGATCCCAGCCAGGACATCCTCCAGGGATTTCACAACGCGCTCGTGATGCAGAGTGGTGCGTACCAGAACGGCACGTGGGTCGTCGGTGTCGCCAAGGGTGGTGTCGAGGAGGGTGTCGACTCGCTGGCGCAATCGATGATCGTCGCCCCCAGCGGACAGATCGTCGCGCAGGCGCTGACGACCGACGACGAGCTGATCGTCGCCCGCTGCGACCTCGATTGGTGCAAGCGGTACAAGGACACGCTGTTCGACTTCGACCGCTATCGACGACCCGAGGTCTACTCGCGCATCACCGGCCAGCGCGGCGTGATCGAGCCTGCCGAAACCGAGCAGGCCTAGTTGGGAGCGACGACGCCGGGACTGGTGTGCGGGCATCATCACCTGTACTCCGCGCTGGCTCGTGGCATGCCGACGCCACCGAAGCAGCCCACCAGCTTCATCGACATCCTCGAGCAGATCTGGTGGCGGCTCGATGTCGCGCTCGACGAGGAGATGATCCGATGGTCGGCGATGCTCGGCGCGACCGAGGCATTGATGAGTGGGACGACCGGCATCATCGATCACCATGAGAGCCCATCGTCGATCGACGGTTCGCTGTCGATCATCGCCGAGGCATGCGCGGAGGTGGGCGTTCGAGTCAACTGCGCGTACGGCGTGACCGATCGTCACGGCGCGGCCGAGGCCGCGCGCGGCCTTGCGGAGAACGAGCGATTCCTGCGCGCGGGTGGCCGCGGAATGGTCGGCGTGCACGCCGCGTTCACATGCCGCGACGAGACGTTGGGTGCGGCTGCCGAGCTTGCAGCCGACCTCGGTGTCGGCGTGCACATCCACGTTGCTGAGGGTCTCGCCGATCGCGATGCCGGTGCGCGGCTGGGGCCGATTGCCGTGGACGATTGGCTGCTGGTCCATTGCGTTCACCTGGATCGCGAGCTACCCGGCACGATCGCCCACAACCCGCGATCGAACATGAACAACGCCGTCGGGTACGCGGCGCCGACGACTCGACCGAACCGCGTCGTGTTGGGCACCGACGGGATCGGCGCCGACATGTTGGAGGAGGCGCGCCTCGCGTACGCACGTCTGCGCGAGCACGACGTCGCAGCGACTCCCGACACCGTGTGGTCATGGCTCGAGGAGGGGTACCGCTTCTTTCCCGAGTGCCGCAACGATCGCGTCGAGTTCAACTACGACCATGCAGACAGTGCGTGGCACACCGCGTTCTCGCCGGGTGTGCGCGCTGTCAAGGTGACGCTCGATTCCGGCGAGGTCGTGCTGCGCGACGGCAAGCCGACGCGTGTCGATCTCGATGACGTGCGCGCCAAGGCGTCGGAGCAAGCCGTCCGACTGTTCGCCAAGTTGTGAGCCGAAACCTGAAGGGGACTCGATGACAACGCCTGCCGCCATCTACCTGCAAGACGCTCACCCGATTCGCGAGGGGATGGAGTTCGCCAAGTACGCCGAGGCGAAGGGGTTCGATGCGGTGTGGCAGGCCGACAGCCGGTTGGTCCGCGACGCCGTCGTGCCGATGGCTGCCTTCGCCTCGGTGACCGAGACGATCAAGATCGGATCGGGCGTCGTCGACTGCTGGACCCGCAACCCGGCGCGCTTGGCATCGACGTTCTCGACACTCGACGATCTCGCGCCAGGGCGTGTGATCCTCGGCATCGGTGCGTGGTGGGATCCGTTGGCTGCCAAGGTGGGCATTCGAGCGCGATCGTCCGCTCGGTGTGATGCGCGAGGTCGTTACCACGGTGCGCGCCCTCCTCCACAACGAGACGGTCAGCTTCGACGGCCAGTACGTGCATCTCGACGGGGTCGAGCTCGACTACGTCTACCAAGAGCGTCGAGCCAAGGACGTGCCGATCTACATCGGTGCCACCGGCATGAAGATGATGGAGCTCACCGGCGAGATCGCCGACGGCGTGGTGCTGAACTACCTCGTGTCGCCCGAGTACAACCAGCAGGCGATCGAGGCGTTGCAGATCGGTCTCGACAAGTCGGGTCGATCGTTGGACGACATCGATCGTCCGCAGCTGGTCGTGTGCTCGGTGCACGAGGATCGCGACACAGCGCTCGACATGGCCAGGTTGATGGTCACGCAGTACCTCGGTCAACAGCCGCACATCATGAAGGCGTCAGGCGTTCCTCAGAGCCTGCTCGACAAGGTCGGCGACGTGTTGACGTGGCCGGCAACACACGAGCAGGTGGTCGCCGCTTCGAAGCTGGTGCCCGACGAGATCGTGCAGATGCTCACCGCGTCTGGCACTCCCGCCGAGGCTCGAGAACGTGTGTCGCACTACATGCGCAACGGCTGCACGTGCCCGATCCTCTATCCGCTGGGCGATGTGTACGCGATGATCGACGCGTTCGCCGGATGGACCGCCACCTAGTTGCACGCTGCCTAACCTGGCGACGTGGATGTCGACCTCCGATTGGTACAGCGGTTGGAGGCCACGTCGGCAACAGCGAGCCTCGATCTGATTCGCGGAATCCAGTCGCTGGACCCTTCGACAGTGGCCGAGAGCTGTGAGTTCGGTGCTGGCGCGTTGATCGCGATGGGTCCTGGTCGATATGTGAATCGGGCGATCGGAGTGACGACCGAGGAATTGTCGGGGGCTGATGTCGACGCGATCGAGCAGTACTTCGGCGAGCGCAACCTGCCGTCGATGATCGAGCTGTCGTCGTGGGCCCCCAACCCGACGCTCGCGGAGTTGGCGCAGCGCGGCTACGTCCCCAAGTGGTTCCGATCGGTGTACGCACTGACGCCGACCCTCACGTTTGCGACCTCTCGCGCCGGCCTTCGGATCGAAACCGTCGGTGATGTCGACGAGGCCCGATGGCTCGACGTGTTCGCTCGAGGATTCGAAGCCGAAGAAGGCGAGGTGCGCGTCGCCAATGACGAGATCGGGCGTGCCAGTCGCATCGCACCGAACGCCCACACCTTCCTCGCCTTCATCGACGACGATGTCGTCGGCTGCGGGTCCGTGCAGTTCGTCGACGGCATCGCCTGGCTCGGTGGTGCCGCGACGATTCCGGAGTTCCGCCAGCGCGGCGTGCAAGCCGCTCTCGTGGCGCATCGTCTTGGCGTCGCGGCCGAGGCCGGCTGCGAACTGGCAGCGGTGTCGGCGCTGTCCAACGGCCCATCGGCACGCAACATCGTCCGCCTCGGCTTCCAACACATCCACACCCAAATCGTCGTCGAAAGGCGATCGCGCGATGTTTCCGCCAGATGAAGTGCGTAACTTCAGCGCGACCTGTAGGCATTGAAGTTACGCACTTCGACTCGGTGTAGGTGAATTTGATCAGGCAGGACTGTATGCGGGTCCTCCGTCGCCAATCGCTGAAGGGAGGTAGCGCGGAGTGGTCAAGGTCGCCGGCGCTCACGCCGCCAACCTCACGAAACCTGAGCAGGTGAACGCGGCGATCGTCGACTTCCTCGAGCGGCTTCCGGCCTGAACACCTGCGACATCTGAGGACTCAGGTGGCCGGGTCGGTGGCGACCGCGGTGCCGACGCTGGCGGCCACGACGCAGCCGATTGCTGCGGCTTGCAGCAAGCCCAGTGTCTCGTGCAGCACGAGCCAACCCATCACGCCGGCGACCGCGGGGCTGGTGCTCATCACGACGCCGAACGTGCGCGGACCGACGGCGCGCAGCGCATGGATCTCGAGCGTGAATGGGATGGCCGCGGACAACATCGCCACCGCGAGCCCGACGGCCAGCGCGCGTGGTTCCAACAACCGGGTGCCCGCGGTGGCAATCCCCAACGGCGCGATCGCGAGCGTTGCGACACACATGGCAAGGGCAAGCCCGTCGACGCCGTCGAACCGGCTGCCGGTCCGCCGGCTCAGCAGGATGTAGCTCGCCCAGCCCGCCGCGGCGACGAGATCGAACGCGACCCCGACCGGGTCGAGATGGCGAGTCGCTCCGCCGAGCACCACGACACCGACCGCGGCCAGCAGCACGAACGCAAACTCTCGTCTCCGCCTCGACAATGACGCAGCGAGAGCGAGCGGGCCGAACAACTCGATCGTCACCGCGATCCCAAGTGGAAGACGCTCGACTGCCTCGTAGAAGCAGAGGTTCATTGTCGCCAACACGAGCCCGAAGGCGCACACGACTCCCCAGTCACGGTGGCGACGACCACGAAGCCGTGGGCGGGCGATGACCAGCAGCACCGCAGCCGCCAGCCCCTGGCGCAACAGCACCGTCCCTGGCGGCCCGACTCTCGCGAACAGCGACGCGGCGATGGCCGCGCCGAGTTGCACCGAGACGATCGAGGCGCCGACCATGGGAATCCTGTTCACACGATCGAGCATGGTGGTGAACAGCGAATATGTGAAATGCCGATCGGGCCTCTGGTTATGCTCACAACGTATGACCGTCGAGCTCCGCCACCTGCGCAGCTTCTTGGCGATCGCCGAGGAAGGGAACATCACGCGAGCGGCAGCTCGACTGCACGTTTCGCAGCCGGCCCTGTCACGAACGCTTGCCCAGTTGGAGCGCGACCTGGCAGTCCGCCTGGTCGATCGATCGACGCATCACCTCACGTTGACGGAGGCGGGCACAGCGTTTGCGGTCACGGCGGGACGTGCCGTCCGCCAACTCGACGATGCAGTCGCCGCGGCCAGCGCGGCAATCCCGCCACTTCGATTCGGACACAACTGGAGCAGCGCGGCGCACGCCGCCGCCATCATGCGGTCGTGGAAGGCGGAGTTCCCCAACCGCGCGGTGCGATCGCAGCGCAACAACGAGCGCATCGCCGGCCTTCTCGATGGTCACGTCGACGTGGCATTGGTTCGTGGCCTCATCACCGAACGCTCCGTTCGGTCGGTGGTCATCGACGACGAGCCGCGCATGGCCGTGGTGCCCGTCGGGCATCGTCTCGCGGCCGAGAAGCACGTGTCGCTCGCCGACCTCTCGAGCGAGACGTTGATCGTCAGCTCGACCACCGGCACGACGACGCTCGAACTGTGGCCGCAATCGTCACGTCCGACGCTCGGGCCCGATCAGGCGACACTCGACGATTGGTTGATAGCGATCGCGACCTCGGCGGGCGTCGGCGTGACTCCGGCGTCGACCGCCACATTGCACCCTCATCCGGATGTCAGGTTCGTTCCCATCAGCGATGCGCCGACCGTGCCCCTCGTGCTCGCATGGCCGAGGCACAACCCCCATCCGCACACGAAAGCGTTCGTCGCCAACGCCCAGCACGCGATGTCGCGTGCCGGGCAGGTTGGGAACTAGGGCTGTGTCACATCCGTGCGGTGCCAGCGGTAGTGCGTCTGGCGAGTGCGACCCACGGCTGCGCATGCTGCGCTGGTGCCCACCACTGCGGTGAGCTCGTGGATCGCGCCTTCGATCATTGCGTCTCTGCGTCCTTGATCTCTGCGCTGTCGGTGACGAGTTCCTCCAACAGCGCCGAGACTTTTCCCTGAACCTCGATCACGGTTCGTGCTCTGGACAGGTCATCCTCCAGCCGTTCGACTCGGTGTCGAAGGCGTGTGTTCTCCCGCTCGACCGGGTCCAATGGCGGTCTGCCCGGCTTGCCGGCCAGCGCCTCGATGGCGCCTCGGTCGCGCTGCTTGCGCCACTCCGACAGCAGCGAGGTGTACAGCACCTCGCGGCGCAACAACTCTCCCTTGCCGTCACGATCGAGCGTCTCGTACTCGGCGAGGATCTCCAGCTTGTAGCTGGCTCCGTATCGCCGGCGCGTCGTCCGCCCATCGTGGGCGGAGTCATCCGTTCGCGAACTGATGGTCATTGCCATCGTGAATCTCCGTTCTCGTCCCTCAGGTCGGACCAAAATCAGTTGGTGAGCCAGCGCGATCGCGCCGGCTCACCAACTACGGGAACTTCGAGGTCACCAGCCGGTGGTGGCCGAGTACGTCAGTGCGGAACCCGCTGCGGCTGTGCAATCGCCGGCGGCACCCTTGGCATACGACGTGCCCGCAGGAACCTTCGCTGCTCGCCGGTCCGAGGTTGTCGGCGATGTAGAAGCAGGTGTCGGTAGCCGACAGAACAGCGCCGAACCACAGGTCCTTGGCAGGTACGTCAGCAACCGAGACGTTCTTCGGTCCGGTCGACATGGTGGACTGGAAGGTGAGCGACGGCTCGCTGGCCAGCAGGGCGGCCGGTGTGGCTGCAACGTAGGTTGCGCTGTCTGCGTAGATCGTCTTGGCGTTGGTCAAGGCGTTGCGAGCGGACGATTGTGCGCTGCGATCCTTGGCCTTGTTCTGTGCGCCGAGGAAGGTTGGAATCGCGATCGCCAACAAGATGGCGATGATCAAGACGACCACCATCAACTCGATGAGCGTGAATCCTTTGTCTTCGTCCCGCCGATGTGCCCGCAATGCTTTCATGTGATCTCTCCAGTGCTGAGGTGGTGCTCGAGTAGTGCTTGATGTTCTGTGTCGGCCGGACGAAGCACATCAGGCATCCGTTTCCCACTTTTCCGAACTCTTGTGGTCAGGTGGCGGGAATCGATTCGGAGCGTCGTGAAAACCCGTCCCGAGATCTGCAGCTGCTCCGTCGTGTCCGGCTGGACGGTGATGGATATCTGCTCGATCACGAAGAGTCGCTCGAGATCGAGCAACCGCTGCACGTAGTCGAGCCTCGCGTCGTGGGTGCCCGCTGCGGTGATCGCCACCTGTATCGAACCACCAGGGCCGGCTGGGTTCTCGCCAGGGGCCGCCGGCGCAATCGAGCTGTACAACATGCCGCTGTCGGTAGCCGCCGCCTGAAGCTGTCGGAGGAGGGGCGATATTGCCGGATCCGCCGGGATGGCGAGGTCGGCGCCACCGGGAGTCGCCGACACAGCGGAGGTGTCCGGAGGGGCCTGCAGGTTCAGTTGCGCGTCCGACACCTGCTGCTCGACGGCGGATCGGTCCGCCCTGAGGGCGTCAAGCTTTCCGCCTTGCGGCCTGATGACGAAGTTGTAGGCCGCGAAGAGCACCAAGACGCCCATCGCGGTCAGCATTGCCTTGTCCTTCGGACTGCGGGTCATGCCGGAACCTCCGATGCTGCGGAGCGGACGACGAGGTTCTCGTCGGTGAGGTCGATCTCCATCGTGAATTGCAGCGAGGTGGACCCGTCGGGCTGAGCGGTCATCGAGATGCCCGACGTCCACGCATTCGTGAACCGAGTGTCGGTGGCGATCGAATCGAGCCAATCAGCGATCGCCGTCAAACTTGGTGCCGTCGCCGACAGCGTCACACTTCCGGTGTGAAGCGGCCCCTGCGGTGTGGGCTCGACGGGCGGCGCGGTGACCGGTGGTGCCGCACCGGTCGCCGTCGTCGGAGCAACGACGATGGTCGTTGCGGCTGCTTGCGGCGGATCGAACACGCCCTGGAACGACGTCACCGCGATGCCCAGCGGAGCGCTGGTACCGGCGACCGATGCCTCGACGGCGATCCAGTCGATGTCTGTAGAAGCGACGCTCGCAGCAACGTCAGCGGCGCCGACTGCGGTGCTGCTGCCGGAGTCGTCTGTGGGCGCTGTCGGGCTTGCGGCGGCATCACGTTCCTCGATGCGGGCCTGCAGATCGGAGAGTTGCGCCGTCGCCGTGGTGAGTCGGCTCTGCTCGTCGGCGATGGCGGCGCGACCGCTGACGAACATGGCACCCGCTGCTCCGACCAGAACGAAGGCGCCGACACCGACAAGAAGCCGTTTCGGGCTCCGAGCGCTGCCGGTTCTCTTCGCAAGAGGGGTGAGATTGATCCGGCGTTCCTTGGGTCGCGTCGCCCCCAAGGCAACTCCAACGGCTGCGGCCATGTAGGGAGCCAGGTACGGAAGGTCGCACGGTTCGAAACCTGTCTGCCCCAGTCGAACATTTGCGAACGGGTCGGCGACGACGACATCGACGCCGAGTTGTTCGTTGAGGGCCGACCTGAGGCCCGGCAGCAATGAGCCGCCTCCCGTGACGATGAGCCGTCGCACACGTCGTGCGGAGGGCTGCTCTCCGTAGAAGGCAATCGACGCCGCGACCTCGTCGGTCAGTTCTTGCACGCTGGGCTCGGCGGCCATCATTGCAAGCGTTGCGGAGGGATCATTCGCCGCGCCGAGACGCTTGTACATCTCGGCCTCGGCGAGTCCGACCGCGAGTTCGCTCGCAATTCGTTCTGTGGTGCGGCGCCCGTTCGCGCTGGTCAACGTTCGTGAGAAGAGTGCTTCGCCGGCGTTGGCAGCGACCACCACGACCGTTCCGGCACCGATCGACAAGACGATGTCGACCCCGTCCTCGTCCTCCGGATCGGAGCGAGTCAGCGCCAGTGCGAGCGCTGCCGGGATCACGTCCACAGCAACGACTCGCAAATGAGCGTCGAGCAGCGCCATCACCAGCGGCTGCACCGCGTCGTGGTGTGTCGCGGCCAGCAGGAGCAGCTGAGTCTGTCCCGTCGAATCGGAGCCGTCGATCGGCCTGATGTCGAACACGGTCTCGTCCGCGGGGAGGGGGACATAGTCGTCGAGCTGCAGTTTGATCGTCGACATCAGTTCGTCGTGCGGGAGTCGCGGCATCTCGATCGTGCGCACGATCACTCGTGCCGACGACATGCCGACCCGCACATCCTTGCTCTTGAAACCGACCTCCGACCACAGCCGTTGGAGCGCCACCGAGACCGCGGCCACGTCGGCCACCTCTCCATCGACCACCGCTCCGACCGGCAGGCCGACCTGACCCATACGACGAATCTCTGGAGGGTCGCTGAGGTCGATCTCCACTGCTCGAACGGCGCTGGTGCCGACGTCCAGGCCAATAACCGTTGCGGACATTCGCTCTCTCCTCGATTCGGGAGATCGAGTCGGCCTCGTCGGCGCCGAATCGACAGACGATCCCCCAATCTGGGGATCCATGCGTCGGCTCCACGCGGTGGATGGCCGACACACGATGTCGTGGAACGTGGCGGCGCGAGTCTTGACGAGAGCGACGGCCGGGACGCCGGCTTCAGTCTCATCGAGCAGGTCATCGCAATGCTCGTGATCGTGACGGTGCTGCTCGGCCTGCTGTCGACGCTCGGTGCGACCGCCAAGGGAGTTGTCACTGGTCGGCAGCGGACGATCGCCGTCTCACTGTCGAAGCAAGTGATCGAGAAGCTCCAGGGCGCGGCGTATTCCGATGTCGCGACGAACCAGGCGACACTGGTCGCCGATCCGCTGGTTGTCGGCGCGATGCCCGATCTGATGTTCGGCGGTGAACGACTCGTCCTCGGAGGGCCGACTGCGGCCCCGTACCAAACGCTCGTCGCCGCGGTGGGCACGACCTTCTCGCTTCGTACGTTCGTCACAGCGGTGTCGTCCGGCGGGGCCGGCTACCGCCGGACGACAGTGATCGTCACGTGGCCCTCCATCGCACCGGCTCACACCCTGCGCTTCTCGTCCTTCGTGTTCCCACTGGACTACACGTCCTATCCGGCCAGTAGCGGCTCGGCCGAGGTGACCGGTGGACTGATCTCGGTCACTGGTCAGTTGGGCGGCGACTCGTTCGAAGATCTCCACGTCGTCCTGCCGGGTATTCGAGCGGAGACGACGTCTTCGACGTTGCGAACCTCGATCGGTGCTGCCGCCAGCGCCGACAGCTATGTCGATCTGGCCACAGGTCCAGTCACCTCGACGAACTGCGCGGCTCCCGGCAACGACATCGGTGAGTGCACGCGCCGAACGCTGGAGAGCATCGCCGACAACGACTCGACGTCCACGACCGGCAACTGGGTCGCCGGCGTCGCCCAACCCTTTCCCGCGGGAACGCTCTCCACCCCGGGTGGCACGACCATGTCGACGCCCAGCGGCACCATGACATCGCGTGCCAGCACCGACCTGTGCGGTCCTTGTGGCTTCGGCGACAACGACGGATTCCCGTGGGCCGACGCGTCGGTGTCGACGACCACTGGGTCGTCGGCGACCATTGCGACAGGCGTGCTGACCGGGTCGCTGTGGGATCTCGGGAACGGTTGGGCACCCACGGCATCGGTCGACCACGATCCCCTCGGCGGCGGAATCGTCTCGACGTCCGCACAAGTGACCATTCCGGCACTGCGTGTCTTCGACCTCGACAACGCCCCCGCCGGATTCGATGGTGCAGTGAAGGTCGGCGCGTTCACCGCGAAAGCGACGGCTCAAGCCGGCTACACCCTCGTCGCGCCCGATGTTGCGACAGGGACGACGACGAAGCAGTTACAACTGTGGGACGGTGCCGGTTACCGCGCAGTGAGCATCGCTGCCTCGGCCGCGGTGGACACCTCTGCGGCTGCGACCTTCACCGTCGGCGACAGAACCGTGTCGTACACAACGCACGTGCAGGCGCAGCCATCCACGTTCGCGACTGTTGCCACTGCCCCTCGTACCGACGCCGCCGCGCAACATCCATCGATACTCGTCATCACGGTCGACGTCACGATCTCGACGGTGCCGTTGACGGAGCCGACAACGACGAGTTCGACATCCACGACCGTTGCGGGCGCCACCACGACCACCGTGGCGCCGGAGCCGATTGTGACAGACAGCTTCACGATCACCGTCGACTACGGCCGGGCATCGGCGCACAGCGCCTGGCTGGCGAAGGGACCGTGAGACCGATGCGATCGAGGTCCGACAAGGCCGATGCCGGCGCAACATTGATCGAGTTGATGATCGCGCTCGCCGTCATGGTGATCGTCATGACGATGGTCGGTTCGACGTTGATCCTGGTCCAGCGAGCGACGAACAAGATCGAGAGCAGCACGAATGCGATCGACAGCGCCCGCCTGCTGTCGGCATCGCTGGATCGCGAGCTTCGTTCTGCGATCTGCATCTCGGCTCCTGGCGAGAACCTCGCCGGCAACACATTGACGTTTCAAACGCTCGCGTCGTCGGAAGTCGAAGTGCTCACGTACGAGATCTCCTCGGACGCAGTGACACGAACGGAGAACCTCGGGTTGCCTCGAACGATCATCACGGGAGTTGGTCTGACGACGACTGCCTTCCGACAGGTGACCTCACCGTTGCGGACCGTCGTCGTCGACATTCCCATCAGATCTGCAAACGGCGGAGAGTTTCATTTGCAGACGACAGTTGCAGGGAGAAACGCATGGCGAGCATGTTGAGACGCGACGAGCGAGACAGAGGCTCGGCATTGGTCATGGCAGTCATCATCGGTGTGATTGCATTCGCGCTTGCGGGAGTTCTGCTCTCGTTCGCCAACCGCGAAAGCTCGGCCTCGAACCTCGACCGCCATCGCCAGCATGCGATCGATGCAGCGATGGCTGGGGCAGTGGTTGCCAACTCGGCACTCACGACGAACGCCTCGTACGGCGGAAGCACGTTGCAAACCGTTGTCGGAGGAGAAGCGCAGTTCGAGGTTGCCGTTTCCACCGACGCGACTGATGCCGGCGGCTTCCGCCGAATTCTGACCTCCTACGGCTACGCGCCGTCGAAGGCCGTCGCGAAGGCGACCCGAACCGTTCGGCAGGTCGTCGAACTGGATCCGGTCGGTTTCACCTATGGCGTGTTCTCCGGTGGGAACTACGGCGACGGGTCGGCATCATCGGTGCTCGGCGGGATGTACACGGGCGGCAATGTTTCGCTTGGCAACTCCCAGGACTACATCGGCAATGTCTCGAGTCTGGGGAACATCGACACCGGCTCGAACCAGAAGATCACCGGGACACTTCACGCCAATGGAAACGTCAATGTCACGAACAGTTCCACCGATGTGTACGGAAGCGTCCTTGCTGGTGGCAACATCAACCTGGGTGGAACGATCCGCGATGCCGCGCAGGCGGGTGGCAACATCGGCACATCGGGTTGCCCGACCGCCAAGGTGCAGGGCTCCTGCATCCAGCACTCGCCTCCGCCACTTGTCCCCAGTGAACAGCTGCCGACCTTCGTCTGGAATGCCGCGAACTACCTACCCGTCGTGCCGGTCAACATGGCCGGAACCACGTTTGTGTCGACGAAGAAGAACACGAACCTGCAAGGTGTCTTCGACTTGACCGGCAATGCCGATTTCAGCAAGCAGGATTCCCTGCAGTTGACGGGCGACACGACGATCTATGTACCGGGGAACTTCACGCTGCCCGGGACGGTCACCAACAATGCGGCGGCCGGCGTGAGTGTTCAGCTCGTGATCATCGTGAGAGGCAACGTCGTTGCGTCCAACAACATGACCATTCCGACGACGGTGAAGACCCTCGTCTTCACGAACGGCAACTTCAGCGGCAAGAACTCGTCGACCTATACAGGTGTCCTGTACGCAGGCGGCAATGTCACGCTCGGAGCCCACAGTTCGATCACCTATGCGCCGATCTCGGCGCCAGGCTTCGATTGGACCAACGCGAACCCCTCGAGCTTCACGATCCGCAACATATCGACACGCGAGACCACAGGCGCCTGAGGAGCGAAAAGTGGAGTTCGCGTCCCGTACGGGCGGTTCGGTGGCCGACACGAGTAGTCGATGGACGCGCCCACACTCCCGGCTCCGCTGGCTCCCGTCGTCCATTCGGTTCCAGAAGCCGAGTGGAGCGACGCAGCGCTCAGGACGCTGCTCCCTGAGCACATCGGACGCAGATATCAAGCAATTCCACTGCGCCGCGAGGACGGTGTGCTCGTCGTCGGCATGGTCACGCCGAGCGATCTCCGTGCCGTCGACGATCTCCGAGCGCTGCTCGATGAGAGATTCGAGCGTGTTGCGATCAGCAGTGCTCAGCTGGCCGAATTGCTCGACGAGCGCAACAAGCTGGACCAGGAGGTCAACAACGTCGCTCAGATCGTCGTCGACGACATCTTCGACGAGCAGCAGGACCTTGCAACGTTGCGAGCTGTTGTCGAAGAGGCGCCGATCGTCAAGTTCGTGAACCTGATCATCGTCCAGGCGGTCCACGAGCGCGCATCCGACATCCACGTCGAGCCGACAGAGCGGGATCTGCGCATCCGTTTTCGCATCGACGGTGTGCTGCACGAGCGGATGCGCCAGCCTCGATCGATCATCCCCGGCGTGGTGTCGCGCTTGAAGGTCATGGCCGACATCGACATCGCCGAGCGGCGCGTGCCGAAGGACGGCCGCATCAGCCTGACCGTCGACGGTGCTGTGGTCGACCTGCGCGTCTCGACGCTGCCGACCGTTCACGGCGAGAAGATCGTCATGCGAATCCTCGATCGTGCGAGCAGTGTGCAATCGCTGGTCAGCCTGGGTTTCCTGCCATCGCAACTCGCGCTGTACGAGCAGGCGTTCCGCAAGCCCTACGGCGCGATCCTGGTGACGGGTCCGACGGGATCGGGCAAGACCACCACGCTGTACGCGACCCTGAACCTCCTCAACGAGGAGACCCGCAACATCGTGACGGTCGAGGACCCGGTCGAGTACCGGTTCGAGAACGTCAACCAGGTGCAGACCAATCCGAAGGCCGGCCTCACGTTCGCCAACGCGCTGCGCTCGATACTGCGACAGGACCCCGACATCATCCTCGTCGGCGAGGTCCGCGACCGCGAGACCGGAGTGATCGCGATCGAGGCGGCGTTGACGGGTCACCTGGTGCTGACGACCTTGCACACCAACGACGCGGCATCGACGCCGCTTCGTCTGATCGAGATGGGGATCGAGCCGTTCTTGGTGACGTCGTCAGTCGATTGCGTGCTCGCTCAGCGGCTTGCTCGGCGTCTGTGCGAACGATGCAAGCTGCCGTACGTACCCTCGGAGGCCGAATTGATTGCCGCCAAGTGGGACTTCTCTCGGGTGTCGACCGAGGGGTTGGCCCTCTACCGCGCAGTCGGATGCCCGCAATGCGGCGGCACCGGCTTCCGCGGCCGTCTGGCGCTGCACGAAGTGATGTTGATGACGGAAGAGCTCGACAGCCTCGTCGTCGCTCGCGCCTCTTCCGAGGACATCCGCCGGGTCGCCACGGACCAGGGGATGATGGAACTTCGCGCGGACGGACTCGCCAAGGTCGCCCTTGGCACCACCACATTGCAGGAGGTTTCCCGTGTCGTTGCTTGACCCGAATGGACTGGCCGTCGTACCGATCGCAGCGGCATTGTTGCCGCCCGTCGCGTCGAATGCGAAGATCCCGCAGCACATCGACGAGCTGCTCGAACAGTGCCTGCTGATGGGTGGTTCCGATCTGCACCTCGCGGCCGGCGCCAAGCCCACCGTGCGAGTCAACGGCGCCCTCGTGCCGATCGAGGAGTACGGCAGGTTGCACGGCGACATGATCGAGCGCCTGGTGTTCTCCATCCTCAACGAACGCAATCAGGCATCGTTCATCTCCGAGCTCGAGCTCGACACGAGCTATGCGATCCCGGGCAAGAGCAGGTTCAGGATGAACGTGTTCCGCCAGCGCGGCACGATGGGCGCGGTGCTGCGAACGATTCCGTTCAACATCCCCGAGTTCGACACGCTGCACATGCCCGAGGTGATCCGCTCGTTCGCGCACTTGCCGCGTGGGCTCGTACTGGTGACTGGTCCGACGGGATCGGGGAAGTCGACGACACTCGCCGCGTCTGCTCGACATCATCAACCAGACGAAGGCCGTGCACATCCTCTCGTGCGAGGACCCGATCGAGTTCCTCTACAGCCACAAGAAGGCCATCGTCAACCAACGCGAGGTCGGCGAGGACACGAAGAGCTTCGGCGCGGCGCTGAAGCGCGCGCTCCGTGAAGACCCCGACGTGATCCTCGTCGGTGAGATGCGCGACCTCGAGACGATTCACATGGCACTGACCGCCGCAGAGACCGGGCACCTCGTGTTCGCAACGCTGCACACCCAGTCGGCACCGCAGACGGTCGACCGCATCGTCGATGTGTTCCCGCCGGATCAACAGGGCCAGATCAGGGTGATGCTGGCAACGACGCTGCAAGCGGTGGTGACCCAACAGTTGCTGCCAACAGCCGATGGACGTGGCCGCGCTGCCGCGGTCGAGATCCTGATTGCGACGCCGGCGGTGCGCAACCTCATCCGCGAGCGCAAGGGCTACCAGCTCGCCAGCCAGATGCAGGCCGGCGCCCGGTTCGGCATGGTGACGATGGACCAGAACCTCGCAGAACTGGTCAAGGCCAAGCGGATCACCCTGGACACCGCGGTCGAGCATGCCTCGAACCCGGATGATCTTCGCAGCCTCCTCGGGATCACGTCGCCCGAACGCGACGGCAGATGAGCACCACCTACGCATACAAGGTTCGCGACAAAGCGGGTGCGGTCCACAAGGGCAGCATCGAAGGCCAGAGCGAGCAGCTGGTCGTCGCCAAGCTGCGCGAGCTCGGGTACGTGCCCGTGTCGGTCACCAGCCAAGGCAAGTCCAAGCTCAGCGCCGACGTCGCGGTACGCGGAGGTGGAGGCAAGATCGGGTTGCGCGACATCGTCGTGTTCTCGCGACAGTTGGCGACGATGGTCGGCGCCGGGCTCACCCTCATTCGAGCGCTCGGCATCCTGGCCGAACAGACCGAGTCGAAACCGCTTGCCGAGGTCATCCGGACGATGCGTAGTGACATCGAGAAGGGACTGTCGTTCTCGCAGGCGATCTCGAAGCATCCGAAAGCGTTTCCCGAGGTGTACATCGCGATGGTCCGCTCGGGTGAGGTCGGCGGGATGATCGACCTGGTGCTGCTGCGACTGGCGACGATGCTCGAGGCCCAACTCGAACTACGTCGCCGGGTGAAGTCGGCGATGTCGTATCCGATCGCCGTCGGCGGCATCATCGTGGTCATCGTCTCGGCGATGCTGCTGTTCATCGTGCCGATGTTCGAGACGATGTACAAGGACCTCGGCGGCGAGTTGCCGTTGCCGACCAAGGTGCTGATCGGGTTGTCGAATTTCCTGACGACGTGGTGGTGGCTCATCGCGATCTTCGGCGTCGGCACCAAGGTCGGTCTGAAGCGCTGGCGGGCGACCCCCACCGGCCGGCTGGCATTCGATCATTTCAAGCTGCGGCTCCCGATCATGGGCTCGATCGTCCTCAAGACCGCGCTGGCCCGCTTCTGCCAGACGCTCGCCGCCCTGGCACGTTCCGGCGTGTCGATCATGGAAGCGCTCGACATCGTCGCCGGCACCGCCGGCAATGCAGTGATCGGCGCAGCGATCGCCGATGCACGCGAGCGGGTGCGAGTCGGCGAGTCGGTTTCCGTCGCCTTGGCGAACCACCCCGTGTTTCCGCAGATGGTCGTGCAGATGATGGCGGTCGGTGAAGAGACCGGTGCCCTCGACGAGATGCTCGAGAAGATCGGTGAGTTCTACGACTCCGAGGTGTCGGCAACCGTCGACGCACTGACATCACTGATCGAACCGCTGCTCATGGTCGTCATGGGGATCACCGTCGGCGGCATGGTCGTGTCGTTGTACATGCCGATGTTCCAAATCATCAATCTCGTGAAATGAGGAAGACTCCAATGAAGACCTTGCCGCCGCCGGATCCCACGACTCGTGTCGATGTCGACTTCGATGTCGATACATCGGCGCCGAGCAGTAGCGGTGTCGACGGTCGACGCACCGGTGAGCTGATCGTTGCCGCCGGGCTCGGCGGCATTCTCGTGTCGGTCTGCTCGGCATTCGCCAAGTTCCTGGATCTTCCCTCACTGTCGGAGAAGTCGGTTGCCGGCCTGGGCGCGATTCTGGTGCTGGTCGGAGCGATGAAGGCGCGAGCAACGAAGTCGGCGTCGTCCGTTGTGGTCGGTGAGATCGAGGAAGGCCCGTCGATCTCTGTCGACCTCCCATCGCTCACTGGCGAACTCAGCGGGACGCTCGCTCAGCTGCGCCAGGAGCACGGGATGGCCTACCGGACTCGAACGTGGATCGAGGATGTCCTGCCGGCATACGGCAAGCCGCTGACCGATCCAGCGCTTGCCCGCGATCTGTTGGCCGCCGCGGCGCTCGACGCAGGCGGCATCCGCGCGGATCTTGCGGGGATCGCAGAGACCCACTCGCGAGACGCGATCGTCGTCACCGGAACTGCGCTGCTCGAGGCGTTACGAAACGCACTCGCGGCGTGCGAAGGATCTGGCCATCGGTCACCACGTCCGTCGGATCCATCATCGTGGCCGGCGTCGACGTGGGTGACGTCGACCATCGCCGACTAGCGCTCCATCACCACCGGCTTGGGATCGGTTTCGGACGTCCTGCTTCCGCCTTCGCGCCCGAGGCGGCGGCGGCCGGGGGCCGGGTGAGGACGCCACGACTGGTCGACCACAACCGCTGCTGCAGAAACCGCGCAACGGTTCATCCGCCTGGCTTTAGCGGCGGCGGAAGCGCTTCGTCGCAGGGTGCAGTGGAAGCCGGTCGTCATCGACGACGGCGTCGGCGAACCGTGACACGACGACCAGTTCAGCTGAGGGCCCCGGGAGCAGTTCGGGTTCAATGGCGACCGGCGACACCGGCTGGTCGGGGACGATCATGTCGGCAACGAGCATGTCGGCGAGCGCAATGTCCGCGTCGACCGCGCTGCCGGCGATGGTGCTCGCGGCGACCAGCGGTGCCGCAAAGGGTGTCGTGCGGATCGGATCCAACAGGTCGGCGAATTCGACCGCGTGCGTGACATCGGCCTCGGCAGTGTGGCGTCGCACATGCATGCTCACGACAGCCTCACGATGGTCTCGATGTCGATGAGCGGTCGATGCCCAGTTGTCGTCGGTAGGTGGCGATCGTCCACCGGCTGATGTTCAACGCTTCGCCGGCGGCGATGTGCGAGCGGTCGCCCAGGCCGACGAGTCGGCGCAGCACCAATCGCCGGCGCGGCGACACGAATGGCACCAGCTGCGAGCTCAGCAGCACGTCGACCGCGTCCTCGGGCGTGCAGTCGAGATGCAGCGCGACGCCGTACAAGCCGGCGCTCTCGAAGATGGTTCTGATCTGCGTGCTGTCCCTCGCGAGCAAGGAACCCTGATGAGCGGTCATCTCGATGTGGGTCCGCTTGCACGGCGAGCACACCGTGCCCGTGTTGTCGCGCGCCAACCGTCCACCGCACGACGAGCACAACACCGCTACTGCAATGACCATTTTCAGGCAGCATCGCCGAGCATGGTCAGCAGCAAGTTGGTGTACGGCTCGATGCGGTGGGCCAGGCGTGCCGGAAGGTCGCGGTCGGCCGATTCGTTCAGCTCGGACCAGCGGGACAGATCCGATGCCAGTGCTTCGTTCTGTGTGGCGACGATGGTGAGCCATTCGCTGAGGCAGCGCTGGCGGATCCCGCCGAGCTCGCGACCTTCGACCTGATCCTCGATCGTGATCGCGTCGTCGTTGGCTCCTTGGACGAAGTCGGGAACCTGGGCCACGGTGGAAGGGTGCCGCGAGTCGAGCACGGTCTTGGCCCAATCGACGCGTGTCGAACTGGGCGCGACTGCATTGGCGACGTCGTGACGCTCGCCGTCGGTCAGCGATCGCTGTTCGATCTGCTCGCGGCGAGCGAGCTCACCCTGATAGCGACGGCGGCGAACTCGCTCGCGTCGGCTCAGCCAGTCGTCGCATCGCGCCGCTTCGATGCGGGCTCTGCTGATCTTGGTTTCCAGGAAGGTGGGCCAGGCTGCGTACCGAGTCCAGTCGATGCGCTCGCAGGCTTCCCACGTGAGACGCAGGACCTGCGAGAGGACCTCATTGCGGTCGGCGTGTGCCGGCAGGTTCGCGGATTGTGCAGCGGCGAACGCGAGCGCCCACGGGTGCACCAGGTTGTACAACTCGAGCGACAAGACGCCGTCGGCCTCGCCGGCGATCTGTCTCAGGGCGAGTGGTTCGAGCACCTCTGCGGTGAAGCTCGGGTGCCGAGGGGAGGGGGCGGCACCGTGGCCGCGTCGTCGCCGCTCGACGGGGGAGAAATCAACCGAACACAACATGTGCGCCTCATCACCATTCAACTCAAGTCCACCAAAGCCGCCGAAAACTCAACGAACGAAGGCTTGTACCCCGGTCGTGGTGATCAAAGACCTATTGGAGACAGAATTTCCCGATGATTCACTGAGCCGGCGACAGCACGACCTTCATCGCCGTGTCGGCACCGAGCGCCGTCTGCATCGCCGTCTCGACGTCGCTCGAGCGGGAAGGTGTGCGTGACCGCGCGGTGGAACGGCACCCGCTCGTGGTGCTCGGCCAACATCGCCAGGGTCGAGTCGTAGGCGCGGGCATCCTCGCCCGCGACGCCGACGATCGTGAGGTTCCGACCGAGGATCGTTGCCGGGTTGATCGGCACCGTTCCGAGATCGACGAACGCACCGACTTCGATCAGCGTGCCGCCATCGCGCAGCAACTCCAGCGACGGGTTGAAGCTGGCCGGATGACCGGTCGCGTCGACGACGACGTCGACACCGCGGCCACCGGTGAGATCGCGAATGAAGGCCGCGGCGGCCGCGTCTGCGCCACTGGCGATCAACGTATCGGTGGCGCCGAGCTCGACCGCCAACCCGACGCGCGGGCCGAACGGATCGATGGCGATCACCCGCGACGCTCCCATCAAGGCGGCCTTGGCGACGTGCACGATTCCGACCGGCCCGATGCCGACGACGGCAACCGTGTCGCCGGGACGGAAGCCGCCGGGGCGAGGCATCTTCGCGGCGATGTCGAGGCTGTGGGTCACCGCGAACAACTCGGTGAGGACCGCGACGTTGGTGGGAAGGCCGTCGGGTACTCGGAAGATCGGCGTGCGCGGGCGAAGGTAGAGGTACTCCGCCCAACCGCCGAACAGGAACGGTGCCTCCGCAGCACGTCAGTGAGTTGCCGTAGTTCTCCAACCGGCGGCAGAAGTAGTACGGGTAGTCGCCGAGGCAGAACTCGCATTCGCCGCATGCACGGTTCGGGGCCGGCACGACCCGGTCGCCGACGCTGAGCGGAGTTCCGTCGAAGGCCGTTGCGCCACCATCGCCGATCGCGGTGACGATGCCGACGTTCTCGTGCCCCTGGATGATCGGGAACGGTGTCGACGAAGCATGGTCGGTGCCGGCGTACTGCTGTGTCTCGCCGCGGAACGTGTGCTTGTCGGTGCCGCAAATGCCTGACGCAAGCATCTTCAACAACACCGCTCCGGACTCCAGTTGGTCCGGATACGGGAAGCGCTGCAGCCGGAGCTGTCCAGGCGCGACGAGGGTTGCGGCGAGCACGTCGGAGGTCATCGCCGGATGGTAGGCGGCAGCCTGCGACAAGATGTAGGCGTGGATCTGATGGCGGCGCTCGTCGAGCACGGGATGCTGTTGCAGTCCGCGCGGGGACCGCTGCCCAATGTCGCCGAGTTGGTTGCCGGCGAGCCCATCAAGGGGAGTTGGTGGGGACATCCGAAGGGGCACGAGATCTTCGACGCGCTGGGCGAGCTCGACGACTCGCCCGATGTCGTGCGGCTGCGATTGGTGAACGGGAAGGTCACGCTCGTGCATCGGCGGATGTGGCCGGCGCTCGTTCGCGCCGCTGATCGTTTCACCCCGAAGCAGTTGGCCGCACTGCACGAGGAGCACACCGCGTCGGGCGCGCACCGTGTCGAGGAGCAACCCTTCCCCGACTGGGTCCCGGCGGCGGTCATCGCCGCTGCCGCCGACCTCACCCTCGACCAAGCCCTCGCCCAACTCCCAGACTCCCTCCGCTAGACTGCTCGGGTCGAGGGGGAGTAGCCCTTGGGTCAGGTCGTCAACACGGCAGCTCTGCTGCCCGGCCCCCCGCCCGCAGCCAGCGGGAGCAAGACCTTCGACTGTCCGTCATCTCGCGACAGTCGAAAGGCCTACTCCGTTGCACCTCCATCCGTTCACCGTCACCGCCACATCCACCGATACCTCCCACTTCGTCGACATCGACGTGTCCATCGGCGCCTGGGCGGCGCTGCTCGCCGTCATCTTCGCGATGTTGGCGATCGATCTGTATCGCCATCGCGAGGCGCACGCGCCGACGCCGAGGGAAGCTGCCACCGAGTCGATCATCTGGGTGATGTGCGGCCTGGCCTTCTCGGTCGTGATCGCCGCCACCTACGGCAGCGCCGCGTTCGGTGAGTTCATCAGCGGCTACCTGATCGAGAAGTCGCTCAGCGTCGACAACGTCTTCGTGTGGGCGATGTTGTTCGCGACGCTGTCGATCCCGCTGAAGTATCAGCACCGCGTGTTGTTCTGGGGCATCTTCGGTGCCCTCGCCCTGCGTGCCATCTTCATCGTGCTGGGCAGTGCGCTGATCAGTCGCTTCTGGTGGCTGCTGCTGGTGTTCGGCGTGTTCCTCGTCTACACGGGCCTCAAGATCATCCGCCACCGCGACAACGAGGACGAGAAGCAGGCGACCCGCGGTCTCGGTCTGCTTCGCAGGATCATGCCGGTCTCCGAGGACCTCGACGGGCAGAAGTTCTTCACTCGGGTCAACGCCCGTCGGGCTGCGACGCCGTTGCTCGCCGCGCTGTTCGTGGTCGAGCTGACCGACATCATCTTCGCCGTCGACTCGGTGCCGGCGATCCTCGCGGTCTCCCACGAGCCGTTCCTCGTGTTCGCCTCGAACGCGTTCGCGATCCTCGGACTACGGGCGATGTACTTCCTCCTGGCCAACGCCAAGGAACGGTTCCACTACCTGTCGCACGCGCTCGGCGGCATCTTGATCTTCGTCGGCTTCAAGATGACGGTGTCGCACTGGTTCCACATCAGCACGTACCTGTCGCTCGGCATCATCGTGTCGGTGCTGGTTGCCGCGATCGTGTTCAGCCAGCGGCGCCAGGCGCAGCTGCTCCTGGATCCGCAGCAGCGGGTTCCGTAGCCGCGGCAGGAGCGGGTGCCTTCTTCTTCGGAGGCGGCACGCCGACAGACGGTGCCTTGTCGGCCCACTCCGGCCACCGTCGGCGACTGACGATCGACAGCAGCCGCAGCAGCTTCATCGCCTTCTCGTCCTCCTGAGCCGGGCGGGCGATGATGACTCCGTCGGCGATCATCCGGTTGATCACTTCTTCACCGAGCTCGGTGCGCACGATGGTCAGCGTCCAGTCGTTGTCCTCGCCGATGCCGCCGGTGGCGATGTCGCTGTGCTCGGCCGCGAAGTCGGGACAGCTCTTGCAACCCTCACGAGTCCACTGGTGGCATTCCTTCAGGTCGATCTCGTGGTACGAGCCGTCCTTCATCCAGATCTGGAACACGCCCTTGATGTTCATCTTGGCCATGTCGGCCTTCTTGAGGCCGTACTTCGCCTCGAACAGCTCTGGGAAGATCGCGTCGTCGAACGTCTTGCTGCACAGCAGTCCGATGTTGAAGACGAACGGCTTGCCGACCTTGCCTGCCTTGCGATCCCACATCACCGGCGGCGACGAGGTCTGGCATCCCATGCCCACCAATGCGAGCTTGGTGAGCCCGGCATCGAGCGCCTCGCGCAAGGCCAGCGGGTTGGCGCAGTACGTGTAGCGACTGCCGGCGGTCGCCAGCACGTCGTCGACGGTTCGGGCGAGCACCGGCTTGGCCTTCCACGCATCGTCGGGTTCGACGCCGCTGACCATCGCTGCCTCGATGTAATCGTTCTGCAGCAGCCACACGAGCATCGCCGAAACGAAGCCACCGTCCTGGCCCTTCTCGTGCTGCTCGGTGTTGGTCGCCCGCGTCAGCAGCAGCTGTCGCCAGATCCCGGCCATCTCGTCGGGCTCGCGGATGCGGCCGAACAGGTGCATGTCGGCACTGGTCTCCCACGTGCGGAACCTCGGGCAGGCGCGAGTGCACGTCGTGCAACCGCGTCTCGCCGTGGATGCAGTTGTCGAGGCCGAGCTCCTCTTCGAGGTGGAACGGCTTGTACTTGCCTTCTTCGTGCTCGTACCCGATGACATCGTGCGGGCACGTGACGACGCAACCCGCGCACCCCGTGCACAGCCCCGTGGTGATGACCTCGTGGTACAGCTCTTTCCACTGCGCGGTCCAGCGCTCGGCTTTGGCCGGCGCTGCTTCGGTCACGGTCATGTTGCGACCTTACGCGTCACACCGCATCGCTGCCCTCTTCGCCCGTTCGAATGCGCACGAGACGATCGACCTGGGTGACCCAGATCTTGCCGTCGCCGATCTTGCCGGTCTGGGCGGCATCGCGAATCGTGTCGACCATGCGGTCGGCGGCGTCGTCGTCGACGACCAGTTGGATGCACACCTTCGGCACGTAGTCGATGTTGTACTCGGCCCCGCGGTAGGTCTCGGAGTGCCCGCCTTGGCGACCGAATCCGCGGGCCTCGCTGACTGTCATCCCCTGCACGCCCACCGCCTTCAACGCTTCCTTCACGTCGTCGATCTTGAAGGGTTTGACGATCGCGGTGATGAGTTTCATCGGCGGATTCTAGGACCGTGACTCGGCGCAAAACGGCAGCGTCCCCAGGCCGTCTGCGGATAGACGACCTGGGGACTGCCCCTGACAATGGGCGTCGTTGGGTGCGACGTCGCCCAGTGTTCTGGCCGGCCACCGAAGCGGCCAGCAGGGACTTACTGTACGCATGTCCAATGGCGGTGTACAGCCAGCGGAGTAAAAAGTTGGCAAACAATCGCACGAGTACACCCTGGTAGCAGTGTCATTGCCACGGAGTGTGAACTGTGACCACTCTTGCCCTGCGATCACGCTCGGTCGCCGGCGAGGGCGGACGCTGCATCGACCACGTCGTCGCTCAGCATCCACCCCCGACTGCGTACCGTGACCACGGAGTTCGGTCCCAGGGCGCGGCGGATCGCTACCAGGAGGCTGTCGCATCGTCGCTCGCTGAGGCTTGCCAGCCCAGCGCGACGAGCAAGCTCGCGGCGGCTGATCACCCGTCCACGGTTTGCCAGCAGCACTCCGAGAACCGACTGTTCCTGCTCTCCCAGCCGATACACGAGGGGGTTTGTGTGTCGATCCGGGAGAGCAGGACCAGCAGTGGCCATGTCGAGAGACGCTACGAGTCGCAAGTTTCCCGGCCGTGTGGTCCGTGTGAACGGAATGTGAATGGTGACCCATGCCACCGGACACGGACTCGTAACTGCCGCGGCGGCAAGTGAATACTGGTGCGATGGACCTGGCCTACACCCCTGAAGCGGAGGCATTTCGCGTCGAGATCCGCGATTGGCTGACCTCGAATCTGCCCGTTGGCTGGGGCGATCCGGGCTTCGAGATGTCGGCAGAGGAACGCAAGGAATTCAACGAGCAGTGGCCGCAGAAGTTGTTCGGCGGCGGTTGGATCTGTGCGACGTGGCCGAAGGAATACGGCGGCAAAGGCCTCAGCACGCTGCAAGGTGTCGTGCTGGCCGAGGAGTTCGCCAGGGTCAAGGCACCGATGCGTGCCGACTTCTTCGGCGACACGTTGGTCGGCCCGACATTGCTGCAGTGGGGTACCGAGGAGCAGAAGAAGGAGTTCCTGCCGCGAATCCTCAACGGCTCGATTCGTTGGTGCCAGGGTTTCAGCGAGCCCAACTCCGGGTCCGATCTGGCGTCGCTGTCGACCGCCGCAGTGCTCGACGGCGACGAGTGGATCATCAACGGGCAGAAGGTCTGGACGACTGGAGGGCATCACGCCGACTATTGCTTCCTCCTGACCCGAACGGACCCCGACGCGCCGAAGCACAAAGGGATCTCGTACCTGCTGGTGCCGATGCGTCAAGACGGTGTCGAAGTCCGCGGCATCACCCAACCCGACGGCACGGCCGAGTTCTGCGAGGTGTTCTTCACCGACGCGCGATGCCCCAAGGACAACGTCGTCGGCGGTGTCAACAACGGCTGGAAGGTCGCCAACTCCACCCTTGCGTTCGAACGCGGTCAATCGGCGACGACCGGCTACCGGCGCTTCGAGGACGAGTACAAGTTGCTGGTCGAGCAGGCTGCCGCAAACGGCCGCCTCGCCGATCCGGTCGTCCGTCAGCGCCTGACCCGCTACTACACGAAGGTGCAACTGCTGCGCATCAACGGGTTGCGGTCGCTGTCGGCGACCTTGTCGGGCGCCAAGGACCCTGGCGTTGCCGCGCTCGGTGCAACCAACAAGATGTTCTGGAGCGAGATGCACAAAGAGGCGATGGAGCTCGCCCTCGACGTGTTCGGGCCGTCGTCGATGCTCGTCGAGACAGGACCCGACGGCGGGTTCGTGGCCCGGCGCGGTGCGCGACAAGCGACGACCCGGCTACCTCGTCAGCCCGATGATCAGCGCGTTCTTCTTCAGCCGCAGCGAGACGATCTGGGGCGGCACCAGCCAGATCCAGCGCAACATCGTCGGCGAGCGCGTGCTCGGCCTTCCGAAAGAGCCGTCGTGATCACGACGGTCGGCGTGTGACGACCCCCGACGAAATAGAGATCGCGACATCCGAGCTCGCTGTACCGGTGCGGATGTTCACGCGGCCGTTCGTGCTCGTCACCGCGTCCGCGCTCGCGCTGTTCGTGTACATCGGCGTGATGATCCCGCTGTTGCCGCGCCTGATCGAGGAGGAACTGGGCGGCAACGAGATCGACATCGGCATCAACCTGGCGACGTTCAGCCTCGCGGCGATCCTCATCAGGCCGGCCCTCGGCCGATTCGCCGAACGTCACGGCCTGCGCCACACGATGATCGCCGGCGCGTTGCTCGCCGCAACCGCCACGGCTGTGTGCACGCTGATCGACTCGCGATGGGGACTGCTGCCGCTGCGAGCCCTGCAGGGAATCGGCGAGGCAGCGCTCTTCGTCGCCGCGGCGACGGCCATCAGCGATCTTGCACCGCCAGGACGCGGCGCCGAGGCCGCGAGCTACTTCTCGGTCGCGGTCTTCGGGGGTCTCGGCATCGGTCCCGTGATCAGCGAAACCGTGATCGGCGACGATCGATTCGATGCCGCCCTGTGGGTGGCTGCCGGCTTCGCAGTGCTCGCCGCCGCCTTGGCAACGCTGACGCCGCGGGGCCTCCGCCATCACCAACACGAGGAAGGCGCCGATCGTGGTCCACGGTTCAACCGTGCGGCGATTCCACCCGGTCTGGTGTTGGCGTTCGGCATCGGTGGATTCGTGACGTTCAACGCGTTCATGCCCGACTACGCAGTGACCGTCGGGCTCGACGGATCGAAGTGGGTGTTCGCGACCTATGCGGGCGTGTGCCTGCTGATCCGTGTTGTCGGCGCAACCATTCCCGACCGCATCGGACACGCCCGTGCGGTCAGCCTCGCGTTGATCCTGATGGCGACCGGCCTGGCGATGTTGTACGTGTGGCCGCATCCGCTCGGCGTCTTCATGAGCACGGTGATCATCGGCATCGGTGTGTCGTTCAACTATCCCGGGCTCATGGCCATGACAGTCGAAGCAGTCCCGGAGCGCGAACGAGTGCGCGCGATCTCGACGTTCACGATGTTCTTCGAGATCGGCACGGCGACGGGTGCGGTGCTGTTCGGCATCATGGCCGACCTCACGTCGAAGCAGACAGCGTTCCTCGGCGGGGCTGCGTTCTGCGTCCTCGGATTGGTCGTGTTGTGGAAGGTGGCCGTGCCGCGATCGAGGCCGTACGTGGCTGTCTGATTTCCGCTAGTCACGTTGCTCGGGTCGCGGCACAATGGCATGGTGATCCTCGACGACGAGCAGTGCTACCGGGCGGCGCAGAGCCGCGATAGCCGGTTCGACGGGATCTTCATCACTGCGGTGAAGACCACCGGGATCTATTGCCGGCCGAGCTGCCCGGCAATGACGCCCAAACAGCGGAACGTCGAGTTCTTCGTCACCGCGGCCGCCGCCCAACAGCACGGCTACCGAGCCTGTAAGCGTTGCCGTCCCGATGCCTCGCCGGGCTCGCCGGAGTGGAACGTGCGTGCCGACGTCGTCGGCCGGGCGATGCGGCTCATCGCCGATGGTCTCGTCGATCGGGAAGGCGTCGGTGGGCTCGCGGCGCGGCTGAACTACAGCGAGCGTCAGATCAATCGACTGCTCACCACCGAGCTCGGTGCGGGTCCGCTCGCGTTGGCCCGAGCACAACGAGCCCAGACAGCGCGCACCCTGATCGAGACCACCTCGATGCCGATCACGCAGATCGCGTTCGCGGCGGGCTTCGCCAGCGTCCGCCAGTTCAACGACACGATTCGCGAGGTGTTCGCGTCGTCGCCGACCGAGCTGCGCGGGACTCGGCAACCGCGCGCCGCCGCCGGCACCCTGTCGTTGCGTCTGCCGTATCGCGCACCCTTCCATGCCGAGAGCATCTTCGGCTTCCTGGGCGACCGCGCCGTACCCGGTGTCGAGGCCTGGGATGGCACCACGTACCGCCGATCGCTGCGACTGAACCACGGCAATGCGGTGATCGCGGTCTCGCCAGGCCCGAGTTCGCCGGGTGCGAACGCGCTGATGTGCACGCTGCATCTCGACAACGTCGCCGACGCTCAGGCCGCGGTGCAGCGTTGCCGACGGATGTTCGACCTCGACGCCGATCCGAGCACTCTCGAGACGCATTTCGCCGACGACCCGATCCTTGCCCCGCTCGTTCGCAAGCGTCCCGGCCTTCGCTCGCCAGGACATCCTGATGGCGTCGAGTTGCTCACGCGGGCGGTGCTCGGTCAGCAAGTCTCGGTCAAGGGAGCGCGGACGCTTGGCGACGCGGTTGGTCGCGGCCGTCGGTCAACCACTGGCCGCGCCCGTCGATGGAGTCACACACGTGTTCCCGTCGGCGCAGGCGATCGCGGGTTGCACGCCGGCCGACTTCGCAATGCCGACGGCCCGAGGCCGAGCACTGATCCACGCGTGCGAGCAGATTGCTGCAGGCGACATCGTGATCGACGCCGGAAGCGATCGCGACGAGATCGCACGCCAACTCCAGTCGCTTGCCCGGCATCGGGCCGTGGACTGCCAGTTACGTGTCACTTCGAGCGCTCGGCGATCCCGATGTGTTCCTGCCGACCGACATCGGTGTTCGCAACGCGCTGCGCGACATCGGTGTCGAGTCCGATCCGAAAGCCGCGTCACGCCTCGCCGAGTCGTGGCGACCGTGGCGCTCCTACGCGCTGCACCACCTCTGGGCGAGCCTGTCATGAAGGAGAACGAAATGGTTCACACCATCACCATGGATTCACCGGTCGGTCCGCTCCGTCTCGTGGCGAGCGAGCACGGGATGCGCGCCATCCTGTGGGGTGCCGAGGACGTGGAGCGCGTCGCTTCGATCAACGCCGACGAGCTCGTCGAGGGCACCACTCCGATCCTCGAACAAGCGGTCTCCGAGCTCGAGGAGTACTTCGACGGAACGCGACGCGAGTTCGACATGCCGCTCGATCCGGTGGGCACGCCGTTCCAGCAGTCGGCGTGGATGATCCTGCGAACGATTCCGTACGGGCAGACGATCAGTTATGGGCAGCAGGCGTTGCAACTCGGCGATCCCAACAAGGCCCGCGCGGTCGGTGCGGCCAACGGGAAGAATCCGTTGAGCATCGTCGTGCCATGCCACAGAGTGATCGGCTCGACGGGTCATCTCACCGGGTTTGCGGCAGGCCTCGACGTGAAGTCGTGGCTGCTCGATCACGAGCGTCAGCCGCGACTGCTGCTGAACTAACTGCTGTGGCGGGCGCGAGCTTGCTGCTCGCGTCGGGCCTTTGCGTCGGCTTGCTTGGCGAGCTTGGCGGCCTTGCGCTTGGCCTTGATCTCCTCGTCCGCCGTCGGCGGGGGAAGCACCGTGACCTCTTCGTGCTCGATCGGCGGCAGCGCCAGTGTCTCGTCGTGCTTCAGCAGTCGGGTGAGGGTGACCGAGGCAGCAGCCTCGCCGGCAACCGAGCCGGCCATCATCAGCCGCACCGTGGCGAGACCGTGCTTCTCGATGAGCGCGGGCGTCGCCTCGAGCAGTTCGTCCTCGGTCGGGTTGTCGGAGCTGTCGCCCAGCGCCTCGATGCAGTCGGCCAGGCAGGGGTCGCACAGCAGCGTGGTGATCTGCTCGAGCCCGCCGTTCAGCCGCCCGCGCGCTGCCGTCGCCCGCATCGCGAGCGTGCGCGTCGAGGCCTCGGTGAAGCCGCCTTCGCGGGCACCGCAGATCTCGTCCAGCGCCGAGCGGTGATCTTCGGGAAGGCTGGCGACCAACGTCTCGAGCTCGTCGTCGGTCATCGCCGTGAATGCCCTGTCGAGCAGCGTCAGGCCTTGGAGGCGGTTCTTCATCTGGTTCATCGGCAGTCGAGGCTACCGGGTCAGGCGGGAACGGTCCGGACCTCGATGTAGCGATCGAGCGGCATCACCGCCGTGATGAAGGTCTGCAGCGTTGCGGGCGTGACACCGTTCAAGCACGTCGAGCCGGCTCTTGAAGCGCGAGATCAGGTCCGGTTCGTTGGGTGCCTTGGCCAGCATGTCGCCGATCGTCTGGTTGTCGAAGTACGTGTACGAGTTGTTGAGCTCGGCGATGGCGTCGTCGAACTCGTCGGATGTCGGGCCCGACGTGCGCAGCGACGTGACGTCGTCGACGACGAATGTGGAGATCTCGGGAATGGTCGCAGGATCGCCGGTGATGTTGAGGTAGGTCTCGACCAGTTGGTCGGGCTCGGTGCTCAATGCGACGCTCGCGGTCGGGGAGTACGAGGCACCCAACTCCTCGCGGATGTGATCCGTGAGGCGGATGTTCAAGACACTCGACAACAGATCGGCGTAGACGCCATCCGTGTCCGCGTCGGGGATCGGCGCCGTCCAGTCGAAGGTCAGCGAGCCCTTGTCGCCCGTTCCTGCGTGCACGTCCTTGGTGACGACGGCGGACGGAGGATCCACTTGGAAGTCCTTGTAGCTCTCGGGCGTTGCCGTTCCGCTGAGGGTTCCGAAGTAGCGACGGGCGAGGTCGGTGGCGTCGGCGATGTCGAAGTCACCCGACAGTGCGAACACCCAGTCGCTGGGATTGGAGAACCGGCTGCGCCACACGCGCTCGATGGTGTCGAGGTCGAGCCCGGCGAGCTCGTCGGCGGTCGGGATCACCCGATAGCGGGGCTCGTCACCGAATCGTGCCTCTGAGTACGCGATGTATTCGGCGAGGCTCGGGATCGCTGGTCGGATCGTCGACGTACGACTGCAACGACTTCACCGTGGAGTCGAGCGCGACCGAGTCGAACCGTGGCGCCGACATGTACAGGTTGACGAGTTGCAGGAGCAGTTCGAGATCGTCGGTCGTCGCACTCCCGATGAAGTCCTCGCTCGTCTGTCCGATGGATGGATACAGCTCGACCTGCGCGCCCGACAGCAGTGTGTCGAGTTGCACTGCATCGAGCTGGCCGATGCCGCTCGACGTCACCACGTCGACAGCGTTGAGCGCTTCGGGTACGTCCGGCTCGTCGACGAGCGACAAGCCACCCGGACTTGTGGCCGAGAGGTAGACGTTGTTGTCGGAGATCGTCGTCGGATTGAGGACGACCCGCGCACCGTTGTCGAACGTCAACATCGTCGGCGCGACGAATGCGTCATCGCCTTCGAGCTGCTCCGACGATTTCTCCTCCACTGGCTCGGGCGCGGTCATCAGCGTTCCGTTCCCCGCAACCGCCGCGTCGCGGTCGTAGATCACGGTGTCGGGCAAGCCGTCGACCTCGGCGATCACCTCCTCGCGAGTGGGCACGTCGGCGAGCGAGTCGGGGGCGACGACGAGCACGTGCATTCCCGCGGTGTCGAGCAACGTCTTGAACGCTGCGCTGATGTCCTTGGCGGTCATCTCGTCGTAGATCGAGTTGTAGATCTGGAACGAGGTATCTGCGTCGGGAATCGTGAGTCCGCTGAGGAAGTTGTCGACGTAGCCGGAGATGTACTCGACGTCCTGCACGGTGTCGCTGGCGTCGAACGTGGCCTGCGACGAGCTCCGATAGCCGCGCAGCACTCGCTCCAATTCCGTGTCGTTGAAGCCGTACCGCCGGACGCGCTCGAACTCCCACGTCAGTGCCTGCAACGACGCTGCGAGTTGGGATGGTTCGCCGCTGACTCTCACGCTCGGCACGTCGAGCCGGCGGACCACGCCGTTGTTGCTGACCGACGCATCGGTGAACGGGGCGACACCCCGCGAGATGTCGTCGTTGAGCCGCGTCGAGATCATGTCGAACGCGAGCGCCATCATGGTGTCGTGACGGAGCCAGGCGACGGTGCCATCTGCTCCGAACGGACCCGGCAGCCCTATCTCGACATCAGCTGTCGTCGCGTCGGGATCGACCATGACGGACGCGTCGGTCGGACCGTATGGCTCCAACGCCGGATCCGTGCGCGGCGTCGAGTCACCGCGGGGCGTCAACGCCTCGAAGCTGCCGCGGATCTCGGCTTCGACTGCGTCGACATCGATGTCGCCGACGACCATGATCGCCGCATTGTCCGGTCGGTACCAGGTGTCGTAGAAGCGGCGCAGCAGATCCGGCGTCATCGCCTTGATCGCCTCGTCGGTGCCGATGGGTTGGCGACCGTCGTACTCGGTGCGGTGCAGGTACATCGCCTCTGTCGCGCTGGAGACCCGGCCCTCGAACGACTGGTCGCGTTGGCGCCACTCGTCCAACACGACGCCCTTTTCCTTGTCGACCTGGTCGGCCTCCAGGGTTGCCGCCGACAGCCATTCGCGCAGCACGTCGAGCCCTGTTGCCAGGTTGCTCGTGTCGCTCGTCGGCACGGTGAGCTCGTAGACCGTCTCGTCGTACGAGGTGTACGCATTGACGTCTGCGCCGAAGGCCATGCCGAACCCGCGAAGCGTGTCGATCAGTTCGTTCGCGGGGTACTTCGTCGTGCCGTTGAACAGCATGTGCTCGAGGAAGTGCGCGGTACCCGACTGATCGGGGTCCTCCTGGCCGGAGCCGGCGTTGATCGCCAGTCGCATCTCGGCGCTGCCGCCGGGTCGGTCGTTCGAACGGAGGTACACGGTGAGCCCGTTCGCAAGCGTGATGATCCGCACGTCGGGGTCGACAGGCACCGTTTCATCGTCTGCGGCGACGATCGGTGTCGCCTTGTCGGCGCGAACGCCAGGGTCGGTCGACGTGCAGCCGGCAGCGAGCAACGCTGCAACAGCCAACAATTGCGCCCGCCGTCCCGCTCTCCCCATCGGGCGTGAAGGTTACCGCTTGCCGCGATGAGAGATGAGCCGCCCCGGCGATGCCCGGGTGAACGGTACGACGAAGTCGTGCTGGCTACACCCGATGGCGGGGACGGTGGCGGACGAGCCACCCGATGAACACACCGGCCACAGCAGCGATGATGATCACGATCCAGATCGGTGCCTCGGCATCTCCGACGGCGTACCCGACCCGGACGTCGTCGCGATTGTCCATCGCGACCAGGACGATGCCGACCACGATTGCCGCGATCACCACCCATCGAATCAGTTGCATCGCGTCGTGCCGATGAACTGCACCTGAATGTTCGACTACGTCATCACTCATCTTCGTACCTCCGTGTACGTCTTGCGCGACGGGTGATACCCAGCCAGGCCGAACGTCAACCGGATGTTCGGGCCGATTGGGGCAATGACGGCGTAGCCTGAGGCCGCTGCGGCAGGGGACTCCGTAGGCGGAAAGGTGCACGCCTTTTGTTGAGGACCCGACCATGACCGACAGAACCAGCGACACGAACGCGTTCGTGGACGAGCTGTACTACAAGAGCATGCTCGACGTGCTCCCCGAGCGTGTGATCCGGTTCCGCCTCCCCGATCTGACGATCCTCTACTGCAACGCGTCGTGGGCCTCGGGCCACAACCTGACACCCGCCGACGTCGTCGGGCGCACCATGGACGATCTGCTGTCGACCGCAGGACGCGCCGACCTCGAGCTGCAACTGGTGCGCCTCGGACCCGACACTCCGCTCGTTCGCGACGTGACCGCGCGACCGGCCCCGAACAATCCGGGGCATTGGGTCGAATGGGTGGATCAGTACTTGCCGAGCATCGACGGTGCCGAGGTGCTGGCTGTCGGCCGCGACGTCACTGGCCGTCACATCGCCGAGTTGTTCCTCGCCGACAGTGAGGCCCGATTCCGAGACCTCGCCGACAAGTCGGCTGATGTCGTGTGGCGCTTCTTCGAAGACCCCTATCCGCACTTCGACTACATCAGTCCCTCGATCGAGAACCTCCTGGGCTATCCCGCTTCGGACTTCCTCGACGACTTCTCGCGGTTCCTCGATGTGCTCGATCACGAAGGACGCGAACGAGTCGGCCAGGCCCTGGAAGGTGGGACGATGCCGGCGCGCTTCGATCTTCGCTACCGATGCGCGGACGGATCGACAGTGATCTTCGAGACCCAGACGACGGAGTTTGCGGGAGGCACGCAAGGCGTCAGTCGCGATGTCACCGAACTGCGCACACTGCAGGAGAGTCTCGCCGCACTCGCGTTGCGCGATCCACTGACCGGGTTGGCCAACCGGCACCTGCTCAACGAACTGCTCGAGGCGGCGCTGTCGCGCACGGAACGCAGCGGGCTTCCGCTCGCGGTGGTGTTCCTCGACCTCGACAGCCTCAAGGTCGTCAATGACACGTACGGGCACGACGCGGGCGACCTCGTCTTGTGCGAGACCGCTCGACGGCTGGTGTTGCTGGCGCGCAACGCCGATGTCGTCGCTCGACTCGGCGGCGACGAGTTCGTGATCGTGTACGAGCCGAGTGATCTCACATCCGACCGATTCATCCGTCGGATTCGCGACGCGTTGTCGTCGCCGATCGTCGTCAGCGACACGGTCTCGGTCTGCTGCACCGCCAGCGTCGGTCACGCGGACACACGCACCCTCGGTCGGGAGCCGGCGACGCTGCTCGCTGCCGCCGACCGAGCGATGTATCTCGCCAAGCGATCGCGGATCCGCGAAATCGAGCATGAGGTGGAGAGCACGCCGTCACCGATCGCCGGACGATCGTTTTTCGGCAAGTAATGGCTTAACTCCCTGGTCTGCCGCCCTGCGCAGGCTCGCGACCACAGGTGGTAGCGAACGGGTGCGTTCTGCGCGCACGATTGGCGAATTCGGCATCGAATCGCCTAAAGAGGTGACACGAGGACTCGTGCCAGCGTGGGTACGTTCGAACTGCGCTGTGAGGTATTAGGTCCGGCGTACGAGAAGGGACGACACCATGAGGCTCAGGAACTCCCACGTCGCGAGGTGCGCAGTCGGATGCGTGACTCTGCTGACAGCCACCACCGTCATGGTTGGTGCGTCGCACAGCAGCGCGGCCCCGCCGGCCGATCTTGCGATCACTCAGAAGGTGGCAGTTCCTTCGTACATCAATCCGCTCGCCGACCCCGATGCATGGGCTCGGCTCGCCGCGACACCGCCGGGGACTGTCGGCTTCGCCGTCGCCAACGTCATCAACGGGCCCGACTACCTTCCGCTCGACGAGTGGAGCGGAGTGACCCAAGCGGTCAGCGCGAGCGGCGTCGGTGTGGTCGGCTATGTCGACACCGGGTATCTCGGTACGACTGGTCAGCGGACCCGTCTCGGCTCGACTGATCCGATCGACTGGATGAGCCAGATCCAGCACGACATCGCCAGTTGGTACAAGTTCTACGGCACCAGCCTCAGTGGCATCTTCTTCGACCAGGCACAGAACGCGTGCGGGCCGACGGCGACATCGAACGAGTGGGCCGATCTCTACAGCCAGCTGACCGACGATGTCGAGCGCCTGCACCCCGGGGCCCAGACGGTGCTGAACCCTGGCACCAACGTTCCGCAGTGCTACGAAAATGCCGCCGATGTGATCGTCACGTTCGAGGGCAGCTATCAGAGCTACATCGACGACCCGGCAGCACCCAACCCGTACACGCCCCTCACGTGGACGCCGACCGATCCGATGAAGATCTGGCACATCGTGTACGGCGCGCCCGATACAGCATCGATGGAGCAAGCGGTCGCGCTCAGCAAGACGCGAGATGCCGGTTACGTCTACGTGACCGACGACGTGTTGGCCAACCCGTACGACACCCTGCCGCCGCCTGACTACTGGGCAGCGGAGTTGGCGAGCACCCCGGGTCTGCCCGAGATCGAGCGGACTCCCGCACAGCCGCGTGGCCTCGACACGGTGGAGGTGTACGGCACCAGAGTGGACCTCGATTGGGAGGGCTCGCACGGCCGCGCGCAGGCCGCCGCCTACGACATCTACCGAGACGGCGTGTTGATCGACTCGGTGCCCGGCACCAGCACCACGTACTCGGCCGTCGACCTGACGCCCCTCACGACGTACGAGTTCACTGTGGTCGCACGCGATGTCTGGGATCGGACCAGCCCTGCCAGCCGTCCGCTCACCGTCGAGACCGACGAGACGTACGGCGACCCGCGTCGACCGGTGACCGATCTCGCGGCAGCGACGACGACGTATACCAGCGCCACCCTCACGTGGCTGCCGGCGCCCGAGCGACTGCGCAGATACCGTCCCGACGTCGCATCGACACTGGTGCTGCAAAATGGCCGCGAGATCCTGCGACTGCCAGGTGAAGTCACCAGCGTCACCGTCGGCGGGCTTGCGCCCGGATCGACATACGACTTCTCCGTCGTCACCGTCGACGAAACGGGCGAGCGCAGCGTCGAGTCCACGCCGCTGTCCGTGACCACGATCGCGTTGCCGAGCTCGGCGACCATCGGCCAGACCTCGATCACGGAGACTCCCGATCAGTTCGCATACAGCGCCGAGTTCTTGGTGCCGGTCGCGTTCCGCAGGGTCTTCATCGCAACCGGCAACCCGGCAGATCCCTGCTGGTCGACCGGCAGCGATCCGCAGATCTGTGCCGACTACATGATCGAGAACGAGCGGCTGCTGAAGTACACCGGCGACGGTGGGAACTTCGACTGGGCGGCCATCCGAGACGTCGTGCCGACTGTCGATGGCGTTGCCTATACGTGGACGATCTCGCCCGCCGACATCGGTTCGCCCACGACGGCGACTGCAGTGTTCAACAGCAACGGCTACGCCCCCAACGCATATTGCGGTGTCGGGTTCGCCTGTGTCAGCACCGGCCTGCCGCTGCCCTACGAATAGATCGCCCGGATCTGGGGTACAAGTAGTCTGAAAAATGTGTCGGACCGAGACACGACTGGCGGAAGGCGTGATCATGAAGTTTGCCCGGAAGACCGGACTCTGTGCCGGGATCTCGATCGTTGTCCTCACGAGTTGCGGCGGCGGCTCCGATTCCAGCAGTGGGACGGATGCCCCTTCGTCCGCGCCCAGTGCTGACAGCGGAATCGTGACGTCGAGTGACAACTCGTCCACCACGACGGTCGTGGTCAGCACCACCGAGTCCACGACGACAACGGTCGAGGTCACGACGACCACCATTACGGCGGCGACCACAACACTGGATCCCCGGCCAATCGATCCGGAGGACCAGGCGTTGGCGCTGGCAGCCACCCTGCAGGCCGCGAGCTTCGGTGAGCCTTGGAAGGTGTATTCGGAGGCGGCGGCCGCCACGGTCACCACCGATTCCTGCGCTTACCGTCCCGATGGCGCAATCACACTTCTCACCAATGGCGCCGCCCAGAGTGGCCCGACGATGCAGCTCGGCGACGCCGGTGGATACGTCAGTTCCAGTGGCGCAGCATTCCCCGACGAGAGCCTTGCGATGGAGTACATCGGCGTCCTCAACACCGACGACTGGGCAGCGTGTCGCGTCGCCGAACTGCAGAAGTTCCAGACGAACAACGGCTCGACCTCGGTCGTCGAGTTGGCGACGCGCGAGACGCCCACACTGAATCAAAGCGGTTTCGAAAGCTATGCCGAGTTCGACCTCAAGTCCGCCGAAGGTGAACTGCAGGAGGTGCTCTTGCAGAGCACCTATCGACTGGGCAGGGCCGTGATCTCGCAGATCGTCGAGTTAGGGGCCCTCAGCGACAGCGACGCGACCAAGGTCCAAGACGATGCGTACACAGCGCTCTCCGACGCGTATGACCGCGTGTACGCCCTGCTGTAGGTCAGCTCGGCGTCAATGGGCCGGCAACGTCGAACACGGTCGTCTGACCTGGACATCCGGTCTCGGCTCCGTTGTCGACGACGTCGCCGACCTTGGGCACGTAACCGGCGTCGGGGATCACGGTGGTCAAGGTGCCGGCGATCTGCTGCGGCACCGACACACCGTTCACGAGTTGGCTTCCCGACAGAGTGAGGTCGATGACGCTCGACACGTTTCGCGACAACTGACCACCACTGCTGGTCGTACACGTGGAGGCGCGCGTCGACGTGATGACGAACCGTCCCGCGGTCGCCGGCACCGTGGTGAGGCCTTCGTCGGTCACGGTGCCCGGAGCCAAGGTGCGCATCGAGAAGTTGCAGCCGTCGGCGGTGCAGTCGATGCCGAAGTTGAACACCGGGAGTGGACCTGAGTACGTCGCGGTGGCCGCTGGATCAGTAGGAATGACGGTCGCCGCTGAGGCAGCCGCCGCCGAGACGAGCCGCACGACAGGGCTCAGCACCGACGTGGTCGAAGTGGTGCCGACGGTGGTGCTCGTGCCGCCCGATGTCGTGGGCGCTGCTGTGACCGGCGGGGCGATCGGGGTTGCCGTGGATGCCGTTGGTACCGGCGCGGCCGCGGTGCCTGCCGTCTCACCGGCGGACGAGTCGCTGCCTGAGTTGTTGACGACCGCGAACACCACGCCGCCGACGGCCAGCACGGCGATCACGATCCCAGCGACGACCAACGCAATCGGGACGCCCGCCGTTACTGCGGGTGAGGCCTGTGTGGCCTCGTTTCGCTTTGATCGCACCTTCGGAACACGCCGGCCTGTGACAGGAGTCCGCTCGGCGGCAGAAGACGCTGCGGGTCCGTCACCTTGCGGAAGTAGCGCGTCACGCGCTGACGTCCATCAGCGACAGCAACGGCGGACACACGGAGCCATCGGCGACACGTTGCAGCGCTCGAACATCGTCGGTATCGCCAAGGTTGGCAAGGTCACCGCTCACCAACTCGATCACTTCGTCGAGGTGTTGCCCGGCGGTGACAATGCCACCCGGGCGCTGCAGCGGGGTCCTGCGGCCGAGGAGATACAGGTCAGATCCCGTGAAGGCCTTTCGATCGACGTACCACCCGTACCGATCCAAGGATGGCTGCAACGACATGTCCACGAACCACTTTCGTAGTTCGTGACGAGGGAGGCGTTGGACCACGCGCACGCTCGCCGCGGCAAAGGCCGAACGCTGCTGCCAACTGGTCGCCGATCGCGTACTCGCCGCACAACTCGAGCCGCCCCGGCCTCGGTCGCACGATCAATCCCGGCGACGTCGGTTGATCCATGATCAGCATCAGGGCAGGGGCGAACATGCGCGCCCAGGCGCGTGCCAGGGAATCGTCGCGACGCACCGTCCACGACACGCTGATGTGTGTGGAGAAACCGATCAGCTCGTGGTCGGATGGACATGCGTCGCGAAGCGCTCGTCCTGCCTCGCGCGTCGTGTCGACCGCGTGCGGAACGAAACCTGGTTCGACGTCGATGGGCGCGGTGGCGATCTCGGCTTCGAGACCGTCCGCGGTGATGACTCCCCATGGCAGCCGAGTCGCGAGCGGGTCGGCTGGGTCCGCGTGCAGGTGGTCGACCAACAGTTGTGGCAACAATCGGCGGAAGTCGACTGGCTGTCCGTGAAGCCTCACCTCGAACTCGTGCTCGATCCCGACTCGCGGCGAACGGATTCGTTGGGCGCGGCGCACCGCACGCGGCACCGATCTCAAAGCACGTGACGGCGGAGCAGCAGCAACGTGTCGCAACTCTGCATCCAGGTCGCCATGATCGAAGCGATCGAACCAGTCCTCGAACTCGTGCCCGGGCAGGCAGACGACGAATGAGGCTGCGCCAACAGTGACGCGGACAACGCAGATGTCCCAGGTGACCACCTCGGCAACGACGTGGATGGCGTCGCGTGACCCGTTGTCGAGGAATCACCGTGCTCCCGCCGTCCGCCCTTTCTCGCACGTGGCGAACGTATCAGCCGGCAGCATCTGGAATGATGGCCTCCGACGCAGTCTGATCGAGAGGAAGCGACCATGGGCGAAAAAGGTATTGGAGGAGAGGTTGCCGCCGTCGTGCCGGCCGGCAGCAGCCTGATCGAGAAGACGACGACCTCCGTGGTGACTTCCGTGACCGGCGTGGGATCCGATGTCTTGACAACGGTGCAGGAGAAGGCGGTCGGCGCGTTCGCTGATGAGGCAATCGAGGCCGCCCGGCAAAAGCTGAGCCCGGACCCCACGACCCCAGAGGCGACGAAGGAATCAACCGAGCCCGACCAACCCGATCACTGACGGTCGGCATGGCCAGGTAGCGCCCTCGGCATGATTCGAACATGCGACACACGGTTCCGGAAACCGATGCTCTATCCCCTGAGCTACGAGGGCGGGATGCCAGCGAGGATAGCGACCAACCTTCACCGGCGGTGCAGGCGTTGGCGAATACGGCATGTCGAATGATGGGGTGCACGAGTACGATCGACTCTTCATGGCTGATCCGCTCGTCATCGTCGCCGACCTGCTGGCGCCTGCCTTCGCGGCGGTCGCCGGCGGCGCCGATGCGGTCGACCCGGTCGTGCGCCCCAGCGATCGGGCCGACGCACAGGCCAATGGCGCACTGGCGCTCGCCAAGCAACTCGGCCGCAAGCCGCGCGACGTCGCCGACGACGTCGTGGCTGCCGCGGATCTCACCGGCAAGGCGCACGCTCGAGGTTGCCGGGCCCGGCTTCATCAACGTCACGTTCGACGACGGGTTCCTGAAGGAGCAACTGCATTCGCTCGAGGCCGACGATCGCTCGGCGTGCGCAACGTGGCGTCGCCGCGAGCGGGTCGTCGTCGACTACTCGGCTCCCAACATCGCCAAGGAGATGCACATCGGGCACCTGCGCACGACGGTCATCGGCGACGCGCTGGTGCGGATGCTCGAGTTCGTCGGCCACACCGTCATCCGCGAGAACCACGTCGGCGACTGGGGCACTCCGTTCGGCATGTTGATCGAGCACCTCGTCGACATCGGCGAGACCGAGGCAGCCTCCGAACTGAGCCTCGGCGATCTCGACGGCTTCTACAAGCAGGCGAGAGCGCAAGTTCGACGCTAGCGAGGAGTTCCAGGATCGGGCCCGCAAGCGGGTCGTCCTGTTGCAGAGCGGCGATCCCGAGACGCTTGCGACTGTGGAAGCTGCTCGTCGACCTCAGCATGCAGTACTTCGATCGGCTGTATCGCAAGCTCGGCGTGCTGCTGACCAACGACGACCTCGCCGGCGAGAGCATGTACAACGATCTGCTGCCCGAGGTCGTCGAGCGGCTGCGCACGCCGGGCTGCTGCAGGAGAGCGACGGCGCCGAGGTCGTGTTCCCTCCCGGCTACACCAATCGCGAAGGCGAGCCTTTGCCGTTGATCGTGCAGAAGCGCGGCGGCGGGTTCAACTACGGCACCAGCGATCTGGCGTGCGTGCTCGATCGCGTCGAGCGGGTCAAGGCCGACGCTGCTGCTGTACGTCGTCGGCGCCGCCGCAGTCGCAGCATCTGGCGATGGTGTTCGACGTCGCCGAGATGGCTGGCTGGCTGCGACCGCCGACCCGTGCCGTGCACGTCGCCTTCGGCAATCGTGCTCGGTCCGGATCGCAAGATGTTGAAGAGCCGCAGCGGCGAGCCGGTGCGGTTCGTCGACGTGCTCGACGAAGCCATCGAGCGAGCAACGGCGTCGGTGAAGGAGAAGAACCCGGACCTGCCGACGACGAGCAGATCGACATCGGCCGAATGGTCGGCATCGGCGCGCTGAAGTACGCCGACCTGTCGACCGATCGCATCAAGGACTACGTCTTCGACTGGGACCGCATGCTCGCGTTCGAGGGCAACACTGCGCCGTACCTCCAATACGCGCACGCCCGAATCCGCTCGATCCTTCGCCGGGCCGGCAGAAGGCGACCGGCAGCTCGCGACGGACGTCGGAGCCGACCTTGGTCCCGCAGGAGCGCGACCTCGTCCTGCAACTGCTGCAGTTCGACTCCGCGGTGCACGACACGCTCGAGAAGTACAGCCCGCATCGCATGTGCACGTACCTCTTCGATCTGGCGCAGAGCTTCACGTCGTTCTACGAGGCGTGCCCGGTGCTGAAGGCCGATCCGCGAGACGCGGGCGTTCCGCATCCGGCTGTGCGAGCAGACGGCGCGGGTGATCGCCAAGGGCCTCGACCTGCTCGGCATCGAGGCGCCGGAGCGCATGTGACAGCGATCCCACTGTCGCTGCTTCCCGATACTGCCGAGGTCCTGCCCGACGGTTCGCTGGCGATCGGCGGCTGTCGCGTGCTCGATGTCGTCGAGGAGTTCGGCACGCCCGCTCTTCATCTACGACGAGGCGCATCTGCGGGCGACGATGCCGCGAGGCGGTCGCCGCGTTCGGGCCTGGCCGCGCGGTGTACGCGACGAAGGCGTTCCTGTGCAAGGCGATGGCTCGCCTGGCGTACGACGAAGGCATGTTGCTCGACGTCGCCAGCGGCGGCGAGATGTACGTCGCGCTGGCGGCCGGTGTGCCGGCCAACGCGCTCGACGTTCCACGGCAACAACAAGAGCGTCGACGAGTTGCGCGCCGCGATCACCAACGGTGTGCGCCACATCGTCGTCGACAGCTTCGATGAGCTCGACCGGCTCGACGCGCTGCACGCCGAAGGCCTGCCGGTGCCGGCGGTCCTGGCTCGCATCACGCCCGGCGTGCACGCCCACACCCACGAGTTCATCGCCACCGGTCAGGACGACTCGAAGTTCGGCTTCAACCTCGGCAACGGCGACGCGCAGCGCGCCGTCGACCGCATGCGCCGCTCGGCGAGCGTCGAACTGGTCGGTGTGCACTGCCACATCGGCTCCAACGTGTTCGCCGCGTCCAACTTCGCCAAGGCGGCAGAGGTGATGGCCACCTTCGCCGTGCCGCTCGACCTTCCCGAGCTCGTCCTCGGTGGCGGTCTCGGCGTCGCCTATGTAGAAGGGGAAGAGGCGCCGACGATCACGCAGTGGGGCAACGTGCTGCTCGACGCCTGCGCGGCGCTCGGTGTGCGCAGCCGCGTCAGCGTCGAACCCGGTCGGGCGATCGTCGCCGACGCGGCGATCACCGTGTACACCATCGGCACGATCAAGCACATCCCCGACGTGCGCACGTACATCGCCGTCGACGGCGGGATGAGCGACAACCCGCGCCCGGTGCTGTACGGCAGCGGCTACGAGGCGTTCCTTCCTGCCGATGTCGATGCGGCCCGAACAATGCACGCTCGGCTCGTCGGCAAGCACTGCGAGAGCGGCGACGTGCTGATCTTCGACGCCCTCGCTTCCCGAGACGACCACTGTGGGTGACGTTCTCGCCACACCTGTAACCGGCGCATACGGTCGCAGCATGGCGAGCAACTACAACATGCTCACCCGTCCGCCCGTGGTGTTCGTCGGCGACGGCACCGCCCGGGCGGTCATCCGCCGGGAAACCATGGAGGACCTGGTGCGATGCGATCTGGATTGATCGGCGGCTTCCGCAAGCTGGTCGCCAAGCTCGCACCGAGCAAAAGACGCGCCCGACGACCGCGTCATGATCGAGTACTCGCCGAACCTCGACGGCGACGCAGACCCTGGTGAAGTGGTGTGGACGTGGGTGCCGTACGAGGAAGATCCGCAAGCAGGGCAAGGACCGTCCGGTGGTGATCATCGGACGAAAAGGCCCGCTGTTGTTGGGTGTGCCGCTGACATCGAAACCCCATCACAACGAGTTACAAGTGGTCGTCGGGACCGGCCCATGGGACCGCGAAGGCCGTGTCGAGCTACGCCAAGGTCGAGCGCTTGTTGGAAGTCGACCCTCACCAGGTACGACGCGAGGGTGCCGTGTTGCAGCGTCAACATTTCGACGATGTGGTGGCCGGAGTGCGGCGAGTGCACCGCGTTCGGTGAAATTACCTCTGACCAGGTATGGGCCGTATGGCCCAATCGGGTGACAAACTCTGTACGTAGCGGGTCTTGACGAATACTGTACGGAGCCATCACCCCACTGGCGGGGCGATAGCGGCGGGGAATGATCAGAGTGAAGCTCTCACAACTCATCGTGGCGACGGGAATCGCGGTCGGCGGTCTCGTCGGCTTCGGTGGCATCGCCAGCGCTGCCGCCGACCGCCAGCACCTCCGCCGTCGCATGCGTCAACGGCGATGGCGTCATGGATCTCGTCGTCTCCAACCCGGCGACCGACGCTTCAGCAGAATTTGTTGTCACCAATCCACAAACGTTCATCGCCTCGGTCATCGACCTCGCGCCCGGTTCCTCCCAGGTCGTGACGGTCGATGGCCTGGCGGACGGTTCGGTTGTGGTGCCGGTGCAGTTCAACGGCAGCGATGCCAGCGTCAGCACCCAGATCTCCTGCGATGCGCCGACGTGCGCCCAGGGTGCGCCGACGACGGTGACCGACGACAGCGGCGTGCAGCACCAAGCCTGTGTCGACTCGGCCGCTGATCCGGTGGCGGCCCCGCCGGCCGTGGCTTCGACACAATCCTCAGCGTCACAGTCGTCACCTTCGCGCTCCTCGCTCTCGCAGTCTGCGGCCACGACCGGTTCGACCCAGTTGCCCAAGACCGGTGCCGGGACTGGTGGCCTCGTGATCGCCGCGCTGCTCGTCGGTAGTGGTTCGGTCGCCTCGCTGCTGAGCCGGCGCAAGCCCGACCGTCGCCGCTGACTCGTCGCTGGTAGCGCCGCCCGGCAAAGGGTTTCGGCGAGGATGCGTCAACCCGTAGCCTTCCGCCCGTGACAAAGCTCGTGCGGGTCGGAGTGTTGGGATGCGGCAACGTCGGATCGGCGTTCGTCAACCTGGTGGCCGCGCAACAGGCGACCGTCGAGGCTCGCACCGGCGTGCGGCTGGAGGTGGGCGCGGTGGCCGTCCGTAACCTCAGCCGCGAGCGCGATGTGCACCTCGCCGAAGGTGTGCTCACCCGCGACGCCCACGCCGTGGTGGCGGACCCGAGCATCGACCTCGTCGTCGAAGTGATCGGCGGCATCGAGCCGGCGCGCGAGCTCATCACCAACTCGCTGCGTTCGGGCAAACCGGTCGTCACCGCCAACAAGGAGCTGCTGGCCAACGTCGGCACCGAGCTGTTCGGTGTCAGCGACGACGCCGGTGTCGACCTGCTGTTCGAAGCCGCCGTTGCCGGCGGCATCCCGATCATCCGCGTGCTGCGCGAGAGCCTGCGCGGCGAGCCGATCACCCGTGTGATGGGGATCATCAACGGCACCACCAACTTCATCCTCACCAAGATGACGGAGGAAGGCGCCGACTACGGCGTCGCCCTCGCCGAGGCGCAGGCGCTGGGATTCGCCGAGCGTGATCCCACGGCCGACGTCGAAGGTTTCGATGCCGCGGCCAAGGCGGCGATCATGGCGTCGATCGCGTTCGGATCGAAGGTGGTCGCCGGCGACGTGTACCACGAAGGCATCAGTGGCGTCACCGCCGGCGACATCGCCATGGCGCGGCGACTGGGCTACGTCGTCAAGCTGTTGGGCATTGCCGAGGTCTACGACCCCGTCCGGCGACATCGCGGTGCGCGTCCACCCGGCGATGGTGCCGATCGCCCATCCACTCGCGAGTGTGAACGGCAGCTACAACGCAGTCTTCGTCGAAGGCGCTGCGGTCGGGTCGCTGATGTTCTACGGACGCGGTGCCGGTGGATCGCCGACGGCCAGCGCCGTGCTCGGCGACGTGATCGATGCCGCGGTCAACCTGTCGAAGGGAACGCACGGCACCATCGGCACATTCGGCAGGGCCCACATCCGTGCCATCGACGAAACGTCGGCCGAGTACTTGTTGAGCCTCGACGTCGCCGACCGCCCGGGTGTGCTCCACGCTGTCACCGGCGTGTTCGCTCGGCACGACGTCAGCATCCGCGCCGCCGAGCAGGAGGGCAACGCTCCCGACGCGACGGCTGGTGTTCATCACTCACGAGGCCAAGGAGTCGGCGGTGCAGGCGACCGTTCGCGAGCTCCGCGATCTCGATGTCGTACGCAACGTCGGCGGGTTGCTTCGTGTGATCGGCAGCTGACGATGCGGTACGTCTCGACCCGCGGCCAGGCGGCCGAGCTCGGGTTCACGGAGGCGCTGCTCGAAGGCCTGGCAACCGACGGCGGCCTGTACGTCCCGGCGCGAGTGGCCGTCACTGCCGGCGGCCGAGGCGGGCAGAGCTACTCCGACCGCGCTGCGCAGATCATGCAGGCTGTTCGTCGGCGACGAGATCGAGGCCGACGCGCTGCGGGCAATGTGTGCCGACGCCTACGCGACGTTCGCCCACCCCGCCGTCGTGCCGCTCGTGCAGATCGGTGACGACCACTTCGTCGAGGAGCTGTTCCACGGGCCGACCCTCGCGTTCAAGGACGTCGCGCTGCAGCTGGTCGGCACGGCTGTTCGAGCACGTGCTGTCGCAGCAGGACCGTCGGGTCACCATCGTCGGCGCGACCTCGGGCGACACCGGGTCGGCGGCGATCGACGGCATCAAGAACTGCGCGCACGCCGACATCGTCATCCTCTATCCCGATGGTCGAACCAGCGACGTGCAACGCCGGCAGATGACGACCGTCGACTCGCCAAACGTCCACGTCGTCGCCGATCGACGGTTCGTTCGACGACTGCCAGGATCTGGTGAAGGCGATGTTCAACGACACCGCGTTCCGTGATCGCATGCACCTCAGCGCCGTGAACTCGATCAACTGGGCCCGGGTCATGGCGCAGGTCGTCTACTACGTGACCGCCACCGATCACCTGCGCGGTGAGATCAACTTCTGCGTACCGAGCGGCAACTTCGGCAACGTGTTCTCCGGCTGGATCGCCAAGCAGATGGGCGCGCCGATCGACCGACTGGTCGTTGCCTCGAACGCGAACGACATCCTCACCCGCTTCTTCAGCGACAACGACATGAGCACTCGGCCGGTCGTGCCATCGTTGAGCCCGTCGATGGACATCCAGGTGTCGTCCAACTTCGAGCGCCTGCTGTTCGAGATCAACGGCCGCGACGGTGGAATGACCTCCGAGCAACTGCAGCGCTTCCGGGCGAACGGCTCGCTGTCGATCGAGGCCGACCAGCGCGCCGCGTTCGTCGACGGCACGTCTTCACCGCGGCTCGCCTCGACGACAGCGAGACGCTCGACGTGATCCGCCGCACCTACGAGACGACGGGATGTTGATCGATCCGCACACTGCCGTCGCCGTCGGCGCGGCGCAGCGAGTGCGCTCGTCGATCGACGGACCGATCGTGACGTTGGCCACCGCGCATCCCGCCAAGTTCCCCGACGCGGTCGAGCGCGCCACAGGCATCAGGCCACCCCTGCCCGCGCACCTCGCGGATCTCATGGACCGGCCCGAGCACATCACGCATCTTCCCAACGACCTTGCGGCAGTCGAGCGGTTCGTCGAGTCGACCTCGGCGTAGCAACTACCGTTCGCCCGATGGGGGACATGATCAACTTTGCGCTGCCGACCGACATCGCCGAGCTCACGCCGGACTACCTCACGGCAGCCGCTGAGACACGGTGGGCATCTCGCAGAAGGGTTCGGTGGCCACGGTCGATGCCAGCACCGGTCGGGCGCGGGCGTCGGCTTCGTCGGCCAGCTTGCACGATTGCAGCTCGGCTACGACGGTGATCGTGGTGGCCTGCCCGATGTGATGATCGCAAAGTTCCCGATCGAGGACCCGGTCGCGAAGTACATCGCCAAGATCTACGGGTTCTACCGAAGTGAAGCCGAGTGCTATCGCAAAGCGGCGACTGTCGGTCTCGGCGTGCCGACGCCCGCGGTGTATCTCAGCGAGGTCAGCGACGACGACAGCGGCACGCTGATCCTGATGGAAGACCTCGGCGATGCCCGCATGGCCGATCAGGTCGCAGGCGCCGACCTCGCCGATGCGCAAGCTGTGATCGACGTCGGCGCGCAACTGCATGCGACGTGGTGGGAGTCGCCACGTCTCGCCGAGCTGGCGTGGCTGCGGCCCTTGAACAACCCGGCGTACATGGCGGTGGGGGCGCAGTACGTTCAGTCGTGGCCGGCGTTCGCGGAGATGTTCGCCTCTGCCCCACCGGTCGCTCTCGAGGTCGCCGAGCGCGTCGGCTCGCAACTGCCCGCGACGTACGACTGGGTGATGGCCAACCGGCCGACCACGCTCGCGCACACCGACTTTCGTCTCGACAACTTCTTCTTCGGTCGCGCAGGCGCTCCGGTGACTGTCATCGATTGGCAGCTCAGTTGTCGCTCGGCGGGTGCCGGTGACATCGGCTACTTCATCGTGCAGAGCCTCACCACGGAGATGCGCCGGGAGCACGGCGAGTCGCTGCTGCGACGGTGGCACCAGGGACTGGTGGACCGTGGAGTCGGCGACTACTCATGGGACGACGCGCAGACCGATTTTCACAACTCGGTCATGATCCAGCTGTCGATCCCGGTGATCAGCGCCGCAAACCTCGATCCTGCCAACGAGCGTGGCAAGCAGCTCCTGCACTGCCTTGGTAGCCGCAACCTGCAGGCTGTTGCCGATTACGGCTGTACCGGTCTGCCTGCAGGCTGATCACGGGCTGAACCCCAGACCGACTCGGGCATCAGATTCGTCCACGTTGCGCATCGCGCACACGTTCGCTACAGTTCCCTCCGTTCGGGCTTCCCCGAACATCTCGCTGCAACCGCTCCGGTGAAATGGCCGTGCGGGGGTGCGGAGAGAGGGCGATTCATCTCGCCAACATCATCCCGATGGTGTGGCCGCCGGTCGTGTGCGCATTGACACGCCGAGCCAACTGTCGTTCCCCAGAAAGCAGGTGGCCGGTGGCCGCGGAAGCTCTCGAACAGTCGATGCTCGAATCCAAGGACAAAGAGCAGCTGCTCGCAATCGCCCAAGCATTGGGCATCAAGACGACGTCACGCGCCGCAAAGGCGACGCTGATCGACAAGATCCTCGAGACCACCGGTGGTGGTTCTCCCGACGGCTCTGCGCCGGCTCCGACAAACGGTCGCGCCGCCAAGGCACCGAAGGAGCCGACAGCCGCGGAGGGCACAGATCCCGCACCCGTCGAGCCGCCGGCAGCGGCCGACGAATCATCGGCCGACGCTCCCGAACGCCGCGGCACCGGTCGAGGCCGAGGTCATCCTCGGGCCCGACGGCGAGCCGCTGGCCGACTGGGAGATCGAACTGATCCGCTCGGGCGAGGTCGCAGTGACCGAGCTTGCCGTTTCGCCCGCAGCGTCGGCCGCAGCACCCGGCTCGTCGCAGTCGCAGAACGGCGATGGCGACGATGGTGACGGCGACGGCGATGCCGAGAGCCGCAACAGCCGTCGCCGCAGGCGCCGTCGCAACAAGGGTCGCGGCGATGGGCCGGCTGCCGGCGAGCAGGAGCGGTTCGAGCCGCGTCCGGATCGTCCGGAACGCGTCGACGAGCCCGGCACTCCGGTCAACATGGAGCCCGTCCAAGTGGCCGGCTACCTCGACCTGCGCGACGAGGGATATGGCTTCCTTCGTGTCTCCGGCTACCTCGCCAGTCGCGACGACGCCTACATCCCGGTGAAGCTCACACGTCAGTACGGGTTGCGCAAGGGCGACTACGTCACCGGCCTCAGCCGTCCAGCGGGACGCAACGAGAAGAACCCGGCGATGCTCGAGATCCACTCGGTCAACGGCCTCGATCCCGACAAGGCCAAGAGCCGTCCGCGGTTCGAAGACCTCACTGCGCTGTTCCCCGACGAGCGGCTGCACCTCGAGAACGCATCCGATCCCAACAACATGACCGCGCGCATCATCGACCTGATCTCACCGATCGGCAAGGGTCAGCGCGGCATCATCGTGTCGCCGCCGAAGGCCGGCAAGACGACGATCATGAAGACGATCGCCACCTCGATCGAGGCGAACCACCCCGAAGTGAAGTTGATGGTCCTGCTCATCGACGAGCGGCCCGAAGAGGTCACCGACATGCGTCGCACCGTCAAGGGCGAAGTCATCTCGAGCACCTTCGACCGACCCAGCGACGAGCACACCCACGTCGCCGAGCTCGCCATCGAGAAGGCCAAGCGCCTGGTCGAGCAGGGCGAAGACGTCGTGATCATCCTCGACGGCATCACGCGTCTCAGCCGTGCCTACAACCTGGCCGCTCCCGCCAGCGGCCGCATCCTGTCCGGCGGCATCGACGCCGGTGCGCTGTACCCGCCGAAGAAGTTCTTCGGTGCTGCTCGCAACGTGGAAGAGGGTGGATCGCTCACCATCCTGGCGACGGCGCTGGTCGAGACCAACAGCCGCATGGACGACGCGATCTTCGAGGAGTTCAAGGGCACCGGCAACATGGAGCTGCGCCTCGACCGCAAGCTGTCCGAGCGTCGCATCTACCCGGCGATCGACGTCGATGCGTCCAGCACCCGCCACGAGGAGCTGCTGTTCGATCGCAAGCAACTGCAGATGGTGTGGAAGTTGCGCCGCGTGCTCAGCGGATCTGGCCGCCGACGGCAACGCCGCCCCCGGCCTCGAGCTGCTGGTCGATCGGCTACGGACCTTCCGCACGAACGACGAGTTCCTCAACGAGATCGGCAAACAGCCGGCGATGTAGCCAGGGTGGGTAAATGGCTCGGGTTCCAGGGGATTCTGCCGATACAATGGGGTCTCGAATTCGACGGAGAAAATCATGAAGACCGATACCCATCCCACGTACAACGACACGACGGTGCGCTGCAGCTGCGGCAACACCTTCGTCACCCGCTCGACCCGAGCCGGTGACCTGCAGGTCGAACTGTGCAACGAGTGCCACCCATTCTTCACCGGCAAGCAGAAGCTGGTCGACACCGGTGGCCGCGTCGAGCGTTTCAACAAGCGCTACGGCGAGCGCAAGACCAAGTAATCCAGCCAAGAACTCCGACAACGACCCGGTCACACCGACCGGGTCGTTTCGCGTCCGGGCTCGATTCCTGGCCTGACCTCCGTTACAGGTTTGTTACAGAGGATCGCTCAAGGTGGCGCTGCGCAGAACCGATGACTGTGAGGGCGATCGAGTGTGGAAGGAGTCTCTGCGTGCCAGTTTCAGACGACGACCTCGCCCACCTCTTGAGGCGTACCGAATTCGTTGTCCGTCCAGCTCGGCTCGCCTACCTCAAGACGCTTCCGTCGATCGTCGAGGTCGTCGACGACGTCATCAACATCTCCCTGAACGGCAGCCCCGCATTGCCGGCCGAATTCCAGGTCGAGGGTACGAACAGCTGGGATCAGTACGTGTCGGCCTGCAACTTCTGGATCAACGCGATGGTCACCAAGCCACGCCCGTTCCAGGAGAAGATGACGCTGTTCTGGCACGGGCACTTCGTCAGCGCATGGTGGGACGTCGGCAAGGGCTTCCACATGATGCAGCAGCTGCAGACCTACCGCGACAATGCGCTCGGCAACTTCCACACGCTGACGCAGGCGATGGCGATCGATCGGGCGATGCTCGTCTACCTCTCCAACGCGGAGAACGTGAAGGGCTCGCCGAACCAGAACTTCGCCCGAGAGCTGATGGAGCTGTTCACGCTTGGCGTCGGCAACTACACCGAAGGCGACGTCGAGGCGGCAGCCAAGGCGTGGACGGGGCACAACGCCGACTGGCCCGCGTACGTCTACCAGTTCTATCCAACTCGCCACGACAACACGATGAAGACGTTCTTCGGCACGACCAAGAACTGGAACGGGCCCGACATCATCACCGAGATCCTGGTGAACAACCCGGCCAAGAAGCAGATCGCGGCGCGCTTCATCACCAAGAAGCTGTGGGAGTTCCTCGCCCATCCGACGCCGCCGGTTGCCGTGCTCGACGCGCTCGCCCCGGCGTTCGCGGCCGACATGAGCATCACGAACCTCGTGCGTGCGATGTTGAAGCGGCCGGAGTTCTACAGCACCACGGCCAAGCAGGGTCTGGTGCGCACGCCGATCGAGATGATCGTCGCCCTCTGCTACTACACGGGCATCGATGCCGATGACCTCGGCGTTGCCGTGGCGTGCCGAGTCCGCTGGGCCAGCAGATGTACCAACCGCCCAACGTCGCCGGATGGAAGCCGAACGCGCTACTGGCTCAACACCAGCGCGCTGGCCGGTCGTGCCGACTTCGCCCGATCGATGACATGGTGGCTACGCTGACGGCAACGCCGTGCCGGCCCGGCCTTTCGTCGACGGCAACGTGATCTACAACAAGACCGTGGCCGACGCCGTCGACTTCGTGGCGTCGTACTTCGGCATCTTCCCGCTGTCGACCGACGACGCGCAATGCGCTGATCGCCGCCCACCAAGCCGAGCGGAGCTCGACGTCCTACCGGAACTACTGGGCCCCCACCAACCTGCTGACGATGGTCATGCTCGCACCCGAATTCCACATGGCATGAGGAGTGACGATGCTCGATCCCGACATCTCCACGGCCGACGCCCGCCGGCTGCTGTCTGCACCCGCCCATCTCGGCGACGTTCGCCGGGCCCAACGGCTGGAGCCGACGCAAGTTCCTGCAGGCCGTCGGTGGCGGGGTGCTCGGTGGCGTTGCTCTCGATGCGCTCGGCGACCAGATGGGCCTCGCCCGATTGGGTCTCGGCCGCCTCGGCCTCGACGCGCAGCACGCGTTCGCCGCGCCGCCGGTCGGCGCGCACGACGGCATCCTGGTCGAACATCGTGCTGTACGGCGGCAACGACGGTCTCAACACCGTCATCCCGTACACCAACGATCGCTACTACAACGATCTGCGCAAGCCAGGCGGATGTGGCCATCCCGGCCGGCCAGGTGCTGCCGCTCGACGGCACGTTCGGGCTGCACCCCAGCCTGACCTACACGAAGCAACTCTGGGACGCCGGCCAGGTCGCGATCGTCCACGGCGTCGGCTATCCCAACCCCGACCTGTCGCACTTCACCTCGATGGCGATCTGGATGAACGGCAGGTTCGGCGTCGGCGCCGCGGGCACCGGATGGATCGGTCGCTGGCTCGACGGTCAGCCACCGGCTGACGCCGACCTCGTGGCCGCGACCATCGGTTCGTCGGTGCCGCTGCACCTGCTCGGCGCCGTGTGTCGCGCCGTCGGCGTGCCCGCCAACGGCGGCAACTTGTTCGGCACCGGGACCGATGCCGGCAGACGCTCGCATGTTCAACGGCCTTCGGTCGTTGTCCGCGAGCGCTGCCGGACGGGGTCCCTGGCACGACTACTACGCCGGTGTGCTGAGGACCGAGCTCGACCTCGCGGTGAAGGTCGCACCGGTGTATTCGCCCGGCGCCGAGCGGCGACGAGTTCGTCAAGCGAACTGACGATCGCGGCGCGGTTGATCAACGCGAACCTCGGGTTCCGTGTGCTCGATCTCGGTCTCGACAGCTTCGACACCCACGACGGCGAGCCGCTGAACCACGCTGCTCTGCTGACGCAACTCGACACCGGATCTGTCGACGTTCTTCGCCACCCTCGATCCGAGCTACTACAACCGAGTCACGATCATGACGATGTCGGAGTTCGGTCGCACGCCGTATTCCAACGACTCCGCGGGCACCGATCACGGCACGGCGAACGTGCAGTTCGTGCATCGGACCCAACGTGAAGGGCGGCCACTACGGCCAGCCGCCGTCGTTCGCCACGATCAACAACCAGTGGGATCGTTTCACGATGACCACCGACTTCCGCAACGTGTTCGGGACCGTGCATCGACGGATGGCTGGGCGGCGGAGGCTCGACCGTCGTTGAACGGCGGGTTCGAGAATCTCGGCTTCTTCCAGACCGGGCCCGGCGACCCGCCACCTTCGGGCGGCCTTCCGCCGATCATCAACCCGCCATCCGGTCCCACCGAGTTCGTGTCGATGAACCCGCAGCGTCTCTTCGACACTCGCGATGGAACGGGCGGCCGCCTCGGCGCGCTCGGCGCTGCCGAATCGTGGTCGATCACCGTCCGTGGCCAGATGGGTGTGCCCGCGGAAGCGGTCGCCGTCGCGATCAACCTCACCGCGGTCGATGCGACGTCGCCGACCTTCGTCACCGCATGGCCGGGCGGGCAGCCGCAACCCACCACGTCGAACCTCAACCCGGTTCCCGGCCTGGCGGTGCCCAACCTCGTCATCGTCCGCCTGGGTGGTGCCGGTGATGTCAGCTTCTACAACAACGCCGGCAACGTGCACCTGCTCGGCGATGTCGTCGGCTACTTCCGCGATGGCTCGTCGGTCGGCATGTCGCCATTGGCGCCGGCGCGACTGCTCGACACTCGCGACGGCAACGGCGGACACCTCGGCAAACTCGGTGCTGGCCAGATGCTCGATCTGCAGATCGCTGATCGCGGTGGCGTGTCGTCGCACCCAGAGGCGGTCGCCCTCAACGTCACCGTCACCGGTCCGACCGCGGGCAGCTACCTCACCGTGTGGCCGTCGGGTGAGCAGCAGCCGTATGCGTCCAGCGTCAACATGGCACCGGGCCAGACGGTGCCGAACATGGTGCTGACCCGGGTCGGCGCGAACGGGATGGTCAGCATCTACAACAACGCCGGCGCGACCGACATCATCGTCGATGTGCTCGGATGCTTCGACGGCGACTCCTCTGGTCGATACGTCGCCTTGACCCCGAGGCGCGTGCTCGACACACGCGATGGCACCGGTGCTCCGCAGGGCCCGGTGGGCCAGGCTCCGCTCGAGGTGACGCTGCTCGGCAGAGGAGGCGTTCCCTCCGACGGAGTCAGTGGTGTGATGCTCAACGTCACCGCCGTCGCACCGACCGGCAACACCTATGTCACCGTCTATCCCGGTGGATCCGATTGTCCGACCGCGTCGAACCTCAACATCTCCGCCGGTCAAGTGATCCCCAACATGGTGCTCGCCAGGTTGGGGCCGGCGGGCACCGTGCTGATGTACAACAACACGGGCAACGTCGACCTCGTCGCCGACGTGGTCGGTTACTTCACGGCCTGAGCCGACACGGGAGAGAGTTCGGTCGTCGGTAGCGTGGCGGCGATGGTCGACGAGACGCGCCGCGGTCGCCTGTTGGCCGTCAAGTTGGCGACGCTGATCAGCGAGCACGGTGCCGGCTCCGACGTGGTTACCGCGCCGTTCGCATTGGGTGCAGCGGCCACCGCCGGCTCCGATGGCTGGGTACTGCTCGACGAACGCCAGCAGCGCGGTCTCGGTCCCTCGCTCGCGTGGGCGGTGCGGGCCGGAGTGACTCGTCTGAATGTGTTGGCCGACGAAGGCACCGGCACATTGGCGCGACGAGCGGCGGCGTTCAGCATGCCGATCGAGGTCTGGCACATGGCCGAGCGAGTGCTGCTTCCAGCCATCCCCGAGCCGCTGCCGACCCCCATCCCCGTGCCCGAGGGGCACGATCAGTTCCGTGCGTTGATCATCGAAGGCGGCGCGGTTCCTGCAGTCGAACACGGTGTGCTCGTGGGCGAAGTGCGTGGGCTGGAGGTGTGCCGGGTTGTCACCGATGCGCAGAGCGGTGCACCGCGACTGGAAGTGGGGATCGGTCAGCACGATCGCGAGGCGTTCCAGATGTTGCACGGCGACGTACCGACCGTCGAGGCGCTGGCAAAGGTCGTCGCGACGGTCGCGCCGCATCGCGAGCACGGTGCCGATCCGCATCCACTGAATCGCATCGGCCAGGAGCGCGCCCTGCGCGCCCGATTGATCGATGATCCCGGTCTCGTCGGCGCCTCGCACATCGAGGCATTGCCGTCGCCGTTGATTCGCACCAACGTGAAGGACCCGCAGCCTTGCGTGGCGCACGCGGTGATCGATGGGCTGTCACACACGCTGGTGATCAGCACCGGGGTCGATCTCGATCTCGTTCCCTTCGCCACCGACGCCGCGCTCGGCGACGGGCGAGCCGACACAGATCGTCGTGCCGGCGCGCGACGAGGTTCCCGTCCTGCTCGACATCAACCGGCTGCTCGCCGAGCCGATGGAGGTCGTTCCCGTCGGCTGAGGCCGTAACCTCCTCCGTCGGTGTTAGAACGACTGGCGTCCTTGGAAGATGAGTTCATCTCGCTGGAGGTGAGCCTCAGCGATCCCGACGTGCAGGCCGATCGCGCCGAGTTGCGGCGTGTGTCGAAGCGGTACAAGGACCTGACCCCGGTCGTCGAGTGCCTGCGTGCACATCGCGAGCGTTCCGCCGACGCGGAGGCGGCGCGCGAATTGCTGGTCGATGCGTCGGAGACCGACAAGCAGATGCTGCGGACGGAGTTGTCGGAGGCGGAGGCCGACCTCGCCGATCTCGAGGAGCAACTGCGCCTGCTGATGTTGCCGAAGGATCCCAACGACGGCAAGGCCGTGATCATGGAGATCCGTGGCGCCGAGGGTGGCGAGGAGGGCAACCTCTTCGCCGGCGATCTGTACGAGATGTACCGCGGGTACGCGGCGCTGAAGGGTTGGTCGGTCGAGGTCCTGTCACTCGACTCCAGCGACCTCGGTGGTGTCAACCTCGTCACCATCCTCATCAACGGCGACACGGCGTGGAGCCGACTGAAGTTCGAGGGTGGCACGCACCGCGTGCAGCGGGTGCCGGCCACCGAGAGCCAGGGTCGCATCCACACCTCGTCGGCGACGGTGCTCGTGCTGCCCGAGGCCGAAGAGGTCGAGGTCGAGATCGACGAGCGCGACCTCGAGATCGATGTCTACCGCTCCAGTGGTCCCGGCGGTCAGGGCGTCAACACCACCGACTCTGCAGTGCGCATCACCCACGTGCCCACCGGCGTTGTCGTGGCGATGCAGGACGAGCGCAGCCAGTTGCAGAACCGGGCTCGGGCGATGCAAGTGCTGCGAGCGCGACTGCTGAAGCTGGCCCAGGACGAGCAGGATGCGGCGAAATCGGCCGAGCGTCGATCGCAGGTCGGTGGCGGCGGTCGAGGCGAGAAGATCCGCACGTACAACTACAAGGAGAATCGCGTCACCGATCATCGCATCGGGTTCACGATCTACCGCTTGCAGGAGGTGCTCGCCGGCGACCTCGACGATGTCGTCGACGCGCTCGCCTCCGACGAACGGGCCCGACAACTCGCCGGCGATGAGTGACGCCACCGTCACCTGGGGCCAGTTGTGGAACGAGACCGCATCGGCTGTCGGTCGACCTCAGGCACGATGGCTGTGCGAGGTCGCATCGGGAACCGATGGTGACGACTTCCTGGCGTTGCGCGATCGTCCTGCGACGCAACGCGGCGTCGCCCATCTCGATGCGATGCTGGCGAGGTACGCGGCGGGGGAGCCGCTGCAGTACGTGCTGGGCCGTTGGGGTTTCCGTCATCTCGATCTGATGGTCGACCGGCGCGTGCTGATCCCGCGACCCGAGACGGAGTTGGTGGTCGACACCGCGTTGGGATTGGCGCGATCGCAGCCGCGGCCGTTGATCTGCGCGGACCTCGGGACGGGCAGCGGCGCGATCGGGCTGTCGCTCGCGAGTGAGTTGCCGATCGACGGCGTGACGGTGTGGCTGACGGATCGATCGGCGGATGCGCTCGACGTGGCGAGGGCCAACGCTGCAGGCATCGGAAGGGCTGCAGCCAATGTGAGGATCGCGGCAGGGCGACTGGTTCGATGCCTTGCCATCGGACCTCGAGGGAACGCTCGCACTCGTGGTGTCGAACCCGCCGTACGTCAGCGATGATGATCCCGACCTCGAATCGATCGTGCGCGAGTGGGAGCCCAGCGACGCGCTGTTCGGCGGTGCCGACGGGCTCGACGCGATACGACACCTCGTCGCCGAAGCGCTCCGCTGGCTCGGGCCGGGCGGTTGGCTGGTGATGGAGATCGGCGCGACGCACGGCCAACGTGTGGCCGACTTGATGTCAGCGGCCGGCTACGAAGACGTCGCGATCACCGCCGACCACCCAGGCCGCGAACGGATAGCTACCGGCCGCCGGCCGATCTACTCGAAATAGACTCGGCAAGGTGCAGAGAGGACGAGTCTGATGGGTCAACTCCGAGCGTTCGATCATGTCGGCATCACCGTGGCCGACCTCGATGTCGCGACAGCGTTCTTCGTCGGTCTCGGGCTCGAGGTCGAAGGCCGGACGTTCGTCGAAGGCGAATTCATCGACACCGTCTGTGGCATCCCTGACTCCCGCACCGAGATCGTCATGCTTCGCCCACCTGGTGGCGGCACCGCGGTGGAGCTGTCGAGCTTCATTCGACCCGATCACGATCCGGGGTCGCCGACCGCAATGGCCAACGAACTCGGGTTGCGCAGCGTCGCCTTCGAAGTCGATGACCTTCGCGCCGTGGTCGATCGGCTTGCCGCCGACGGTTACGGCCTCGTCGGCGGTATCGGTCAATACGAGAACACCTGGCTCATGGCGTACGTACGTGGTCCGGAAGGGATCATCGTGGCCCTCGCCGAGCGCCTCGGCTGAGCGGCGCACGTACGCGCTAGGCGAACCGGACGGCGACTTGACCGAGGAGTGATTCTTCTTCGGGGGCAATCTCGTGATCGATGCCGGCGACGTCGCGTGCCGCGGAGAACAACGACTGACGCAACACGGTGCTGGCGACTCGCGCATCGATGTCGTCGAGGAGTGAGTCGGTCTCGTGATCGGCGATCGCGGCGCGCACCTTCGCCATCGCCTGACCGAGGTACTGGTCGAACGAGAACGTCGACGACTCCCAGCCAGAGTCGTCGCTGATGATGCGGATCTCGTCGAGCTCTTTCTCGGTGATGTGGCGGTCGGCGACCATCACGAGCAGGAGCAGTTCGACGACCGCTTCGTGCTCGCGGTCGGCGGTGGCGTGGACCGAGACGTTGCTGTAGAGATCGCGAAGGCGTTGATTCATCGAAGGCGAAACCTAACCGGTCGTCGTCGGCGAAATGAATCGTCTGAGGAAGTCGAGCTGGTGCAACAGCAGGTTCTCGGCGACGACCTCTTGCGGCGTCATGTGGGTGACGCCGACCAGTGGCAGTACCTCGTGTGGCTTGCCCGCCGCCAACAAGGCCGAGGACAGCTGCAGGGTGTGGGCCGCCACGACGTTGTCGTCGGCGAGCCCGTGGATCAGCAGCAACGGCCGTGTCAACGAGCCGGCCAGAGGAAGCAACGACGAGTTCGCGTACGCCGTGTCGTCGACGGTCGGGTCGCCGAGGTATCGCTCGGTGTAGTGCGTGTCGTACAACTTCCAGTCGGTGACCGGCGCGCCGGCGACTGCGGCGTGGAACACGTCGGGTCGGCGCATGACAGCGAGGGCGGCGAGGTATCCGCCGAAGCTCCAGCCGCGAATCGCGACACGAGTGAGGTCGAGCGGATGCTCCTGCGCTGCGGCATGCAACGCATCGACCTGATCGTCGAGGATCGCCGTCGCCAGGTCGAGATGCACCGCTCGTTCCCACTCGCTACCGCGGCCGGGCGTGCCGCGGCCATCGACCACCACGACCGCAAAGCCCTGATCCGCGAACCACTGCGACAACGCGAACCGAGCGCGCGATGCCAGCACGTATTGCACGTGCGGACCGCCGTAGATGTCGAAGAGCACCGGCAGGGGAGTGCCGTCGTGGTCGTGCGGCAGCAACACTGCCGTCGCCAGCCGTCGATCGCCGTAGTGGTGAATCGACACGTTGGGATCGATCAGCGGTGTCTCGACGAACGACGTCAGCACCGGACCGTCGACGACCTGGGTGATCGAGTCGCATGTGTCGAGCGACGTGCTCCGCAGGATGGTCGTCGTGCCGCCGACCACCGCGCTGTGGACGCCGGACCCGTTGCTGAGCCGGGTGAGGCCGTCGTCGCTCCACTCCCACACGTCGAGCACCGTCGCGTCGTCGGGATGGTTGCCGAGCAGCACGACCGAGTTCTCGCGGACGGCCACGACTGCTCGCACCTGCAGCTCGGTCGGTGTGACTGCGTCGCCGCCGACCATCAGACGACGGAAGCCGTCGCGATCGGCAGCCGTCACCAGGCGGCCGTCGTCCAGCTCGTTCGGAGTGCCCGGGACCAGTTCCACCCACTGGTCGTCGTGATCGGTGAAGATCGGTGCGGTGTCGCCTGTCGTCGGATTTGCCTCGAGCACCTGCAGATCGCGCTGGTCGCGTGACTGGACGGACAGCAGCAGGCGATCGCTGGAAGCCCAGTGCACCGCGGTGAGGTACGGGAATCGATCGTTGTCCCACGCGACCTCGATGCTGCCGCCGTCGAGCGCGAGCACGTGGAGACCGACCTTGGCGTTGCCGGTGCCGGCGGCCGGATAGCGCACTTCTCGCGGCTGCTGGCTCGGGTCTCCGGGCTCGGCGATGTACCACCGCTCGACCGGCGACACGTCGACTCGACAGGCGGCGATCGCGGCGCCGTCCGGGCTCCACCAGTAGCCGCGGTAGCGATGGAGCTCCTCGCCGGCGATGTAGTCGGCGGAGCCCCACGACACCTCCGGGTCGTCGTCGCTGGCGAGCTCCCAGCTGCTGCCATCGAGCTCGGCGATGCGCAGCGCGTCGCCGGACACGTACGCAAGACGGGTCGCGCCCGGGTCGGGTCGGGGATCGAAGACCGGTCCGTCGACCACGAGTTCCCGCGCCATCCCACTGATCAGACCGGCGACGAACAGCCGCCCTGCCAACGGAAATGCGACCACCGAAACGGACTTGTCGGTGGCGAAGGTGGTCACACCCGACGCGGTCTCGCGCATCCGCTCGCGACGAACCTTCTCCTCGGCGGGCAGATCGTCGGGATCGATCTCCATCAGGAGATCGAGCGGATCGGCGATCAACCGCTCCTCGGATGCCTTTCGACAGGTCGAGCACGTACAGGCAGTTGACCGGATCGTCGCCGGCGCGGCTGCGGATGAAGACGATGCGCTGCCCGTCGGGTGAGACGACGATGTTGCGCGGCTCGCCGAGCGACAGTCGACGGGTGCGCGCGTACTGACGCGGGAACGAGTCGGTGCCGGTGCTCATGGCACGACCATGATCTTGGCGTGCTCCTCGGGATTGGCGAGATCACGGAACGCCTGCGGGATCGCGTCGATGCCCACCGTGGCCGTGACCCACGGAGCGAGATCGATCTTGCCATCGGCGATCGACTGCAGCGCTGAACCGAACTCCGCCGGGGTCGTAGCCGAAGGCGAACTGCAGGTTGAGCTCGCGGCCGATGCCGAGCATCGGGTGGAAGCGATCCTCCTGCATGCAGGCGCCGACCACCAGGATGCGTGCGTCCTTCGGAGCGATTCGCATGGCCTGATCGATCATGCCCGGCACGCCGACCGCCTCGAAGATCACCGGGGTGCGAACGCCGTCCGCTGCCCTCCAAGCCTCGATCGCCGGAGTCACACGCGGATCGACGACGACATCGGCGCCCAGTTGCTCGGCGAGGGCGCGTCGCTTGCTGGAGAAGTCGGCGGCGACGATCGGACCGATGCCGCGCATCTTCAGCTCGGCGATGCATGCCAACCCGACCGGCCCGCAGCCGAGCACGATGGCGCTCTCGTTGTTCGTGATCTTGCTCTTCGCAACGGCGTGCACGCCGACCGCGAGTGGTTCGGTCATCGCCGCGATGTCGGCGCCGAGACCGGCAGGAACCTTGATCCCGACCATCTCGTTGAGCACCATCAGCTCCGCGTATCCACCGTTGTAGATGTTCGAGAACCCGACCGCGTGGAGCCCTGCGGCATCGAACGCGACCGGCAGGCTGACGACGATGTCGCCGACCTTCAGATTGCTGCAACCGGGTCCGAGATCGAGCACCTCACAGCAGATATTCGTGCCCCATCACGGTGTCGCGATCGGGCTCGAAGACAGTGAGTTGCATCGGGTCCGGAGGGCGATCGGCGTTCAACTCGTTCATCAGCCGCCGGCTCTCCTCACCGTGCTGAAGCAGGTGCAGATCGCTGCCGCAGATGCCGCATGCCAGCACCTTCGTCAACACCTGCCCGGGCCCGGGAGTCGGGTCGGGGATCTCGTCGACCCGAAGTTGCCAATCTCGCATCACCGCTGCGCGCATTGTCGCGACCGTAGTTCCTTCGACAACCGCCTTCAGCGGTCAGGTGCTGAAGTGGCCGATGGCCTCGGTGACGACGGCCCATGCCGCGTCCGCATCGACGGTGGTCAGTCGATCGCAGTTCGGCGATGGCCGATCGATCAGTGTTCGCTGATCGACCACCGTCATGCCGCGGGTCAGCTCGCCGCTCGTCTCCACGGCAACATGGGCGAACGAGCTGGTGAACAGCTCGCGATGCGTCAGCGCAAGCACGGCGAGCGGATCGTGCACGGCAGCGCCGACCATGTTCTCGTGGCGGCTGACATACGTTCCGCTGAAGAACGTCATCAGATCCGCGAGCGTGGCCGCGAGGCGGCCTGGCAGATCGCGTACTCCACCGATGCGCTCGGGTGTTGCTTGAAGCTGATGGGTCATGTCGAGGCCGGACATGATCAGCGGCCCGCCGTATCCGAGCACGATCGCGGCAGCCTCGGGGTCGGCCCAGATGTTGAACTCGGCTGTCGGTGTGCGGTTGCCGAACAGACCGCCACCCATGAACGAGATGCCGGCGACGCGTGAGCCGATGTCGGGTGCCGATCGCAGGGCAAGTGCGATGTTCGTGAGCGGGCCGGTCGGCACCAGCCAGACGCCGTCGTGATTGCGAACCGTGTCGATGATGAAACCGACTGCATCGCGACTGGCAGGCGGGCCCGACGGCGGTGGGAGATCGGCACCGTCGAGGCCGCTCTCGCCGTGCACGTATCCGGCGTGCCGAGGCGGCGCGACCAGCGGCCGGCTTGCTCCGGAATGCACCGGCACGTCGATGCCCAACAGGTCACGAAGAACGATGGCGTTGTGAGTGGTCGACTCGAGCGGAGCGTTGCCGGCGACCGTCGTGATGCCGAGCAGATTGGTGTGGCGGGCGGCGACCACCATCGCGATCGCGTCGTCGTGGCCGGGGTCGCAATCGAGGATGATGGGCAGGTGGTGGGCGGTTGGTGCCATGACCGGCAGAGCTTGCCACCATTACGATCGCCGGGTGAGGTCGAGACGATTGGGGTTGCTGGCGATCGTCGTAGCCCTCTTCACCAGCTGCTCGTCGTCCGGGTCATCCGGCGCGGTGACCACGTCGTTGCCGCCGGCGGAAGCTGCCAACCGCGGCACCGGAACCTGCTCCGCCAACGGCCGCGCCCGAGCCGACCGGAGTACCGGGCCTCACTGCCGACGATCCGTTCTGCTCGGCGTGGGCCGGGTACGCCGGCACGTTGCAGGCATTGGGAATCGCCGGCTCGTTCGGCGACCTGTCGAGTGACCAGTTCGCGGCGATCGAGTTGGTGGCATCGTCGCGACTCGTCGAGCTCGCCGCGGCGATCGATGCAGCCTGGCCGGCCGAACTGGCCGACGAGCACGAGGTCGTGATCGACAAGCGGATCGGGCCGTACGCGCGCGCGCGCGCGCAGAGCGCCGTCGCTGCCCTGACCGATGCCGGCGTGACGACCGCCGAACTCGCCACGCTGAGCGCTGCATGGCAGGCCGCGCTCGCCGCGCGAAATCCGGAGATGCCGGTGATCGCCGTGCCTCCGGTGGCGCCGGATCTGCAGGCCAAGATCGATGCTGCTGCCGTCGTGTTCGACCAAGCGGTGACACCGTTCGCCAAGGATCCGAGTCTGGCGGTGGAAGGCGTCGCGACTCCCGAAACCGACGCGTACCTCGTGGCCCATTGCCCCGACCTCGCCTCTAGCGGAGTCGGCGACGCCCTCTAGTCAGACGATCGTGAGAGTGCCGGTCTCGGTGAGGGTCACCTTGGTGCCGACCCATTCGCCGGCGCACAGAGCGGCCGCGACTCCGGGCTCGCTCGACATTCCCCAGGCTCGGCGACCGTCCGCCAGCAGGCACGAGGCGAGGGCAGTTTCGGGCCAGCCGTCGCGCGAGTGCATCACCGTGTACGCCTCGATCGTCGCCGGCTCCCGCGGCGTCAGCGGCTTCGGCCAACTGACGCTGGGGCAGCGCGTCGATCTCGTCCTGCGGATGGTCGTGTCGGAAGCCGTGAGTGGATGGGGCGGTCGAGTAGATGCCGAACGCGTGCTTCGTCGTGTACCCGCCATTGGCCCACACCAGGCCGAGCTCGCCCGGTTGGCCGCGCAGCTCGCCGACGATGGTCGCGATCGCGTGCATCACGTAGTTGTTCCACGGGCCGCCGGCAAACGACAGTCCGCCGGTGCGCGTCAGCTGTCGATCGAGCGCGAGGCCGAGGCTCTGCGCGCCGAGTTGCACGGCAGCGGGGAAGCACGAGTACAGATCGATCAGCCCGATGTCGTCGATCGAGCACTCGGCCAGCTCCATCACCCGCCGTCCACCGAGCTCGATCGCCGGCGTGTCGGCAAACGACCAGCGGTTGCTCACGAACGGATGCTCGTGGCAATCGGTACCGGCATGGATGAACACCCACTGGTCACGCGGCACGCCGAGAGACGCAGCGTGTTCCGCGGAGCACATGATGATCGCGGCGGCCATGTCGACGTCGTTGTTGGAGTTCATGTACTTGGTGTACGGAAGGCCGATCATGCGGTTGCGCGACGACGGTGTGCGAATCTCCTCCGCTGTCAGCGCGCGGCGCGACCACGCGAACGGGTTGTCGGCGGCGACGTCGCTGAATCGCGACCACAGCTCGCTGATGATCTGGAGGTGCTGCTCGGGTGTCGATCCGCTGGCCGCGCGGATCGCGCTCTCGAAGATCGGATAGATCTGAACCGGCATCATGATCCCGCGTTCGAGCTCCGTCGGATGGTTCAGCACGAGGTCGTCGCCGATGATGGTCGGTTGTTGGCCCTCAGGTGCCGTGGGCCAGCGCAGCTCGACCTCCGCCTTTCGGGCGCGCACCCGCGTGCGACGCGCCTCACCACCGGTGAGGATCGCGATGTCGAGCGAGCCTGCCTGGATCTCCGCTGCCGTCGAGTTGACGAGGCTCTGCGGGCTCTGTCCGCCCATCGGCGTGTACGCGGTCTCCTTCGGCGTGAGGCCGAGTTGCTGCGCGATCAGGAACGCCGGGTCGCCGTACTTCCACGTGAGCAGGTTGACGACGCGCAGCGATTGCGGGTTGGGGATCGTGCGGAGGCCGGCATCGACCGTCGCGTTGCCGATCGCTGAGCACATCAACAGGCTGGGGTCCAACGCCTCGTCGAGGTCGTCGGTGTGCTGCACCGTTTGACCGACGCCGATGATGACTGGTGCGCGAGGGTCGAGTGCCATGGCGGCCCAGGGTACGACAGCAGGCTGGGTCGGCAAACGACGCAGCCATAGACTCGCCGGATGCCGCGAATCGCCATCGGCTCCGACCACGCCGGATACGAGTTGAAACAACACCTCATCGGCGTGCTCACGGCGGACGGTCACGACGTGACGGATCTCGGGACGAACAGCACGGAGAGCGTCGACTACCCGCAGTACTGCGCCGCCGTCGGCCGCACCGTTCGCGATGGCGATGCCGACATGGGGATCGTTCTCGGTGGTAGCGGGAACGGCGAGCAGCTCGCCGCCAACAAGGTGCGCGGGGTGCGCGCCGCGCTGTGCAACGACCTCTTCACCGCGCGATTCGCCCGCGCCCACAACGATGCCAACGTCCTCAGCATGGGTGCGCGAGTCGTCGGCGTGGGACTCGCCGAAGAGATCCTCGCCATGTTCCTGGCGACGCCCTTCGAAGGCGGCCGGCATGCAACGACGTGTCGAGCAAGTGATGCAGATCGAAGCCGAAGAATCACGAATGGAGCAGTGACGATGCCGTTCCCGTCCGACACCCAGCCCGACACCGAACTGTTCGATCTCATCGATGCGGAGACGCAGCGACAGGTCACCGGGTTGCAGCTGATCGCCAGTGAGAACTTCACGTCGCCGGCAGTCATGCGCGCGGTCGGATCGGTGTTGACCAACAAGTACGCCGAGGGCTACCCCGGCAAGCGCTACTACGGCGGCAACGCCGTCATCGACGACGTCGAGGCGCTCGCCATCGATCGCGTCAAGCGGCTGTTCGGCGCGGACCACGCCAACGTGCAACCGCACAGCGGCGCCAACGCGAACATGTGCGCGTATCAGGCACTGCTGGAGTACGGCGACACCGTTCTCGGTTTGAGCCTCGACCACGGTGGTCACCTGACCCACGGCTCGCCGGTGAACGCCAGTGGCAAGTTGTACAAGTTCGTGCCCTACAAGGTGACGCCCGGCGACGAGCGGATCGACATGGATCAGGTCCGCGATCTCGCGCTCGAGCACCGCCCGAAGATGATCGTCGCCGGCACGACCAGCTACCCGCGGCGGCTCGATCCGGAACCGTTCAAGGCGATCGCCGACGAGGTCGGCGCGTACTTCCTGTTCGACGCCGCGCATCTCGCCGGATTGATCGCCGGTGGAGCCCATCCCAATCCCGTGCCGTACGCCGACATCGTCACGTTCACGACGCACAAGACCCTGCGCGGCCCTCGCGGTGGTTGCATCCTGTCGACGGCGCAGCACGCCGCGGCGATCGACAAGGCGGTGTTCCCCGGCTGGCAGGGTGGCCCGCTCGAGCACGTGATCGCGGGCAAGGCGGTGGCCTTCTACGAAGCACTGCAACCGAGCTTCACCGAGTACGCGCAGCAGATCGTGCTCAATGCCAGCGCGTTGGCGGCTGCGCTCGCGCAGGAAGGTTTCCGGCTCGTCAGCGGCGGTACCGACAGCCATCTGATGGTGGTCGACCTCACGCCGTTCGACGGCGAGCTCACGGGCAAGGAAGCGCAGGCGGTGCTCGATCAGGCGGGCATCACGTTGAACAAGAACACCATCCCGAACGACCCGCGTAGTCCCTTCGTGACGAGCGGGGTCCGCATCGGCACGCCGTCTGTCACGACTCAGGGTATGAAGGAACCCGAGATGACTCAGATCGCGACGTTGATCGCCCGAGTGCTGCGGCATCGCACCGATGCCGAAACCATCAGTGCGGTCCGCGACGAGGTCGCGGCCCTCTGCGCGAAGTTCCCCGCATACAGCTGATCGCTAGAGTCGCCAACGCTCATGCCGTCGACGACTGCGTACCTCCTGATCGGTTTGGTGGCCGCCGTCGCCACATTCGTGTTCACGCCCATCGTCGGGATGGTTGCACGACGGCTCGGCTGGGTCGTCGAGCCCGACGAGCGACGGATCCACACGGTCGCCACACCTGACGTCGGCGGGATCGCGATGTTCATCGGGCTGCTCTCTGCCCTCCTCGCGGCGCGGCTCAACAACCACTTCGACACGATCTTCGCCCGTAACGACGAGCCTCGCGGCGTGCTCCTTGGCGCGTCGTTGATGTTCATGATCGGCTTGTGGGACGACATCCGCGAGATCTCCGCTCCCGCAAAGGTGATCGGCACGATCGCGGTTGCCGGCGTCCTGACGTACTACGGCGTGACGATGTTCTACTTCCGCGTGCCGTTCGTCGACGTGTACACCATCAGCGACGACTGGACGCTGCTGGTCACGGTCGTGTGGCTGCTCGGCATGACGCAGGCCATCAACCTCATCGACGGACTCGACGGGCTTGCCGCCGGCATCGTCGCGATCGGCGCGCTCGCGTTCTTCATCTACAGCCTTCGACTGGGAGACCCCAGCGTCAACCTGTTGTCGTTCCCGACGATCGGTCCGCTGATCGCGATCATCACGGTCGGGATCTGTGTGGGCTTCCTGCCGCACAACTTCAATCCGGCGAAGATCTTCATGGGCGATGGTGGCGCGCTCCTGTTGGGGTTGCTGCTGGCGGTCAGCACCAGCGTGGTCGGTGGTCGCGCCGACCCGAACCTGCAGGGGTACGCGGGTCAGACGTACTTCTTCCTCGCGCCGTTGTTCATCCCGTTGTTCATCCTCGGCGTGCCGATCCTCGACACCCTGTTCGCGATCGTTCGTCGCGCCACACGGCGCCAGGGTGTGGCCACTGCCGACAAGAAGCACCTGCACCACCGCCTGATGGAGATGGGCCACGGGCAGCGGCGCAGCGTCGTCATCCTGTGGGCATGGACCGCGCTGTTGTCGGCGTTCGTGTTGTACCCGGTGCTGACGCAGAGCTTCGTGTCGTACGTGCCGATCGGTGCCGCAATGCTCGGCCTGTTGTTGTACACCTTGTTCCACCCCCAGATCCGTCGCAACCGAGCGGCGTAGTCATCCAAAACTGCGCGATTGTTTCGGTTTGGTTTGGAGCCTTCGGGACTGTCGGATAGATTGTGTACGCGTTCACAAGCTCTTCACATCGGAGTGACGAGCACGTCGACAAACCGCCTAGGACCCGACCCTTGAAGCTGATTCCCCGCGCCGTGCCGACAACAGGCAAGCACACCGACGACAAGATCGGTAAGGGCATCGATGTCGCTCTGGTGACGCTGACGTTTCTCGGTGTCGGTTGGGTGCTCGACCGTTGGCTGGGTACCAAGCCGTGGTTCATGATCGGTCTGGTGATGCTCGGTCTCATCGGTGAATTCGTGCGGTTTTGGTACGACTACGATGCCGCGGATGAAGGTGCTCGAGGCGCAACGCGCCGCGGGCACGCGTGCCGCACCAGCACAGGGAGACCGCCCATGAACGACATTGCATTCTCGATGGACGCGCCACTGCCCGGTCCTGCGCCCGAAGTTGCCGTGTCGGGCGACATGATCAAGCGTGGACTGATCGTCGCGCCGATCCTGATCGCTGTGTGCGGTCTCATCTGGGGCATCAACGGCGCAGCGTCCAGCGCCTACGGCATCGCGATCGTGTTGGTCAACTTCGCATTGGCCGCCGGCATCGTCGCCTTCACCGCCAAGATCAGCCTGCGCGTGATGATGGGCGCGATCATGTTCGGCTATCTCCTGCGCCTCGGATTGATCTTCTTGGCCGTCTACGTCGTGAAAGATGCCAGTTGGATTTCGCTTCCGGCACTCGGAGCGACCATCATCTTCACTCACCTGGGTCTCTTGGTGTGGGAATTGAAGTACGTGGCGATGTCGCTCGCGTACCCCGGCCTCAAGCCCAAGCCTTCGTCCGTCAGCCCCACCGTCGCCAACCCAGCCAGGAACTAGGGAGTACCTCGCAATGCTCGCACTCGAGTTTCCGCCGATCAATGAGTTGATCCGCTGGCGGGACATCGTCCCCGGCCTCAACAAAGTCGGCATCATCGCCATCCTCGCGGCCCTCATCGGGATCCTCGTGTTCCTCGCAGCCGGTCGCAAGGATCCGCTGAAGGCACCCACCGGTGTCCGCAACATCGCCGAAAGCAGCGTCACGTTCATCGAGAACGACATCGTCATGCAGACGATGGGCAAGGACGGGCTGCCGTGGACACCGTTCCTGCTGTCGCTGTTCATCTTCGTGTACCTCTGCAACCTGCCGGGAATCATCCCGCTGTTCCAGATGCCGGCGACGGCCCGCATGGCGATCCCGCTGTTCCTCGCGCTGACGGTGTGGGTCATCTACAACGCCGTCGGCTTCAAGCACAACGGCATCAAGTACATCACCTCGATGGCATGGCCGAAGGGTGTGCCGGTGGCGATGCGACCGTTGGTCGGCGTCATCGAACTGCTGTCCAACATCGTGCTGCGGCCCTTCTCCCTGGCCGTCCGACTTTTCGCCAACATGCTCGCCGGTCACATGTTGTTGATCACCTTCGCCTTCTTGACCAACGCCTTGTTCTTCGCCGAGACGAAGCGGCTCTTCCTGGCCCCCATGGCGATCCTGCCGTTCTTCATGTTGCTGTTCCTGACGGCATTCGAAGTGCTGGTCGGCCTGCTGCAGGCCTACATCTTCACCATCCTCACCGCCGTCTTCATCGACTCTGCTCAGCACATCGAGCACTGAGCCGTCCACCCCTCTCACACCCGATCTCCCACACCAACCTCACCAGGAGAAATTGAATCAACATGGAAGCAATCGCCCACCTCGCCGCCGCAGCGCCACTGACGGCGGACGAAACCAAGAAGGCCAACGCCGCCATCGGTGCCGGTTTCGCCTACGGCCTCGCCGCAATCGGCCCAGGCGTCGGCATCGGCTACGTCGTCGGTAAGGCCATCGAGGCAATGGCTCGTCAGCCAGAAGCCGCCGGCATGGTCCGCACCACGATGTTCCTCGGTATCGCATTCACCGAGGCGCTCGCCCTCATCGGCTTCGTCGTCTTCATCCTCCTCGGCCTGTAAGGACCACCGTGCTCACCGTCACCGTCACCACGACGGCTGCGGGCCACGCCGTGGTCGTTCACCTTCCGCAGACCGCTGCGGCGGCTTCGACCACCCAGGACTCAGGTCCGAGCCCGATCGCCCCGGAACTCAAAGAGTTGGGTTGGGGCGCCGGCGCGTTCATCGTGCTGTTCGTCCTCATGCGCCTGGTGCTCTTCCCGCGCCTGAAGAAGGGCATGGATGCTCGCTACGGCAAGATCCAGGGCGACCATCAGGCCGCCGATGCCGAACGCACCGCAGCCAAGGCCGAGGTTGCTCAATACGAGGCTGAGTTGGCCGAAGTTCGCGCCGAGGCACGTCATCGCATCGACGTCGCACGCCAGACGCTCGAAGCCGAGCGGACCGCGGCGCTGACCGAGGCGAACGCTGCTATCGCCGCTCGTCGAGCCGAGGCCAATGCGGCTGCCGAAGCCGCCAGAGCCGCTGCCGAGCAACACGTGCAGGAAGCCGTCGCCGACGTCAGTAGTCGCGCCGCGGAGTTGGCGACAGGCCGTCGGCCCGACCCTGCAGCGGTCAATCGCATCGTCTCCGAGTTGATGGCTGGAGGCCGGAAGTGATCTTCGCAACCGCATTGCTCACCGCCGCCGCCGAAGGCGAGCACGACATCACCCAGACGCCATCGAAGTTCTGGCCAGAGGGCTACGAGATGCTGTTCGGCATCCCGGCCTCGCTGCTGATCTTCTTCCTCCTGTGGAAGTTCGCCGGACCGACGGTGAAGAAGATGATGCATACCCGCACCGCAAAGATCCAAGCAGAGCTCGATGCCGGTGAGGCGGATCGAGCGGCTGCTGCCGCCGAGGCGGCACAGATCCGAACGGCCAAGGGCGACATTGCCGGCGAGCGCCAGCGCATCCTGGCGGAAGCCGACACCGAAGCAGCCGGGCTCCTGGAAGACGGTCGTGCACGTCTCGCGCAAGAGCTTGCCGATCTCGACGCCCGCGCCGCGGCCGACATCGTCGCCGCGCAAGGTCGCAGTGGCGACGAGCTGCGCGCCGAGATCGCCCGCTTGTCAAGTGCCGCAGTCGACTACGTCGTCACCGGTTCGCTCGACGAGGCGACGCAGCAAGAACTGATCGAGAACTTCATCGCCGGAGTCGGGGTAGGAGCGAGCGCATGAGCGATTCACGTATCGAGGGCTATGCCCGCGGCTTGTTCGAGATCGCCCGCGCCGAAGGCACGATCGACGAGGTCGAAGACGAGTTGTTCCGGTTCGCACGCAGCTACGAGAGCAGCGAAGAACTTCGCAATGCACTCAGCGACGAGCAGATCCCGGCGGGCAAGCGTCAGTCGATCGTCGAGGACCTGCTGGGTGGCAAGGTCACGCCCACGACCACCCAGCTGATCTCGATGGTCGTCGGCTCCGGCCGCGCCCGCGACCTGCCGGCCATCGTCGACAAGCTCGTCGCCCGAGCATCGACGGCGAAGAACCTCGAAGTCGCCGAAGTTCGCACGGCGGTCCCGCTGACGCCCGACCAGGAGACTCGCCTGGCCGCCGCGTTGGCCAATGCCACCGGCAAGGAAGTGAACCTGAAGGTGGTCGTCGACCCGTCCGTGCTGGGCGGCCTCGTGGCCACAGTCGGCGACACCGTCATCGACGGCACAGTCCGTACCCGCATCGAGCAGTTGAAGTCCCGCCTCTAGGCACGGACACCACACGGAGACACGAGAGAACCATGGCAGAACTCACACTGAGCGCAAGCGACATCGCCAACGCACTCAAGAAGAACCTGGAGGGTTTCGAACCCTCGCTCGAAGCCCGCACAGTGGGCCGCGTCACCGAGGTCGGCGACGGCATCGCCCGCGTCAGCGGCCTGCCCGACTGCGGCGTCAACGAGTTGCTCGAGTTCGAAGACGGCAGCGTCGGCCTCGCACTGAACCTCGACGAAGAGTCGATCGGCGCTGTCATCCTCGGCGATGCCGACGGCGTCGAAGAAGGCCAGACCGTGAAGGCCACTGGTCGAATCCTCAGCGTGCCTGTCGGCGACGCGATGCTCGGCCGAGTCATCAACGCACTCGGCGAGCCCATCGACGGCCGGGGCGAGATCGTCGGTGGCATCGACCGCCGCGTCGAGATCCAGGCGCCCGGCATCATGGGCCGCAAGCCCGTGCACGAACCGCTGCAGACCGGCATCAAGTCGATCGACGCGATGACCCCCATCGGCCGTGGTCAGCGCCAGCTCATCATCGGCGACCGCAAGACCGGCAAGACCACCGTTGCGATCGACGCCATCATCAACCAGCGTGGCCTCGGCGTGAAGTGCATCTACGTCGCCATCGGCCAGAAGGGCTCCACTGTCGCCCAGACCGTGGAGACGCTGCGCCAGCACGGCGCACTCGAGTTCACCGTCGTCGTTGCCGCCCCTGCCAGCGACCCGGCACCCTTCAAGTACCTCGCCCCCTATGCAGGCTGCGCCATCGGTCAGCACTGGATGGAGAACGGCGAGCACGCCCTCATCGTGTACGACGACCTCTCGAAGCAGGCCGAGGCGTACCGCCAGGTGTCGCTGCTACTGCGCCGCCCACCGGGCCGCGAGGCGTATCCCGGCGACGTGTTCTACCTCCACAGCCGCCTGCTCGAGCGGGCCGCCAAGCTCAGCGACGAGCGCGGCGCAGGTTCGCTGACTGCTCTCCCGATCATCGAGACGAAGGCCGGCGACGTGTCGGCGTACATCCCGACCAACGTGATCTCGATCACCGACGGCCAGGTGTACTTGCAGGACAACCTGTTCAAGTCCGGAGTGCGTCCAGCGGTCGACGTGGGCATCTCGGTATCGCGCGTGGGTGGCGCTGCGCAGATCAAGTCGATGAAGAGCGTTGCCGGAACGTTGAAGCTCGACCTTGCCCAGTTCCGCGAGCTCGAGGCCTTCGCCACGTTCGGCTCGGAGCTCGACGCCATCTCGAAGGCACAGCTCGAGCGTGGCTACCGGTTGGTGGAGCTGCTGAAGCAGCCGCTCAACAGCCCGATGCCCGTCGAAGAGCAAGTCGTTGTCGTGTTCGCCGGCACGAAGGGCTACCTCGACAGCCTGCCGGTCGGCGACGTCCGCCGCTTCGAGGGCGAACTGCTCGACTACATGCGGACCACCCAAGGTGCATTGCTGTCGGGCATGCGCAACGACCCGAAGGCCGATGTGCCTGCCGAGCTCGGCGACATGATCGCCGAGTTCAAGGAGCGGTTCCTCGCAGCCACGGCTGAAGCGCGAGTCGCCGATCCCACAGCAACCGATGCAGCCGCACTCGGCGCCGCCGAGAGTGACAAGACACTGGCGACGGAATAACCAATGGCTGGAGGTCAGGAGCGCATTCTTCGAGGACGGATTCGTACCGTCCAGGCAACGAAGAAGATCACGCGCGCCATGGAGCTCATCGCGGCCTCGCGCATCGTCAAGGCGCAGCAGCGCGTTGCTGCCGCAGTGCCCTACAGCGATCAGATCACCGAGGTCGTCAAGGACCTCGCTGCTGCCGGTGGATCCACGGCATCGCCGTTGCTCGCCGGTCGTGAGACCGTCGGAAACGTCGCCTATGTCGTCATCACCGCCGACCGTGGCCTGTGCGGTGGCTACAACGCCGGCGTGCAGCGTGCAGCCGAAGGCGAGATCAAGGCCGACGTGCTGCAGGGCCGCGACTACTCCGTCATCGCGGTCGGTCGCAAGGCCGAGAGCTACTTCCGGTTCCGTGGCTACAAGATCAAGGACAAGTTCGCCGGGTTCAGCGATGCACCCAGCTACGCCGATGCTCGTGAGATCGGCCGGCGAGTTGTCGACCTGTTCGTCAACGGCGAGGTCGACAGAGTCGAGCTGATCTACACACGATTCATCTCCGCCGGTTCGCAAGAGGTCGTCCAACGTCCGTTGGTGCCGCTCGAACGCGACACGGTTGCCGGTGGCGACGGTCGTCCCGGTGGCGAAGAGGTGGGCCCGGCTGCCGACTTCGAGTACGAGCCCGATCCCACCACGATCCTCGATGCCTTGCTGCCGAAGTACATCGAGGCCCGTATCTACGCAGCCCTGCTCAACGCGGCGGCCAGCGAACATGCGTTCCGCCAACGAGCGATGAAGAGCGCGACCGACAACGCGGACGAGCTCATCAAGAACCTCAGCCGCATCATGAACCGAGCCCGTCAGGACTCGATCACCACCGAGATCATGGAGATCGTCAGCGGCGCCGAGGCGCTGGCCGGCGACGACCACGGCCTCGTCATCGACTTCGAAATCCTCCACGACGGTTCCCCCGACACTCCCGCGGTACTCCACGCGGTTCGACAATGAGAGAGCACATGTCATGACAATGACCAACGACTCACCTACAGCCACAGTGACAGAGCACACCGACGGACGTGTCGTCGGCATCGCCGGCCCCGTCGTCGACGTCGAGTTCCCGCGCGGCACGCTGCCCAAGCTCAACACCGCGCTCGAGTTCACCGTGCAGGTCGACGGCAAGGACGTCATCGTGCTCGCCGAGGTCGCTCAGCAGCTCGGCGACAGCCGCGTCCGCGCCATCTGCATGAAGCCGACCGACGGCCTCACCCGCGGCACTCCGGTTCGCAACCTCGGCCACGGCATCCAGGTGCCGGTCGGCGACCGCACGCTCGGCCATGTGTGGAACGTGTGGGGCGACGTGCTCGACGACGATCCCGCCAACTACGCCGACATGGAGCGCTGGGACATCCACCGCGACGCACCGCTGTTCGACGCGCTCGAGCCGTCGCGGCGCATGTTCACCACTGGCATCAAGGTCATCGACCTGCTCACCCCGTACCTTTCCGGCGGCAAGATCGGCCTGTTCGGTGGAGCCGGCGTCGGCAAGACCGTGCTGATCACCGAGATGATCAACCGCGTTGCCTCCAAGCACGGTGGTGTTTCGGTCTTCGCCGGTGTCGGCGAGCGCACCCGTGAGGGCACCGACCTTCGCATCGAGATGGAAGAGTCCGGCGTGTTCGAGAAGGCCGCCCTCGTCTTCGGTCAGATGGACGAGCCGCCGGGCGTGCGCCTGCGCGTGGCACTGTCCGCGCTGACGATGGCCGAGTACTTCCGCGACGTGCAGAACCAAGACGTGCTGCTGTTCGTCGACAACATCTTCCGCTTCGTGCAGGCCGGCTCCGAAGTGTCGACTCTGCTCGGCCGCATGCCTTCGGCCGTGGGATACCAGCCGACGTTGGCCGACGAGATGGGCCAGTTGCAGGAGCGAATCACCTCGACCCGTGGCCGCTCGATCACGTCGCTGCAGGCCGTGTACGTGCCTGCCGACGACTACACCGACCCGGCGCCGTTCACCACCTTCACACACCTCGACGCGACCACCGAGCTCAGCCGCCAGGTTGCCGCCCTCGGCATCTACCCGGCTGTGGACCCGTTGGCCTCGACGTCGACCATCCTCCAGCCCGACGTCGTCGGCGACCGTCACTACCTCGTCGCCCGCGGTGTGCAGGAGAACCTCCAGCGCTACAAGGAACTGCAGGACATCATCGCCATCCTCGGTCTCGACGAGCTGTCGGAAGAGGACCGCCTGACGGTGTCTCGTGCTCGCAAGATCCAGCGATTCCTGTCGCAGCCGTTCTACGTCGCCAAGGTGTTCACCGGCATCGAAGGCGAGTTCGTCGAAGTCGACGAGACCGTCGAGAGCTTCGAGGCAATCCTCCGCGGCGACATGGACGAAGTCCCCGAGCAGGCGTTCCTCAACGTCGGTGGTGTCGAGCAGGTGTTGGCCAAGGCCAAGTCGCTCGCCGAGCAGGTTGCGTAGCCCCACATGGCGACGATGCAGGTCGAGTTGGTGTCACCCGAGAAGGTCGTCTTCTCCGGTGAGGCGACGCAGGTGATCACGCGCACCCTCGGTGGCGGCGAGATCGCCTTCCTGCCTGGTCACGCCCCATTTGTGGGCGCGCTCACTGAGAACCACACGCGCATCACGCTGGCCGACGGTGGGCAACTGGATGTCGCTGTGCACGGCGGTTTCGTGCAGGTCGGCAACAACAAGGTCAGCATCCTCAGCGACATCGCCGAGCTCGGCGAAGACATCGATCGCCCCCGTGCGATGGCAGCCGCCGAGCGTGCCGAAGCCGCGCTGCGCGGCGAGCACGACGCCGAAGCCGAAGCTGCATTGGCTCGGGCCCACGCCCGCCTCAATGCCTCCGGTGGAGCCACGTCCAGCGCCCACTGAGCCGAGCGTTTGTGAGCTGAGGACCCGCATAGGGTCCGCAGTCGTCAAACGTCGCGGGTCTGAGTGTCGATCGGGTTTCGTATGCTGCGCACGATGAGGGGGACGTCATTCGGTGCGGCGATGCTGCTGGCCCTTGTCTCGGTCGTCGTGCCGATCGCGACGGCATCCGCTGAGCCGTCCGCCGGCTCGGCCCACGTCGACCGAGCGTTCGGCGTCGATGGAACCGTGGCGCTCCTCGATTGGACGGAGGTCCGTGACCTCGTCGAGTTGCCGACGGGTGATCTCCTTGTCCGAGTCGCTCGGCGCGGTACCTCGGGGGCGGTTGTCGCCGAAGGCATCGTCAAGTTGCACGCTGATGGCACCCTGGACCGATCGTTTGCCGCGACGAGCGCAACGCCGGGCGAGCTCGACCTTCCGTTGGACGCCGGCGTGCACATGCTGGTCCGCGCCGATGGTCGGATTCATCTCGATGGCGCCGTGCTGCAGTACACGGCGGCAGGTCTGCCCGACCTCACGTTCGGCAACAACGGCCGTTCGCAGTTCTCGACAGGTGGTCCGGACTTCGAACTGGCGGACGGATTCGTTCTCGAGCTGAATCCGGAACCGGTCTCCCTCGGCGGGCTCAGCCTCCAGGTGTACTCACCGACCGGTGTGCAGGACCCCACCCGATTGGCATTCACTCGTCTGGACTCGAACAAGGTCATTGCGCTGCAACGGCCCGACGGCTCTCACCTGGTGGTGGCCTACGACTCGCCCCTCGCGCCCGAGCCGGGTCATCTGCTGGCGATCGGGACGGACGGCGTGCTCGACACGAGTTTTGGTGGCGGCGACGGAATCGCCGCGCTGCAGTTTGCGCCCGATACGGCACCGGGCGTTCTGTTCGAGGCCGCCTTGCAGGCCGACGGTCGGGTGGTGATGATCTTCAACCAAGCCGGGGCCGACCCGCGGCTGCGTGTTGTGCGATTCAATCCCGACGGCAGCAGGGACACGTCGTTCGGGACCGACGGAAGCGTCGTTGTCTCGGCAGCCGGCGGCTCGGTGGTGCCGGAGCCCGACGGTCGGGTCGACCTCGTGTTGCACTACAGATTCGAGGCGCCGCCCCTCGATACGGCCAATCCCGAGAAGACCTTCATCGTCCGAATGCTTGCCGATGGAACCCCGGATCGACTGTTCAACGCGAACGGCTTGGTGGCCGGATCCGTGACGCTGGGCGAGCTCGGTGTCTCCGACCTGTCATTCAATGCACGTGCTCTTCGCCTGCAATCGGGCAACCTGCTCGTCGCCCGCACCCAGGTACTCGCCGGCGGCGCTTCCCAAGCACAGTTGGTCCGGATCGGCTTCGACGCGGTTCCTGTTCAACCACCACTGCCTCCACCACCGGCACAGCCACAGCCGCTGGCTGTGACGGGGCCGGCCCAGGTCCAGTTGGTGGCCCCGGCTCGTCGGCTGGGAGTCGTCGCCGATTCGTGACAGCTCGCACGACGTAGCCTCCAGCGCATGGCTTCTACATACCCGTTCACGTCGGCGTTGGTGACTGGTGCCTCGAGTGGGATCGGCGAGGCGATGGTCCGGCTGCTCGGCGAGGCAGGGATCCCGCAAGTGATCGTGGCGCGACGAGTGGATCGGCTGGAAGAGCTCGCCACGGGATACCAGAACGTCGAAGTCCTCGCCGCAGACCTCACGACCGCCGAAGGCCTCCAAACGGTGATGAATCGGATCACCGACAAGCCGGTCGACCTCGTTGTGAACAACGCAGGGTTCGGCACCTCGGGCGAGTTCCACACACTCGATGAGGAGAGGATGAGCGACGAGATCGCTCTCAATGTCACTGCGTTGACGCGGATCAGTCGGGCTGCGCTCGGTGTGATGATCCCTGCCGGTCGCGGCTACCTGCTGAACGTCAGCAGCGTCGCCAGCTTCCAGCCGGCACCCAAACTTGCGGTGTATGCGGCGACGAAGGCCTACGTGACATCGCTGTCGGAAAGCCTCCACGAGGAGGTCCGCGGGACGGGTGTGCACGTCACCGCGCTGTGCCCAGGCCTCACGCGAACGGAGTTCCAGAGTGTCAGCAGAACGGACTCCTACACCACCGAGTTCCCGTCGATGGTGTGGATGATGGCGGCCGAGGTGGCCGAGGCCGGTCTGCGCGACGTCGCCAAGGGAGACGCACTCTCCGTGCCCGGTGCGTTCAACAAGCTGCTGGCGGCAGGTTCTGCCGTTGCTCCGCGCACCGTCGTGCGCCGGATCTCCAGCCTCGTCCAGCGCGGCTAGGCGTAGTCGATGGCGGCGAACGCGGACAGCTTGTCGATGCGGTGCCGGGCGTCGATCATGCGGACTGTGCCACTCTTGGACCGCATCACCAGGCTCTGGGTGCGGGCTCCGTTGCGCTCGTAGCGAACGCCGCGCAACAGTTCGCCATCGGTGATGCCTGTCGCGGCGAAGAAGCAATTGTTGCCTCTGACCAGGTCGTCTGTCGTGAGAACTGCCGAAAGGTCGTAGCCGAGGTCGATGGCCGCCTGCTTCTCGGCTTCGTCGCGCGGTGCGAGAAGGCCTTGGATCTCGCCGCCCATGCACTTCAGTGCCGCGGCAGCGGTGACGCCCTCTGGTGTGCCGCCGGTGCCGAGAAGCACATCGACGCCGGCGTCGGGCCAACCGCAGGCGATCGCACCGAAGATGTCGCCGTCGGTGATCAACTTGACGCGAGCGCCGCTGGCGCGAACTTCGGCGATGAGGTCGGTGTGTCGTTCGCGATCGAGGATGACGACCGTGAGGTCGCGGACGGACTCGCCCTTGGCCTTGGCGATCCAACGGAGGTTCTGTGTCGGTGTGGCGGTGATGTCGATCGAGCCGACCGCTTCCGCACCGACGGCGATCTTGTGCATGTAGACGCACGGCCCCGGGTCGAACATGGTGCCGCGCTCGCTGACCGCGATCACTGCGATCGCGTTCGCGCGTCCATAGGCAGTCAGTGTGGTTCCGTCGATGGGGTCGACTGCGACATCGGTCAGCGGTGCGGTGCCATCGCCAACGCTCTCACCGTTGAAGAGCATCGGCGCGTGATCCTTCTCCCCTTCGCCGATCACGACGATCCCGTCCATCGGCACAGTGGACAGCACGGTGCGCATTGCGTCGACAGCTGCCTTGTCGGCGCCGTTCTTGTCGCCGCGTCCGACCCAGCGCGATGCGGAGAGCGCGGCCGACTCGGTGACACGCACCAATTCGAGCGCCAGGTTGCGATCGGGCCGCTGGGGAGACTGATTCGGGGTCATCGCCCGTCCACCGTACAGCGTGGTGACGGTGGACGGACGAAGCCCGGATTACGTCTTCAAACGATGTTGTCGCCGAATGCGTCTGGCCTCTTGGCGCAGATGCGTTCGCTGACTGATGTGGCGTAGCCGCTCCTGGCGGTCACGGATCAGTTGCTCGGCGATGTACGGATGTGTGGAAAACATCGGATTCTCCTTCGAATCGGTGTATGGATTGGTGTGTGGGTGAGAGCGGGCGCGCGTCAACGCGCTCGATGGTGTTTGCGGCAGGCAGCCGACAACCGTGCCGATCAGATCGGCGTGAAAGGGGTCGTCAGGCGGTGCAGGACCCGAAGCCGTCGGGACGCGCCGCAACTTCGAGGATCATCGTGGTGAATCTCAACATCGGGCACCTCCTTCGGTCGTGGGTGTGAGGAGACTGCCAGAGCCACCGACAGGCTGTCCAACGAATTAACGCGGGTACAGTCCGCGCATGTCGATTCCCGTCGAACGCTGCATCGTCTCGCGGGATCTGACCGAGCCGAGGCTGAGCCCGGATGGCCGCTGCCTCGTGTATGCGATGAACGCCGGTGGCAGTGCGGCATTGATGATCGACACGCTCGATGGTGCCCCCGTCCGGCAACTCACGGCGTACCCCGCGCCGCGTCCCGGTCGTGGGTTCGGCGGAGGATGTTGGTGCTGGAACCCTGACGGATCGTCGGTGGTCTATGCGGGTGTCGATGGCAACCTGTGGTCGCAGCCGGTGCCCGCCGGGCCGGTGCGCCAGTTGACTCAGCACGGCCCGGAACGCTCGGCGACCGCACCGGTGGTGTGCGTCGATCGCGGCGAGGTCGTGTACGTCATCGACGACGCGGAGGTGTGGTCGACGCGGATCGGGGACGGGTCTTCGCGACGACTCGACGACGGCTCTGCAGACTTCGTGTTCGATCCGTGCCCGGCTCCCGACGGCAGCGCTGTGTGGTGGCAGGCGTGGAGCGTGCCCGACATGCCGTGGGACGCGTCTCGAATTCAACGTTTCGTGTTCGACCGTGCATCGGTCGAGGAGGAGCGACCAGCACACGCGATCCAACAGATCCGATTCCTTCCGGATGGCACCGTCACGTGCCTGCGTGACGACAGCGGATGGCTCAACCTGTGGCTCGGTGGCAAGCCGTTGGTCGACGAAGCGTTCGAGCACGGTGGCCCGGCGTGGGGGATGGGGCAGCGGTCGTATGCGGTGTCTCCCAATGCTGACCGGATTGCGTTCACACGCAACGAGCGCGGCTTTGGTCGGTTGTGTGTCGTCGACGTCGACAGCCGAGTCGTCACCGAAGTTGCACGCGGGGTGCACGGCCAACTGTCGTGGCAAGGAGGCCGGCTCGCAGCGCTGAGGTCGGGTGCTCGCACGCCGACACAAGTAGTCGTCTACGACGATGCAACGTGGGAACGGAACGTCGTCGCGATCGGTCCGCTGAGCGGATGGGAGGACCTGCCGCTGGCCGAGCCGGATCTGGTGGAGATCGCTACCTCGGACGGATCCGCCGTTCATGCTCGCCTCTACTGCGCCGACAGCCCCACCGACCATCTGTTGTGCTGGTTGCACGGTGGGCCGACTGATCAGTGGCAGGTCACGTTCATGCCACGCATCGCGTACTGGCGATCGCGTGGGTGGAACGTGCTCGTGCCCGATCACCGTGGCTCGACAGGACACGGTCGGCTGTACCAGCAGGCGATGCGCGGTCGCTGGGGCGAGCTGGATGTCAGCGACACCATCGACTCGATCAGCCACGCTCACGCGCAGGGTTGGGGAGCTCCGCAGCGCACGGCGATCATCGGCTCGTCCGCCGGCGGGTTCACCGCGCTCGGTGTCGCTGCCACGCGTCCCGATCTTGCCGCCGCGGCCATCGTGGCCTATCCCGTCACCGACCTGTCCGACCTCGCCGAACGCAGCCACCGTTTCGAACGGCACTACACCGACTCGCTGGTCGGCCCGTTGCCCGCCGCGCAGCCCTTGTACGACGTGCGCTCGCCCAGTCACTTCGCCCCTCGATTGGCGGCTACGCCGTTGCTCGTCATGCACGGCGACAGCGATCCGGTCGTGCCCGTCGAGCAGAGCGCAAAGTTCGTCGAACGATGTCTCGAGGCGGGCGGAAGTGTCGAGTTCGTCGTGTACGAAGGCGAGGGTCACGGCTTTCGAAAGCCCGAGAATCAACTCGACGAGTACCGCCGCATGCAGACCTTTCTCGCCACGCACGTTCTTGGCGGATAGCGTCAGCGGACGTGACCGACGATTGGAACCCGAACGATCCCGACGCGACCCGGGTGCACTACGACCTGTCCAATTGGTCGTTCGAGCAGATGGCCGAGCTCGCCGCCGCTCTTGCCGACGCGGAGATCCGCCACGCGTGGGACGGCAACGAGCTGATCGTGCCCGAAGATGCCGAGCAGGACACTGACGACATCGTCGCTCAGGTCGAGATGCGGCTGGGAATCGCGTCGGAGGACGAGGTCGTCGTCGAGGAGCGCGAGGCGGTCACTCTCGAGGAGGACGCGCCTTCCACCGAGTACGACTTGGCGGAGTGGGAGCAGACAGAGCGCGACCTGATCACCTCGCATCTCGTCACGCGGGGCCTGCCGTTCCGGTGGGAGGAAGACGTTCTGCTCGTCTCCACCGACGACGAGGAGTTGGTCGACTCGATCCTCGACGACGTCGAGAACGACGAAGGTGTCGAGCTACCCGACGAGACCGAGGTCGGCGAAGAAGCGGACGACTCAGATCGGCTGCCGTTCGAGACGCTGACGACCTTCTTCCTCGCCGGCGACCGGTTGCAGAAGAACCCGCTCGACGCCGACGGGCTCGAGCAACTGCTCAGTGCGACCGATGTCGCCGATCCCGACCGGCCTCCGTACGGCGTCGACAAGCGGCTGTGGGTGCGCATGTGCGAGCTCGCCGACGAGCTTGCCGCGGCGCTGGTCGACGGCGACGAGCCGGATGTCGTCGAGACGCAAGCGGTGGCCGCCGAGTTGCACGATCTGCTGCGACCATACGTGTAGGGGTGCGGCGTCGTGTTGCTGGCTGAGCTCGAGGTATGGCATTCGCGCCCTGTCACTCCGACGCGTCGCGTTTCGCTCGGCCACCTCGTGCTGCCCGTCGACCCGACGCCGGGCTTCGGCGGGCTCCTGCTCGGGGCCGTCATCGCCGCCCACCTTCCCGACGTCGACGAGGAGCTCGTGCCCGACGTGCATCGGCTGCTCGATCAGGTCAGCCGCGGCGAGCGCGTCGTGCAGCCTCGCCTGAAGCATCGCTACCAGGTCGACCGCCACGGGCTCGCGGTCAGCGTGCACCGTCTGGAGGGCGAGGGCGACAGCGTGCGCTTCAGCCTCAACCCGCAGGGATCGCCGTTGGCGCAAGTGCTCGGTGCGATCTACGCCGTCGAGCGACTCACGCCTCGAGGCGCGCCGCGCGCTGAACCCGTCGCTGCACAAGGCGATGCGTTGGCGCGGCGCGATCGGTCCGTCGTTCATCGCCAATCTCGCCGGCTCCGCCGGTTCGACGTTGGCGACGATGGCGGACCCGAAGGCGTGGGCGCTGGAGCTGTTGGGCTTCCCGATGGGCACCGCCAAGGTCACCAAGAAGGAAGTGATGACACAGTTCCGGATCGCGGCTGCGCGAGGTGCATCCGGACTACGGCGGCGAACGAAGATGTCGCCGGGCAGGAGATCGAGCGACTCGGCGAAGCGCGCCGGATCCTGCTGGCATGAACCTGCTGCTGTTCCCGGGCGCGGGCTCGTCGAGCACCCATTCCAGCCTCCTCGCGATCGAAGCAGCGGTCGCTCCGATGCGCTGCGTGCGCGCCGACTTCGCGTACCGCAAGGCCGGGCGCAAGGCGCCCGATCGTCCACCGGTGCTGCTGCAGACCGTGCGCGACGCGGCGAAGCCGCTGATGAAGGGTGGGCTCGTTCTCGGCGGCCGATCGATGGGCGGCCGGATCTGTTCGATGGTCGTCGGCGACGCCGAGGATCCATTGCCGGCACGCGGATTGGTGTTGATCTCGTATCCGCTGCATCCGCCCGGCAAGCCCGACACGCTGCGCGTCGAGCACCTGCCGCGCCTCGACGTGCCGTGCCTGTTCATCCACGGCACCCGCGATCCGTTCGCTTCGCCCGACGAGTTGCAGCACTGGACTGCGACCATCCCGGGCGAGGTGACGCATCACTGGGTCGACGGCAAGGGTCACGATCTGAAGGGTGCCGACAAGGTGATCGCGACGACCGTTGCCGAATGGATCTCAGCTCTCCGTTAGCGCGTCCTGCGGGTTGATCTGCTCGAGCTCCAGGTGCGCGGTCTCGGGGTATGCGACGTACGCGATCGTCGCCGCGAGCAGCTGGCCGAAGCCGACCACCAGCATCGACTGGCCGTAGCTCCAGCCGCGGTGCACGAGGGCTCCGACGAGCGAGCAGGCCGACGCTGCTGCCGGCCAGCGAGAGTGCGGTGATGTAGCCGTTGGCGCGACCGCGATTGCCGGTCGGGAAGAGCTCGGTGCGATAGACGGTGAACGCCGGATACGCCGCGCCGGCGAGCAGCCCGCCGAGCGATCGCCAGCAGCCACATCGTCGAGCCGCCGAAGAGCTGAACGTGGCGACGATCAGCAGCGTCGAGATGCGGCATGCAGATCGCCAGCACGGCGCGGCGACCGACCATGTCGGCGAGGCGTCCGCCGACGATCAACCCGAACGACGCCGGCGTCGCGGTGCACAGCGTGAACAAAGCGATTCCGCCGCCCGTGTAGCCGCGCACGTCGTCGAGGTAGCGGTTCTGGAAGAACGACGCCGGAGCGACGAAGAGGTTGGCGCTGATCGCGACGATCGAGATGATGGCGAAGCGGCGACGATCGAGCGCCGGTGCAATGGTGTGCCGCTGTTCGAATCGGTGCGTCTCGGGCAGGTGCCGGGTGAGGCTGTACGCCGGCAGCAGCCAGATCAGCGACAGCAGGTACACGAGCCGCCAACCGTCGGGCCCGAGGTCGGCGAGTCGAAGCGCGGCAACGGCGACGCCGGCGCCGAGCCCGCCCGCCAGCGCGAGCACGCTGAGCGCGTACGCGCGGCTGCTGCGCGGCATCTCCTCGGCGGCGACGACGCCGATCAGCAGAGCGAGCGCCAGCCCGATCGGCCGGCCGATGGTCTGCGTGCCGACGAGGACCCAGAAGTTCGGAGCGAGGGCGCCGAGCGCGCACCACAACGGCGCCAGCCACGCGGTGATGACGATGATCTGACGCCGTCCGCGACGGTCGGCGAGGAGCGCGAACGGGAATGGCGATCACGACGCCGAGCCGCACGATGACGCCGCCGACACCCTGCGCCCGCTCGTCGATCCCGAAGCCGTCGGCAGCGAAGCTGGCCGTCTGCGTGAACAGCGTGTTGGCGAATGCTGCAGCCATCGACGCCGCCGCGAGCAGACCGAGGGTCGCGACGTTGCGCTCGGTCAGCCGATCGGGTGGCGACCACCACGGCACGTTGTCGTCGTGCGGCCGGTGACGCAGCGTGCTGCGCACGGGGAGCGCGAACAGCCAGCCGAACCACGGGATGACGATGCGGTAGCGGATCGATTCGTCGACCGTCTCGAGCGGTCTCCGACACCGTTCGCTCGTAGCTCGTGAACGGTCCTTCCTGCTGCGAAAAGGTCGTCGTCTGCGCCGTCGTTCGAGGCGACGACCTCCTCGACGAGGTCGTCGCGCGGGGTCGAGGGCGTGCTGCGCCTCTGGTGAGCCGGCCGGCCACGACTGGTGCAACGTCCGTTGGCGGCGGGACACGCCACGAGGCTACTGGTGGCCGGTCGGCAACGGGTCCGGAGATGGACACGAAGTGCCGCTGGATGGGCCATACTTGAGCGCCATGAATTCCGACCGGATCGTCATTCGCCGTGCCGCGCCCCTGCACGGCGAGGTGGTCGTCCCCGGCGCCAAGAACTCGGTGCTCGAAGCTGATGGCCGCGACCCTGCTGGCCGACGGCGTCTACCACCTCACCAACGTGCCGGCCATCGACGACGTCGCGATCATGAGCGATCTGCTCGCAGCGATCGGTGTGACGACATCGTTCGACGGCGCCGGATGCATCACGATGACCAATCGCGGCGACATCACGCCGGTCGCTCCGTACGAGCTCGTCGAACGGATCCGGGCATCGATCAACGTGCTCGGTCCGCTGCTCGGTCGCTGCGGCCAGGTCACCCTGTCGCTGCCCGGCGGCGACGACTTCGGGAGCCGGCCGATCGACATGCACGTCAAGGGCCTCGAGGCGATGGGCGCGACATTCGAACTGCAGCACGGCTACGTCGAGGCGACCGCCGACCGCCTGCACGGTGCCGACATCACGTTCGAGTTCCCCAGCGTCGGCGCGACCGAGAACATCCTCACCGCTGCGGTGCACGCCAAGGGCACCACGGTGATCGACAACGCCGCACGCGAGCCGGAGATCGCCGACCTCTGCGCGATGTTGACGTCGATGGGTGCCGACATCGAGGGCGTCGGCTCGTCGACATTGGTCGTCCACGGCGTCGAGCCCGGCTCGCTGCGCGCCGCCGATCACGCCGTCGTGGCCGATCGAATTCAGGCCGCCACGTACCTCGCGGCAGTGGCCGTGTGCGGTGGCGAGGTCGTGCTGCGCGGCGCTCGCCCGGAGCACATGGAGATGCTGGTGCGCCGCTTCGCCGACATGGGCGTCACCGTCACGTCGGTCGGGCGACGGGCTCGCGGTGTGGGCCCACGAGCGGCTGCGGTCGATCGACGTGGCGACGCTTCCGTATCCCGGCATCGCCACCGACTACAAGCCGCTGATCGTCACGATGTTGGCTGTCGCCGACGGCGTCGGGCATCGTCACCGAGAACCTCTATCCCGGCCGCTTCCGATACGTCGAGGAGCTGCAGCGACTCGGCGCCGACATCCGCACCGACGGCCACCACGCCGTGGTGCGTGGCGTCGAGCGACTGAGCGGCGCGCCGGTGCGTGCTCCCGACATCCGCGCCGGCGCCGCGCTGGTGGTGGCCGGGCTCGCGGCCGAGGGCGAGACGGTCGTCAGCGGCGTGCACCACGTCGACCGTGGCTACGACGATCTCGTCGGTCGCCTCGTCGGCATCGGCGCCGACATCGAGCGCGTCTAGCCCTTGGCAGGCTTCTGAGCCGGCGGCTTGCGCGCCCTTGGCGGCGACCTTCTTCTGCTCGGCGGCGTCGACCCGCTTGCGCGCCAGCATCAACAGTCCGACGATCACTGCGATGGGCCCGAGCACGAGCAGGATCTCGTCCCAGCCTCCCTGGTGGGCGATCATCGCGCGGCCTCGTGCCATTTGGCACCCGCGGGAATGAGGAGTGACCAACGAGACGTTGACATAAGTCGCAATCCTACGGTCGGTCCTGCTTCAATGACAGGCGGCCTCCATCGAAAGAACGTCGACACCATGCGTGCCCAAGTCGAAGAAACCATCGAAGTCATCCGCCCGGCGCTGCAGGCCGACGGCGGTGACATCGTGCTGCGCGACGTCGACGAGGAGACCGGTGTGATCTCGGTGACGCTCGTCGGTGCCTGCGGCACGTGTCCGGCGAGCACCGGCACGCTGAAGGCCGGAATCGAGCGCATCATGCGCGACCGAATCGACGGTGTCACCGAAGTCGTCAACATCGACTAGATGGCAGGCCGAACCCGCCCCGTTCCCGAACTGTTCGGCGCTGCCTGCGACGGCGACCGGGCCGCGCTCGCCCGCCTGCTGTCGCTGATCGAGCGTGGCGGCGACGAGGCCCGTGAGATCGCCGCGCATTGCCCATCCGCTCAGCGGCAACGGCTACCTCGTCGGGCTCACCGGTGCGCCCGGCGCGGGCAAGAGCACGCTGACCAGCGCGACCATCGGTCACCTCCGCGCTCGAGGACCTCGAGGTCGCCGTGCTGGCCATCGATCCGTCGTCGCCGTTCACCGGCGGCGCCATCCTCGGCGACCGGGTGCGGATGCAGGATCACGCCACCGACCCCGGTGTGTTCATCCGCTCGATGGCGACTCGCGGTCATCTCGGCGGACTCTCGCTGGCGACGCCCGAGGCAGCGCGTCTGCTCGACGCGATCGGTCGCCCGTGGACGTTGATCGAGACGGTCGGCGTCGGTCAGGTCGAGGTCGAGATCGCCGGCAAGGCCGACACCACCGTCGTCGTCGTCAACCCCGGCTGGGGCGACTCCGTGCAGGCCAACAAGGCCGGGCTGATGGAGATCGCCGACATCTTCGTGATCAACAAGGCCGACCGCAAAGGCGTCGAAGAGACTCGCCGCGATCTCGAGCAGATGCTCGAGCTCTCCGATCTCGACCCACGACGCCTGGCACCCGCCGATCCTGCCCGTCGTGGCCATCACCAACGAAGGTGTCGCCGAGTACTGGGCGGCGGTCTTGGCACATCGAGCCTCGATCGAAGCCTCCGGCGAGTTGGCCCGCCGTCGCCAGTTCCGGGTCGGTGAAGAGCTCCGCGAGATCGTCGCCCGTCGTCTCGAGCAGCGCGCCCGAGAGCTGACCACCGGCGATCGCTGGGACCAGCTGCAGGCCGATGTCGCCCAACACCGCCTCGACCCCTGGACCGCCGCCGACGAGATGCTCGCCGGCATCGACGGCTGACCTGCCGCCGCTCCCGGCCGCGAACCCGCCCGGTCCACCCGCACGCACCGACGTTTGACCCTTGCGGCCCCGTACGGGGGCGGCAGGGGTCAATCGCTCTCGTGATCGAGCGGTGGCGAGCACGTAGGGTGGCGGGATGGGAGAACTTGTGCTCGTCGAACGGCGATCCGACGGTGTCGCGGTCGTGACGCTGAACAACCCGAAGGTCAACGCGCTGTCGCGGGGATTGCTCGCCGAGCTGCGTGAGGCAGCGGAAGACATGGTCGTCAACCCGCCAGGAGCCGTCGTGATCACCGGTGGCGAACGGATCTTCGCCGCGGGTGCCGACATCAGCGAGTTCGGCGACGCTGAGCAGGCGCACCACATCACCGCCGGTTTCCACGCCGCGCTCAACGCCGTCGCCAAGATCCCCAGGTTCGTGATCGCCGCAGTCAGCGGCTACGCCCTCGGCGGAGGGTGCGAGCTGGCGCTTGCGTGCGACTATCGCATCGTCGGCGAGCGGGCTGTCTTCGGCCAACCGGAGATCCTGCTCGGAATCATTCCTGGCGGCGGCGGCACGCAGCGACTGCCGCGACTGATCGGTCCCAGCAAGGCCAAGGAGATGATGATCACCGGTCGGCAGGTGAAGGCCGAGGAAGCGTTGCGGATCGGGCTCGCCGACGAATTGGTGTCGACGGAGTCGTTGCACGAGCGGGCGTTGGCGATGGCCGCAGAAGTTGCTCGAGGCCCGTTGCAGGCTCAGGCGATGATCAAGCGTGCCGTCGACGGAGGCATCGAGCAGCCGTTGGCAGACGCGTTGAAGCTCGAGCGCGACCTGTTCGAGGCGGATCTTCCACACCTCCGACAGCCAGGTCGGCGTGCAGAGCTTCTTGGAGCACGGCCCCGGCAAGGCCCAGTTCACCGGCAAGTAGCTCACCGGAGAGTACGTCGGGTCAGTCGGCCCAGGCGACGAGGCCCATCTCCATCGGGCTGATGAGATCGTCGTGCCGAGGAACAGCCCGCACCGTGACGCCGTAGGGACCGGCCTCGCCCACAGGGTAGGTGCCCGCGAAGCCACCGCCACCCGTTGGTTGCAGGATCGATCGCCGCCGGAGTGCCGATGAACGCGCCCGTGGAATCGATGGGGCCGTGCAGTGCCTGCACCGTGACCTCGCTGGCGTCGAGGCCGCCGAGCTCGACACGTGCGTGCACGTCGCGCTGGTCGCCCTCGTGCGCGGCCGACGTGTCGATGTCGAGGTCGAGCACCTTCACATCCGTCCACGCCCCGATGATGGTCTGCTTCCAATGAGCCAAAGCCTTGCCACGCGATGCGGAGTCGGCCAGCATCGCGGTCGCGCTCGCTGCGGCCGGTTCGTACAACTCCGACGTGTATTCGCGCACCATTCGCGCGGCCGTCACGAACGGGCCGAGTGAGCACCAATTGTCCTTCATCTTGTTGATCCACTCGACCGGCACACCGTCGGCATCGCGGTCGTAGAACAGCGGAACGATCTCGCGCTCGAGCAGACCCGAACAGACTGGTGGCCTCGCGCTTGTCGCGGCGACCGATGTCGGCGTCGTCGTCGGCGGAGGCGATTGCCCATCCGTTCTGGCCGTCGTAACACTCGTCCCACCAGCCGTCGAGGATGCTGCAGTTCAACACGCCGTTGAGCGCCGCCTTCATCCCGCTGGTGCCGCACGCCTCGAGCGGCCGGCGCGGGTTGTTGAGCCACACATCGCAGCCGTGCAGCATCGTGCGGGCCACCGCGATGTCGTAGTCCTGCAGGAACACGATGCGGTTGCCGACGTCGTGCTCCCTGGCGAAGACCTCGATCTCGCGGATCATGTCCTTGCCCGGCTGGTCGGCCGGGTGGGCCTTGCCGGCGAAGACGAACTGCACCGGCCGGTTCGCGTCGGTGACCAGTCGCAGCAGCCGTTCCGGTTGCGAGAACAGCAGCGTCGCCCGCTTGTAGGTCGCGAAGCGGCGGGCGAAGCCGATCGTCAACGCCTGCGGATCGAGCAGCGCCTCGCCGAAGTGAGCGCGAACGAACGAGACAAGATTGGCGCGACCCTTGGCCCGCGTGGCCCACACCCGCGCCGGGGCGAGCTTGGCGACGCCGGCCCACGACGCCTTGTCGGCGCCGTCCCAGACGGGCCCGACGCTGCTGGCCAGCAGATCGGCGATTCCGTCGCTGACCCAGGTGTGGGCGTGGACGCCGTTGGTGATCGCGCCGATCGGGACCTCCTCGACGGTCACGTCGGGCCACATTCCCTGGAACATCTCGCGGCTGACCTTGCCGTGCAACTGGGCAACGCCGTTGCTGCGGCCGGCGAGCCGTAGCCCCATGACTGCCATGTTGAACCGATCGTCGTCGGGCTCGTCGGGCCGCTGGCCGACCGTCATCAACTCGTCCAGCGAAATGCCCAGCGAGGCGGCGAACGACGTGAAGTACTTCTCCATCAGGTCGCGCCCGAAGCGGTCGATGCCGGCGGGCACCGGCGTGTGCGTGGTGAACACTCCGCCGGCGCGAACCACCTCGACGGCCTCGGCGAACGTCAGGCCGGACTCGACGAGCTCGCGGATCCGTTCGAGGGACAAGAAGCCGGCGTGACCCTCGTTGGTGTGGAACACCTGCGGGTGCAGGCCGAGCGCGCGCAGTGCCCGAACGCCGCCGATCCCGAGGACGATCTCCTGTCGGATGCGGTGCTCGTTGTCGCCGCCGTACAGGCGATTGGTGATCGCTGCGACCTCGGGGCTGTTGCCTTCGACCGCAGCGTCGAGCATGTAGAGGTTGATCCGACCGACCTGCACCTGCCAGATGTTCAGGCGGGCGATCTCGTCGCCCATGTCGACCGACACCTGCAAGCCGGTCGGCGTCAACGCGAGGCCGTGCGGATCGAGCCGCGGAAAGTTCTCCTCCTGGTAGCCGTCGGCATTGAGCTTCTGGCGGAAGTAACCCTCGGCATACAGGAGCCCGATCGCGACCAAGCGGAAGCCCGAGGTCGGAGGCTGCCTTCAGATGGTCGCCGGCGAGGATGCCGAGGCCGCCGGAGTACTGCGGCAGCGTCTCGGTCAGTCCGAACTCGGGGGAGAAGTAGGCGATCATGTCGAGCGGGCTGTCGGTGCGCCCCTGGAACCAGCGCGGCTCGGTGGTGGCCTCGGCCAGGCGCTGGGCGGCGGCGTCGGTCAATGCGGCAATCTCCGGGTCCGCCGACAGCTCGGCCCACCGCCCGGCGGTGATCCCGGCGATCAGTCGGAGTGGATCGTGCCCGCTCGACTCCCACAGGGCCGGATCCAGCTGGGAGAACAAGGCCTGCGTCTGGCGGTCCCACGTCCAGTAGATGTTGTTGGCCAACGTTCCGAGTGCGGCGAGACGCGTCGGGATCGCGGGGACGACATTGAACTGGCGGACTGCACGCATTCGGGGAGTTTAGTCGGGAGGGGTCCGCGGCCGAATTGGATGCCGCCCGACGCCCGGTGAGCGGCGCAGCTCAGCCGCGCTTGGCCTTGCTGTACACCCCGAGCGTCGTGGCTGCGATCGCATCCCAGGTGTACCTGCCGGCCAGCAGCGCTGCCGCCTTCGTGCGCATGCTGTCCGCGACATCGGGATGGCTGAGCAGATCGGCGATGCAGTTGGCGAGGGCGATGTGGTTGCCGGGCTCGAACACCATGCCGGCACCGGTGCCATCGACGATCTCGGCGAGGCCACCGGTACGGGCGACGATGGTCGGCGCACCCGCCGCCATTCCCTCGAGGGCGACGATGCCGAACGGTTCGTAGAGCGACGGGATCACGACGCAGCTGGTCCGCTGCAGCAGCCGGCGCAGCTCGTCGTCGGGCACGAACCCGGCGAGTTGGACGATGTCGCCGACGCCTTCCATGTCGATCTGCGTCTGCAGCTCGGCGAGGTAGCTGCCACGTCCGGCGATCACGCAGCGGAGGTCGGGGAGCCGTTGGCGGAGGTGGCCGATGGCCCTCGTGAGCACCTGGAAACCCTTTTCGTACTGGATGCGACCCCAGGCGACGACGAGTTGTTCAGAGTCGTTCTGCGACGGCGGTGTGGGCGACAGCCATTGCCCGGTATCGATGCCGTTCGGAACGAGGTTGACCTTCTCGGAGGGCAACTCGAAACCGTCGGTGATCTCGCGCACCATGAACTTCGAGCAGGCGATCACCTGCTGTGCCTGATAGGTGAGCCACCACTCCACGGCGTTGATCGCTGCGGGCGCTCCTTGCGGCACGTACCCGCCGTGACGGCCTCGCTCGGTTCCATGGATGGTGGCGACCAGCGGCACTCCCCACAGCGCTCGCAGGGTGTCTGCTGACCATGCGACCAGCCAGTCGTGGGCATGGATGATCTGCGGCCTCCAGGTACCGAGGCGGGCCGCGAGCTGGGTGATGTGATGATTGGCCGACGCGGTTTCCGAGATGACGAAATCGTCGGGTATCCACGGCAGATCGGCGTTGGCCCGAAGGACCCGAACGCCCTCGACCATCTCGTCGTCGCCGACCTTCGGATGATCGAGGCTGAAGACCACGACCTCGTGGCCTGCCCGTGCCATTGCCCGCGCCAGACCGTCGACGTGTGCAGCAATACCCCCCGACTACTCGGGGCGGGTACTCCCACGACATCATCAGTATGCGCATCAGTGGTTGACCGTAGTCCGCCGGTGCAGTCACGTACGCTTCCGTCGTGCTGCTCGGCGAACACGATCTCCACTTCTTCGGCGAAGGCACGCATCGGCGCTTGTGGCAGTGGCTCGGCGCCCACCCGCTCGCCGACGGTGGCGTGCAGTTCGCGGTCTGGGCCCCGAACGCGAAATCGGTTCGGGTTGTCGGCGATTGGGACGGTTGGGTCGACGGCGACGTGCTGGTGCCACAGGCAACGGTCAGGGTGTCTGGGCAGGGATCGCCAAGTCGGCCGACGTCGGCTACCGGTACAAGTTCGCCATCGAGGCCGCCAATGGCAACGTGATGATGAAGGCCGACCCGATGGCGTACGCAACCGAATGCCCGCCGGCAACCGCCAGCGTCGTCGCCGCGCCGAGCACGCACACGTGGGGCGACGAGTCGTGGATGTCGGCGCGCGGTCATGGTCCCGGCTCACCCGCTGCGGATCTACGAGATGCATCTCGCGTCGTGGCGGCACGGCGTGTACTCGTACCGCGAACTGGCCCATCAGGTCGCCGACCACGTCGCCGCGCTCGGCTTCACCCACGTCGAACTGTTGCCTGTCGCCGAGCATCCGTTCGGAGGCTCGTGGGGATACCAGGTCACCGGTTACTACGCCCCGACCGCCCGCTTCGGTGCCCCCGACGACTTCCGAGCGTTCGTCGACGAACTGCACCAACGTGGCATCGGCGTGATCCTCGACTGGGTTCCCGCGCATTTCCCGCGCGACGACTGGAGCCTCGCCCGCTTCGACGGCACCAAGCTGTACGAGCACTCCGACCCGCGCCAAGGCGAGCATCCGGACTGGGGCACCTTGGTGTTCAACTACGGCCGTCACGAGGTCCGCAACTTCCTGATCGCCAACGCGCTGTACTGGCTCGAGGAGTTCCACATCGACGGCCTGCGCGTCGATGCGGTCGCCAGCATGTTGTACCTCGACTACTCGCGCGGTCCCGGCCGGTGGGTCCCCAACAAGTTCGGTGGCCGCGAGAACCTCGACGCGATCGACTTCCTCCGGCAGCTCAACGCGACCGTCAGCCACGAGGTCCCGACCGCGATGATGATCGCCGAGGAGAGCACTGCCTGGCCGAAGGTGACGCACTCGATCGATCACGGCGGGCTCGGCTTCACCCACAAGTGGAACCTCGGGTGGATGCACGACACGCTCGACTACTTCAGCACCGATCCGGTGCACCGGCGCTGGCACCATCGCGAGCTCTCGTTCGGATTGCTGTACGCCTTCACCGAGCAGTTCGTGCTGCCGATCAGCCACGACGAGGTCGTGCACGGCAAGGGCAGCCTGCTGGGGAAGATGCCCGGCGACGACTGGCAGAAGTTCGCCAACCTGCGGGCGATGTTCACGTGGATGTGGGCGATGCCCGGCGCGCCGTTGCTGTTCATGGGTGCGGAGCTCGCGCCCTGGACCGAGTGGAACGATGCCGGCGGGCTGCCGTGGCACCTGCTCGATCACGCCCCGCATCGAGGTGTGCGTGATTTGCTGGCCGAGCTCAACCGGGTCGCCACGCAGTGGAAGTCGATGTGGGAACGCGATCACGAACCGACCGGGTTTCAGTGGCTCGATGCCGACGATGCTTTGCACTCCGTCTATGCGCTTCTTGCGATGGGGACACGCCGGGGGACAGGCCGTCGCCTGCGTCGCCAACTTCACACCGGTGCCCCGTCCCGGTCACCGGGTCGGCCTGCCGTGGCCGGGTGAATGGCGTGTGCTGCTGGACTCCGACAGTGGTCAGTTCGGCGGGTCCGGCTACCGCGGCGAGATCGCGACCGTTTCGGCAACGACCGATCACACCTGGCAAGGACAACCCGCGTCCGCCGAGTTCGATCTACCGCCGCTCGGAGTCGTTCTCCTCGGCGCACAGCGTCCGTGATCGGGGCACATTGCGAGTAGCTGCCCAATGATCGCAACTTGGCGCGATCCGCGCATGCGACCGGTGGTCACAGCCAGCATCACACTTGCAATGGCAGTCGGAGTCTTCGGCGTGTCGTTCGGCGTCGGCGCCGTCAGTGCGGGCGCGTCGGTCTTGCAGACCTGCGCGATGTCGTTGCTCGTGTTCACCGGCGCGAGCCAGTTCTCGGCTGTCAGCGTGATCGGTGCAGGCGGATCGACAGCGTCTGCGCTCGGCGGATCACTGTTGCTTGCGGCGCGCAATGGCGTCTACGGGTTGACGATGTCGCGTCGGTTGACCGGGTCTCTCGGTCGCAGGCTCGTTGCCGCGCAGCTGACCATCGACGAGTCGACGGCGATGTCCGCCGCCCAATCCAAGCCCGACGAACAACGGGCGGCGTTCTGGATCACGGGAGTCAGCCTCTACTTCTTCTGGAACCTCGGCACCCTGCTCGGCGCGCTTGCCGGGAGTGCGATCGATCCGAAGAAGTTCGGCCTCGACGCGGCATTCCCGGCTGCGTACGTCGCCATGCTGTTCCCCTTGCTACGTGATCCGCGTGGTCGCCTGGCTGCGCTGCTCGGCGCGGTGATCTGCCTGGTGCTGATCCCGTTCGTTCCCGTCGGGATTCCCATCCTCTGTGCCTCGCTGGCAGTGTTGGTCGGGATTCCCCGATGACGTGGACGCTGATCCTCGTGCTCGCTGCCGGCGCGTACTTCTTCAAGGTGCTCGGCTTGGTTGTGATCGGCGACCGCACACTTCCCCCAGTGTTGGATCGCTGTCTCGGGTTGATCCCCGCAGCGTTGATCGCTGCACTGGTCGTGAAGGACACGTTCAGCGTCGGCCAGCAACTGCAGATCGACGCCCGTGCTGCCGGAGTCGGCGTCGCGGCGATCTTGGCGTGGAGGAAGGCACCCTTGATCGTCGTGATCATCGTCGGCGCAGGTGTCACCGCAGCCGTGCGTGCCATCGCCTAACGGCTCGTTGCGAGACGTGTGGACCGGCGAGACCGTACGGTACGAGCACCATGACCATCGATCGATCGACTCGCGTCCGTTCCATTGCACGAATCGCCCTCGGTGGCGTACTCATCATTGCCGGCATCGGCCACCTGACGTTTGCCCGCACCGACTTCCAGGCGCAGGTGCCCGATTGGGTTGGGATCGACAAGAACGTGGTGGTGATCCTGTCGGGCCTCGTCGAGATCTCGCTCGGTCTGGCGCTGATCTTCGTACGACGCCGTCGCTCACTGCTCGGTCTCGCAGCGGGTCTGTTCTTCATCGCCGTGTTCCCTGGCAACATCAGTCAGTTCATCGATGGTGACGATGCGTTCGGCTTGAACTCAGATGCTGCCAGGCTTACCCGCTTGTTCTTCCAGCCGGTCCTCGTCGCCTGGGCATGGTGGTCGACGAACGCCTTCGACGTCTTCCGCAAGAGCGCCAAACGCTGAGTAGAAGGAGCGGCCGGGCCTACGTGGCGCTTGCGTGCTCTTCGACGATTCGCTTCAACTCGGTGAGGTTGCGATTCCAGATCGGTCGCAACGCGATACGACCACCAATGCGCGCGCCGACCGGTCCGCCGAGCCACCACGGGAACTTCAGAGATTCGTCCCACGCGAAACGCGTTCGACGGCCGAGGTCGATTGGTGTCAACGTGAATCGACCGGTGCCGGTGACCACGCCGACGTGGCGCACACCCATCGACACGCCCGGTTCCCACTCGGTGATCTCCATGCTGTCGACCAACTCGAACGGACCGACCTTGGTGTCGCACAGAAACGCGGCGCCGACCCCGCGGTTCTGCTCCGTTTGGAATCGGATTGCGACGGCGTCGTGCATCCAGTCGACGTGATGTTCGATTGGTTCGACGACGTCCCAGACCTGTTCGGTCGTGGCCGCGATGTCGATGGCGACGTGCAGCCGGGACACGAAGGGCGGGTCAGGCCTTGACGGACTGGCGGCGAAGTTGTTCGGCCGCGAGCTCCGGCGGAACGATGTTCAGCATCACGCCGGTCCCACGCTCGAAGCCGGCAGTCGTGACGAGCTTCGGCCACAGGTGGACGTGCCAGTGGAACGCACCGTTGTAGTGATGCGGCGCCGTGTGGAAGCCGATGTTGTACGAGATGTCGCCGTGCGTCTCACGAAGCAGTTCGATGGAGTCGCGGATCGATTTGCCGACAGCGGCCAACGTCACGTCGCTTGCGTCCGTGAGGTGCAGTTCGTGGTTGCGCGGGATGATGAGCAACTCGTAGGGAGTGCCGCTCCAGTACGGAGCAACACAGACCACGTCGTCGTTGGAGAACAGGACGCGCTCGCCCTCGCCGAGCTCGGCCTCGATGGTCGCGCAGAGGATGCAGCCACCTTCGAATCGGCTGAACGCCCGCTGCTCTTCGAGCAACTCGCCGGGGACGAACGGCAAGCCGAGCAGCTGGCCGTGGGGGTGGGCGATCGACGCACCGGCTTCGCGGCCGTGGTTGATGATCGCCTGTGTGTAGCGAACGTTGGGCGTCGCTGCGTGCTCGAGGAAGCGACGCTTGAGCACCATCATCATTTCGGCAGCATCGGCGTCGCTGAGATCGTGGATGCCCGAGTTGTGATCGCGGGTCAGCACGAACACCTCGTGCGTGCCACTGGCTTCGGCCTCGACATGCACCGGGCCACGATGATGGACGGCGAATGGCTCGTCGCCATCGAAGGCCGGGTACAAGTTGGGGATCACCCGCATCCGCCACGTGCCATCGGCGTCGACCGTGTCGAGCGAGGGAAGCGTGACTTCCTCGTTGCCCGGGCAGAAGGGGCATGGACGGTCGGGATCAGCCTCGACTTGGGCGACGCGGGGTGCGAAGTCTGTCGGACGCTCGGCACGCTCGGCCACGATTGTGACCCACCGCCCGGTCAGTGGATTGAGACGCAGTTGACTCATTGCGTCAATCAGCTTAGGACGTCGCACTACCTTCAGGACGGACGGGGCTGTGAATTGTGCGATACACCGATACGTGGCGGGCGCTCTCGGCGTTGAACGGCGCGCGTTGTGCGTCTTCCCAGCGCTCGTCGAGACGGAATCCAGAAGTACGCGCCATCGCGTCGAGTTGGTCGACGGTCGCGTAGCGAATGGCCCACGGCCGCATTCGCACGCCTCCCGATTCGCTGATCGATATGTGCTGACCCTGCGCGATCTGACCCGTCTCGTCGTGCGTCGTGATGCTGAGCACGACCGAATCGGTCGTCATCGAACGCACGACAACGGGTGGGCCCGGCTTGTGGCTCGGGGACGAACGCCTCGATCACGAATGCGCCGCCCGGCGCCAAATCGTTGGGCGACCGATGCAAAGCAGGCGCGCTGACGCTCCTCGGTGAGCAGCCCGAAGAACGTGTTGAACGCGACGAAGACGAGGCCGAACGGACCAGGCGGTTGATCGTCGACCATGTCGCCGAGCACCGATGCGACGGACGCCCTCGGGTCCTTCTCGGCCAGCTTCGCGAGCATCGCCTGACTGGCATCGAGACCGACGACCTCGTACCCGCGCAGGCCAGCGGAAGCGCCAGCCGACCCGTACCCACGCCCAGTTCGAGCACCGGGAGCCCCGCGAAACCGGCCGCGAGATCGGCGAGAAGATCGACCGTTCCGTCGACGTCGCTGATGTCGTGGTACCAGTCGTCGTACACGTCCGCAAAGGCGTCGCCATATGTCGAGCGTGTGTAGCCATCCATCGCACACCATTCAATGTCGGTCGAGCCCCGGACCACAAGCGCAGTCGGGCGGCCAACGGGCCCGCCGCCATTAGCCTGATGGCCGTGCACGACGGCTACACGTACCTGGACCATGCGGCGACGACGCCCATGCGCGCCGACGCCGTCGAGGCGATGCTTCCGTACTTCACCGAGCAGTACGCCAACCCGTCGGGTTCGCACCGCTTCGCTCGGCAGGTTCGCAAGGCCATCGACGAGGCCCGCGATGATGTGGCCGACGTGCTGGGTTGCCGGCCCGGCGAGGTGATCTTCACCAGTGGTGGAACAGAGGCCGACAACACCGCGATCTTCGGCACGCTCGATCGTTCCGGCGGACTGGCTGTGTGTCCCGCCGTCGAACATCACGCCGTGCTGCACGCTGTCGAGGCGCGACACGGCCGCGTGATCGGCGTCGACAGTGCGGGCCGCGTGGATCTCGAATCTCTCGCTGGTTCGCTCGACGATGTCACACTCGTCAGCGTCATGGCCGTCAACAACGAGGTCGGCACGATCACCGATCTGGCTGCGGTCGCCGCGGTCGTGCGACGCGGTGCACCGAACGCAGTGCTGCACACCGACGCGGTGCAGGCAGCATGCTGGCTCGACCTTCGCGAGATCACGCCGCACGTCGATCTGATGTCGCTGTCGGCGCACAAGTTCGGTGGCCCGAAGGGCGTCGGTGTTCTGGTTGCCCGAGGCAAGTCGACGTTCGCGCCGATGCTGGTGGGCGGCGGGCAGGAACGAGAGCGGCGCAGCGGTACCCACAACGTTGCCGGGATCATCGGCATGGCCACCGCGCTGCGAGCCACCGACAACGAACGGGCAGGCGAGAATGCTCGCGTCGCGGCACTGCGAGACTCGCTCGTCGACGGACTGCGTGCTCGGCTCGACGACGTGCACGAGACGGTGGACCGTCAGTGCAAGGTCGCCGGAAGCGCGCACGTGTGCATCGACGGGATCGAGAACGAGGCGTTGCTGTACCTGCTCGACGAAGCCGGTGTGTGCGCCAGCGCCGCGTCGTCGTGCGCGAGTGGTGCGATGGAGCCATCGCATGTGCTCGCGGCGATGGGTGTGCCCAACGAGCGGGCCCGTGGTGCGCTGCGATTGACCCTCGGCCGCACGACGACGGCCGACGACATCGCCCGTGCGACGACAGCGATCGTCGAGGCCGTCAGTCGGCTGCGCAAGGGGCGAGCAGCGTGAAGGTGCTCGTTGCCCTCAGTGGAGGCGTCGATTCCTCCGTCGCCGCAGCCGAGTTGATCGACGCTGGTCATCACGTCGTCGGCATCACGATGCGGCTATGGGGCGGCGACAGCGATACGGGTTGTTGCTCGGTCGCGGATGTCGACGACGCCCGGCGCGTTGCCCAGCAACTCGACATCGATCACCTCGTCTTCAACTTCTCCGACGACTTCGATACGCATGTCGTCGACCCGTACGTGCGTGCCCACAGCGAGGGCCGCACGCCAAATCCGTGCATCGAGTGCAATCGCCACCTGAAGTTCGACCGCCTCAGTGAGCGTGCCGATCTCCTCGGATTCGATGCGATCGCCACTGGCCACCATGCCCGTGTCGAGTCGGTCGGCGATCGCTACTTCGTGCATCGTGGCGCGGATGCCGCCAAGGATCAGAGCTACGTCGTGCACATGTTGCCGCAGCGCGAACTCCGACGGACCCTGTTTCCCGTCGGCCATCTCACCAAGGCACAGGTCCGCGATCGTGCTGCGACGCTCGGTCTGCGCACTGCCGCAAAACCCGACAGCCAAGACGTGTGCTTCATCACGCAGACCGGCGGCCGCGAGACGTTCCTCGGGGCGCGCATCCCGTTCCGCAAGGGCACCGTCGTCGACGCTGCCGGAACGGTGCTCGGCGAGGTTCCCGCGATCGAGATGGTGACGCTGGGACAGCGCCGCGGGATCGGTCTTCCCGGCGGCGGTCCGAAGCGGTATGTCACCGCGATCGACCAGTCGACATCGACCGTCGTCGTCGGCGACGAGTCCGATCTCGATGTCGATGAGATGCGCGTCGAAACCGTCGTCTGGGCCGATCAGCCCTACACCGGTGAGGTGATGGTGCAATGCAGCGCGCACGGCACTGCGGTGCCGGCGACATTCGCGCGGCGACACCGTGGGTTGGCACGCACCTCAGCGCCGGGTCGCGCCGGGCCAGAGCGTCGTCTTCTTCGATCCGACCAACAACTACGTGCTCGGCGGCGGCATCGCCAGCTGACGCAGGACCGCGCCGGGGCGGCTCGGCGCGATCATGAACGACTGCACGTGCAATGCCTTGCCCCGAGGCGAGTCCTTGGTCGGTGCCAGCAGCACGGTGATCATCGACTGCACACTGATCTCGATTGCATGCCCTCCCGCGGGCCCGGTGAAGTCCGCGGCTTCGGTTCCTTCGAGTGCCAGATCGACCCCGGCGAGATTGGATCGCGAGCACCATCACCGTCTCCGACAACACGACTTGGTCGTGCACGACGACGCCGGCCGGGACGACGACGAACCATCGCTCCGACAAGGCGTTGAAGCGGGGGAGTAGTAGCCAGGTGAGACCGACCGCGATCATGGCGGCAACGACGCCGACCAGCCATTGGGCCGACGCCAGCAGCAGCGGTGCGGCGACGACGGCTGCAACCCAGACTGCACCGGCGACGATGACCGGCGGCAAGAAGGCGGCAGGAGCTCGCAGCAAGAAGCGATGCTCGTCGCCGTACGCGGACGCTTGCACGCAGCGCTGTCCGTACTCCGCGCCGCCGGCGAGCAGGGCGAAGATCACGCTGCAGGCGACGAATACGGCACCCGCCGCCGGTGCGGCGCCGGCTATCCAACTGGTCGCGGCCGCACCGCACGCAAGGGCTCCGAGCATCCGGGAGACGGTGAGGCCGAGCGTCGATGGCACGACGAGCGCAACGATCCCGACTCCCCACAGCAACCAGGCGCCGATCATCGCGGTCGTTCGCACGGCTGCCGATCGGTCGTCGAGCGCGTCTGCCGATCGACCATGCTCCGGCGATGCCGACCAGGATCCAGGCGAGTCGCGGCCCCCATGTCCCGGTCAGCGATGCGAGGAGTTGCGATCCGCCGGGTTGCACGCCGGAAAGACTTGCCGATGGACGCACCGCTTGGCGAACGAATGCTGCAATCCCCTCGGCTCGTGCCTCGGTCCACGCGAATGGAACGATGTCGCACAGGAGCACACAGGGGTGAATCGAGCGCAGCTACCAAGTGGCATTGCCACAGGGATCGGCAGTCTTCCTCACCGCGACGCAGCGGCCGCGGCGGCGTTTTCGTTGGCGACGCTCGAGCTCCCCGCGATCCCGACACTGCCTAAACGGTCGCCCGCAGAGGGCATGATCCCGCAGGGCCTCGTCGGTCTTGCGGGGATCACCGTCGGGCAATACGGCAGCATCGCATTCGACGCCATCGAGCTTCGATCCCGAGGCTCCGGTGGTGACCGACCTGCAGCACGATGCGTTCGGAGGATGGCGGGCGTTCATCGCTGCTGCCGCCGGCCGTCAGGCTCCGGTGAAGTGGCAGTTCGTCGGTCCGGTCACGCTCGGTCTCGCGCTTGTCCGCGCCGGGCTCAGCAGTGATGTGGCCTTCGAGGTGTCGGTGCGCGCCGTGCGTTGCCGCGTCCGTCAACTGGTCGATCACGTCGCCGCAGAGTTGCCCGGCTGTCGTCAGGTCGTGTTCATCGACGAACCGACGCTCGACGAGATGATGGGCGCCGGGTTCCCGATCGCCCCCGACACTGCAGTCGATCTGGTGTCTGCTGCGCTGGCCGCGATCGAGACGGTCGCGGTGACGGGTCTGCATGTGTGTGCGACCGCCGACATCGCCTCCCTGGTCGCCATCGGGCCCGACGTGTTGTCGGTGCCTGTCGACATGCGACTGCTGGAGTCGGCCGGATACCTCGCTCGATTCCTGGGCGATGGTGGCACGATCGCGTGGGGGGCTGTGTCGACGGAGGGGCCGATCTCGACATCGGCCGAACGGCCGTGGCGCAAGCTCAGCGAGCTGTGGTGCGAGCTCGTGCAGCGCGGCGCCGATCCTGGCCAACTGCGGCGGCAATCGATCATCACGCCCGAATGCGGGCTCGGTACGCACACGCCGGCGGTCGCCGAACGAGTGCACCGATTGGCTGCCGACATCAGCGAGCGGGTCAGGGACCAGGCAACCGCAACGCGCATCTCACTCGGCGCGTAGCTGCTTACACTCGCCTGCATGACGGACTCCGCCGACATCGCCGCCAGGGTCGACGACCTTCGGCGGCAGATCGCGTATCACAACGAGCGCTATCACACGCTCGACAGCCCGGAGATCGCCGACGCCGATTACGACCTGCTGGTTCGCGAGCTCCTGCGGCTCGAGACCGAGCACCCGGAGCTCGCCTCCCCTGATTCACCCACCAGCCAGGTCGGCGGCGCGCCCTTGTCCGCGACGTTCGCGCCTGTCGTGCATCGCGTGCCGATGACAAGCCTCGACAACGCGATGGACGAGGCCGAGCTCGCGCAATGGGGCGATCGGATTGCACGCGGCCTTGCCGGTGCCCCCGCCACCTTCGTCTGCGAGCTGAAGATCGACGGGCTGGCGATGAGCCTTCGCTACGAAGGCGGCAAGTTCGTGCAGGCCGCAACTCGCGGCGATGGCCGCGTGGGCGAGGACGTCACCGCCAACGTCGCCACGATCGCGGCGCTGCCGAAGCGACTTGCCAAAGGGTGCGCCGGAGGTGGTCGAGGTGCGCGGCGAGGTGTACATGCCGATCGCCAGCTTCGAGGCGCTCAACGAACGCGCCGCCGCGGCCGGGCAGCCGCTGTTCGCGAACCCGCGCAACGCCGGCGCGGGCAGCCTTCGACAGAAGGATCCGCGAATCACCGCGAGCCGCGAGCTCAGCTTCTGGTGCTATCAACTCGGCGAGGTGGTGGGTGGGCCCGAGTTCACGAGCCATCACGAGACGCTCGAGTTCCTCGGGAATCTCGGCTTTCCCGTCAACCCCGAGGTGCGCGTGGTCGACGACCTCGCGGGCGTCTACGGGTTCGCCGCACACTGGCGAGACCATCGCCACGATCTTGCGTACGAAATCGACGGCGCCGTTGCCAAGGTCGACCAGTTGGCGTTGCGCGAGTTGTTGGGGTTCACCTCACGTGCTCCGCGTTGGGCCATTGCGTTCAAGTTCCCGCCGGAGGAGCGGACGACGGTGCTCCGCGACATCCAGGTATCTGTCGGTCGCACTGGTCGTACCACTCCGTTCGCGGTGCTCGATCCCGTGTTCGTCGGCGGATCCACGGTGCGAATGGCGACGCTGCACAACCAGGATCAGGTCCGCGCCAAGGACGTGCGACCGGGCGACACGGTGACCGTTCGCAAGGCCGGTGATGTCATCCCCGAGGTCGTCGGACCCATCCTCTCGCTGCGCCCGAAGGGCACCAAGCCGTGGGAGTTCCCGAAGATCTGTCCATGCCCGTTGAAGACCGAGCTCGTCCGCATCGAGGGTGAAGCCGACACGAGATGCATCGAGCCCGCCTGCCCGTTCCAGCGCGATCAGCGGGTGATCTATTTCGCCTCGCGAGGAGCGATGGACATCGAGGGCCTCGGCGAACGCACGGTCTTCCAACTCAGCGACGCCGGCCTCATCACCGATCCTGCCGACATCTATTCGCTGACCTCCGAGCAGCTGTTGGGCCTCGAAGGGTTCGCCAAGATCAGCGCCGACAAGCTGCTCGCGGGTATCGAAGGGTCGAAGGCGCGACCGCTGCCGAAGCTGCTGACGGCATTGGGGATCAAGGGTCTCGGTCCCTCAGCGAGCGAATCGCTGAGCGTTGCGTTCGGCACACTCGACTCGATCCTGGCCGCCGACGAGGCCGCGCTGGCGATGACGAACGGTGTGGGGCCGGTGATCGCTCGCTCGATCTGCCGGTGGTACGCGATCGATGCCAACAAGGAGTTCATCGAGAAGCTGCGACGCGCCGGCGTCGAGTTCGGCAAGGTCGAGGTCAGCCGGATGCCGCAGGTGCTCGCCGGCAAGGCGGTGGTCGTCACCGGCACGTTGGAGCGCTATTCACGCGAGGAAGCGGAACTGGCCATCAAGGCGCGCGGCGGCAAGAGCCCTGGCAGCGTCAGTGCCAAGACGTTCGCCGTGGTCGTCGGCGACTCGCCGGGCGCCAGCAAGATCACCAAGGCCCAAGAACTGGGCTTGCCGATTCTCGACGACGACGGCTTCGACAAGCTCCTGGAAACCGGCGAGCTGCCCACCTGAACAGAACTCAGAAGACGGAGAAGGTCCAGGTGTAGGTCTGCGACCGCAGGCGGGATTCGAGGACCTTCCAATAGATCACCGTCACCGTGTGGGCGCCTTGCTTGAACGACTCGATCGGGGCGCCCTCGGTGGGCACGAACGTCAACGTCGCGTTGCCTCGTTCGTAGATCGTCGTCGGCGGCAGGTTGACCTGCTCGCCACCGGGCCCCTCTTCGAGATCGTTGGGATCGACTGTCTTCAACTCGATCCCGTCGATCACGAGGACGCCGGTGTAGCCCGCCAACAGGTCGACGAACACCTCGGTCTGCGAGGCGGACTCCGACGGCGCCACGGACCGGATCGACGTCCTCGATCGTCGCCGGAAGGGCCAGCGCCTTGCGACCGGTGACCGACGACTGGAACCCGAGGATCACCATCACCAAACCGACGGCGATCACCAGACTGCACACCAACAGACGTCGCTGTCGGCTGTCGAACTGCGGCCGTTTCATGGCCATCATTCTTCCGTCATTCCGTCGCGAAACTTCCGTCGCCAGGGCGATTTCACTGCATGACCGCCGACCGCGCCGGACCTCGCGGTAGCGTTCAGTACCCCATGACATTGATGGATACACAGTTCAACGGTCGGGTCGTCGCGGGTCGGTATCAACTCGGACCTCGGCGCGGCAGTGGTGTCGATGCTGCTGTCTTCGATGCCTTTGACCTGGTCGAACAGCGAGTCGTCGCCATCAAGGTCGTCCACCCTGACCTCAGCGCGGGTGAGGGCTTCGAACGGGCGTTCAGGATGGCTGCCGAGCAGGGTGCCGCCATCAAGCATCCCAACATCGCCGAGATCTACGACTGGGGCGCCGACATCTGGAACGACCGCAAGGCGATGTACGTCATCGTCGAGCACCTCAGTGGCGGCAGCCTGCGCGAGTACCTCGACCGTGGCCGCACGCTGTCGCCGTCGCAGGCATTGATGGTCGGTCTCGAGGCGTGCAAGGCGCTCGACGTCATCCATCGCCACGGGCTCGTGCACGGCGACATCCGTCCGTCGACGCTCGTCTTCGGCGACGAGGGTCGGCTTCGGATCACCGACGTCGGTCTCGCGAACGTCGTCGGCGAGGCGCTGTGGACCGATCGAGCGCACGTCAGCAATGCGCTCGCGATGTACGCCGCTCCGGAGCTGGCCGAGTCGGGTCGTCGCGGTCCGCGAGGCGACGTGTATTCGCTGTGCCTGACGATGCTCGAGTCGATGTCGGGATCGGTTCCGTTCGCCGGCGACTCGACCGTCGCCACCCTCTCCAATCGCATCGATCGACTGATGCCCGTCTCGGCAGATCTCGGTCCGCTTGCCGCGGTGCTCGAGCGTGCCGGTCGGCCCCTGCCGGAGGATCGATACTCAGCGGCGGAGTTCGGTAGAGCGCTGGTGCAGGCCGCAGAGAGGCTTCCGCGACCTGCCCCGATCAACCTGCCGAACTCGGGTTTGTTCGGCGACGCGTCCGGTGCCATCGCCCGCCCACCGTTGCCGCCGCCCGCGCCCGCTCCTGGTCCTGCGCAAACGATTCCGATGACGACCACCGAGTACGTCCCCACCGACGAGGAGATGACGTCGGCCAAGGCGCGCCCGGCCGAGGGCGTCGACACGGTCGTCGACGACCCGCCACGACGACGTCGACTGGATCGCCTGGTCGCTCGCTGTGTTGGTGGTACTCGCGGCAGTTGCCGGAGGTATTGCGTACTTCGTCACACGCGATCAAACCCAGACGTACGTCGTGCCCAACTTGGTCGGCCTGACCGAAGCCGAGGCCCTCAACCAGGTCTCGGGCTTCAACTGGAACACCACCGTCACGCGTGAAGCCAGCGAGGCAGTCGCCACCGGAATCGTCATCCGCACGCTGCCGGCGGAGTCGACCTCGCTCGACGAGAACCAGCCGTTCCAGATCGTCGTCAGCACCGGCCCAGCCCCCAGACCACTTCCGGAGCTCACCGGCATGACCCTCGACGAGGCCACCGCCGCCTTGTCGTCACTCGACCTCGTCCTGCAACAGTCCGATCCGGTCTTCGACGAGACGATCCCCGCCGGCACCGTCATCAGCTGGATGGTGCCGGATCAGCCTGCTCTCAAGGCGGGCGACACGGTGACACCGAAGACGACCGTCACCGTCGTGCTTTCGGCCGGCCCGCAGCCGCGTGTCGTACCCGACCTCACGGGCATGACCGTCGATGAGGCCACCGCGGCACTGACTCCGCAGGGTCTCGTGCTGTTGCAACTCGATCCGGAGTTCGACAACACCGGCGCCACCGCGGCAGGCCTCATCCTTCGTCAAGACCTTCCGCCGAACACAACAGTGGATCGCGGCGCGGTGGTCAGCGTGGTGGTCTCGAAGGGTCAGGATCTTGTCGCCGTGCCGTCGCTGGGCAACCTCACGCTGCAGCAGGCCACCGACACGCTGAACGCAGCCGGGCTCGCGGTCGGGACGGTCACCGGCAACACCAGCGGCGTCCTCGTTGCGGCGACCTACCAGGGCACCGACGTTCAAGTCGGCCAGATGCTGTTGCGCGGCACACCCATCGACATCGCCTTCTTCTAGAATTCACACCATTCCCTGCCGGTGGCTAGCGTGCCATCCTCTGGAGGAGAATGGCATGGGATCGCTTGACGGCCGAGTGGCAATCATCACCGGCGCAGGCCGTGGAATTGGCCGAGAGCATGCCTTGCTGTTTGCCCGCGAAGGTGCCCGTGTCGTCGTCAACGACATCGGCGGTGCCAACGACGGAACCGGCAGCGACTCGACGCCGGCGCAACAAGTGGTCGACGAGATCAAGGAGCTCGGTGGCGAGGCGATCACCAACGGCGACAACGTCGCCGACTGGGAGGGTGCGCAGCGCCTCATCAACAGTGCGATCGAAACGTTCGGCGATCTCGACATCCTGGTGAACAACGCCGGCATCCTGCGCGACCGGGTGATCGTCAACATGACCGAGGAGGAGTGGGACGCAGTCATCACCGTGCACCTCAAGGGTCACTTCGCGCCGACCCGTTGGGCGGCGGCCTACTGGCGTGAACAGCACAAGGCCGGCAATGGCAAGCCGCGCAACCTGGTGCACACGTCGAGCACGTCGGGGTTGTTCGCCAACCCGGGACAGAGCAACTACGGCGCGGCGAAGACGGGCATTGCGACGTTCAGCCAGATCGTCGCCAAAGAGCTCGTGCGCTACGACGTGAAGAGCAACACGGTGGCGCCAGGTGCCCGTACCCGATTGACGCTCGCGACGCCAGGGCTCGGCGAGATCATGAAGCCGGCCGAAGGTGGGTTCGACCAGTGGCATCCGGCCAACTGCTCGCCGCTCGTCGCCTACCTCGCCAGCACCGAGTGCAAGTTCACCGGTGAGACGTTCTTCGTGCAGGGCGGCAACGTGACGCTGATCGAGAGCTGGTCACGCGGCGCGTCGGTCGATCGCGACGAGATGTGGTCGGTCGAGGATCTGGCCAACGCCCTCGCGCCGCTGGCCCGCACGTAGCTAGTCGGTGATCTCTTTGATCTCGCTGGCGATGGTCTTGGCGATCGCGTCCTGAGGCATGCCGGTCTGCATGGCCATCATCTTCATCATGTCGCCCTGCACCTTGATCTTGCCGGCCATGAACGCCTGCATCCCGGCGGCCTGATCCTGGTCGACGAAGAGCTTCTTGGCCGTGTCGTAATCGGTGGTCAAGGTGAGGTCGGGTGTCTCCAACTCGCCTGACTCCATCTCCATCGTTCCCGACGAGGTGTCGAGGTACAACTTCACGTCACCGTCGCCGAACGGGACGTCGGTGATGACTTGGTTCATTCGCACGCTGACGGTGATCGGCGACGCCTGGTCGGCGTACTTGTCGCGGATTGCCTTGGCGGCTTCCATCCACTCCGGCGACAGAAAGGGGTACGACATGAAACCTCCATGGATTGCGGGTACGAGCAGGTCAGAACTGTGTTGGACGTCGGCCAAAGATAGCCGTAGAGGCAGAGCGCGGTGAACAGATCGTTCAATTCTTTTCGAAACCTTGGTTCCGGCGGTAACGATGGTCCCAATGGCGCGGATCCTTGTCACCGAAGAAATCGCCGATGGAGGCCTCGACCGCCTCCGGGCTGCCGGCCACACCGTCGACGTGCAGCTCGATCTCAGTGCCCTGCTGCACAACATCCGCGGCGCGCAGGCTCTCATCATCCGCTCGGCCACGCAGGTGACGGCGGAGGTGCTGGAGCACGCCGACGAGCTGCTGGTCGTCGGTCGCGCCGGCATCGGCCTCGACAACGTCGATGTGGAAGCAGCGACTCGTCGCGGCGTGATGGTGGTCAACGCCCCGCAGAGCAACATCATCTCGGCAGCCGAACACACCATGGCGCTGCTGCTGGCTCAGGCCCGCAACGTTCCGCAGGCGCACGCCGCGCTGACCGCCGGTCGCTGGGAGCGCTCACGGTGGGAGGGTGTCGAGCTGGCCGACAAGACGTTGGCGGTCATCGGCCTCGGTCGCATCGGCAAGCTGGTCGCCGACCGGGCGAGGGCATTCGGCATGCATGTCGTGGCGTACGACCCGTTCGTGTCGGCCGACAAGGCGCGACAGATGGGCGTCGAGTTGCTGTCGCTGGATCAGGCGGTGGCCGAGGCCGACTTCCTCACGATCCACCTGCCGAAGACCAAGGAGACCACCGGTCTGATCAATCGCGATCTGTTGATCAAGGCCAAGCCGACGATGCGATTGATCAACGTCGCCCGCGGCGGGATCGTCAACGAAAGCGACTTGGCAGAAGCCGTCCGCGATGGTGTCATCGCGGGTGCAGCGATCGATGTGTTCGCCACCGAGCCCACCACCGAGTCGCCGTTGTTCGCGCTCGAGCAGGTCGATCGTCACGCCGCACCTCGGCGCCTCGACGCGAGAGGCGCAGGACAAGGCCGGCGACACGATTGCCGACATGGTGCAGCTGGCATTGGCCGGCGAGTTCGTGCCGTTCGCTGTCAACGTCGATGCCGCCGAGGCCAACGAGACGATGCGGCCGTTCCTGCCCCTCGCCGAACGAATGGGTCGCCTGTTCGCATCGCTCGTCGGCGGCGCGCCCAAGCAGATCGAGGTGTGCACCGAGGGCGACATCGCCGGCTACGACACCCGCATCCTCACGCTCGCCGCCTCGAAGGGGTTCTTCGGGTCGGTCACCGACGAGCCGGTCACCTACGTCAACGCACCGCAGTTGGCCAAGGACCACGGCGTCGAGATTCGCGAGACCAATTGCGCGACGTCTGCCGACTTCGTCAACCTCATCACCTTGCGCGGCGGTGGCCGTTCGTTGTCGGGCACGCTGGTCGGCCGTCGCGGCGATCAGCGCGTCGTGATGATCGACGAGCACAGCGTCGACGTCCCGCCGGCCGATCACATGCTGATGGTCAAGAACGACGATCGTCCTGGTGTCATCGGCATCGTCGGCACGCTGTTCGGCAATGCCGGCGTCAACATCGCCGACATGGACGTGGGCGCGGCGGCCGACGGCGGCACTGCCGTGATGCTGATCGCCACATCGGGCGAGGTCAGTAGCGACGTGCTCGCCGAGCTACGAACCGCACCCGGGATCATCTCGGTCGACGCTCTCACCTGCTGATCGCGTCGGAGCGTTTGCATCCCACCCGGGATGCACGGAAACACTCGGACGGACTGTATTCGTCAGCTGATCAGCGTGCCGAGCAGCTGCGGATCGCGTCGCGTTCGAAGTGCTTCGTCGCGTGCTGCCGTTGCGAAGTCGGCACCGACTCGATGCGTACAGGATTGCCCGCGACGAGTTGATCACCATCCCGAAGCCGTCGGCGCGTGCGCCCGCCGCGACCGTGGCTTCGATGTCGCCGCCCTGAGCACCGACCCCGGGCACGAGGATCGGCATGTCGCCGACGATCGCGCGGACGGTGCCGAGCTCGTCGGGGAACGTCGCGCCGACGACGAGCCCGCATTCGCCGAGCTCGCTCCACTCCAGTGCCGCACGATGTGCGACGTGGGCGAACAGCGGCTCACCCTTCACGTCGAGGGACTGGAAGTCGTCGCCGCCTCGGTTCGATGTGCGGCACAGCACGAACACGCCGTGCTCGGTGTACTCGAGGTACGGCTCGATCGAATCGGTGCCGAGGTACGGGTTGACCGTGACTGCGTCGGCGCCGTAGCGGTCGAATGCTTCGCGCGCGTACTGCTCGTGCTGTCGGTCCGATGTCGCCGCGCTTGGCGTCGAGGATCAACACCACATGAGGGTAGGTGTCGAGGATGTAGCGGCAGATTCGTTCGAGCTCGGGCTCGGCTCGTTGCGCCGCGAAGTAGGCGAACTGTGGCTTGAACGCGCACACGGTGTCGGCGGTCGCGTCGACGATGGCCTTGCAGAACTCGAACGTCGCATCGCGGTCGCCGAGCGTCGCCGGGTAGCGGGAGGGATCCGGATCGAGACCAACGCACAGCATCGATTGCGAGCCGTTCCAAGCGGCCTGCAACTTGGTGTGGAATCCCATGCGGTGCCGAATCTAGCCGGTCTTCACCCTGTCCGACCCTCTGGCGGGCTCCTCCGGTCGCAGTGCCCATTTCTGCGCGCTGCGCAGCGTGATGAGGCGGAACAGCGTCAGCTGCAGCACCAGGATCGCCGAGCCGAACACGAACCACTGCAGCAACGTGTTGTGGCGGTCCTGGCCGGCGAGGAACGTGTGGACCGTGGCCGTGATCCACAACGCGATGCTGGTGAGGTGCACTGCGTGCCAGATCTTTCGCTTGATGTGACGCATCAGCCACGACGTGATCTGGATCGCGGCGAGGAAGTAGAACGCAACGATTCCCCATGCCACGGCGCCGGTCTTCCATGGCGAGGCCATGGGGATGAGGAGCTCGCGCCAACCGAAGTAGACGAAGTTGTCGGCCCACAGGCCAGCGAGGTGGATGACGACGAAGACCAACGACAAGGTGCCGAGATAGCGGTGGAGATCCAGCAACCACGCAGGAACGCCGCGCTTGCGGACCAGTCGGCTCGACAGTGTGAGCCCCCACAAGATGCTCGCTGTCACGGTCGCCCAAGCAACAATGCCACTGGATCTGGCGACGTACCAGGCGAGTTTGTCGGTGACGGCAATCATTGGTCGAGCTCCTGCACTACGTGGACACGATCATCAGTGATCAACCAGGCTTTCACATTCGCCGACCGTAGTAGTGCAGTCCCTTCGCTGCTGCCCGCGATGATGGTCGCTTTTGCCAACGCCTCGCCGCGCGCGGCCGTGTGATCGGCGACGGCGACTGCCAGGAGATCGGTGTCGGTCGGGCGGCCGGATCGGGGATCGATGATGTGATGGTGCTCGGTGTCGCCCCGCTTCCACCGCCGAATCATGACGGTGCTCATGACCAGCGCGCCCGAATACAGCGCGTGGTGATCGATCGGCTCGCCGGTTGCCGGATGCAGTAGCGGGACTTGCCAGCCGTTCTCGTCGACGGGCTCGCCGGCGGCGTGGATGTCGCCTCCCAGCGACACGTACGCCGAGTTCGCGCCTGCGGCGATCAGCTCGTCGGCGACGATGTCGGCGGCCAGGCCCTTGCCGATGCCTCCGAGATCGATCGACAACCCTTGATCGAGGCGTACCCAGTTCCCGGAGATCTCGAGCCCGTCGAGGCCCGGAGCCGGTGCCGCGGACACGACAGTGCCTGATCGACTGATCTCTTCGACGATCTCGGCAAAGGTCCGGTCGTATCCGAGTTGCTCGAGGCTCGTGCGGATGCTGGGATCGAACAGACCGTGTGTCTCGGCGTACATCTGACGGCACTGCTGGAGTGCAACGACGAGATCATCGCTGCACTCCAGCCAGTCACCCCGCCGTGCCTGCAGACGGTTGAGCTCGCTGTCGGGGATGAAGCGACTCCACGTCTGTTCGAGCTGTCGCAGTCGGGCGAATCCGAAGGGGATCAGTTCGACGGAACCGTCGACGAGGATCTCGCTCGGCGAGCCCATCACACGGGCCGTCGACCGGTTCCACGTGCGTTCGACGGCCACCGTCGTGGTCAGCATCCACTGCCCTGGCACGGCGGCGGTGCCGGTGCCGGGGCGGGAGCAGGTGCAGGTGCCGGGGCTGGAGCGGGTGCCGGGGCCGGGGCGGGAGTGGGTGCCGGGGCTGGGGCTGGAGCGGGTGCCGGGGCTGGGTGCTGGTGCCGGTGCCGGTGCCGGTGCGGGTGCCGGAGCCGCCGCGGGTTCAGGAGCGGGTGCGGGCGCGGCGGCAGCAGGAGTTGGCGCGGCAGCAGCGGGAGCCGCAGCTGCAGGAGCGGGCGAGGGTGCTGGCGCGCCGCCCGATGCAGGCGCAGGTGCGGTCGCGGAGCCGGACGCGGTTGGAGCCGGGGCAGCGACCGGCGCTCCAGCAGCCGGTGCCGCCCCGGCAAGCGTGGTGGTGGGCGCGGACGGATCGACCACCGCCAGCGGGTCGACCACTGCGGCAATCGTCGTGGTCGGTGCGAGACCATCGAGCGGCGCCAACGTCGTGGGCGGCGCGATGGGGTTGCCGAACTCGTCGATGTACTGGACGCGATGGATGGTCTCGAGGGCAGTGGTCGGCGTCGCCGCGTCGGCCTGCTTCGATTGCGATCTCGCGTGCATCGGCTGTGGCCAAACCGGCGATCGTCGCGAGGAAGCCCGACGTGGCCAGGCCGGTGGCGAGGATCCGACCTGCGGCGGCGACATGGCGCCGGCGGGTGCCGAAGAGGCGAATGCTCGTGTGCCGATCGACAGCTGGAACGGTGGCGGTCGCCGCCGGCTGCACGATGATCTGGGCGGCAACGCCTGGAGGTCCGGCCGGGGGGCTCCACAAAGTCATCGAATTGCCAGGAAGCGCCGGCGAGGCTGCAACGACGGCAGCGGCAGGTTGCGCAGCGGGGGTTGCCGCCGCGGTGCCAACACGCTTGCCGAGCCGGGCGAGCCTGGCCTGCTGCTGTTCGTTGAGTTGTGCCGCCGTGTCGGTATTGGCGACCGCCACTGGGGGAGCCGGTGGCGCGAGAGGGGCCAATGCAACGGGCGTCGCGGCCGCAGCCGGTGCCGGCGGCGGATTGCGCTTGTTCAGGCGGGCGAGCCTCGCCAGTTGTTGTTCGTTCAGATCAGTCGTCATCGCACTTCCACCTTCCGTTCCTGAATCGTGGGTTCACGCAACCCTCGGGGATCGGTGGTCGCGCGGCCGGCGCGGTGGCCGGCGGGGTCGTGGGTGCCGGTGCGGGTGCCGCGGTCGGCGGGGTTGGCTCGGGGGCGGGCTCCGGGGCCGGCGCGGCGGTCGGAGCCGGAGTCGCAACAGGCGCCGAGCCGGACTGCTGCGGAGCAGCCGTGGGCGCCGGTGCAGGTGTCTCAGCCGGCTCCTCTGATTCGGGAGCTGGTGCGGCCTCGGGCGCTGGATCGACGGCGGCGGGCGCCGGCGCGACGGGCTGGCCTGCTGCCGGGGCCGGCGCGGCCGCGCCGCCGGACCTCGGGCGAGCGATGTCGGCCGCCGGTGCAATCGCAGCGTCGATCGGCGCCAGTGCGGGGTCGATCGGCACGATGGTGGTTGTCGAGGAGTGCACGACGATGTAGTCGTCGACGACCTCGATCTGCGTCGCGCTCGGCGGCTGCGGGGCGGCGCTCGCGAACAGGCCACCTCCGGCCGCGACGATGGCGACGCATGCCACCCCGATGGTCGTGGTGGCAGAGACTATGTACGTAATTGCGAGGCGGCGTTCCACACGATCACCCTTCCCGTCATCATCATCTGATGACACACGTCTCAGACACCAACGGCTTGGTGCCTAAGTCACGTGATTGGTATCGGCGGCTCGGTGCTGGATCTCCAGCAAGGTCTCGTCAAGAAAGCTCGGCTGACCAGGACGTAGGTCTCGCTACTCCTCGAGGCTGATCGCGCCGGTGGGGCACGTGTCGGCGGCCAGTCGGACCTTGTCGTGGAGAGGCTCGGGTGGTTCCTCCTGGAGGATGTACAAGTACCCATCGCTGCGAACCTCGAACACCTCGGGACACACCTGCATGCAGGCTCCCGTCGAGGCGCAAATGTCGAAATCAACGACGACTCTCATGGCGATCCTCCGAGCTCAGGCCTTGGCCGGACGATAGCCGTCGGCGATTGCGTCCTCGGCGTTGGCGTAGCAGCGTTCGGCGACCGTTCGATCGTAGAAGCGGCCGCCCGGTACGTGGAAGATGCCGGAGTTGTCGTTGGCCTTCACGGGATAGCCGTCGGGGCAGGAGCCGTCGACGGGTGCAACCCACGAAGCGGCGGGGGACGCGACGGCTGTGGCCTCTGGGGTGACCGGCGATTCCTTGGCGAATGGCGGCCATTGCGGCGACTCCATCGGAGTCGATTGACGTCGAAGCCAGAACCGATAGGCGCCGAGCCCCGCACTCGTCAACACACCGAGCCAGAACAATCTTCGAAGCCATCGAGCCATGGGCGATGACTTTACAACTGATGCCGTTCGTGAGCGTTCAATACCGCGCGCAGCGAAGCGGTGATGATGTTGGGATCGACCCCGACACCCCACAGCACGGTGCCGTCGGAGGCAGATGTCTCGACGTAGGCCACAGCGTTTGCCTCCGAGCCCTGACCGATCGCGTGCTCGGCGTAGTCGAGCACGTTCAGCTCGGCGCCGACCCCGTCGCGCAGCGCGTGGACGAACGCGTCGATCGGGCCGTTGCCCTCACCCACGATGGTGACGGGGGTGCCATCGACGACCAGTTGAGCAGTGATCGAAGTCCGCTCCGTGGCGGAGTCACTGTGGAGCTCGTGGCTGTTGAGGCGGAACCGTGGCTCCTCCGGGAGATAGCTCTGTCGGAACGCTTCCCACATCACGACCGGGCTGATCTCGGTACCGGAGTCCTCGGTGATGTGTTGGATGGTCTTCGAGAACTCGATCTGCAAGCGGCGCGGCAGTTCGAAGCCGTGCTCCTCCTTCATCATGTACGCGACGCCGCCCTTGCCGGATTGTGAGTTGACGCGGATGACCGCCTCGTACGAGCGGCCGACGTGCTTCGGATCGATCGGCAGGTACGGCACGCCCCACTGGTCGTAGTCCTTCGGCAGAGCTTCGAAGCCCTTCTTGATCGCGTCCTGGTGGCTGCCGCTGAACGACGTGTACACGAGGTCGCCGGCGTAGGGGTGCCGCGGGAGGCACCGGCAAGCGGTTGCAGTACTCGGCGACTCGACGCAGCGCGTCGATGTCGCTGATGTCGAGCTCGGGATCGACGCCGTTGCTGAAGAGGTTCATCGCCAGGTTGACGATGTCGACGTTGCCCGTGCGCTCGCCGTTGCCGAACAGCGTTCCTTCGACGCGGTCGGCGCCGGCCATGACCCCGAACTCGGCGGCCGCGACACCGCAGCCGCGATCGTTGTGCGGGTGCAGGCTGACGACGACTGATTCGCGATCGCGAATCGTGCGCCCGAACCACTCGATCACGTCGCCGTACACATTGGGCGAGTAGCACTCGACCGTCGCCGGCAGGTTGAGGATGATCGGCTTCTCAGGAGTCGGCTCGACCGCATCCATGACGGCTTCGCAGATGCGAATGGCGAACTCGGGCTCGGTCAGGGTGAAGCTCTCAGGGGAGTACTCGTAGCGGATCTGGGTGTTGCCCATCGTCTGCTCGAGCTTGCGGCACAGCTTGGCCGCGTTCACGGCGATGTCGACGATGCCGTCCATGTCGAGGTTGAAGACCACCTCGCGCTGCAACGGATTGGTCGAGTTGTAGAAGTGGACGATTGCTCGCGGCGCTCCCTGCAGGCATTCGTACGTTCGCTCGATCAGCTCCGGTCGACACTGCACGAGCACCTGGATCTCGACGTCGTCGGGAATCAGATCCTCTTCGATCAGCTGACGGACGAAGTCGAAGTCGGGTTGGCTCGCGGAGGGGAACCCGACCTCGATCTCCTTGAAGCCCATCTTCACCAGCGCGTCGAACATGTGCCGCTTGCGCTGCGGGTCCATCGGATCGATGAGGGCCTGGTTGCCGTCGCGCAGATCGACGCTGCACCACAACGGTGCCTTGTCGATGACGACGTTGGGCCAGGTGCGGTCGCGGAGCACGATCGGTACGTACGGCTTGTACTTGGTGAACTGCATCTTCTTCGGAGTGACTGGTTGCGGAGGCATGGCTGGCTTTCGTGTGACTGGTGCGGATGTGTTCGAGAACTCTGAGTTGACAGTTGGTCGGAAAAATGAAGAACCCCCCGGCCGGTCGGCGGGGGGTATGGGCAAGCGTGAAGAACGCGACGCTTGCCCTACATAAGAAGGAGGAGGCTGCGAGCGGCGGACATCTCGACCAGTGTGCCCGCGATTGCCGTCGTTGTCAACGCGTTAGACGACGAGGAAGTTGCTGAACTGCCACGGATCATCGCGGTCGACGAGGTCGGCGTCGTTGGCGAACGTCGGGAACAGGTCGTTGCGCGTGGTCACCGGATCCCAATCCGTCGCCGCCGAGTGCATCGTGCCGAGGTACGGCGTGGCCACGTCGAGCACCTCGCGCCACGGCAGATCGTCGGGCACGAGGAGGCCCTCGTTCGGGTTCTCGATCATCCAGGTGACACAGGCGACGATCGAACCGGCCACCTGCATCGTGGTCGCACTCTGGTGCGGCAGGATCGCCCGTGGCTTGATCGATCGACAGCAGCGACCCGGTCCACCACGAGCGGTACGGGTGTCCCATCAGCAAGACGCCGAGCTCGTCCGCGCCACTGGTGATCTCGTCGTTGAGGATCCGTTGCTTCGACTGCATCTCCCAGTTGCGCATGCGCAGTTCGAGCACGCTGTTGATGGCCGCGTCGGACGGGTGGTACGCGTAGTGCACGGTCGGGCGATACACAGGATTGCCGTCGTCGCCCCACACGGTGAGGTGGTCGCTGATGGTCAACGCCTCGCCGTGGCGCACGACCATGCCGCGGATCTCGCCGGCCGGCACCCACGATCGCACCCATGTCTCCATGCCCGGGCGGGCAATGCAGATCTGGTTGCACGGGCCGTAACCGTGGTGCACGTATCCGTTGGGCGGGAGTCGCTTCTCGTGCGTGCCCCAACCGAGCTCGGCGGGGGCGATGCCTTCCTCGAAGAAGCCGTCGACCGACCAGGTGTTGACGAACTCGTCGACCTGCTTCGGGACGTCGGTGATCTGCGTGTCGCGCTCGGAGATGTGGATGACCTTGGTGCCGGTCAGCATCGCCAGCGTTGCGTAGTCCTCGTCGGTCAACGCCTTCTCCAGCGTCGTCGCATCGCTCGCGATCCCGTCGTGCAACATGCGGGCAGCGATCTCGGTCAACGCCTGCTTGGTGAAGTGGCTGACCAAGCCGGGGTTGGCGCCGTGCTCGACCACTGCGGTCGCGCCCTTGTTGTCGCCCCACGCGTCGATCATCCTGCGGAGGTCCATGTGGCGCACGTACAGCGTGCGGTCGAGCGGATGCGTCGATGCGAGGTCGATCGTACGGATCCCACACCTCGACGCTGGTGTTGAGGTAGCGAACGCCGTGATCACGGCACCATTGGAGAATCGTCGGGTTGTCGATGTTCCAGGCCAGGTCGAGGAGCAGATCGCCATTGCCGGCTCGTGCGGACAGGAACGCATCGATGTTCTCGGGCGTCACCTGATCCTGCTCGTAGGTCACACCCGCGGCGATGGAATCGGCAACGCGGGCGCGGTTGTCGAGCACATCGACGATCGTGATTCGCTGCGGATCGATCTTCAGATCGCGGATCAGCAGCGGCACCGTGCACTGGGCGACAGAACCGCAACCCAGCACCAACACACGCTCGGGGCGCATGGTTATTCGGCGTACTCCGGGGTCATCGCTGCCAGCTCGAGATCGAGCGTTGCAACTTCAGCAGTGACCAGCAGTGACTGCCAGTCGTATGCGATTCCCTTGCGGCCGGACGTCGTTGTCCCGTCGAATACTTCCATGACGTGCGCCTCCTGAAAGACGTGTTGGGGGGTGAGATCGATTCCTTTCTGGCCGGGCTGTCCGGCACAGGCTTTGGGACGCTAACGGCGACGCGCGCTGGACAACAACGATCTGATTCATCAGGCAGGTTTTCTGCCGGGTCGGTCAGTGCGACTGACTCACTGTGCAGGCTCTTTTGGGCAGGCTCTTTCTGGGCAGGCTCTTTCTGGGCAGCGTCGTTGTCGTGATGGACGTGGGCGCGCTGACCGTCACGATCGAAGATCATGATGATCTCCGCCGGCCCGTCGAGTGCGGCGGTCGCGTGCGGCGTCATGGTTGCGAACTCGGCGGCCTCGCCGGTCTCGACGATGACCTCGCGATCGCCGAGCTGCAACCGCACCCGACCTTCGACGACGAAGAACCAGTCGTGCCCGGGATGGACCCGTTGCTCCGGCATTCGATCGGTCGGCTCGAGCCGCATCTTGATCGCGATCGTGTTGCCCGTGGGTCGGCTCAACATCCACGTGGTGCGTCCGTCCGAACTGCTGGGCACCGGGCGGATGACGACGTCGTCGTCGCTGTGCACGTCGAGCAGCGAGTCGAGGTCGACGTGGAGGGCGCTGGCGAGCGGCAGGAGGACATCGAGACTGATCGTGCGCTTGCCGGTCTCGACGCGACTGATCGTGGACGCGCTGAGGTTCGCGCGTGCCGCGAGATCGTCGAGGGACAGCCCCAACGTGTTCCGCAGACTGCGCAACCGAGTGCGCACGACCTGCTCGATTTCGTTCAGTTCGGTCATCGCGGATGCCCTCCGTTGCCGTCTTGCAGATTCCGCAAGGTCTCTTGCTATTTCCTGAGAGCACCGTAGCGTCGGATTCATGAGTGAACACACACATCGCACCATGGAGCGGCACTGCGACGTCGCCGTCGTCGGCGGCTCGGCGGCCGGCCTTGCCGCCGCTCTCCAACTCGGGCGCCAGCGCCGCTCGGTCATCGTCATCGATGCCGGCGAGCCGCGGAACGCTCCCGCGGCCCACATGCACAGCTACCTCGGCTACGAAGGACACCCACCGTCGGACCTGACGTCGATCGGTCGTGAGGAGGTTCGCAGCTATGGCGGCGAGGTCATCTCCGGTCGTGCGGTCGACGTGAGCCGCACCGACGACGGGCGCTTCCGCGTGCAGCTGACCGGCGGACATTCGGTGTTCGCTCGCCGTGTGCTCGCCGCCACGGGCTTGGTCGACGAGCTGCCCGACATCGAGGGCCTCGCCGAACACTGGGGCGGCGACGTCATCCACTGTCCGTTCTGCCACGGTTACGAGGTCCGCGACCAGCGGATCGTCGGGATCATCACCCATCCAATGGGACTTCATCCGGCCGGGTTGTTCCGCCAACTGACGTCCCGGCTCACGCTGGTGTTGCACGACGGTGTCGCCGCCGACGACGCCGAGGTTGTCGCGCTGCGGGCCGCTGGAGTCAACGATTGTCGACGAGCCGGTCCGACGCATCGTCACGGGTGTCGACGGCCATGTTGAGGCGGTCGAGTTGATGAGCGGCGATCGCATCGACGCCGACGCCATCGCCATCGGACCGCGCTTCAGGGTGCGTATCGAGCCCTTCGCATCGCTCGGTCTGCTGGCTGCCGCGCACCCGACCGGGCTCGGCGATTTCGTCGAGACGGATGCGACCGGAGCGACGTCGATTGCCGGTCTGTACGCGGCCGGAAACGTGACGGATCCGAGCCAGCAGGTGTTGGCCGCCGCCGCCGATGGCAGCCGCACCGGGGCCATGATCAGCTTCAGCCTCGCCGACGAAGACATCGAAACGGCCGCCCGGCCATCCGGCAACGAAGCCGACTGGGATCACCGCTACGGAGGCGACCAGATGTGGAGCGGCAACCCGAACGGCACGCTGGTCAACGAGGTCATCGGTCTCACTGCCGGCCGTGCTCTCGACGTCGGCGCCGGCGAGGGCGGCGATGCCGTCTGGCTCGCACAGCACGGTTGGAGGGTGACAGCGAGCGACATCTCGCGGAGGGCGTTGGACCGCATCGCGGTCGAGGCCGAACGACTCGGACTGGAGGTCGAGTGCCTTCACGCCGACGCCAACGCGAATGGGGCGTTCGAGCCCGGCACCTTCGACCTCGTGTCAGCGCAGTACGCATCGATCCCACGCACGCCCGACGGTCGCGGGGAGTCGCAACCTGCTCGACGCGGTCGCACCGGGTGGCACGCTCCTCGTGGTCGGTCACGATCTCGAGCCGATGCGTGCGCCGATCGATCCGCACGAGCACAGCCGAGCGTTCGATCCCGATGCCTACCTACGGCTCGACGACTTGGCGACGGCGCTCGCGGACTCATCGGAGTGGGAGATCGAGGTCCACGAGAAGCGTCCTCGTCCGCCGGGCGCCATCTCGGCCTCGCACCACGTCGACGACGTCGTGCTCCGTGCGCGGCGCAGAGGTGCGTCGCCAGTTGACTGCGGCCAAATGACTGCGACTAGTTGACCTGGCGGGTCTTGCCGTCCCAGTAGGGCTCGCGCAGCTTGAACTTCTGCAGCTTGCCGGTGGCCGTCCGGGCGAGCGCGTCGCGGAACTCGATCTTCTTCGGGCACTTGTAGCCGGCCAGCTTGGTGCGCGTGTAGGCGATCAGTTCGTCGCCGGACAACGCCGATCCATCGGTCGTCACCACCAACGCCATCACCATCTCGCCCCACTTCTCGTCGGGAACGCCGATCACCGCGACTTCCGCAACCTCGGGATGGCTGAAGATCGCGTCCTCCACTTCGATCGAGCTGACGTTCTCGCCGCCGGAGATGATGACGTCCTTCTTGCGGTCGCTGATCGTCACGTAGTGGTCGTCGTCGATGACGCCACCGTCGCCCGTGTGGAACCACGCCGGCCCTTCGCCGTCGTCGTCCGCGGGTCGAATCGCGTCGGCAGTTGCCTCCGGCTGGTTCCAGTAGCCGGCCATGACGTGATTGCCGCGGGCGAGCACCTCGCCGCTGGGCGAGATGCGCATCTCGATGCCGAACGCCGGTGCTCCGGCACGACTGAGCTTGGCTGCTCTGTCGGCCGGCGACAGTTGGTCGAGCTCGGCACGCTTGCGATTCATCGTCAACAGTGGAGTCGTCTCGGTGAGGCCGTAGATCTGGATGAACTCCCAACCGAGCTCGGTCTCGATGCGCTCGATCGTGCGAGTGGGCGGTGGCGCGCCGGCAATGACCATGCGCGTGGTCCCGCTGCCGGGGATCGGGCCATCCCACGTTGCCGCGGCATCGAGGATCGCGTTCGCAACCGCGGGTGCGCCGCACATGATGGTCACACCGTGTTGCTCGACGCGGCGCAGGATCTCGGCACCGTCGATCTTGCGGATGATGACGTGCTTGGCGCCCATGCCGGTGACCGCGTAGAGGACACCCCACCCGTTGCAGTGGAACTGCGGCAGCGTGTGGAGGTACACGTCGCGGTCGTTGATGCCGAGCTGCCATCCGAACGTGGTTGCGTTGAGCCAGATGTTGCGATGCGTCAGCTGCACACCCTTCGGGCGCGCCGTAGTGCCACTGGTGTAGTTGATCGTCGCGGTGGCGTCCTCGTCGTACGTCCACGGCTCGCGGGTCGGCGTGCTCGGCCGGGGCATCGTGCTCGGTGCCGATGATGAACTTGTGCTCGCACTCGACGTCGGCCATCGCCTCTTCGAGCTCCGGATCGATCATCAAGATGCGGGCGCCGCTGTGGGCGACGATGTACTTCACTTCCTCTGCGACGAGCCGGAAGTTGATCGGTACCAGCACGCGACCGCTTCCGCTGACGCCGAACAACGCGGTCAACAGACGGGCCGAGTTGTGGCTGACGATGGCGACCCGCTCGCCGACGTCGATGCCGATCGCGTCGAGTGCCGCGGCCTGGGCCCGTGCCCGCGCGGCCATCTCGGCGTATGTGATGGTGCCCCACGATTCCGCCGGCTGCACCGGCTCGTCGATGATCGCGTCGCGATGCGGATAGATCTCCTCGGCGCGTCGAAGGAAATCGTTGACGGTGAGTGCGACCTTCATGCCGGAATTGTTGCCGATCCAGCCCGGGTTGTCACACGCTGACCGTCTCGATGACGGTGGCGATGTGACAACCCCGCCCGAACCCGGCACATCCCACTGGACTGGGGCTGCGCGGCGGTACCCTCCATGCTCGACATGTCTGAACATTCCCGCCCACCTGGGGCCCCGCGACGTCGGCGTCGCAAACCCACTCCAAGTCCAGCTCGCACTCCGGCCGAAACGGCGACGATCACCATCGACCCGGACGCTTACATTCCCACCGCCTTCATCGACATCGGTGTACCGACCGAGGTCGACATGGGTTTGGCGGCCGCCGGGTTCACTGCTCCGTTCGCGATCCAGACCAAGGCCATCCCGGTGGCGCTCACCGGTCGCGATGTGTGCGGCCGCGCCAAGACCGGCTCCGGCAAGACCTTGGCGTTCGGCGTGCCGATGCTCGCAAGGTTGTCGGGCGAAGCAGATGCTCGTCGTCCATTGGCGATGGTCCTCGTGCCGACGCGTGAGCTGGCGTTGCAGGTGGCCGAGGTGCTGGCACCAGTTGCAGCTGGTTGCAATCGCACGGTGCTCGCCGTCTATGGCGGTGCCTCACGTCATCAGCAGATCGACGTGTTGAACCGTGGCGTCGACGTCATCGTCGCGACGCCGCTGCGCCTGATCGACCTTCTCAAGGAGAACGAGCTCGACCTCAACAAGGTCGAGATCGTCGTGCTCGACGAGGCCGACCGCATGGCCGACGATGGCTTCACGCCGCAGGTCGAATGGATCCTCCGCAAGGTCACCGGTGCGCACCAGACGATGCTGTTCTCGGCGACGCTCGACGGCGATGTCGGTCACCTCGTCCGTCGCTACATGAAGGACCCCATCGAGGTCGCGATCGACTCCGCCACCGACACGGTCGGCACCATGCATCACCTCTTCCTCGCGGTCCACCACATGGACAAGGACAAGGTCGTGCAGGCGATCGCCTCGAGCATGGGAAAGACCCTCGTGTTCTGCCAGACGAAGCGAACCTGTGATCGCGTCGAGCGATCGCTGCAGGACCTCGGCGTGCAGGCGATGGCGATCCACGGAGACCTGGCGCAGGTCGCGCGCGAGAAGGCGATGCGTCGCTTCTCCGACGGCGAGCTCAGTGTCCTCGTCGCCACCGATGTCGCGGCACGCGGCATCGACATCGACGACATCGGCGTCGTGATCCACTACGAGCCGGCGCCCGACGGCAAGGACTACCTTCACCGGAGCGGTCGCACCGCGCGCGCCGGTCGCGATGGTTGGGCTGTCACACTCGCCGAGTACAACCAGCACACGCAGGTGCGGATCCTGCAGCGTGCATTGCGACTGGATGTGGCGCCTCCGATCGAGGTCTTCTCCAACAACCCGAAGCTCCGCAACCTGTCGGAGTTCGAGAACTCGTAATTGGCGCGAGCCTCAGCCGAGCCAGGCGGGGCGGTGTTGTTCGAAGCTGGTGATCTCGTCGACGTGGGTCATGGTGATGCCGACATCGTCGAGGCCGTTCAGGAACCGATACTGCGTTTGCGGCTCCATCGGGAACGAGTGGGTGATGCCGGCTGCGGGGACCTCGACGCTGAGCCGCTCGACGTCGATGGTGATCTCGGTCGACGGATCGCCCTCGATCGCGGTCCAGATCGCCTCGACCGTCTCCTCGGGAACCACGACAGGGACCAGCCCGTTCTTGGCGCAGTTGTTCCGGAAGATGTCGCTGAAGCTCGGCGCGATGACCGCGTCGAAGCCGCCCTGCTGAATCGCCCACACGGCATGCTCGCGTGACGATCCCACGCCGAAACTGGGCCCCGCGACGAGGATCGATGCGCCGGCGTACTGCTCGTCGTTCATCACGAAGTTGCGGTCGTCGCGCCACGTCGAGAACAACCCCTTCTCGAACCCGGTGCGCTCGACACGCTTCAACCACTCGGCGGGGATGATCTGGTCGGTGTCGACGTCGCTGCGGCGCAACGGCACGCCGCGCCCTGAGATGACGTGAACGGATTTCATGACGACGCTCCTAGATCCTCGGGTGTGGCGAAGTGACCGGCGACCGCGGTTGCGGCGGCGATGGCGGGGGAGACGAGGTGCGTACGGCCTCCACGACCTTGACGGCCTTCGAAGTTGCGATTGCTCGTGCTGGCGGAGCGCTCGCCCTGTGCCAGCTTGTCGGGGTTCATCGCCAGGCACATGCTGCACCCTGGCTCTCGCCAGTCGGCGCCGGCAGCGCGGATGACCTCGTGCAGGCCCTCGGCCTCGGCCTGTGCTTTCACCGCGTGACTCCCCGGTACGACCATCACTCGCGGCACCTTCACCGACCGACCGTCGAGCACCGCAGCCACTGCGCGGAGGTCTTCGATGCGGCCGTTGGTGCAGCTGCCGATGAAGACTGTGTCTACCGCGATGTCGCGCATCTTGGTGCCCGGCTCCAGGCCCATGTACTCGAGCGAGCGTGCGACTGTTTCGCGTGTTGTTGCATCTGCAAAATCATCGGGCGAGGGAACACTGCCGTCGATGGTGGTGACCTGCGCCGGGTTGGTGCCCCACGTGATGTGTGGTCGCAGCGTGGCGGCATCGATCGTCACGTCCTTGTCGAACACCGCGCCCTCGTCGGTCACCAGTGACCGCCAGTCGGCGACAGCGTCGTCCCATGAGTCTCCCTTCGGAGCATTTGCGCGACCCTTCAAGTACTCGAGCGTGGTCTCGTCGGGCGCGATCAGACCGGCCTTTGCCCCGGCTTCGATCGACATGTTGCACACCGTCATGCGACCTTCCATCGAGAGCGCGCGGATGGCCGAACCGCGGTACTCGATCACGTGGCCGATGCCGCCGCCGGTACCGATGTTGCCGATGATCGCGAGGATGACGTCCTTGGCGGTGACACCGTCCGGGATCTCGCCGTCGACAGTGACGCTCATCCACTTCGGTCGCGTTTGCGGGAGCGTCTGCGTTGCCAGCACGTGCTCGACCTCACTGGTGCCGATGCCGAAGGCGAGCGCCCCGAACGCGCCGTGCGTTGCCGTGTGGCTGTCGCCGCACACCACGGTCATGCCCGGCAGCGTGCGACCTTGCTCGGGAGCGATGATGTGCACGATGCCCTGGCCGGGATCGCCCATCGGGAAGTTGACGATGCCGTACTCTTTGGTGTTCTCGCGCAGCACCTCGACCTGTCGGGCCGAGATCGGGTCGGCAATCGGCTGATCGATGTCGGCGGTCGGAACGTTGTGATCCTCGGTCGCCACCGTGAGATCCGGGCGCCGCACGGCTCGTCCCGAGAGTCGCAACCCGTCGAACGCCTGAGGGCTGGTGACCTCGTGCACGAGGTGGAGGTCGATGTACAGGAGATCCGGCTCGTCCTGCCCACTGTGGACGACGTGGCGGTCCCAAACTTTTTGAGCGAGGGTTCGAGGCTCGGTGGCGGTCATGGAATCTCACTTTCTGAGATATGATTCTCGATTATGGACAGTGTAAGCGGTGTCGGCGTCATTGACAAAGGAGTTCTGATTCTTCGCGCACTGTCTCGTGCGCCACTCGACCTGGTGGCGTTGCAGGACGAAACCGGCTTGCCTCGGGCGACCGCCCATCGTCTGGCCGTCGCCCTCGAGGTGCACGGGCTCGTGCGCCGTGATCCGCAGGGCCGTTTCTGCCTCGGTTTCGAACTGATCCGCCTCGGTCAGGCAGCGGAGGACGAGTTCCCGCTCGCCGAGCTGGCCCGTCCGATCCTCACCGCGCTGCGCGATGCCACCGGTGAGAGCGTGCAGCTGTATGTCGCCGACGGCGAAGGTCGGCGCTGCGTCGTCTCGCTGGAATCGACGCATGGCCTGCGTTGGATCGTGCCGCAGGGGGCGCTGTTCCCATTGGATCGAGGATCCGCAGGACGCGTCCTGCAAGGCGACGACCTGGCCGAGAGCGTCGAAGAGCGCGAGCCCGGAGTTGCCTCGGTCAGTGCTGCAGTTCGGGATCGGCGGGGAAGCGTGATCGCCGCGGTCAGTCTCAGCGGGCCGGTCGAGCGATTGAGCCGCAAGCCGCGCGAGCGGTTCGGCACGCAAGTGGCCGCGGCAGCCGATGCGGTGACCGCGGCACTTGCCCGTTAGCGGCCGAGACGCGGGAACAAGCGGATCGCAGCCGCGCTCATCTGGTCGGGAGCGATCGGGTTGTCGTTGCCGAGCACCCAGCCGAGACCGGCGCCGACAGCCTGTTCCGGCGTGAACGGCCAATCGCTGCCGTACAGGACCTGGGTGCGCTCGACGAATCCGAGCAGCGCGGCGACGACCTGCGGATTGGCGCTGCCGGCGAGGTCGTAGTGCAGCCGGCGAAGTTGGGCAACGAGTGCAGCGGGATCGTCGGCGCCCAACAACACGCTGATGCCGGCGATCCGTGGTGCGAGGAACGGCAAGGTGCCGCCGGCGTGCGGAACGATCCAGCGGATGTCGGGGTGACGTTCGAGCGTCCCCGACAACAGCATGTTGGTCACCGCACGCGTGGTGTCGAACGGAAACTCGATCATCGGGCGCGGGTATCCCAACGATGTGCACTCCCAGCACGCTGGCGAGGTCGGATGGATGAACACGACTGCCTTGCGGCGATTCAACTCCTCCATGATCGGCTCCAACGACGCGTCGCCCAGGTACACGCCGGCGACGTTGGTGAGCACGTTGACGCCGTCGAGACCGAGACCATCGAGGGCACGCTCGATCTCCGCCAGGGAGGCGTCGACGTCGGCCATCGGCAGGCTGGCGAACGCCCCGAATCGGCCAGGGTGGTGGGTGATCGTGTCCGCCGCCACGTCGTTGACATGGCGTGCCAGGGCGACGGCATCCGAGGCCGTGCTGCCGTCGCCGAACTGCACTCCGGGCGACGAGACCGACAACACCGCCGACGCAATTCCGAGTCGATTCATCACCGCGACGTGATCCTCGGCCGACCACATCGGCACACGTGGAAACCCGTCGGGGTGGTCGATCCCTGATGCTGCCAGCGCATCCCGATAACCGGACGGAAGGAAGTGAGCGTGGACATCGATCAGCGACACGGCGGCGATCCTACGAGTCGTTCCTTACGATGGTCGGGTGCAGCCGTTGATCAGAGAAGCGTCCTCCGCGGACGACAGCGCAATGGATGCGATCGCCAAGGACGGCGACGCCTCGGCGGATGCGAACTACCTCGCCCTGGTGCGATCACAACACGGGCGCTTGCTCGTGGCCGAGCGTGATGATCGCGTCGTGGCATTCGGTGGCGCGGTCGACGTCGATGGTGTCGCGATGTTGACCGATCTCTTCGTCGCGCCAGACGCACGTGGAACGGGCATCGGCACCGCGTTGTTGGACGAGCTCCTCGCTGGATCGAGCCGACGGATGACCTTCAGTTCGAAGCATCCGGCAGCGTTGGCCGCGTACCTTCGCGCCGGAATGGAACCGCAGTGGCGTCTCCTCTATCTCAAGGGGATCGCGAACGGCGGCGGCACGGGGCTGCCCAAGGCCGTGTGGGAGCACGAGCGATTGTCCCTGGTCGAGACGATGGCATCGCAGGGTGCGCACGTGTCTGCAAACGTCGTGTCGATGCCGGATGACACCGGCATCTGGATTGCGCGCGTGCAGAGCGCCCGACCGGTGAAGGCCGTGTCGGCGACGCTCGCCGGTCTGGGGCGGGGGACGATCGTCAACATGTGCGTTCCCGAGCACAGCCCACTTGCGACATGGGCGCAGAAGAGCGGTTTCGCTGTCGTCGATCACGACACGTTCTGCGCGACGCCCGGCGTTGCGTTGCCGCTCGACCTTCACTGCCTCGATCCCGGGCTCGCCTGATTCGTGATCGAGTTGCCGTCTGTCGTTCGCAACAAGGCGATCGCCGTAGGAGCCGCCGCATGGCTGGCGGATCTTGCGTCGCTCGTCGAAGGGATCGAACGCGAACTGGCAGCTCCGTGTCGGGCGAGTGTTCCCGGATGCGTCCGAGGCGCTCGTGGCCGAGGTCGTCCAGCACGACGGTTCGCTCGCTGTACTGAAGCTGATCGTGCCGCGCGACGGTGACGCGGCGAAGAACGAGATCACCGTGTTGCGGTTGGCCGGCGGCGAAGGATGCGCCCGGCTGCTGCGATGCGACGAGGAACGCGGGGCCCTGCTCGTGGAGCTCCTCGGCCCGTCATTGCACGATGTCGGGCTTCCTCTCGATCGACGCCTGGAGATCCTCGTAGCGGCCGCGTCGCGCGTCTGGCGACCGGCGACGGAATCGGGACTGCCCACCGGAGCCGAGAAGGGTCGCTGGTTGGTCAACGCGATCGTCACGATGTGGGAAGAGCTCGACCATCCGTGCTCACCGCGGGCGATCGATCACGCCGTCGCTTGTGCGACGCGGCGCATCGCCGCGCATGACGATGAACGAGCGGTCCTCGTGCACGGCGACGTGCACGAGTGGAACGCGCTGCAAGCCGGCGATGGCTACAAGCTCGTCGATCCGGATGGCTTGCTCGCCGAGGCGGAGTACGACCTCGGAGTGCTGATGCGCGAGGACCCCGTGGATCTGATGAGCGGCGATCCATTCGAGCGGGCACGTTGGCTCGCGGCGCGGACCAATCTCGATGCGACCGCGATCTGGGAATGGGGTGTCGCTGAACGCGTCTCGACTGGCCTGTTGTGCACGAAGATCGGCCTGCAGCCGGTCGGGCGCGAGATGCTGGCCGCGGCCGACTTCGTCGCCTCCTAAGCCGGCATCTCGAGGACGACTCGCACACCGAGCAGGCGCACCGGCCGGAGTTCGCCGAACCGAGCGAGCACAGTGAGAGCCACTGGCACGACGTCGTCAGGATCAGTCGTCGGTGCGGGGAGCTTGCTGATCTTGGTCCGGGTGAAGAAGGTCGCGGTGCGCACCTTCACCGCCACGTGCGTGACCCGCCGGCCCTCGGCGACGACATCGGCGGTGACATCGCGAGCAAGGCGTTCGACGTGCTGGGCGACCGTCGCCGGCTCGGTGATGTCGGTGGTGAAGGTCTCCTCCTTGCTGCGGCCGCGCGCCACGTGCGGCTCGTCGACGATCGGCGAGTCGTCGCCACCGAGACCGAGGATGCGCAGGTGTGGGCCGATCGTCGGGCCGAAGTTGCGAGCGAGCTCATCGGTGTCGGCGCGAGCAAGATCCTCCACGGTGACGATCCCCAGCTCGCCGAGTCGGGCCGCGATTCGCGCGCCGATGCCCCAGATCGCCGTGACCGGTTTGGCACCCATGATCGGGATCCACTCGCGACGGGTCAGTCGGGCAACACCTCCTGGCTTGGCCCACCCCGTGGCCGTCTTTGCCAGCAGTCGCGTGTCGCCGATGCCGACCGCGCACGACAGTCTGGTGGTCTCTGCGATCTTCGCCTTGACCTCGTGAGCGAACGCTTCGGGATCGTCGGTCGTCACTCCGAGGAACGCCTCGTCCCATCCCCAGACCTCGACCGCCGCCGGGAACGTGCGCAACGTGGCCATCACCTCCGCCGACGCCGCGTCGTAGGCCGGTCGATCCGACGGCAAGAAGACGGCGTCGGGGCAGCGCCGCAACGCTTGAGCGAGCGGCATTCCCGAGCGAACGCCGAACGCACGCGCCTCGTACGAAGCGGTCGCGACGACCTGACGCGGCCGACGTGGGTTGCCGTCGCCGCCGACGACTACCGGAAGCCCAGCAAGCTCCGGACGTCGCCGAACCTCGACCGCGGCAAGGAACTGGTCGAGGTCGACGTGCAGCACCCACGCCCTGGATTCCGCGCCAGTTCCCATCTCACCAACCCTGCCAGGGTGGCGCGGTCGGTCAGTAGACGGCGACGAGGTCGAGGATCATGATCAGGTCGGTCGACGCCGGCAGGCCAAGGTTGGTGTTGCCGGCCTCGCCGAACGCGTCGGCGAAGGGGATCTGGACCTGGCGGCGTCCGCCGACCTTCATGCCATCGACGGCCTTCTCGAGACCGGGCGGCAGGGTGCCGGCTCCGGGCACGAACGTCAGCGGCGTGCCGCCTTCCCACGACGAATCGAGCTGCTTGCCATCGGCAGCGCTGAACGCAACCAGGTGCACGGCAACGGTCTGGCCGGGCTCGATTCCCGCACCGTCGCCGACGATCAGATCCGTGAAGGTCTGCTCCGTCTGGTTCGGTGTGGGCGGGATCGAGACGGTGGGCGCATCGGCGGGGTCCGGCTTCGGGATGATCGTGACGGCATCGATCACGAACGACAGGGCATCGCCCGGCTGGATCACATCGGACCCTGGCGGGCTGTCGCCGTAGGCGAGGTCGGCCGGGACGTCGAGCTGGCGGCGTCCACCGGCCTTCATTCCCACGAGACCTTCGTCCCAACCCTTGATGACCTGACCGACGCCGATCGTGACCGAGAACGGCTTTCCGTCGTCGTAACTGTTGTCGAACTCGGTGCCGTCGGCAGAACGCACACCGACGTAGTGCACCACCAGCGTGTCGCCGCTGACGGCTGCGTCACCCGTGCCCTCGGTGATGTCCGTGACGACCAGCTCGGTGGGCAGCGGATCGGGGAGCTTGACCTCCGGCTTGGGGAGGGCGCCTGCAACGGTGGTCGTAGCACCCGAATTGGCGCTGGTGTCGGACGAAGCAGCCGAGTTGTCACCGCATGCAGCGAGCAATCCCAGCGCGGTGATAGTGAGAACCAGAGGGCGAAAACGCATCAGGCGACGTTACCCGCGCACTCCTGGGGTCCGGTATGCACCCCCGTGAGACACCGAGCACATCGACGACCCGAGCTTCGACGTACCGGAGGGAGGCGCCGTTGTGTGAATGTGATGGTGCTGCCATGGATGAAACACCCGCCGACGACCCCTCACCGAACGTCTCGGTAGCTGTCGAGGAAGCCGTCGCGCTCGCCGACACCCTGCTTCTCGAGGCACAGGCCCACTCGACCCGCCGTGAGCGGCGCCAGTTGCATCGCCTCGGACGCTTGGTGGCAGACCCCGCCGGCCGCGAACTGGTGCAGCGCCTGACAGACGAGGTCTTGCGGATTCCTTCCAACCGGCGAGCGGCGCGCCGCTTCGCGGACGTGGTGTCCGAGCACGGTCTGGCGACGTCGCTCAGCCGACTCGATCGGCTGATGATGAGCACCGGTGCGAAGCTTGCGCCGTACGTCCCGCACGTTGTCATGCCGCTCGTGCGCCGGCGAATTCTCGGCGAGACCAAGGGGGTGGTGTTGCCTGCCGAGGATCCGCAGTTCGCCGAGCACGCCGCGCAACGGCGGCGAGATGGGATTGGCCTGTTGGTCAATCCACTCGGCGAATCGATCCTCGGCGACGACGAAGCGCGACGACGAGTCGACCAGGTGTTGGGCAAGCTGCAACGCCCCGACGTGAGCGCCGTCTCGGTCAAGGCCTCGGCGCTCGTCGCCAACCTCGACGTGCTCGACTTCGATCGCAGCGTCGATCGAATCTGCGAGCCACTGCGCGAGATCTATCGCGCCGCGTCGATGAAGGAGCCACGTGGGTTCGTCAACCTCGACATGGAGGAGTACCGCGATTTGGAGTTGACGGTCGTCGCGTTCACGAGGGTGCTCGACGAAGCGGAGTTCCACCATCTCGAAGCCGGCATCGTGCTGCAGGCGTACCTGCCCGACAGTCACGGAGTGCTGGAGCACCTCGGCGAGTGGGCATCGAGGCGCCGGGACAGCGGGGGCGCCGGCATCAAGATCCGGATCGTCAAGGGCGCCAACCTGGCGATGGAGTCGGTCGAGGCCGAATTGCATGATTGGGTCGCCGCGCCATATCCGTCGAAGGCCGATGTCGATGCGAGCTACAAGCTGATGCTCGAGTCCGCGCTTCGCCCCGAGTGGAGCGGGGCGATCCGTGTCGGAGTCGCCAGTCACAACCTGTTCGATGTTGCCTGGGCACTGGTGACCCGAAGTCGTCTGCCGGTCGACGAGCGACCGAGGATCGAACTGGAGATGTTGGAGGGAATGGCGCCGGCCCAGAGCCGTGCCGTCCGCAAGTTGGCAGGCTCGCTGATGCTGTACGCGCCCGTGGTGCAGCACGATCAGATCGACGCCAGCATCGCGTACCTGGCTCGCCGGCTCGACGAGAACACCGCTCCCGAGAACTTCCTGCGTGCCCTGTTCACGATCACCCCGGGTTCGGTGGAGTTCGCCGCGCAGGCCGACCGCTTTCGCGACTCGGTCGCGCGGCGCCATCAGATCCCAACGCTGCGCCGGCGGTTCGCTGCCATCCCGCACGACCCGACGTTCAGCAACGAGCCCGATAGTGACCCGACCGATCCGGCCGTTCGGGCACGACTCGACCATGCCGTTCGAACCGCGCCTGGCGCGCGAGCCGTTGGTCCTCATCGACAGCATCGAGGAGATCGATGCGACCGTCGCGACCGCGGTCGCCGCGCAGCCTGGTTGGGCGGATGCCGGGGTCGCCGGACGTCGGAAGGTGTTGAGCGCCGTCGCCGACGTGCTGCGTCGGGAACGGTTCGACACCATCCAGGTCATGGCCGACGAGGCGGTGAAGGTGGTCCGGGAGGGCGACCCGGAAGTCAGCGAGGCGATCGACTTCGCCGACTACTACAGCTCTGTCGGACTCGACGTCGTCGACCAGCAGCAGGCAGAGGGCGCGGCGCTGTCGCCGCGTGGCGTCGTGGTCGTTGCGTCGCCGTGGAACTTCCCGTACGCGATCCCGGCCGGCGGTGTGCTCGCCGCACTCGCGGCCGGCAACACGGTCATCCTCAAGCCGCCACCCGAGGCGCGCCGCACGGCTCGGCTGCTCATCGATCAGCTGCATCGCGGCGGTGTGCCGACCGATGTCGTGCAGTTCGTGGCCTGTCCCGACAACGAGGTCGGGCAGCGACTGATCAGCCATCCCGACGTCGGGTCGGTGATACTCACCGGCGCGTACGAGACGGCAGAACTGTTTCGTTCGTGGAAGCCGGCGATGCACCTCCTCGCCGAGACCAGCGGCAAGAACGCGATCGTCATCACCGAGGCCGCCGACCTCGACCTGGCGATCCGCGATCTGGTGCGTTCGGCGTTCGGTCATGCCGGGTCAGAAGTGCTCGGCCGCCAGCCTGGCGATCGTCGAAGCCGCGCTGTACGACGACGCGTCGTTCATGGAGCGTTTGGCCGACGCGACGCGCAGTCTCGTCGTCGGGCCGCCGAGCGATCCCGGCAGTGTCGTCGGCCCGGTGATCACCGAACCGACACCGAAGTTGCAGCGCGGCCTGACACAACTCGACGCGCGGGAACGGTGGCTGGTCGAGCCGCGGAACCTCGGCGGCAACCTGTGGTCGCCGGGCGTGCGTGTCGGCGTGCAGCCGGGCTCGTGGTTCCACGTGACCGAGTGCTTCGGCCCGGTCCTCGGCGTGATGCGCGCCGACGATCTCGACCATGCGATCGAACTGCAGAACGGAACTCCGTACGGCCTCACCGGTGGCATCCACTCGCTCGACGACGCCGAGATCGAACGCTGGCTCGAAGGCGTCCGCGTCGGCAACGCCTACGTCAATCGCGGCGTCACCGGTGCGATCGTGCAACGGCAACCGTTCGGTGGATGGAAGCGATCATCGGTCGGCTGCGGGCCGAAAGCCGGCGGTCCCGACTATGTCGCCGAGATGGTCACTGCACCACCGTCGGTGATCGATGTCGATGTCGCCGAACGGTCATACCGAACCGCGTGGAACGAATGGTTCGCCAAGAGCCACGATCCCACTGCGTTGCGCAGCGAACGCAACGAGCTTCGCTATCGCCATCTCGACGGAGTGCTCGTTCGAGTCGGTGCCGATACGCCCGAGGGCGCGCTCGCCGCCGCACGGCTCGCCGCCGCCATCTGCGGGACCAGATTGGTCGTGTCGGACGCGGCAACCGAAACCGACGCGGCGTTGCTCGGGCGCGTCGGCGTGCTCCGGGTGGAGCGGATTCGTCTGTTGACGACCATGGACGAGCAGTTGCGTGCGGCGGCCAGCGAGCACGGGATCGAGATCGACCGCGAACCGGTGTCGCCCAGTGGGCGGCGCGAACTTCGACGATGGTTGCGCGAGCAGGCGATCAGCCGGACAGCGCACCGTCACGGCCGCGTCGCTCCATGAGCCACGGCTGCTCGGCCTCGGCCATCGGCGTGCTCGGCGGTCCCTGCACGAACGGCCACACCTCTTCGGCCATGCGCCGATAGTTCCCGGTCGCGCGCAGCTCACCCAGCAACGCGTAGAGGCCGAGGTTGATGCGCTGGATGAACACGAACGCGCGCGGCACGGTCGCGTACTGCGAGATCGGGCTGGTGCGGTCGAACGTGTGGCGCACGATCCTGCTGGCGTACTCCGACGACCACGTGACGACCTTGTCTTCCTTCACGCTCTCGTAGAACTGCCCGAAGTACTCGCCGATCGCCTCGTCGTTGGCCGGTGCGCCGCGTCGCAACATGCCGGCGTCCTCGACGATTCGCCGAAATGTCGGGACGTCGTGCTCGTATGCCGCGGACCTGACCATGCCGACGAACGTGGCCATCTCCTCGTCGGTGAACCGCTTGACCAGACCGAAGTCGAGGAACGTCACCCTGCCGCCACCGTGGAACAGGTAGTTGCCGGGATGAGGATCGCCGTTGAAGCGATGCATGCCGTACAGGCTGCGAAACACGAAGCGGAACAAGCACTCGCCGATGAGGTCGTGCTCCTCCTGCGACCACTCGATCATCTCTTGCCACGTCGCGCCGCTGACCAACTCGCTGGTCAACACCTTCGAGGTGGAGTGCGACGCCAGCACGTCGGGCACATGGATGAACGGATGGCCGCGGTAGAAGTCGGCGAAGGCCTGCTGGTTGGTCGCCTCCAGCGTGTAGTCGAGCTCGTCGATCAATCGCTCCTTGATCTCGGCGACCATGTCGTCGGGATCGAGCCCACCGAAACCCTGCTTGAGGATCGCGCCGAGCAGCGTGGCGTTGCGCAGGTCGGCTTCGATCGCCGCGCCGACGCCGGGGTACTGCACCTTCACGGCGACAGCTCGTTCCAGCCCTGTGGCCGGGTCGACGACGACGGCGCGGTGCACCTGCCCGATGCTTGCCGAGGCGATCGGATCCGGATCCCATTCGACGAACACCTTCTCGGGCGGCGCTCCGAGCTCGCGCTCGATGACCCCGGCAGCCAGCTCGGCACTCATCGGGGGTGCGTTCGACTGCAGCTCGGCGAGCGCGGCGCGCATCGGCTCCGGCAGACCTTCGCTGACGTAGCTGGCCATCTGGCCGAGCTTCATCAACGCGCCCTTCATGTTGCCGAGACGATCGGTGATCGCTTCGGCCGTGCGCAGCTCGCGTTCCCGGTCGAGCTCGACTCGCCGCTCGGTGGTTGCGAACAGCTTGCGCGCCGCAGTCGATGCGTATGTTCCGCCGACCTGCATCCCGAGCGAAGCAAGCTCGAGATTGCGTCGTCCGCGGACCGTGCGGCGGATCAACATTCCGGCGCCGACCGCTGCGGCGGCGATCACGAGCACTCGTTTCTTCATCGTGATCGTTCGACGACGGATCGGCAAGCGCGTAGCAAGGTCGGCACGAACTGCTTGGCGTTGGCGACCACGGCATCGTGATCGCCGTCGACACGGAAGGCCTCGGCGTCGGGGATTGCCTCGAACAGTCGTACCTGGCGACGAACCGGCACCACGCGATCGCGCATCGTGATCAACGTCGAGGTCGGCACGTCGATGTCGCCGATCCATTCACGCGACGAGAAGTTGCCGATCGCTCGCCCGGCCTCGAGGACAGCTCGCCAATCGTGCGACGCCGCTTCCTCGATGGCCCACGGTTCCCACTGCTCCGCCTTGCGCTGCAAGTAGAACTGCTCGGTCAACCATCGACGCGTCTGCGCCGGCGTCAACCTGGCAACAGCGGCGAGACCGGAGATGCCGAGGAAGTTGAGCCGCTCCTCGCGTGAGGTGGAGAAGTAGGCCGCCGTCGCGCACATCACGAGGCCGGCGACGCGTTGGCGGTGTCGTTGCCAGATCAGCTGAGCGACGGGCCCACCCATCGAGTATCCGACGGGGATGAACGAGTCGATGCCCAGCACATCGCAGACTGCGACAGCGTCGTCAGCGCAGTCCTCAAGTCGAAAGGTCTTGCGTGACCTGATGCCACGACCGTGTCCGCGGTGGTCGATGGCGACGACACGGAACTGCTCGGCCAGCGGCCGGTAGCAGGTGCACCAGTTGATGTCGGCCGTTGCCGTCCATCCGTGCAGGAGCACGACGGTGGGTGCTCCGATCGGTCCGCCGAGCGTTCGCACGAAGGTGGTGCCACGTCCGGGAAGTTCCATCGCAGCGCCCGGTGGCAGATTGGGTGGCCGGCCGTTCTCGACCGGCACTAGGCAGTCTCCACCTTGATGACTCGAACGCGGCAGCTTGCCGGTGGGGGCTTCGTACTCCACCCATTTGCCTTCGCCGGCACCGAGCAGAGCGGCGCCGAGAGGGGACTGCGGGCTCATGACATCGAGGTTGCCGACCTTCTCTTCCATGTGTCCGACGAGGTAGCGCTCGGCCATCGAGTCGTCGTCGCCTTCGTAGACGATGGTAACGATGGAGCCGGTCGCAACGACGCCCTCGTCGCCGCCCTCGATGATCTCGGCGGTCTCGATGATGTGCTCGAGCTGGCGGATGCGACCTTCCATCTGACCCTGCTCGTCCTTGGCCGCGTGGTAATCGCCGTTCTCGCTGAGGTCACCCATCAGCCGAGCCGTTTCGATCTTCTGAGCGACCTCGATTCGGCCCCTCGTCGTGAGGTCGAAGAACTCGGCCTGCAACCGTTCGTATGCGGCACGGGAGAGCTGCGTCGTGGTCATAGTGGGAAAACGCTATCGCCACGTAACATCTCGGGCCATGGCTTATCGAATTGCGGTGATCGGCGGAGACGGCATCGGGCCCGAGGTGACCGCCGAGGCCCTGAAGGTCGTGCGGGCTGCGGGAGTCGACATCGACACCACCGACTACGACCTCGGCGGTGCCCGCTACCTGCGTGACGGTGAGATCCTCTCGGACACGACACTCGATCAACTGCGTGGCTTCGACGCGATCCTCCTGGGTGCTGTCGGTACCCCGGATGTGCCGCCCGGTGTCATCGAGCGCGGCCTGCTGCTGAAGATGCGCTTCGATCTCGACCTGTACGTGAATCAGCGACCGTTCGTGGGCACGGCTCCCGGCCACACCGAGCCGCACGACTTCGTCGTCATCCGCGAGAACACCGAGGGTCCCTATGTCGGCGAAGGAGGCGTGCTGCGCAAGGGCACCCCGCACGAGGTCGCGACGCAGGGGTCGGTCAACACCCGAATGGGCGCCGAGCGAGCCATCCGTTTTGCGTTCGAGTTGGCGGTGCAACGCGGCCAGGCGGATCCGCCCGGGCGCATGCATGTGACCCTGGTGCACAAGACCAACGTCCTCACGTTTGCGGGCGATCTCTGGCAGCGGGCGTTCAATGCCGTCGCCGCCGAATATCCGCAGGTCGGCACGGCGTACAACCACGTCGACGCGGCGTGCATCTACTTCGTGCAGGATCCGCATCGATACGACGTCATCGTGACCGACAACCTCTTCGGCGACATCCTCACCGACCTCGGCGGCGCCGTCAGTGGCGGCATCGGTCTGGCTTCATCGGCCAACCTCAACCCGGCTCGCACGGGTCCGTCGATGTTCGAGCCGGTCCACGGTTCGGCACCCGACATCGTCGGTACAGGCAAGGCCAACCCGATTGCCGCGATTCTCAGCGCCGCGCTGATGCTCGACTTCCTGGGCGAAGGCGACGCCGCCATCCGGATTCGCGGGGCATGCTCGGCGCACAGTGGTACCGGCAGCACCAGCGAGATCGGTTCACAAATCGCCGCGGCCGTGGCAGGCTAGGCACGATGCCTATCCAACCAACTCCGAAGATCTGGATGAACGGGGACCTTGTCGATTGGGACAAGGCGCAGATCCACGTTCTCACGCACACGCTGCACTACGGCACCGGCGTGTTCGAGGGCATTCGTGCCTACCCGACGTCGCAGGGTCCCGCGGTGTTCCGGTTGACGGAGCACATCGAGCGCCTCTTCCGCAGCGCGCACATCATGGGCATGGAGATCCCGTACACGATCGACGAGATCGTTGCCGCGACCAAGGCCACCGTTGCGTCGACCGGCTTGCCCGGTTGCTACGTGCGTCCGATCGCGTACTACGGCTACGGCGAGATGGGTCTCAACACCCTTGCCCTGTAGTGTCGATGTTGCCATCGCCTGCTGGCCGTGGGCGCCGTTCCTCGGTGAAGACGCGTTGGATCATGGTGTGCGCATGAAGGTCTCCTCGTGGACCCGTCACGATCACAACACCATGCCACCGGCGGCGAAGACGACGGGCAACTACGTCAACTCGTCGCTCGCCAAGGTCGAGGCGTTGAAGGCCGGCTACGACGAGGCGATCATGCTGGCCCCGAACGGCCTCATCGCCGAGTGCACCGGCGAGAACATCTTCGCTGTCCGCAACAACATCATCATCACGCCGCCGCTGTCGGCTGGCGCGCTGGAGGGCATCACCCAGAGCTCGGTCATGACGATCGCTCGCAACCTCGGTTTCGACATCCGCATCGACAACCTCGCCCGCAGCGATCTGTACATCGCCGAAGAGGTCTTCGTCTGCGGCACCGCCGCCGAGATCAGCTCGGTCAAGTCGATCGACGACCGCGAGATCCCATGTCCCGGCCCGATGACGAAGGCCATCGCCGAGGTCTACGCCCGCGCCGTCCGCGGCGAAGAAGACCAATACAAGGACTGGTGCGAGCTAGCCGGCTGAGTGGCTGAATCTCCAACGAGTTGCTCGCAACGCGAACTCCTCTTCGCGTTCGATGATCGCGAATGCGACCGTGGGTATGACCTCGATACATCGCGTGTGACCGAACGAAATCGCCGAGACCTTCGGGAACTTCGTTGCTGTACTTCTCGACGTAGCGATCGATCCACGTGTCGATCCGCTTCGGATCGGTCAACGCCGCCGCGTGGCCCTCGACCGAGACCGCCTCGACCGTGTTGTCGAGCGTGAACGCGACCCGTGGATTCGCTCGGATGTTGCGAGCCTTGCGGGCGTTGGGTGAGCACGAGAACATGAAGCGGTAGTCGTCGTCGCTCCACACACCCCACACCGGCATCGCCGAAGGCTCCCCGCCCGCAGAAACCGTGATCACCCAGTAGTTCCTGTTCGGCGATCAAACGCTCGGCGGCCCACGACCACGGCAGGGCCTTCCATTCCGGTGAGTTGACTCCGTAGTCGGCCATCGCCGGCCGTTCGCCGATCGGTTCAGTCGTCATGCCTTCGATGGTAGATCGCGGACGGGAAGGCCGGGGGTGCCGCCGGCGGCATCGCGGCGTTTGGCGGCGAGGCCGGCGAGGCACTCCATGAACAGGCGGTTGGCGACATTGACCGTGCAATCGGCGTGGTCGTAGGCCGGGGCGACCTCGACGATGTCCATGCCGACGACGGTGTGCTCGTAGGCGAGCTTGCGGACCATTCGCATCAGGTCGGCGGCAACGAGGCCGCCGGGCTCGGGCGTTCCCGTCGCGGGCGCGTACGCAGGGTCGAGCGAGTCGATGTCGATGGAGATGTAGAGGAGGTCCGGTCCGTCGAGCGCCTCGGCCACGGCGTCGGCCATGACTGGCCTGGAAACCGCGCTCCCAGATCTCGTCCATCAGGTGCCAGCGCATGCCTTGCTCGGCCATCCACTCCCACACGTCCTGCGGTGGCCAGTAGCTGCGCAGACCGATCTGGATGAAGTTGCGGCCCGGGATCGCGCCGCTGTCGATCAACCGGCGCATCGGCGTGCCGTGGCTGGCCAGGTTGCCGTCGATGGTGTCGGCAGTGTCGGCGTGGGCGTCGAAGTGGACCATACCGACGTTGCCGTACCCGTAGACGTCGGCGACGGCGGTCGCAGCCGGCCACGTGATCGTGTGGTCGCCGCCCATCGTGAACGGGATGATCCTGCGACTGGCGATCTCGTGCACTCGGGCCTTGATGTTGTCGAGACTCTGCTTCGACCATTCCGTGCGGGCAGTGCGCGTCGCCGTAGTCGACGACTTCGACATGGTCGAAGATCTCCAGCCCGTAGCCGAGGTGATACGTGCCGGACTCGTAGGCATTGCTGCGCAGCGCCGCGTGGACCGAAGCGCGCGCCCGGCCGATTGGTGGTCCCGAGGTCGAAGGGCGCGCCGACGATCGCGACGTCGGGCTGCCACGAGTCGAGTTGTTCGGGAGACGTCAGCAGCGGGCGTTGGGCGAACGTCATCACAGAGCCGAACGCGTAGCCCTGGTCGAGTTGTTGCTGATAGCCGGCCGGCAGATCGCGTTGCGGTTCGCGCTGGGTTCGCTCATGGCTCGGCACGGTAATCGTTGACCGGGAGCAGCATGGGGCGAAAAGCGAAGCACCCCGGGCTGCGCAGCTAGCCGAAGCCAGCGCGCCGCCCGGGGCGACTCCTTTTGGTTCATGATCCACCACTGGTCGATCTTCCGGCGTTAGCCTTGGCTCGACTCAATGTCATCGCCCGTCAGCTCACGCTGGCGGGCGATTCCCTTTGTCGGTTCACTCCCCGTTTGCACGGCTCGTTCCCCGACCACTGATTCGGACTCCACCGGCGAACCGGCTTCCTCCGACCCAGCTGCTCGTTCCGCAACCCCGGTTACCCGGCTCGCTTCCCTCGCTGAACCGGTTCATAGCGACCTGGTTGCCCAGTTCGTTCCTCCCCGGCCCCACCACTCGGCCCGAAGGCCTCCTGGCAGGATGGATCATTCCCCTCCCGAATCCGCTTCCACCTCGTGAACTCGGTTGGCCCTCCGATCCTTGAGACCTCCCTTGCGGGCTGCCCCGGTGTTCGGCACCGTTCCTCGAGTCCCGTTTGGCATGCGCTTTCCGGTACTCGTGTAGCTTGCACTACCTCAACATCCCAGGTCAAGGGGTATTTTTGAAGTCACAGGGTTATCCGCAGGATTGCTTGACAATCCCCAGAAGTTTTTCATCTGTCCACCTTTTGCACACAGGTTTTGCACAGAGTTCACGTTGACGCCCACCCGGAAAACCAGCTTGAATGACTCTCGTGATCTCTCGCCTCTCCGCCACGATCATCATCATTCGCTAGCGCACGTCGGCCTTTGCCGATGTGCGCTCCGAGCCGCCCACCCGGGCGGCTCTTTCATTTCTCCGGCCAACACATCACAGAACGGGATCAATCATGAGCAACGAAGCTGTCGAGGCTCTCGGCACGTCAGAACCAGTCGAGGTGTTCGACACGACGTTGCGCGACGGCCTGCAGGTCGAAGGTGTGTCGGCGACGGTCGACGACAAGTTGCGCATCGCCGAGCAGCTCGACTACCTCGGCGTCCACTACATCGAAGGCGGATGGCCCGGCGCGAACCCGAAGGACATCGAGTTCTTCGCCCGCGCCGCCACCGAGCTGCAACTGACGACGTCGACGATGGTGGCGTTCGGGTCGACGCGTCGACCGAAGGGCAAGGTCGACGACGATGCAACGTTGCGCAACCTTCTCGACGCCGAACACGTCGTGCGGTCTGCATCGTCGCCAAGAGTTGGGACTACCACGTGCTCAACGCGCTGCAGACGACGCTCGACGAGGGCGAAGCGATGATCGCCGACTCCGTCGAGTTCCTCACCGGTCACGGTCGACAGCGTGTTGGTCGACATGGAGCACTTCTTCGACGGGTTCAAGCGCAATCCGGAGTTCGCTCTTCGTGCACTGGAAGCAGCGGTGGTGAAGGGCGCGAGCCACGTCGTGCTGTGCGACACCAACGGCGGCTCGTTGCCTCACGAGGTCGAGTCGATCGTCGCCGCGGTTCACGGCCATGTCGGTCGACGACGTCATCATCGGCATCCACTGCCACGACGACACCGGTTGCGCGGTTGCCAACTCGATGGCCGCCGTGCATGCCGGCGCGCGCCACGTGCAGGGCACGCTGAACGGTCTCGGCGAGCGCACCGGCAACTGCAACCTCACGACGGTGATCCCCAACCTGCAGCTGAAGCTCGGCATGCCGTGCTTGCCGGACGGTCGTATCGAGCGTCTCACCGCGGTCAGCCACCACGTTGCCGAGGTCCTCAACCGTCCGCTCAACCCGCAGGCGCCGTACGTCGGTGCCTCTGCGTTCGCGCACAAGGCCGGTCTGCACGTCAGCGCGATCGTCCGCGCCAAGGATGCGTACGAGCACGTCGATCCCGAACTCGTCGGCAACGGCACCCGATTCGTCGTCAGCGAGATGGCCGGGCGGGCCACGATCCAGATGAAGGCCACCGAGCTCGGTCTGCCGATGGACGGTCCTGCGGTCAACCAGGTGATCGACGACCTGAAGCGGTTGGAGCACGAGGGCTACCACTTCGAGGCGGCCGACGCGTCGCTCGAGCTCCTCATGAGACGAGCCGCCGGATGGCAGCAGGAGTTCTTCCGGGTCGAGAGCATGCGTGTGATCACCGACGAGCTGGCGACCGGCGACTTCACGACGGAGGCAACCGTCAAGGTGTGGGTCGGCGATCAACGTCACGTCCACACATCGGAAGGCAATGGTCCGGTCAACGCGATCGACTCGGCGATGCGAGCCGCAATCGGCGCGGCATATCCCTCGCTCGCCAAGGTCCACCTGACCGACTACAAGGTGCGCATCCTCGACGGCGCGACGGCGACGGGTGCAATCACCCGCGTGCTGATCGACGCCACCAACGGCGACCGGAGCTGGACGACCATCGGCGTCAGCGCCAACATCATCGAGGCGTCGTGGCGGGCACTCGAAGAGAGCCTCGTCTACGGCCTCCTCCACACAGCGGACTGATCCGCTCCCGGCGCCGAAAGCAACGCGCCGGGTGTTCGGGGGGTAGAAATGGTGTCCATGGCCGCGCCGAAGTTCGCTCCTGTCTCACCCGTCGACGATGCGAGGGTCTACGGGTCGCCCGACATCGTCCCGGCATCGTGGAAGCCGGATCGCCCTGGCGACCTCGTCGGGTTCCAGCCGGAAGGCGCGCGACTCGGCTACCAGGGTCCCGACCAGGGATTCGCGATCAAGATCGCCAACGGGTTTCGCGACCGGCTGCAGCTGCAGCCCGGCGAGCACATGGCCGATGCAATCCAGGGCTGCCTCGGCATTGCCCTGCGACGCGCTTCGATGTTCAGCAGGGCGCCTGTCGTGCACGACCTGACGATTGCGTTCACGATCTGGGGATTCCTCGACAGCAATCCGCCCTCTGAGTTGAAGTCGCAGCGCCTCCGACTGTTCGAAGGTGTCAGCAACACGTTGCATCACTACGACGAGGCCCGCGCGTTGGCCGACATGGTTCCCGAGACCACGTTGCGCATGACGCCGGCACAGGTCACCGCTGCCTACCCGGGCAGATGGAGGGAGTTGTTGGGCATATGAATCAGCCGATCAATCTCACAGAGGAGCAGCGCGAGTTCAGGGCAGTGGTCCGCCGGTTCGCCGACGACAAGATCGCGCCGCGCGCGGCGGCGACCGACGAGAAGGCCGAGTACGACTGGGATGCCTTCAAGGCCTTGGTCGCTGCCGACCTGACGTCACTGCAATATCCGGAGGAGTACGGCGGGCAGGGTGCGCCGCTCGTGACGCAGGCGATCGCCGACCGAGGAGTTGGCACGGGCATGTGCCTCGACCAGCCTGATGTTCCTCATCTCCAAGCTCGGCATGCTGCCGGTGATCAACTTCGGATCAGATGAAGTCGAAGCTGAGGTGTTGCCGCAGGTTGCCGACGGCACCAGCCAGGCCAGCTACTGCCTCAGCGAGGCCGACGCCGGTAGCGATGTGGCATCGATGACGACCCGCGCAGTTCGCGACGGCGACGACTGGGTGATCAACGGCACGAAGTGTTGGATCACCAACGCCGGCATCAGTGATCTGTACACCGTGTTCGCTCGCACCTCCGACGATCGTCACAAGGGGATCACCTGCTTCATCGTCAAGGCCGAGTGGGGCGTCCACGTCGACAAGCTCGAGCACAAGCTCGGCATCAAGGGGTCGCCCACGGGTGTCGTGCGCTTCGCCGACTGTCGTGTTCCCGACGCCTGGCGGCTGGGTGAAGTCGGCCAAGGCTTTGCCGTGGCGATGCACACGCTCGATCGGTCGCGGCCGACCATCGGCGCGCAGGCGGTTGGCATCGCACAAGGGGCTCTCGACTTCGCGATCGGCTACATGAAGGAACGCAAGACGTTCGGCCGGCCGCTCGCCGACAACCAAGGTTTGCAGTGGATGGCCGCAGATTGCGCGATGAAGATCGAGGCGGCGCGGGCGATGGTGTATCGAGCATGCGCGATGGTCGACGACGGCGATCCGAACGGAGAGCTGGGCATGGCCGGGGCGATGGCCAAGTGCTACGCCAGCGACGTGGCGATGCAGGTGACGACCGACTGCGTGCAGTTCCTCGGCGGCTACGGCTACACCACGGAGTTCCCCGTGGAGCGAATGATGCGCGACGCCAAGATCACCCAGATCTACGAAGGCACGAACCAGATTCAAAGAATCGTGATCGCCAAGAAGCTCTTCAGCTGATCACCGTTGCTCGGTCGCCGACCGGCTTCGATGAAATGCGCGTGACCGATCGGGGGTTGTGCTTGGCATGAGCTCTCCCGCCGTGCCGTTGTCCATCCTCGATCTCGCCATCGTCGGCAAGGGCCAATCCGTGCGCGAAGCCCTCGACGCCACCGTCAGCATCGCCCAGCGGGCCGAAGCTCGGGGATATCGCCGGGTCTGGTACGCCGAGCACCACAACATGAACTCGATCGCATCGTCGGCGACGAGCGTGCTGATCGCCCACGTGGCTTCGCACACCTCCACGATTCGACTCGGTTCGGGCGGCATCATGCTGCCCAACCACGCGCCGTTGCTGATCGCCGAGCAGTTCGGCACGCTCGAGACGCTGCATCCGGGCCGGATCGACCTCGGTCTCGGGCGAGCACCCGGACAGCGATCAGGCGACGATGCGGGCGATGCGCCGGAACCCGATGTCGTCGGACTCCTTCCCGCAGGACGTGCTCGAGTTGCAAGGCTTTCTCTCCGGGCAGACGCGCATTCCCGGGGTCAACGCCACGCCGGGCAACGGCACCGACGTGCCGCTCTACATCCTCGGTTCTTCGCTGTTCGGCGCACAGCTCGCTGCAGCACTGGGCCTGCCGTACGCGTTCGCCTCGCACTTCTCGCCGGGAGAGTTGCAGAGCGCCGTAGCGACGTATCGCCGCGAGTTCCAGCCGTCCGAGCAGCTTGCCGAGCCGCACGTGATCGCCGGCGTGAACGTCATCGCAGCGGACACGACCGACGAGGCGATCGAACAGCAGCTCGTCGTCAGTCGGTTCCGTGTCGCGCGCTTCCTCGGCGGCAATCGAGACTTCACCGACGACGAAGCCGATGCGATCCTCGCCTCCCCACAGGGCCGGCAGGTGATCCAGATGATGCACTACTCGGCGGTCGGCGATCCCGACGAGGTCGCCGAGCTACCTCGACGGATTCGTCGAACATGCCGACGCCGACGAGCTGATCATCGTGCTCGCCTCGCCCACGCTCGAGACCCGCCTCCGTTCGCTCGACATCGTCGCCGATCTCAGGGACCGGATCACTCCCCGGGAGGCACGGCGCTCGGTCCCGCTCTGATCGGTGCTCGTCGACAACGGGTCGGTGTACTTCACAGCCGACACCCGGCTCGCCTACGCGAGTCGAGCGACCACCATCATCGACTCGGACGGGCCGTGACGGCGGACCGGCTCGAGCGCGACATGCACCAGCCGCAAGCCCTGTTGCTGCATCTTCTGGCGGAACGACGGCCACAGCGGTTCGGCGATGACCCACGCAACGACCGCGCCCGGTTGCAGCAGGGCGACGAGCGCGGGGACCGCGTCCGCGCCGACATGCCCGGTGGTGAAGGTGCCGGCCGAGATGCTGGCGCCGTAACGATGCTCGATGGACATCGGCTGGGTCAGGTCGGCGGCGACCAAGTGGCGGTACACGCCGCGTCGTGCTGCGACCTCGCAGCATGGCCGGCGAGATGTCGACCCCGTCGATCGAGTCGAACCCGTGATCGGACAGTCGCGCGCCCGCTGCTCCAGTGCCACAGCCGAGGTCGATCACCGTCTGGTAGCGGTCGGGCAGGTGGGCGGCCAACAGGTCGGCGATGCGCTCGGTACCGGTGAACCCCATCACATCGAACACGTCGTGGTCATAGTCGGCAGCCCACGACTCGTACAGCAGCACGGCATCGTCCGGGGTCTGCAGCGAACGAGCGCGCGCAACCCGATCGGCCGACGTCATCGCACCAGTCTGCACCGATCTCGCGGAAAACGGGACGAGGCCCGGCTCGCTTCGCTGTGTCCATCAGCGAAGCAAACCGGGCCTCTGTTTGGGTTGGATTTCCCTTGTTTGGGATCTTGTTGTTACTCGTTGTTAGAGGAGTGCGAACGTCTGGTTGACGACCTGACCTCCCATCACCGAGGTCAGTGTGATGGTGCCTGCCGCGGTCGGGCGTGCCGTAGTCGGTGCGTCCTTCAACCGGAAGTCGAAGCTGCACACACCCACTGCAAGGGTCGGGGTCTGCGAGCCGAGGACCACAGCTGTGCCGCCGGGCTTGTTCCAGGTGAACGTGATCAGGTTGTTCGCCGAGCAGTACTGCGCGGTGCCCCGAACTCGCCATTCGTTGCCGCCCCGCTTGAACTGGGCGGAGTCGACGCTGAGATCATCGGGATCGGTGGTGACAAGAACGTTGTCCGTCGAGACAGCGCCGCTCGCACTGGTGACCTTCAGCGTGAACGTCAAGTTCAACGGTGCTGTGCTGGATGGCACGACGAACGTCGGGTTGGCGGTGTCCGCCTTGGCCAGCGTGATGCCCGCCGGTGCAGTCCAAGCGAGCGCTGCAGCAAACTTCGAACCGGTTCCGTTGAGCGTCACGGTCGATGTCGGAGCCACGTTCAACTGATCGGGTCCGGCGTCGGCCAAGGGAGCCGCTGAGCCGACGACGTTGAAGACGATGTTGTCCGACGACGTGTTGCCAGCGCCTGCTCCGGTGACCGTCAACTTGAAGCTGTACGAGCCGGCGACCGTGGGCGTGAAGGTGATGGACTGTGCGCTAGCAGTGAATGCGACTGGTGCACCACCGGTCTGAGTCCAGGCGAAGCTGTTGATGGTGCCAGTCGAGTTCGTTCCGTCGAGCGTGACAGCCTGACCCACCGAGACGTTGGCGACATCGGCGGCGATGGAGGCGACGACCTGCACTGCCGTGAAGTCTGTGCCGGTGATGACGACATCGTCGTCGTCCTGTCCACCCTTGTTCGAGGTCACCACGACATCCTCGGGCGGGGTAGCGACTCCGTTGACCGTGAAGATCTTCGACCTGCCGCTCGTGGTCACCACGGCGGACGGATAGCCCTGCAAGGTGAGAGCTGCGGAGGCGTCGCCAGACTGGGCGTCGACAACGAGTCGCGGGACATCGTTGTCGTAGATCGCACTGATGATGTGCACCTTGTCGCCGAAGAGCGACGGAGCGACATGGTCGACAGTCCGCGGGTTGTCGCTGACGTTCGTGACCGCGAGATCGGCCGGCGGGCTGCCGTCGGCGAAGATTCGACCGTAGTAGTTGCCGGCGCCATCGGGTCGCATCTCGGTTTGGGCGATGCCGGTGCCGGAGATGATGAGGTGCTGGCCGACTTCCGACTTGGCGAACAGGTCGATGGTGTGGCCACTGGCCTCGTCGGCGTACACGGCCTTGCTGACCTGAACACCGGCGCGTGTCGCAAGCTTGCCCATGACCGTGAAGAGATTGGTCTCGATGCAGTCGCTGAGGTCGCTCGTGCTGGCGCTGTCGCCGAGAGCAGGGTTGGTGCACTGGTTGGGTGAGCCCGGGAACGAGCCCAGCGGGCCTTCGATACGGAACACGTTGGTGTTGTAGGGGCTACCGGTGACTTCGTGAGCCACGGTCGGATCACCGAGGTAACCGGTGGGCGCGGCCGGTGCAATCGTTGGGTCCCACTTCAGGAACGGCGCTGGCCGGCTGGCGAGTGTTCCGGTGAAGTCGCTGCCCCCGACCAGGTCACCGATGTCCTCGGTGTTGTTGATGCCTTTGACGGCCCCCGTTTCGGCGACGAACGTGTCGACGCCATATGGATGCGTGACCTTGTAGGTAGCGCCATCGATGACGCCGGCTGCACGGATGCGGATGCGGCCAAAGGTGATCTGCTGACCGTCTGCGACGACGCCTGCGCCCGCGAATGCCGCCTCGACAGCGGTGACGAGCAGCGCCTTGCCGCCGGTTCCGTTCGTCGCCAGATCGGCGTCACCGACCGACCAGAAGGCCTCGTCCGGGAAGTTGTTCGGGAACACCATCGGCTGACCCGGAGTAGGAAGATCGCCCATGATGCAGTTGGAGCTCTGGTCGAGGCACAATTCGAGGCGTTGCCCCGACGTGTCCTTGTACCAGAGCGGGAATCCGTTGCTCTCGTCGATCGGACCGACCGTCTTGAGGCCGACGGTGTTGTTGATGTGAGCGGGGGGCGGTGTCGCTGCTCCCACGAGGATCGCCGGCGCTCCGACGAGCAGTGCACCCGCGAGTCCGACCACCACCTTTGATGTGCGGTGCTTCCGGCGATTCGGCGTGTTCACGCCCGAATCCGAAAGCGAGGCGCGTTGAAGACGCCGTCTCAATAGTTGATTCATTCGTCCCTCTCTATGGGCCCATCACAAAATGGACTGCTCGACACCTCCCGTCCTGAGAGGTCTACCGTCAAGGTAAACGTCGCAACGGACGCGAGATAGATGTCCGTTTGTGCTAGTCCAATGGTGCTAGTACCGGGTCAAAAGTACGGCGCGTGTGATGAAACAATTGCGGACGGTGACGGTATGACCTGGTATGTGGAGCAGACGTGAACGCGGGTGACACCGACGGGTGACATCCCGGGTGACACCGACATCCGATCCGACGCGTCGTTGCTCGCGGCCGACGATGCTCGCGCGTTCAGGTTGTTCTACAACCGGTACGCCGAAGCCATCCACGGATACTTCGTGCGACGCGGCGTCGATCATCACACGGCACTGGACCTGACCGCAGAGTCGTTTGCCGCGAGCTGGCTCAGTCGCGGTGAGGTTCTGCGATCCCGGTGATGGCAACGCCGGCCCCTGGCTCTTCGGGATCGCGCGCAACACGCTGTCGCACGCTGCTCGTCGCCGAGCAGTGGCCACCGCGGCTCGCGAGCGACTCGGGATGCTTGCCGAATCGCGACCTGTCGATCCGGTTGCACTCGATGCACTCGACAACGTCCATGGCTTGTCGTCGGAGCTCGCCGGAGCGATGGGAGCGCTCAACCGAACGTCGCGACGCGTGGTCGAACTGCGGGTCGTCCACGGAAGCAGCTACGAGTCGATCAGTGACGAGTTGGGCTGCTCGCCGTTGGCCGCCCGAATCAAGGTGTCGCGGGCGCTCGCCGAACTGCGCAACGAGCTACCGAACTCGCAAATAGGAGAAGACGATGCACGATGATCTGACCCACCTCGGCGATGCGCTCGAGCGTGCCGTCGCACGCGACATCGCTGCCGCGCGAAACACTTCGCCGTCGCTCCGGCATGTTCCTGCCGACCACACCAACGTGATCGAGGAGGACCCCATGTTGATCAGTGACCATGCCAACGACAGTGGCAACCAAGTCGGACGCAAGCGCACGGCTCGTCGGACGCGCCGCATCGTCGTGATCAGCGCGATCGCCGTGATCGGTGTCGGCGGTGCCGCGGCTGCCGCAGTGTCCACGATGTCGAGCGACGAGGTCAGCAACGGACTGCCGGGTGGATCGATGATCTTCCAAGGCACCAACCCCTCGTGCACATCGAGCGACGGTGTCGTGTTCGACTGCACGCTCGCATCTGCCCCGACGCAAGAGGTGTTGGACGACTACACGAATTCGGCGGAGTTGTTCGTCGACAAGGACCTCAACATCGCCGGAGGTTGCCGTGGACAGTCGGCGGACGGCTTGAAGTGGACGTGCTACGTCGGCCAGCGTGCCGTCGACGAGCAGATCCTCGCCGCGGACCTGCTCGGCCAGTACTCGCCCGAGCCGGGCAGAGGCTGATCACGCGCGACGTCAGTTGACGTAGACGTTGTGAATGACTTCGTCGATGGTCGTGACGTTGGCGGCGACCAGCGCCATCGCTTCGTGGCTCATCGTGCGCATGCCCTGCGCCACGGCGAGTGCCCGTAGCTCCTGGGGCGGTGCGTTCGTGACGATCAACTGGCGAATCTCGTCGGTGACTGCAAGCACCTCGTACACGCCGACTCGGTCGCGGTACCCGGTCTCGGAGCAGTAGTTGCAACCGAGGCCGTGGACGAAGGCGACCTTGTGGATCCCGCCGAAGTGGAGCGTACAGCTTCTGCTCCTCCGGCGTCGGTTCGTAGGCCGTGACGCACGACGGGCAGATCTTGCGGACCAGTCGCTGGCCGACGACGCCGACGAGTGACGATGCCATCAGGAACGGCTCGATGCCCATGTCGATCAGGCGGTACAACGCCGACGTCGCGTCGGTGGCGTGAATCGACGACATCACGACGTGCCCGGTCAATGCTGATTGCACGGCGATGCGGGCCGTCTCCTCGTCGCGGATCTCGCCGACCAGGATCACGTCGGGGTCCTGTCGCAGGATCGACTTCAGACCGCTGGCGAACGTGACATCGGCTTGCAGGTTGATCTGCATCTGGTTGACCTCGGGGAAGACGTACTCCACCGGATCCTCGATCGTCATCACGTTCAACTCGCTGCGCGTGATCTCGGCCAAGCGTTGCGTACAGCGTCGTCGTCTTGCCGGACCCCGTCGGGCCGCTGCACACGATCATGCCGTACGGCTTGTTGACGATCGACAGATATCGCTTGTGGGTGTCGGCGGGCATGCCGAGCTCCGACAGGTGCTTCATCGAGCGACTCTTGTCGAGCAGTCGCAGCACGGCGGTCTCGCCCCAGATCGTCGCGCCGGTGGCGACGCGGACGTCGACGCCTGCGCCGTCGATCTGTCGTCTCGAACTGGCCGTCCTGCGGACGGCGCCGTTCGACGATGTCCATGTCGGCCATGATCTTGATGCGGCTGACCAGCTCGGGCCCGGTTGCCGCGGGAAGGCTGAGCACCTCGCGGAGCGCGCCGTCGACGCGGTAGCGGATTCGGATCTCGTCCGTCGGTCGGTTCGATGTGGATGTCGGACGCGCGATCGCGCAGCGCCTGGGTGACGATCTTGTTGACCAGTTGGATGATCGGTGCCTCGTCCGTCGCGCTGATGACGGCCTCGATCTGTGACTGCTTCGCGGCCGCCGAATCCCAGAACTGCTTGACGCTGTCGTCGGTCTCCGACAACACGCGGTAGTAGGTGTTGAGGCTGGTCATCACATCGTCGGCGGGGGCGAGGTAGATGTTGACGTGCCTGACGTCGAGTCGCGACAGGGCCTCCTGCACGACTTCAGTCGAGTTGTCGGAGATGGCGACGTCGAGCACGCCGTCCACCAAGCGCATCGGCACGATGCGCAGCCGGCGGGCCATCTCCTCCTTGACGTACGCCATCGCGTCGGCGGAGGGCTGCACGGTGCGGAGGTCGACCGTCGGCAGACCGAGCTGCGTGGCCAGCGCTCGTGTCAGCGAGCGATGATCGAGCAGACCCTTGCTCGACGAGGATCGTGCCGAGCTGGCGACCGGATTCCATCTGCAGGTTGAGAGCGCCGGCAAGTTGTTCCGGCAACAGGGCATTGTCCGACAGCAGCACGTCGCCGAGACGGGTCCGCGACCCGGCCGAGATCATCGGAGTCACCTGTGCGGTCGCAGACGCAACAGGTGCCGGCGCGCTTCTTGTCGCGCCTACTCACACCTGATCACAGCCATCGAACCATCATCGCATCGCGAATTCGTGGCCAATAGGGCCATCGGTCCTCGACAGGAGCCTGTTCGGGTCAGATTTCGGAAATGTCAAGAATCTCTCAAGTTGCTCACTATGTTGTGACGATAAGGGCGCTTCAGATTCAGAAATAACTTCCCGGTGTTCGCTCGCTCTCCAGAAATGATTGTCTTCGATGTCCAAGAGTTGGGTACTAAGGCAATTGTTCGGTGCCATCTTCCGAAGCAGTGAATACGGTGTTCGGAGATTGAAATGGCGGAACAATGAGCATCCAGTACCAGCCCCTCGGCGACGCTGACGGCGCCGCGAGCCAGGACGAAGCTCGCCTCGCTGACGAGGTCGGGTCGAAGCCGGCTGCCGAGAAGGTCAAGAAGCCGCTGTTCAGCATCGGCAAGACGATCAAGCCGGAAGTGGTCATGGCGTTCTCGCGCCAGCTGTCGTCCTTCCTCGAGGCCGGGCATCCCGGTGCTCGACGCTCTGGAGATCGTCGCCCAGCAGACCGGATCGGCGCCGATGCGCATCGTCATCACCGACATCCGCGACTCGATCCATCGTGGCACCAGCTTCTCCGCAGCCGTCGACGCCCATCCCGACGTCTTCCCGGCGTTCTATCGAGCCATGCTCGAGTCCGCCGAGTACACCGGCAACCTCGACGACGTGCTGTCGCAACTCGCCGAGTACCTCGAGCGCGACATCGCCGCCAAGCGCCAGGTGAAGAGCGCGCTGACCTACCCGATCGTCGTCCTGGTCGTCGCCTTCATCGCGATGATCGTGATGTCGGTCTTCGTGCTGCCGAAGTTCACCGGGCTCTACGAGAGCCTCGGCGCCAAGTCTGCCGCTGCCGACGCGGATGTTGATCGGCTTCACCGACTTCATGACCAGCTACTGGCCGCTGGTCTGCTCGGCACCGGCCTGATCGTCGGTGTGTTCTTCGCCGTCGTCGGCGGCAAGCGGGGCAAGGGCCGCCGCGACACGCTGGCGATGAAGTTGCCGGTGATCGGCAACCTCTTCCACCTGATCTCGCTCGAGCGCTTCTGCCGGGTGCTGTCCATCGCTGTCGACTGCCGGCGTGCCGCTGCCGGTGGCGATCGGGCTGTCGGCCGACAGCACCAACAACTCGCTCTTCACAGACCCAGATGGTCGACGTGCGCGAAGCGCTCGTTCGCGGTGGCGGTCTCTACGAGCCGATGGCCGAGACGGGCCTGTTCCCGATCGCCGCTCGGCAGATGATCCAGGTCGGCGAGCGCACCGGCCTGCTCGGCAATCAGCTCGGCAAGGCGGCCTCCTACTACGAGCGCGAGGTCACCTTCGCGATGAAGAAGGCGACCGAGCTGTTCGAGCCGGTCGTCATCCTCGTCGTCGCCCTCATCGTCGGTTTCATCGCCGTCGCCCAGGTCGCAGCGATGTACAGCATCTTTGGTCAGGTCAAGTGAGGAAGATCTCGTGACCATTCTGCAGGAGAAACACACGTGTCGTGCATCTCACGGCACCAACAAATAAGAGGAAACAATGAAACATGAATAACAGCTCAATCATCCAGGACCAGATTGACGGCGAGCAGGACGACAAGGGCTTCACTCTTATTGAAATCCTCATCGCCATCGTCCTGGTCGGCATCCTGTCGGCAGTCGCCGTCGTCGGCATCAGCAACCTCGTCAGCAAGGGCGAGCTCGGCATCGTGCAACGCGACTGGCGACTCCGCCAAAGGCGGCATCAGCCGTGTACTTCGCGGCCAACGCCAACTCCTATCCGACCACCTTCACCGCGTTGACCACTGCCGGTTCGACCGGTGCGGCGCTCACGCTTCCGAGCGGCGTTGCGATCAACACCGGCACGACCGACTCCAACCCGACGACCGTGGTCGCTGGAATGCAGTTGCACTCCGGCACCAGCTGGTACCTGACGATGACGGCCGGGAGCGGCACAGCTGCTCCGACGTTCGTCTGCACTCCCTGACCTGACTCTCCCATCCGGTCGAGTGCTGCTGCACTCCGACCGGATGGGACCCGTCAGTTCATTCGCTATTCGGTCTCTAGAGGAAGCAACGGAAATGCACGACAACCCAGCCGACACCGACAACGGGTTCACACTCATCGAGATCCTGATCGCCATCGTCCTCGTCGGCATCTTGTCGGCCGTCGCGGCCGTCGGAATCAGCAACCTCGTCAACCGGGGGTCAAAATCCGCATGCAGCGCATCGCTCGATGCATCGAGGGCGGCGTCCAATGTGTACTACGCCTCGTACAACACCTATCCCGTCAACTTTCCTGCGCTCACGACGGCGACCGGCTCGGGGGCAACTGCGATCGCCGCAGCCCTCACGTTGCCGACCGGGGTGACTGCGCCCGCGTTGGTGGCGACACCAGCAGGCGGCGGTTGGACGCTGACGATGACTGCGGGGACCTCCGTCCTCGCGCCGACGTTCGTCTGCGTGCCCTGAACCCGCCGTGATGAAAATGCGACGTGATGCCGGCGAGACGCTGGTCGAGGTGATGCTGACCATCGTCATCATCGGACTCACTGTCACGGCACTCCTTTCGGCGCTCGGAACTGTCGGCAAAGCCGGCAACGCTCAGCGCGCGCTGGTGTACGCGCCGACGCCGTGCTGCGCAGCTATGCCGAAGCCATCAAGGTCGGTGCTCAACTGTGCACCGCACCTGCGGCGACCTACACCGTCACGACGGTGGCGCTCCCGGCGGGCTTCTCTCAGACGGTGTCTCCCACTGGGAACGTCTGTCCTGCGTTGTCGACGCCGCAACTCTTGACGCTCACTGTCCTTGGGCCACTCGGCACGTCGGAATCGATGCAGATGAGGGTGGGCACGCCATGAGGCGACGATCCCGACGGCGGCCGAAAGGTGACGACACGGGGGCTGCCCTGATCCTCGCCGTCGGTTTCGTGCTGATGGTCGGCTCGATCAGTGGCGGTCTGGCCGGGTTGGCCACTGACGAGTCTCAACAACCGGAACACACTCGAGACCTTGCGCAACCGTGAGTACGCGGCCGATGCTGCCATCGAATCCGCCATCTCACAGGTACGAGGGCTGACGTGCGCATCACCGAGCGGATCCCGAACGGACAATACCGTCAACGGTATTGACGTCCGGGTCGACTGGGTCAACGTGTGTGGCGCCGTGCAGATCGCCGACGGCAGCGTCGTGTCGCAGCGCAACGTCATCTTCGCCGCATGTCTCAGCACCGGCTCACCATGTTCCGACACAGCGGTACCTGCGGTGCCCGTGATCATCCGCGCCCAGGTCAACTTCCAACAGACACTCGGCGGAGCCGTGACCAAGACCTACGTGCAGTCATGGAGCGTCAACCGGTGAACGGCGCGAAGGCCGGACGAGTCGACAGCGGATTTTCCCTGATCGAGCTCATCATCGCTGTTGTGTTGAGTCTGTTGATCGGCGGCGTCGTGGTCGCCGCACTCATCACGTCGCTCAACGTCTCCAACACGACCACTGCCCAAGTCGGTGACTCGACCGATGCGGGATTCATCACAGCGTTCCTCACGCGTGATGCGCAATCCGCGGGCGGCATCGTGCCGACGACCGCGCTGAAGGACGCCACGGTCGGCATCTCGAACGTCAGCACAGCCTGGGCCGGCTGCACACAAGCCCCTGCGGCGCTCGTCCTGCGTTTCAGCTGGATCGAGCGCTTGTCCACCATCTCTGCCGCCCAGGACACCGTCGCTGTCACCTATGCATTCGACAGCACCACGTCGACGTTGACGCGGCGCCTGTGCCGCGGTGGAGCGGCGACGGGCACCGACGTCGTGCTCGGTCGAAGCCTCGCCTCGGCATCGGCCGTGTGCAACGTGGCCGCGTGCACGACGGCTTCCACTCTCGTCACGCTGAGCTTGACCGGAAAGGGAGTCGGCGCGCCGCTCACCACGTTGAGGGCGTCTCTCCGGGGCGATACACAGGCCGCGCTGACACTGTTGAACACCACACCCGTTCCGCTGCTGGCGTTGGGTGCAGGCCCGACGGTCGGGTGTCCGAATGTCGAGATGGCCGGCACCGGTGTGGTCACCGTGGTCGGCAACGCGTTGGTCGATTCGTTGTGCGCCACCGGGACACCCATCACGGACACCACCGGATTGCTGAGACCGACAGGCACTGCCAGCACGGTCGCCGGAATCACCGATCCGTATGCGAATCGCATCAAGCTGGTGACGCCGACATGTCCGGCGACTGGTACCAATCCGGTCGTCGGCGCCAGCGCAACTGCGGCCACCGTCGTCGTTTATCCGAACGCGGTCGCCGTGACCGCCGACACCGTCTTCCAGCCCGGTCGCTTCATCTTCTGCAAGGGTCTCGAGTTCACCAGCGGAACGATCACCGGCACCAATGTTTTGTTGTACATCTACACAGGAACGTTCGAGGTGAAGGCCGCGGCAACGGTCAACCTCACTGGGCGTTCCACGACTCCGACGACCGACTCTCAGCTCCTCGTCTGGAGCTTCGAGGCAAACAAGCCGATCAAGATCGCCGGTGGTTCGCGTGTCAGCAACTACCGCGGATTGCTGTATGCGCCTACCTCGAAGATGGAACTGTCGAGCGTGCTCGGCGGCAACATCGGGTCGATCAACACGCAGGGTCTCAAGGTGACCGGCGCGGGGCAGTTGCGCATCGGTCTCACCATTCCGACGATCGCCGTCGCTCCGGCAACCACGTTGGCAGCGGGACAGGTCGCGGTTGCGTACTCGAACTCGTCGCTGGGCGCTTCCGGCGGGACTGCGCCGTACACCTGGTCGGCCGCAGGCTTGCCCGCCGGCCTGACGATGAGTGCAACGGGAGTGATCACCGGTACGCCGACAGCTGCGGGCACTTCGTCGGCGATCATCGTGACCGTGTTCGACACGACGAAGGCTGCCGCATCATTCGACTACTCGATGACGATCAACCCGGCGCTCGGCATCAGCACCGCCTCGCTGCCCAACGGTCAGGTCGGCGTCGGCTACTCGGCAGTACTCGCCCCGACGGGTGGCACAGCGCCCTACACGTGGTCCGCGGTCAGCGGCATGCCACCGGGACTGTCGCTCGGTTCCGCAGGCGCGATCTCCGGTACTCCAACGCTCGTGGGAACGTACACAGTCACGGTCATGGTCACCGACACTTTCACCAACGCAACCCGAACCTACAGCAACGTGGTCATCATCGGCTCCATCGTCATCAACGGTCCCGCTCTTCCGAATGGGCAGGTCGGCACGGCCTATGGGCCCACGACGATCAGTGCGACGGGTGGGACCCCTCCCTACACGTGGACGTGGACCGGCGCGCCGCCAGGGCTGGTCTTGAATGCCACGACCGGAGCAGTCTCGGGCAGGCCGACGAATGTGGGCACGTACAACGTGACCATGACCGCCAGCGACACGGCAGGGGCATCTGCGCAGGCGACGTATCCCGTGACGATCTCGATGCCGGCGTGTCCGACGACCAACCTTCCATGGAAGGCGCAGTACTACCCGACCGCGACGCTGTCGGGAAGTCCGGTGCTTCGTGACGATGCCGACATCAACTTCAACTGGGGAGCAGGGTCTCCCATCAGCGGCATCGGTTCGGACAACTACTCGGTTCGCTGGATTCGGACGTCGAACTTCGCGGCCGGGAGCTACACGTTCGCACTCAACACCGATGACGGTTCGCGGATGTACATCGATGATGTGCTCGTTGCTCCGCTCAACAGCTGGGGCGCTGCGCAGTCGACCAGTTACACGCAGTTCCTGACCGGTTGGCACACGATTCGGGTCGAGTACAACGAGATCTCCGGGAACGCTCGGGTCAGCCTCGTCACGACGTTCGTCGCCGCAGCTCAGGTGGCCTCGAACGGAGTCACCGCAGTGCCATCCGTCAACGACAATCAGCCCTTCTTCGGTGAGCTGAATCTCACGTTGAACAATCCGTCGGATGTCATCCTCGCCATGAGCATGTCGTTCACGGTGGCGCAGACGCCAGGAGTGTCGTATCACGGGCAGTACACGACCATTCCGAACTCCGACATGGTCTACTCGCACGAGACGTGCGGGCTCGTTTCCTATGCATTCACCCTCGAGCAGGGACTCACGATCCGGACACCAGGATCCTGGATCTTGGCCGCGCAATGGGATGGCACCGGAACTCCTCGGGTGACCACTGGTGACACGTGGACTGTGACCACCCTGACCTCGAAGGGTGTGACGACCTTGAGCGGTACGTTCTGACACCGCAGCGTCCTAAGCCCACTCTTCTTACGTAACTCTTACGACGATCTCATGCGGGTTTGGCGCTGTGCGACCATTGTTGTGCCATGCCCGCCGACGTACGCGACCGTCCCTACGCCCCGCACGCGCCGGCGGGCGGCCAGCCACTGCCGCGGTGGCGCCAGACGGTGTTCAGTGACAACCATTTGCTGTCGTTCTTCTCGGCGGCGTTCGGCATTGTCCTCACCGTGTGGTTGCGCCACGGAGGACTCGGCAACCTCACGAAGGGGGCCGTTCCGGCCGCGACGAGCCTGACCCAACTCACCGGCATCTCGGCATCGTTTGCCGGGCTTGCGGGCCTGGCGCTCGCCGCTCGTCCGGTCGCGATCGAGCATCGGTACGGCCTCGATCGGGTGTTCATCTGGCATCGAATCCTCGGCGAGACGATGGCAGTCCTGGTCGGGTTGCACGTCGTCGCAGGCGTGTTCGCGTGGGGCTACGGCTCTGGTTTCGGTGCGGCCATCACCGACCTCACCGGACGTGATTCGTACATGGCGTTGGCGTTCGTCGGCGCGCTGATCATCGGCGTGGTCACGCTTTCATCGCTGCGCAGCATTCGCCGGCAGATGTCGTACGAGACGTGGTACTTCATCCACCTCCTCGCCTACGCCGGGTTCGCGATCTCGTTCTCGCACGAGATCGTGTGGGGCGACTTGTTCGCCGACGACGCCTTCTCACGATGGCTGTGGATCGCGCTGCACGTGGGTGTCGGCATCATGCTGATCCGAGGTCGGTGGGGTCGTCTGATCGCTGCAACGTTGCGGCCGATGCACATCGCCGAGACTCGCAAGCTCAACGACAACACCACCGAGATTCGACTCGCCGGGGGAACGCTCCCGAAGATGACCGGGGATGCCGGGCAGTTCGTGATCGTTCGGCCGCTGGCCGAGCGGTCTGTGGTGGCAAGCCCACCCGTTCTCGTTGTCGGCAGCACCGACCACCGACGGGTTGAAGATCTCGGTGAAGTCGTTGGGTGACGGCAGCTCCTCGATCGGGCAGCTACCGCGCGGCACACGTGTGGCGGTCGAGGGTCCATTCGGCGCATTCACGCCGAGTGCGATCGACGATCGCAAGGTGTTGTTCATCGTCGGTGGAATCGGTGTCGCGCCGGTGAAGGCGATGCTCGAGCGTCTGGACAGTCGGCATCAACCGATCGTCCTGTACCGAGCGAGCCGTCACGACGACTTGGTCTATGCCAACGAGCTCCGAGCCATGGCGCGATCACTCGGTGGCGAACTGATGACGCTCGTCGGACCCACTGCCACGCTCGCCGATCAAAGATCCGTTCTCGGGCAGGGTGCTGCGCAAGGCCATCCCCGATCTGACCGAGCGCGTAGCGCTGCTATGCGGCCCCGAACGTCTGCTGTGGGCAGGCCGGGCGGGCTTGCGCGAGGCCGGCGTCGCCGCTGACGACATCCATTTCGAGCAACCGTGGTGGTGACCCGATGACTGCACGACCCCACGCATCGCTCGGCCGACGTTTGTTGCCTGCCGTCGTGTTGACGACTGCCGCGTCCGGCCTCGTCGCGCTGTTGGACCAACCGTCGACCGGATCGGCCACCGACGTCCCCGACAGCTCGACAGTCGCCGCGGATCAAGGTGGCGGAGTTGTCGCAGCCACGACGCCGCCTCCGGTGTCATCGACAACGCCAGTGGCAGCCGAACAGCCCGCCCAACCCGATCCGCAGCCGACGACGACGAGCGCGCCTGCCGCTGCCGCACCTGCTGCTGCCGGCGAATGCGCGGGTCAGACCATCGACGGTCCCACCATCGACACCAGGTGGGGACCCGTTCAGGTCGAAGCGGTCGTGTCGTCGAGTGGGCAGATCTGCGATGTCGACGCGATCCAATCACCCAATGACCACGGCCGCTCCGTCCGTATCAACCAGCAGGCTCTGCCGATCCTGCACGACGAAGTGATGGACGCGCAGAGCGCCGGCATCGACAACGTCAGCGGGGCCACGATCACCACCCGCGGCTATCGGCAGTCGCTGCAGTCGATCCTGGATGGTGGCGGATGACCACGCTCCTTGCTCGCCGAGTCGTGCGCACGCACGCCGTGATGGGCACCATGGCCAGTGTGCATGTGCACGATCAGGTCGATGACGCGAGCGTCGACGCGGCGATCGAAGCGACGTGGTCGGAGCTCGATCGGCTCGAGCAGATCTTCTCCACGTTCCGATCGTCGAGCGAGATCAGTCGCATCAATCGCGGCGAGCTCCATCTGCTCGATGCGTCGCCGGAAGTGATCGAAGTCGTCGACGCATGCACGTGGCTGGAGCACGCCAGTGATGGCGCGTTCCGCGCCCGGCGCCCAGGTGACCAACTGATCGATCCGGCCGGATTCGTCAAAGGTTGGGCCGCCGAGCTCGCTGCGAAGTGCCTCGACCGGGCCGGTCTCCGGCACTGGTACCTCTCCGTCGGCGGCGACACGCAGACGCGTGGAACGAGTGGCGACGCATCCCCGTGGCGTGTCGGCATCGCCGATCCGAACAGCGACGATCCACATTGCGTGCGGGCGATGGTGGAGGTCGTCGATGAGGCGGTGGCGACGTCAGGTACTGCTGCTCGCGGACGTCACCTGTGGGACGGCAGGACCGGTCGGCCGGCCGAGGCGCTGGCGTCGATGACGGTGATCGGCCCGCACCTCACATGGGCCGACGCGTTTGCGACCACAGCGTTCGTCATGGGCCTCGATGGGATCGATTGGGTCGCCAAGTTCGACGGCTACCGAGCGCTGGCAATCACGTTGGACGGGGAGCTCTTGCGACGCGACGAGCAGTGGGCTCACGCATCCACGGCGTGAGCGCGTAGGTCTGCCAGGTTCGAGTACTCCAGTGCGGAGAGGTGGGTGGAGGCGAGGCGCACCTTCGGCGCAGCCCCGGCCTCGAGTGCTTCCTGCCAGCGCGCAGCGCAGAGGCACCATTGGTCGCCTTCGCTCAAGCCGGCAAAGCCGTGCTCGGGCATCGGTGTCGACAGGTCGTTGCCGACGGCTTGCGAGAACGCCAGGAACTCTTCGGTAGCGACAACGCACACGACGTGCAGGCCGGGATCGTCGCCACGGTTCTCGCAACACCCAGTTCTGTAGTACCCGGTGAGGGGATCGAGCGAGCACGGCTGCAGCTCTTCGCCGAGCACGTTCAATTGACGCATTCCCCAATCGAAGCACGTATCGTGACCCGATGCTTGATCCAGTGATTCGTGACTTCGCGCAGGGCAAGAACTTCGGTTCGATTTCCTTCCATCTCCCCAACGGCGACATCGCCACCCACGTGATGTGGGTCGACGCGGACGACGATCACCTGCTGATCAACACCGAGGTGCACCGCGCCAAGTACAAGTCGATCGTCGCGAACCCTTCGGTGACCGTGGCGATCTGGAGCTCGGAGAACGCGTACAAGTACGCCGAGGTCCGCGGCACCTTCTCCGGCGAGGTCCGGGGCGACGCCGCCCGAGCGCACATCGATGCGCTCTCCCAGAAGTACACGTCCGAGGACTACCAGGGCGAGATCGCCAGCGAGCGTGTAATGCTGCAGATCACACCCGGCCGCCAGCGCAAGAACGGCCTGTAGCCGCGGGCCCCCTCGCTGCTGATCGCAGCGTTTGGAGTCTGGCGCCCCGTAGAGGGGCCTGCGGGGTCAAACGCTCCGCCGGCCGGCGTGATTAGCTGACGCTGACGCCCAGGGCCTTGCCGACGAGGTAGGTGGCTCCACAGGCGATCAGGAGGATCAGGACCTGTCGGGCCGCGCTCCACCACATGCGGCGCTCGGCGAACTTGCCGATCATGAAGCCGACCACCGCCGCTGTCGCAACTCCGATCACGATCGATGCGACCTTCGCGCTGTCGCCGCTTCCCGCGAACCACGGAATCACCGGCAGTAGTGCCCCAACGAGGAAGCACACGAGCGACAGTGCGGCCGCACTCCAAGGCGAACCGAGTTGGTCAGGGTCGACACCGAGCTCCTCGCGAGCGTGCACCGCGAGCGCAGCCTCGGGCTTGCGCATGACATCGTTGGCCGCGTCCAGCGCGATCTGGCGCGTCATCCCATGACCCTCGTACATCGCGGCCAGCTCTGCGGTCTCCGATGCGGTGTTGTGCTTCAGCTCACGGCGCTCGACGTCGAGCTCGCGCTCGACCAACTCGTTCTGCGCTGAGATGCTGACCCACTCGCCCGCGGCCATGCTGGTTGCGCCGGCGATGGCACCGGCCAAGCCGGCGAGCCGAACGACCGACGAGTCGACGCCGGCGCTCGCGAAACCGATCACCAGCGACACGTTCGACACCAGCCCGTCACTGACACCGAACACCGCGGCACGGGCCAAACCGCCTGCTACCGAACGGTGACCGGGATGCGATTCGGCCCGTCGATGCAGGGTGAGGCGACTCATTTCCCAAACGCTACCGAGTAGTGTCGTGGCGCAGGGGAAGCTGCCGCCAGCGTTGCCGGGAGAACCATGACCACCACCAATATCGCCGACGACTGGCTCGACCAGGTTCGAGCCTCTCTGGGTGCGCGAGCCGAGTTGGTCGGCCGGTTGGAGAAGTCGATCCCCGCCGGATACGACGAGCTCAACGATCCGACGATCGCCGCTCTCGACTTCGTCAACATCGATGCTCTCGCCAACGGCGAGCGCGAGGTGACCACTGACCTCCTGCAGCGAGCCGACGGGGGCTGGCGGTTCCGCATCTATCGGCGCGGCGATTCGATCCCGCTCGCCGACATGCTGCCGCTGCTCGATCATCTCGGCCTGCGCGCGCTCGACGAGCGGGCGTTCGGCTTCGGGTTCGATGCGGTCACCGTGTGGCTGCACGATGTCGGTGTCGCGGTGCCCGCCGATGTGGAGTTGACGGACACCATCCTCGCCGAGGTACAGCGTTGCTTCGTCGCCGAGTTCAACGGATCCGTCGAGGTCGACGGCCTCAATCGTCTGGTGATGCTCGCCGGTCTCACCGCACGCCAGATCGAGGTGCTGCGGGCGTACTCGCGCTATCTGCGCCAGATCGGCTTCCCGTTCAGCCAGCAGTACATCGAGTCGACGCTGGCGCGACACGCTGCGATCAGCCGCCTGCTGTCGGCATTGTTCGCGCTCCGCTTCAACCCGGTCGCTGCCGCCGGCGAGTCGACGGGGGAGGACGATCTACGCGATCAGATCGCCGAGGCGCTCGATGCCGTGCCGAGTCTCGACGACGACCGCACACTGCGAGCGCTGCTGTCGCTGATCGACGCGACGGTGCGAACCAACGCGTTCCGTGCGGCGGACGACGGCGGCTACCGGCCAGTGCTGTCGTTCAAGTTCGACACGACCAAGGTCCCCGATCTGCCGCTGCCCCGCCCGATGTTCGAGATCTGGGTGTGCTCGCCGCGAGTGGAAGGAGTCCATCTCCGCAATGGCCGAATCGCCCGCGGTGGCATCCGCTGGAGCGACCGCCGCGAAGACTTCCGCACCGAGATCCTCGGGTTGGTCAAGGCACAGATCGTCAAGAACGCGGTCATCGTCCCGACGGGTGCGAAGGGCGGCTTCGTGTTGAAGAAGCCGCCGGCGGCCGCTGACGAGTTCCGCGCCGAAGGCGTCGCGTGCTACCGCCAGTTCATCAGTGGGCTGCTCGACCTCACCGACAACATCGTCGGTGGCAAGGTCGTGCCGCCACCCGACACCGTTCGTCACGACGACGACGATCCCTACCTCGTCGTCGCCGCCGACAAGGGCACCGCGACGTTCAGTGACATCGCCAACGAGATCGCCGATTCATACGGCTTCTGGCTCGGCGACGCGTTCGCCTCCGGAGGCAAGCACGGCTACGACCACAAGGCGATGGGCATCACCGCTCGCGGCGCGTGGGAGAGCATTCGTCGCCATGCGCGTGCACTGGGCAAGGACGCAGACCACGACGAGCTCACCGTCGTCGGCATCGGCGACATGTCGGGCGATGTCTTCGGCAACGGGATGTTGCGGTCGGAGCACATCAAGCTCGTGGCCGCGTTCGACCACCGGCACATCTTCATCGACCCCGATCCAGATCCGGCCGTGTCGTTCGCCGAGCGCAAGCGACTGTTCGACCTGCCGCGATCCAGTTGGGCCAACTACGACACCTCGTTGCTGTCGGCAGGCGGCGGCGTGTACCCGCGCACGTTGAAGACCATCGCGATCAGTCCCGAGGCGCGCAAGCGACTCGGCACCGAGAAGATCTCGTTCACCCCCAACGAACTGCTGTCGACGATCCTTCGGGCGCCCGTCGACGTGCTGTGGAACGGTGGAATCGGCACGTACGTGAAGGCATCCACGGAGACGCACGCCGAGGTCGGCGATCGAGCCAACGACGGCCTACGCGTCAACGGTTTGGATCTGCGTTGCAAGATGGTCGGTGAGGGCGGGAACCTCGGTCTGACACAGCGAGGTCGAATCGAGTTCGCGCTCGAACGGCGGGCTCGTCAACACACGACGCGATCGACAACTCCGCCGGCGTCGACTGCAGCGACCACGAGGTCAACATCAAGATCCTCCTCGGCGCTGTGATGGCCGAAGGCAAGATGACGATCGAGCAGCGCAACGAACTGTTGGCCGAGATGACCGACGAGGTCGCCGAGTTGGTGCTCGACGACAACCGTTCGCAGACGCTGACGTTGGCCATTGCCCGGCATCAGGCGGTGCCGATGATCAATGTGCATGCTCGATACCTGCACGTGCTGGAGTCGGAAGGTTGGCTGAACCGAGGCGCTCGAATACCTGCCGACCGACAAGCAGATAGCCGAACGTCAGTCCGCCGGCTTCGGTCTGACGACGCCCGAGTTCGCCATCGTCCTGGCGTACACGAAGAGCGTCAACGTGAGCGAGATGGTGCGGACGCAGTTCCCCGACGACCCGTACCTCGAACCCGATCTCGTCCGCTACTTCCCTACGCAACTGCAGAAGAACTATCGGCCCGAGATCCTCGATCATCGGTTGCGCCGCGAGCTCATCGCAACGCAGATTGCCAACGAGATGGTCAACCTCTCGGGCATCTCGTTCGACAACCGCATGACCGAAGACACCGGTGCGGGCGTGGTCGACGTGATGCGTGCCTGGGTCGCGGCACGCGACATCTTCAGCTTCCCGACGATGTGGGAGCAGATCGAGGCGCTGCCGACCCACGTCAAACTCGAGACGCAGCTGGGCATCTTCCTCGACGCCCGGCGAATGGTCGAGCGTGGTGCGTTGTGGCTGTTGCGCCACCGCCGTCCCCCGATCGAGATCGGCACGGTGGTCGGCGAGTTCCAGCCCGGGATCGCCGAGCTCAGCAAGACGCTCGAGACCCATCTGCGCGGCAAGATGCGCGACCAGTTGTTCGCCAATGAAGCGGCGCGGCTTGCTGCCGGAGTACCCGAGAAGGTCGCCGAACGTTCGGTGCTGTGGCCGTTGATGCACACGGCGTTCGACATCGTCGATCTCGCCAATCGTCAGCACCTCACCGTTCACGAAACGGCCGCCGCGTACTGGGAAGTCTTCGAGTTGCTCGACCTCGATTGGCTGTGGGATGCCGTCGGGATGTTGCCGCGGAACGACCGTTGGCAGACACAGGCGCGCTCGGCGTTGCGCGACGACCTGATGAGTGGCCTCGCTGACCTGGCAGACGACGCGTTGTACGTCGGAGGTGCCCGTGCGTGGGCCGATGCCAACGAGCGGGTGGTCGGTCGGGCGCTAGCCATGTTCGCCGAGATCCGCCGTGCCGACGCGTACGACCTCACCACGCTGTCCGTGGCCTTGCGGCAGTTGCGCAACCTCGCGCTCATCACCCAGCGCCCACCGACCGCGTAACCCGCGCCGGCACACGCCGGTAGCGTGGACCGCTCATGAGCAGTGGACCTCGATTCCGATTCGCGCCATCGCCGACCGGTTTCTTCCACGTCGGCGGGGCACGTACCGCGCTCTACAACTGGGCACTGGCCAAGCGGCTCGAGGGCACGTTCGTACTGCGGATCGAGGACACCGACGAGGCCCGCAACCGGCCGGAGTGGACGCAGGGGATCATCGACGCCCTGGCGTGGATCGGCATCCGCGACGACGATCCGGCGTTCGAAGGGCCGTACTTCCAGAGCCAACTATGCAGCCGCCCATCTTGCAGCGGCGCAGCGGCTGTTCGAGGCCGGCGCGGCGTACTACTGCGACCTTACGTCCGAGCAGATTCAAGAGCGCGCCAAGGCCACAGGAGCAAGCGGCTACGACGGATACTCACGAGATCGCGGGCTGGGCCCTGGTCCCGGTCGAGTGCTTCGGTTCCGTGTCCCCGATGGATCGACGACGGTGCACGATCTCGTACGCGGTGACGTCGAGTTCGATCACTCGACCATCGAGGACTTCGTGTTGCTGCGCGGCAACGGCACCCCGATGTTCCTGCTCGCAAATGTGGTCGACGACATCGAGATGCAAATCTCGCACGTGGTCCGCGCCGAGGAGCACCTTCCCAACACGCCGAAGCAACAGCTGTTGTGGGAAGCGATGGGCCAGCGTCCGCCGGTGTGGGCGCACGTGCCGCTGTTGGTCAACGAGCAGCGCAAGAAGTTGTCCAAGCGACGCGACAAGGTTGCGGTCGAGCAGTACCGGGCCGAGGGGTTCCTGCCCGAGGCGATGATCAACTACTTGATGACGCTCGGTTGGTCGCCGCCCGGTGATCAAGAGATCGTGCCGTGGTCGACGATCGAGCAGTCGTTCAAGCTCGAGGATGTCAACCACTCACCGGCGTTCTTCGACATCAAGAAGCTCACCGCGTTCAACGGCGAGTACATCCGGATGCTGTCGGTCGACGATTTCATCGCGGCCTGCCAGCCGTTCCTCCACTCCGACCTTGCGCCGTGGCCCGCCGACCGATTCGACCCTGCCAAGTTCGCGGCCTTGGCATCTGTCGTGCAGTCGCGCGCGACCACGTTGTCGGAGGTTCCCGGTGTCATCGACTTCGTGTTCCTCGCCGACCCCGTCTTGGATCAAGCGGCGTGGGACAAGACGATGTCGACGCCGGGCGCCAAAGAGGTCTTGCTGGAGACGACGGAGGCGTATCGCCAGCTTCCGCAGTGGCACGCAGCCGAGCTGAAGGTGACGCTCGAGGAGATCGGTGAGCGCCACGGGTTGAAGAAGGGCAAGGCGCAAGCTCCAATCCGCGTTGCCATCACCGGTCGCACTGTCGGTCCGCCACTGTTCGAGGCGCTCGAGGTGTTGGGTCGGGAGGAAGTGGTCAGGCGGTTGACGATGGTTGCAGCAGGGTGAGCGATCTCGATCCCCTCATGGTCAACACGCCGCCGACGGGCATCTCGGCGGTCGCCGTGCACGACCCGACACCCGTCGGAGGGATCCCGATCGTTCGTCGCCGACGGTGGCCCCGCCGGCTCGGCGTCGGTGTCGCACTGTTCCTACTGGTCTCGATCGTGTACTACGGAGTGACGCTGTACCAGGTGCACTCGACCGGTCTCAGCGATCAGGTTCGCCCTGTCGACGCGATCGTCGTGATGGGCGCCGCGCAGTACGACGGCAGGCCGTCCCCGCAGTTGGCAGCGCGTCTCGACCATGCCGCCGACCTGTGGGCCCAGGGTCTTGCCGGGGTGCTGGTCGTGACCGGCGGCAACCAACCCGGCGACCGCTTCACGGAGGCGGAGGCGTCGGCCAACTACCTGATCGATCGCGGCGTTCCTGCAGATGCAATCCTCCAGGAGGACGCCAGCCACAGCACATACGCCTCGCTCGAGTCGGTGTCGGCAATGCTGCACCAGCGTGGGCTGTTCCGAGTCCTGCTGGTCAGCGACCCGTTCCACTCACTACGGACACGACTGACTGCGCAAGAGCTCGGCCTCGTTGCCTACGTGTCGCCGACTCGCACCAGCCCGTTGCGCGGCAAGGCAGAGGCGGCTCGCGAGTTCGAGGAAGCGGCCGGAATCTCGCTCGGACGACTGATCGGATTCAAGCGGTTGCTGTCGATCACCGGCTGATTGTCGGGTGTGACCGATCGCGGTCCGTTGTTAGACTTCCGGTTCCACGGGTTCACCCCAGTGGGGAATGGTGTAATTGGTAACACAGCAGTTTCTGGTACTGTTATTCAGGGTTCGAGTCCTTGTTCCCCAGCTCACAGCACATATCGCGAGATACCTCGAAGGCCGGCACGATGCCGGCCTTCGGTCGTTTTCTGTTGGGACACCCCGGCCCCGTTGGTAGTGTGCTGGGGCTACTCGGCCCCATCGTCTAGTGGCCTAGGACACCACCCTCTCAAGGTGGCGGCACGGGTTCGAATCCCGTTGGGGCTGCCAGGCGCTCTCAGTGAGCGCGTTGCCGACGGGTCGCTGCGGTCAGCGCGATGCCCAACAGCAGGATGCCTCCGGCGACGATCAGTCCCGGTACGGTCGTCGAGGATCCGGTGGCCGGCAGCGCCGTGTCCACCGGGACCACGTTGACAGTCCTCGGCTCGGGGATCGGCGGCAGTGCGTCGACGATCGGGGGTGTCGGTACTGGTGGCAGTGCCGCGACGATCGGCTCGCTCGTCGTTGTCGTCGGCTCGGTTGCTGCAACTGCAGTCGTGGTGGTCGCCGGGGCCTCGGTCGTCGTGGTCGGGGCCTCCGTCGTTGTGGTCGGAGTCTCTGTCGTTGTCGTCGGCACCGGCGTCGATTCGAATGCCGCCGACGCCGTGGTCGTCACCGCGTCGGATCTGGCCAGCACGAGCTTCTGATGGGCGTCCGGGTCGGTCTGGGTCGCGGCATGCAGGAACACTCGACCAGTCGGCACCGCGACTTCGGCGGTCGCATTCACGTGGAAGCTGCCTTCGGTGGTCGGCGTGATCCAGAACTGAGCGCCGTCGGTCGTCGGGGTCACTGCGTTCCCGGCGCCATCGGTGAATCCGACGCCGGCGTCGTTGGTGACGGTGGCCGTCGCGGTGGTCGGCGTGACGTGCAACGTGAACGGTCCGACCATCGTCGCCACCGTGCCGGTCGTCGCAGCGGGGGTGATGCTCAGTGCAGGGACAGGCTCGGCTACAGGGTTGGCCGCAACGCCGAGGAGGTAGTCGTAGAGCTTGCCGATGTTCGAGGTCGAGTTCTGCTCGGCGACCGTGCGGTCGAGGTTGATGAGGTCGGTGAAGTGCCAGATGGCGCCTTGGGTCCCGGCGATCGCCTCTTGTTGAGTGAGGCCGGCGATGCCCGACGCCAGCCGCAGCTGAGCGACGGTCCGTACCGGGTACGAGGCCTGCAGGATTGCGGTGACCTCGGCGACGTCGGGGACGTTGGCTTGCGTCCAGCTGCCCTCGTCGTAGGTCACTCCCGTGCTCGTGTGAGTGTTCAGGTCGATGCAGTAGGTCAGCAGCACGTCTGCGTCGGCGGTGGTGAGGGTGATCAGCGCGGCACCAGCCGTCGCGCCGCCCTCGAATGTGAGGTTGACGGGGTTCGTGTAGCTGGTGATCGAGCCCGACACGGCAGACGCCGACTGGACACCGATGAAGCTGACGCCGGCCACCACTACGAGTGCAATTGTTGCCCGCAAGGTCCGCTGGATGTTCATGTTCTCTCCTCGTGCTTTCACGCAAAGTGGCGTGTGAGCGCTGAGCGGGAGTGCCGCTGAGGCCGACGCCAATACATCGAGGAAGACCTGAATTGCTAGAAAACCGCCGTTTTCTCCGATGACCGCAGGTTCCAGAGAACCGGGATCGGTTGCGGGAGACAACGCCCTTCCGAGGACCTTGTCGAAACCTTGACAACCACACACTGTGAACTCACTGCGTGTGCGCCGCTGCCCACGCAAGGGCGGTTCGTCAAGAAACCTGGTGCTCAGCCGGCGACGGCTTCGCCGTCGAGCGATTGGATCCGGTGCTGATGGGGACTGATCCCGTACCGCCGTTTGAAGGCTGTGCTGAATGCGAACGGGCTTCCGTAGCCGACGGTGCGAGCCGTGTTGGTCACTGTCGCTTCCGGCTGGCAGAGCAGGTCGGCGCCAAGGCTGAGCCGCCACTTGGTGAGGTACGTGATCGGTGGCTCGCCGACGAGATCGTTGAACCGGCGGGCGAGATGTGCGCGCGACGTTCCCACAGCGCGGGCGAGTGATGCGATCGTCCACGTTCGCTCGGGCGCGTCGTGGATCAATGCGAGCGCGGCGCCGACGAGCGGGTCACGGTGCGCCTCCCACCATGTCGACGCGTCACCTTGCTGCTCGTACCACGTCCGCAGTGTGTCGACGACGAGGACGTCGAGCAAGCGATCGAGCACCGTCTGTTGGCCAGGTGAGTCGCGAACGATCTCGTCGGCGAGGATCGTGGCGATCGTGTTGTCGGATTGCTGATGCACGACCACCACCTTCGGAAGCGTCTCGAGCAGATCGCTGCCCAGTGTTGTGTGGTTCTCGTATGTTCCCGTGAGCATCGCCGTCGGTGCGTCGAGCGCGTGCCCCCACGTACGCACGCCGAGGCGCATCGACATCGCCAACGATGCACCGCCGACGCTCTCGCACCGTTGGCCGGGGTGGATGATGATGTCGGGGGGCGTCGCTGGGGAGTCGGCGACCGTGTAGTGCCCGGGCCCGCGAACGATTGCCACGCTGCCCGGTTCGAGGTGAGTGGTGGAGTCGTCGTCGATGATCCACGCCTCGCCTCGGGTGACGGCCACGATCGTCAGCGGCGCCTCGTCGCAGATGCGCATCGACCACGGTGGCACCAACAGACTGCGCAGCAGGAACGCGCCGCGTGGCGCGCGGCCCGTCGAGCAATGCGGTGATCCGGTCCATGGTCGAACTTTAGACGATCACGAATGAAGATGAGACTGATAGCTATTCATCATCTACTGATGCTGATGTTGAGTGAGCACCATGAACAACACCATTCGAACCATCACCACCATCACAGCCGTCGGCGCGGGTCTCGCCGGAGGAGTGTTCTTCGCCTTTTCGTCGTTCGTGATGCCCGCGTTGCGCAAGCTGCCGAGCGTGGGCGGCATCAGTGCGATGCAGTCGATCAACAAGCAGGCGCCGACTCCGGTGTTCATGACGCTCTTGTTCGGCACGGCTGCGTTGTCGGCCGGCCTCGGGGTCTACGCCCTGATGCATCGCGACGAGCCGCACGCTGGGTGGCTGCTCGGTGGATCGCTGAGCTATCTCGCCTCGATCGTGCTGACCGGTGCGTTTCACATCCCGCGCAACGACAAGCTGGCGGCGATGGATCCCGGCGCTGCGGAGACCGCGCGTTACTGGACGACGTACGTGTCGCAATGGACGGCAGGAAACCACGTGCGCACGCTGACATGCGCTGCAGCAGCCGTCTGCTTCACGATCGCGTCGCGGAGCGCAAGTTGACGCAGTTCGTCAGGGGTGTGGCTTGTCCTTGGGTGGCTTGTCCTTCTTGCCGCGACCGGGCTCCGTGATCGGGACAGGCACAGTTGTCGGGGCGGGCACGGTCGTGGGGCTCTGGGCGGTGGCGGCCACGGTGGTTGCCGACGCGATGGCCGGCGTGCTGGTCGTCGTCACTGCAGGGAGCGGTGAGTCGTCCGCCTTGGCCAGCTGGACGACAAGGAGGAGTGCCACGACAGAGGCGAGCAACGCAATGCCGATCCGTCGGCGCTGGCGGCGTGCGGCGTATGGCTCCTCGGACATTCCGAGGTCGGCAGCGTGGTCGGCGATCAATGCCGGCGGCATGATGGCGGTTCTCGAAACCGTGTCGGCGCCCATCAGTTGCGTTGCGTCGATGGCCTGTTCTTCGGTGTCGGCGGGCATCTCCTGGTTGGGCGACGCACCTGGCGGAGGCATGATTCCGAGCTGCAACCGACGGAGGTCGGTGGCGAACGCGCCGGCATCGGCAGGGCGATCCGCCGGGTCCTTCGAGAGCGCTCCGAGAATCGCCGCGCTCGAGACCGGAGGGCACAGATGCAGGGAGCGGTGGAGGGGCTTGGTGAACGTGAGCCATCGCGACGGCGCCGGAGTTGTCCGCCATGAACGGAGGCTTGCCGGCCAGCATCTCGTAGCCGACGACACCGAGCGAATAGACGTCGCTTGCCGGCGTTGCCTCACCGCCGGTGGCCTGTTCGGGGGAGATGTACCGAGCTGTTCCGATCACCTGCCCGACCTCGGTGAGGGCGACTGAGTTGGCGGCTCGGGCGATGCCGAAGTCGGTGACCTTGACCGTTCCATCGTCGAGCACGAGCAGATTGCCCGGCTTCACGTCGCGGTGAACAACGCCCATCGCGTGCGCTGCGTTCAGTGCCTCCGCGGCTTGCGCCAGAACGGACAGCACCATGCCGGCCGGCAGCGGTCCTTGTTCTGCCATCAGTTTCGAGAGCGGCTTCCCGTCGACGAGTTCCATCACCAGGTATGCGACCAACTCGTCGCCATCGTGGTCTTCGCCGTAGTCGAAGACACTCGCTATGCCGTTGTGGGCGAGTCCGGCGGTGTGTCGTGCTTCGGCTCGGAATCGCTCGAGGAAGACCTGCGAATCGACGAGGTCATCGCGCAGGATCTTGATGCCGACCCTACGGCCGAGGACCAAGTCCCTCGCCTCCCACACCTCGCCCATTCCGCCCACGGCGATTCGTCGGGTCAGCGAATATCGATCGCCCAGCACAGTCGATGCCGAATGACGACCGCGCCGGTTCGGCGGAGGAGCAACAGCGGACATGTGGTTGGGGATACCCAATTCGGCCCGCCACGACACCTTGAATCACTATCGACACGCTGGGACGACGTCAGCCTGGTTTCTCGGCGAGGTGGTCGCCGAGGTGGAGGAGCGTGGTCCGCAGCAATCGGGCGAGGTCGTGACGTTCTCGTTCCGACAGTCCAGACAGGATCTCGGCTTCCGTCGCCATGTGAGCAACGACCACCTTCTCGACCATGTCGAAGCCCTTCTTGGTCAGGCGGACGATCACCTTGCGTCGATCACTGCTCGCCGCTCGGGCGACCAGGCCGCGTTGCTCGAGTCGATCGATTCGATTCGTGATCGCGCCTGTCGTCACCATCGACTGACGCATCAGGTCGCCGGCGTGGAGCTCGTACGGTTCGCCGGAGCGACGGAGTGTCGCGAGCACGTCGTACATCCAATCCTCGAGATCGAATCGGGCAAAGTTCTCGGAGAGTCGGCGATCGATCAACCTCGACAATCGCGAGACCCTACCGATCACCTCGATCGGCGAGCTGTCGATGTCGGGACGGATCGCGGCCCACTGGGCGACGATCCCGTCGACCGTGTCACGTTTCGTTGATGCCATGGCGGCACAGTATCTCAATCAGTCTTGACATTCATTATCTCAACATTAAGATAGTGAACGTGAAGGATACGAGGAACTCGAACGCTCTTGTCGCAGGTGCGACCGTGCTGGCTCCAATCGTGTGGGGAACCACGTATGTGACCGTGACGCAGTTGCTGCCGGATGATCGGCCGCTGCTGGTCGCGACGATGCGGGTGATCCCTGCCGGCATCGTGCTGCTGATCGTCGGTGCCTGCGTTTCGAGATGGCGGCCGCGTGGACGGGAGTGGTGGACGACCGCGCAGCTGTCCGTGTTCAACTTCGGCCTCTTCTTCCCACTGCTCAGCGTCGCCGTGTACAGGCTCCCCGGCGGTGTCGCCGCGGCCGTCGGCGGGCTGCAACCGCTCCTGGTCGTGCTGCTTTCACGTGTGCTCGCCGGGCGGACACCTCGCCGGCAGGAGCTGGTGATCGGTTGCATCGCCGTCTGTGGAGTTGCGCTCGTCGCAATCCACCCGGGTGCGGGGCTCGACAGCATCGGACTGCTCGCCGCGGTCGGGGCGAACGTCTCGTTCGCCATTGGTGTCGTGCTGACGAAGCGCTACTCGACACCCAGCAATCGGATCGCTGCAACGGGTTGGCAGTTGGTGATCGGCGGAGTCGTCCTCGCGCCGTTGACGCTGGCGCTCGAGGGCATGCCTCCTGCGTTGACCGGCCGCAACATGGCCGGCTTCATGTACCTCAGCCTCGTCGGTACGGCGGTGGCATTCATCGTCTGGTTCAACGGCATTCGGCGACTTCCTGCGGCGTCGCCCCCACTGTTGGGCTTGGCGGCTCCTGTCACCGGTGCGGTGCTCGGATGGGTCGTCCTCGACCAGTCGTTGTCAGCGCTACAGCTCGTCGGATTCGCCATCACGATCGGTGCGATCGCGTACGGCGGGTTGCTCGGATCGAGATCAGCTGCGCTTCTGGATGTTGGCCCACTCGTCGCGCAGACCAACGGTGCGATGGAACAGCAGCGGTGTTCTCGGATCGTGGGCGAAGTAGCCGAGCCGCTCGAACTGCACCACCGAGCCCAGCGGCGTGTCGGCCAGCGCCGGCTCGACCTTGGCACCGGTCAGCAGTGTGCGTGAATCAGGGTTGAGATCGTCGAACGGGTCGCCCGTCGCCTCGCCTGGAACCTCGGCCGAGAACAGCCGGTCGTACAGCGCGACCGTGGCGTCGACGGCATGATCTGCCGATACCCAGTGCATGGTCGACTTCACCTTGCGACCGTCTGGCGCGTTGCCGCCTGATGTCGCCGCGTCGTATGTGCAATGCACCTCGACCACGTTGCCCTCGCTGTCCTTCACCGCGCCGGTGCACGTCACGAGATAGGCGGATCGAAGCCGGACCTCGCGACCGGGCGTGAGACGGAAGTACTTCGGCGGAGCATCCTCCATGAAGTCGTCCTGCTCGATGAACAGCACCTTCGAGAACGGCACCTGCCGGACGCCGTCGGCGGCGTTCTCCGGGTTGTTGCCGACCTCGTGGTACTCGACGACAGGGTTGCCTTCGGCATCGTCGGGCCAGTTGGTGATCACCAGCTTCAGCGGGCGCAGCACCGCCATTCGACGCAACGAGGTCTCGTTGAGCTGACGCCTGATGAACGACTCCAACAACTCGATCGAGTGCCGGCTGTTGGTGCGGGCAACGCCGATGAAGTTGCAGAACGCTCGGATGGCTTCGGGCGGGTAGCCGCGGCGTCGCAGGCCGCGCAGCGTTGGCATGCGCGGATCGTCCCATCCGTCGACAACGCCGTCGGCGACGAGACGGGCGAGTCGTCGCTTGGACGTGATCGTGTGCGTCAACTCGAGTCGTGCGAACTCCGTCTGGCGTGGCTTGTCGCTGGGCAGCGGCAGGTGCTCGAGGTACCAGTCGTACAGCGCCCGGTGGCTGTCGAACTCGAGCGTGCACAACGAGTGAGTGACGCCCTCGATCGCATCGCTCTGGCCGTGCGCCCAGTCGTACGTGGGATAGATGACCCACTCGTCGCCGGTGCGCCAGTGGTGCCCGCGGCGAATCCGGTACATCACCGGATCGCGCAGCTGCATGTTCTCGTGCTGCATGTCGATCTTGGCGCGCAGCACGCGCGAGCCGTCGGCGAACTCGCCGGCTCGCATCCGCCGGAGCAGGTCGAGGTTCTCCTCGATCGGACGATCGCGATGCGGACTCTCGATGCCCGGCTTGCCGTAGCCGCCGCGCTGTGCCGAGATGGTTTCGCCGTCCTGGTCGTCGACGTAGGCGAGCCCCTGCGATACGAGGTGCTCGGCCCATTCGTAGAGCTGTTCGAAGTAGTCGGATGCGTACAGCGGGTTGCCCGGCGGAAAGCCGAGCCAGGTGAGGTCGTCGATGATCGAGCCGGCGAACTCGATGTCTTCGGTGTCGGGGTTGGTGTCGTCGTAGCGCAGGTTGCAGATCCCACCGAACTCCTCGGCGACGCCGTAGTCGACGCAGATCGCCTTGGCGTGTCCGACGTGCAGGTAGCCGTTCGGCTCCGGTGGGAATCGCGTCTGCACTCGGCCGCCGAACGTGCCCGCTTCCAGGTCGGCGCGCACGAGGTCCCGGACGATGTCGAACCCGACGCCGGCCGTGTTCTCGCCAGATCGGCTGTCGTCAGTTCGGTTGTCGCTCGTGCTCATGGGTCAGACATTCTTGCCGTGGAACATGTGGAATCCACGAAGGTATCGGGGGTTGAGCTCGATACCGTCGACCACGTGGATTCCGTGGTGGTCAAGCCACTGCTGCGCGGCTGGTCGCACGTGCTGGCGTTCACGGTCATCGGCGTGCTCGGGATCATCATGGCGGCGGTCGCCGGAGCCTCGTTCAGCGAGCGGATGTGGTTGATCATCTACGTCGTCGGCACGCTGACGATGTTCGGTGTCTCGGCGATGTACCACACCCTGCCGTGGGGAACCCGAGGCCGTTTGATCATGCGCCGGCTCGACCACTCGGCCATCTTCCTGGCGATCGCCGGTGCCTACACCCCGATCATGGCGGTGGCTGTCGAAGGCTGGCAGAAGCCTGTCGTCCTCGGTCTTGCGTGGGGAGGGGCCATCGTCGGCATGACGCTGGAATGGCTGCCCATCCATGTGCCGCGACCGTTGTTCACCTCGATCTACGTCATCGTCGGATGGTCGGCAACGCTGGCATTGCCGCAGCTGTATCGAAACCTCGGCCCGGCCGGCTTTTGGCTCGTCCTGGGTGGCGGCGTGCTCTACACGCTCGGCGCGGTTGTGTACGCGCTGAAGCGTCCCAACCCGTGGCCACGCGTGTTCGGATTTCACGAGATCTTCCACCTGTTCACGATCGCCGGAGCCGGTTGCCACCTCGCCGCGATCGCGTTCTACGTCGTGCCCCTCATGTAGCAATGCGGCGCAGGCGGTCGATTCGCTTGTCCCACATTCCCGCAGTGTCGAGGATCCATCCGACTGCGGAAGCGAGTGGTTGCGGAGTGACCCGGTAGCGAACCTCGCGGCCGGCGCGCTCGCGATCGAGGAGGCCGGCAGCCTCGAGCACCTGCAGATGCTTGAGGACGGCTTGGCGTGTCAGCGGTGTCGTCTCGGCCAACACTGTGGCGGTGGTCGGACCCTTCTCGAGGAGTCGCTCGACGAGCATGCGCCGCGTCGGATCGCTGAGCGCGCCGAACAACGCATCGAGCGAGCCGCCGCCGGCCTCGACGTCGGCTGCCTGCGATGCTGCGCGGGTCACGCCATCACGGTGCAGTGCAATGCCAACAGCCACAGCGACACCATTCGGACATCCCACGAGAGGGCGGCTTCGGCCGACAGCATCGCTGTCGCAGTCGCATTGGTCGATGCGCCGACGAACTGCTCGGCGATGTGGAGTTGTGATCGACCATCAGGAAGCTCGACGATCTGCAGTTGCACGTACGACGCCGATGACGGGTCGTCGCGATCCCACCACGAGAAGCTGACGGCTCGGTGATCGACGATGGTGTCGATGCGCACTTCGCGCACCACGCCATCCTCGGTGGCAGTTCCTTCGGCATCGGGACCAACGGCAAGCTGCGCGTCGTCGACGAGCCAGGAGCTCCAGCCCTCGGCGCTCGAGATCAGCGACCACAGCTCGTCCGCACCGAGGTCGAGGTCGGTGGTGCGTTCGATGAACAGATCCTCAGGCTGTGACATGCCAGTCATGCTAGCGCAACCAGAAGGTTGCACCTCCCCGAATCAGCCGATACTCTCACGTGCAACTACCGAGTTGCACTATCTACCTTCGACAAGGAGCACGTCATGTTGGTCCCTACCGTCATCGAGAGCACCAGCCGCGGCGAGCGGGCGTTCGACATCTACTCACGGCTGCTCGTCAACCGCATCATCTTCCTCGGCGCAGCGATCGACGACAACGTCACCAATCTCATCGTTGCGCAGTTGCTGCATCTGGAGAGCGAGAACCCCGACAACGACATCGCGATCTACATCAACAGCCCCGGCGGCGACATGAACGGGCTGTTCGCCATCCACGACACGATGCGGTTCATCAACCCCGATGTGGCCACGATCTGCGTCGGGCAAGCTGCGTCGGCGGCCGCGGTGTTGCTGGCCGCGGGAACTCCGGGGAAGCGGTACGCACTCCCGAACGCACGAGTACTGATCCATCAACCGCACGGTGGTGCGCAAGGGCAGTCGACCGACATGGAGTTGGCGGTTGCGGAGATGGTCGAGATGCGTCGGAGGATGGTCGACATCCTCGTGCAGGCAACTGGACAGACCGCGCAACGGATCACTGCCGACATCGACCGCGACTACATCGTGCGCGGCGATCAGGCCGTCGCCTATGGGCTGGTCGACCACGTGATCGACCGCCGGCAACTTCCCAGCGCAACGAAGGCAATCGCCGCCGCCTGAAAATCCTCGGTCGCCCGTCGCGCGATGATCTTCGGATGCTCGACCATCTCTCCATCCAATGTTCCGATGCTGCGGCGAGTGCAGCGTTCTACGACACCGTGCTGGCAACGATCGGTGGCACGCGTGTCATGGAGTTCGGCCCGGTCATCGGGTACGGCGTTCCTCCGATGCCCGACTTCTGGATCGCTCCTGACCAGACCGGTGAAGGTTTCAAGGAGTCGCACATCGCGTTCTCGGCACCGAGCCGCGAGGCTGTCCGTGCGTTTTTCGATGCGGCGAAATCCGCCGGCGCAGAAGTGCTGCACGAGCCGCGTGTCTGGCCCGAGTACCACCCCAACTACTACGGCGCGTTCGTCCGCGATCCCGACGGCAACAACGTCGAAGCAGTGTGCCACTCGCCGGAGTGAGCCGAGTCTGAGCGCTACGAGGCGATCGGTAACGAGCTGTTCGGTATCGAGGCGCGGTGCCAACACCACCGGCACCGGGCACACCTGTTGCAACCTGCGCAAGCCACCTGCCTCCAGCCCGGGCAGGCTGGCCGGCACGATCACTCGGCTGACGGGCCGCTGCTGCAGCACGTGGAAGATCTCGCCGACTGCATCGGCACCCGATGTCGCGATGGTCTCGATGTCGTCGGTCTGCAGGCTGATGCGGCACACCACCTGGTCGAGGTAGATCAACCCTGCGATCGACAGATCGATGCTCTCGGCGACGGCGAACTCGCGGAGCGACTTGGCTGATCGACCGTCGAGCGTCAGCAGCAAAGTGACGGCCTGATCTTCGGACGTCAACATGCCGAGCCCACCCTCGCCATCGGGGCTCGAGGGGTCGATCAGAATCAGTGTTCTGGTCACGATCATGGCTTCATCCATGCCATCAGGGTACGGATGCAAGGTTTCGCCATTCTTGCGGCGAGATGAACAGTCCGTCCGCGGAATCTGGCTCCCCGGTTACTTGATGAGGTCGACCAGGCGGCGGAGGTACGTGTGATGGCGCGCCGTGGCGATGATCGCCAGGTCCGGGGAACGGTTCCGGCCGGATTCGAAGAGGCCGAGGCAACTTCGGTCGGCACACGCCGCCTTGTACAGGTTGAACGCCTCCCAGTAGCTCCATTGCTCGTTGCTCATCTTCACGCCGGCCTCACTCTCGAACAGTGCCCGCCACGCGTCGCGTGGCATCGCCTGCGATCCGCGGATCGACATGCAATTCGACCAGTCCTCGGACGGATCACCGACGTGACCGAGCTCCCAGTCCGTCAGCACGACGACCTCGCCATTCGCGCTCACCATGTTGCTCGGCCCGGCGTCACCGTGGACCAGCGAGACGCGACTGGTGATCGGAGCGTTCTGGTGGAGCCACATCTCCGCCGAATCGAGCAGGGAACGCGAGGCGCACCTGTCGACTTCCCGACGTTGCGCCAATGCTCGATCAGGATGTGGGTGGACTGTGCGGGGTCGACGGCCGGGAGATGGGCGGTGGGCTGGAGCGCATGCAGAGCCGCGAGGCTCCGAACGAACGCTGCGGCCGTGGCCTCGTCGACGGGCTGGTCGTCGCCGAGACGGTCGGCCTCGATGTAGTTCATGACGAAGAAGGGCTGGCCGAGCACCTTGCCTGTCGGCTCGAACCACCGCACTTCGGCCACCGGGAAGCCGGCCGCGTGCAGCGATTGCATCAGCCCGACTTCGGGGTCGCTCGACGTGCCGAACACTCCGCCGCGTTCGATGCGTACCAGTAGTCGGCCGGCCGAAGTGTCCACGTCGAACATCGCTCGCGTATCTCCACCCGGCACTCGGCGCGAGGAATGCACCTCCACTGTCGTCTCGGTCTGAGCGCTGAGGTATTCGGCGAGTGCGTCAATCATTTGGCACCAGCCCCTGGAGCGCTTTCAGCAGCACAGCCTCGCTCTCGAGATCCTCGTCCAGATGACGCTCGAGGATCTCGCGGATCAGGCTGTTCTCGCGGTGATAGGGATCGGCCAACACGGCGATGCAGGACCGCATCACGTCCTGGCCGGCCGCCGCGCCGAGTGCTGCGGACAGCTCTTCGAGCCGGCGACGCGTCGGATCGGTGCCGCGTCGACCGGCGTAGGTCGCCAATCCGATCATCTGCACGGTCGCATCGCGAGCGTGCGCATCGGTGAGGTTCGGCAGCACGGTGTTGCGCAGGGTCGTGGCCATCGAGGCCCACAGCGCCACATCGCTGAGTCGATCGTTCACCGCTTTGGTCACCCCTGGATTGCCCACGTGAAAGTCTCCCCTGTCCAACGCCTGTCGACCATTGTCGCAGGCTCTATCGACAGCGACGACCCTTCCCGTGAGCACCGTTTATGGTTCAGGGGATGATCGAGTCGGCAGGTGACATGATCATCTCCACGTCACGGCTGGTGTTGCAACCACTGCAGGTTGCCGATGCCGAGGAGATGTGCGTCGTGCTGGGGGATGTCGCCCTCCACCAATTCACCGGCGGAGAACCGGCGACCGTCGAGGAATTGCGGGCCCGCTATGCCATCTGGGTCGAGGGCTCAGGGTCGCCCGACGAGCTGTGGTTCAACTGGATCGTCCGCCGTGTTGCTGACGGAATCGCGGTCGGAACGGTCCAAGCCACAGTCATGCAACCGCAGGGCGACGCCGTGGGCATCGTGGCGTGGACCGTCGGGGTTCCCTGGCAACGACAGGGGTATGCCGTCGAGGCCGCAGTGGGACTTGTGGAGTGGCTCGTCGATCACGGCATCGAATCGGTCGTTGCCCACGTGCACCCCGACCATCACGCATCCGCGGCCGTCGCCTCGCGTGCCGGGCTTCGACGAACGTCGGAAGTGTCCGATGGCGAGGTGGTCTGGCGAACTCAGTCGGTGTAGCGACGGGCGTTGGGCTTCTTGCCCTTCAACAAGGTGCCACGCAGCGATTCGATCACGTCGTCGACCCTCGCCTCGGGAACCCCGACGATCGAGAACTGCTCGGTGATCTTGATCGGCCCGATCTCTCGACCGCTGAGCTTGCTCTCGTTGGCGATCATGCCGACGAGGTCGCCCGGCACGGATGCCGGCCTTGCGGCCGAGGCCGAGGTAGATGAAGCCAGTACCGACGGTGCCGCCGCGGCCTGCCGATCCTGGTCGACCCTTCTGGCCGGGTCGTTCGCCGGGACGGCCGCCACGCTCCGGCCGGTCGGGGCGCGGCCCGCGATCGACCTTGTGGGAGAAGTCGGGGATCTCGGCCTCGTCGACGGTGGCTCCGCCGGCCTCGTGCGCCAGCTTCACAGCTGCGAGTGCGATCGTGCGCATGTTGTGCTCACCCGACAGCGCGTTGAGCACATCGTTGTAGTCATCCAAATCGTCGGAGGCCAGCGCCTCGCGAACGGCGTTGACCGTGAGCTCGATCTGGCGAGCGCGCAGGTCGGCGACCGTGGGAACGCGTTCGATCGCGATCTTCTGCTTCGTCAGCTTCTCGATGTTGAACAGCAGACGCTGTTCGCGAGGCTCTGCCAGCGTGATCGCCACGCCCTGTCGACCGGCTCGACCGACGCGTCCGATGCGGTGGACGTAGCTCTCTGCCGCAGAGGGCACGTCGTAGTTGACGACGTGCGTCAGCGTGTCGACGTCGAGACCGCGAGCGGCGACGTCGGTGGCGACCAACAGCTCGGCGGTCCCGTCACGGAGACGGCCCATCACGCGGTCGCGTTGCGGTTGATCCATGCCACCGTGCAATGCCTCGGCGCGATAGCCGCGGCCGTTCATCGTCTCGGTCAACTGATCGACCTCGGTGCGCGTCCTGCAGAAGACGAGCGTCGCCTTGGGCGCCTCGATGTCGAGGATGCGACCGAGCGCGGCCGGCTTGTGCGAGCGCTGCACCATGTACGCGCTCTGTCGCACGAGTGCCGTGCCGGGTGTCGCGTCGCTGCGGCCGATCTGGATGCGAATCGGATCACGTTGGTACTTGCGCGCCAGCGCATTGATGCGCGCCGGCATCGTCGCCGAGAACAGCACGGTCTGGCGTTCGACCGGAGTCGCTTGCAGGATCGAGTCGATGTCGTCGGCGAACCCCATGTCGAGCATCTCGTCGGCTTCGTCGAGGATCACGGTCTTGATCGCGCTCGAGGTTGCAGCGAACCACGACCGATGTGGTCGAGTGCTCTGCCGGGTGTCGCAACCACGATGTGCACGCCGCGATCGAGGGCCTGGAGTTGGCGGAAGATCGGCTGACCGCCGTAGATGGGTGTGACCTTCACGTTGAGACCGCGGCCGTACTTGAAGATGGCCTCACTGACCTGCATCGCCAGTTCACGAGTTGGGACGAGGATGAGTGCGAACGGAACGACCTTGGCTTCGGTGTCGATCATCTGCAACACGGGCAGGGCGAACGCTGCCGTCTTGCCGGTGCCGGTCGCTGCCTGACCCAGCAGGTCCCTGCCCTCGAGGAGGTGCGGGATGGTCTGGCGCTGAATCGGTGTCGGTTCTTCGTAGCCGAGATCGATGATGGTCTTCAGCAATTCGGGGCGGAGGCCGAGACTGTCGAAACCCTCGCCTTCGCTGGTCTCGGGTGAATCTTCTTCGTGGCCACTGATGTCGTGGTCTGTCATGACGGCTGAGCTCTCGTTAGTGAATGTTCAACGATAGAAGCCAGAACACCCAAAGAGACGTGATGAGGTCGTAGCACCAATGGGCGCGGTGACTTGGATGTCCCTTGGATATTGGCGGGACGTCCATTGGAGGACGTAGTCGTACCTTGCTGAGTACCCCACCGAAGTACCCCTCAAGGAGACACCAACATGAAGAAGTCACTCATCTACATCACCGCCGGAATCGCCGCCGTCGGATTCGCAGTTCCGGCGTTCGCTGCGCACGGCGACACACCCGAGCACATCGCTCCGACCCAGGTGACTGTCGCAACGGTCGCCAAGGCCGTCCCCACCGCCGTCACGACCGCCAACTCGGTCGACTCGACAACAGCCACGACGTCGGCCGCCACGCCGGTCAGCATCGAAGACATCAGCGGCCCGTGCGACGAGGCCGAGCACGCCACAGACCCGAGCTGCACCGGCGTCACGGTCACCTCGACCGACGACGACGCAACGGTCAACAGCGTGGACGACGATGCCACGACGAACAGCGTCGAAGACATCAGCGGCCCGTGCGACGAGGCCGAGCACGCCAACGATCCTCGCTGCACCGGCGCCACCGCCACCGCAGGCAACGACGACTCCGGCCACGATGCCAACGACGACAACCCCGGCCGTCACAGCGGCAGTGACGATTCCGGTCGCCACGGTGGCAGCGACGACTGACCTCGCCGTTCATCGACAGTTCCCCCCGACGGAGCGGGTGCCGCGAAAGCGTCACCCGCTCCGTTTCGCGTTCATCGCCGGCCTAAGCGAGAGCGGCGGCGAACTCGGCGATGATCTGGTTCGACGTCGCGCCGGGCGTCAGTACGGCGGCGATGCCGGCTGCTTTCAGCTTGGCGATGTCGGGTTCGGGGACGATGCCGCCGACGATCACGGGGATGTCGACACCTCGGGCCCGCACCTCGTTGACGACGAGTGGTGCGAGGGTCATGTGGGCGCCGGACAGCATCGACAGGCCGATGGCGTCGACGTCTTCGTCGATTGCGGCCGCGGCGACCGTCTGGGGCGTTTGGAAGAGCCCGGTGTAGATCACCTCGTAGCCGGCGTCGCGCAGGATGCGGGCCACGACCTTGATGCCACGGTCGTGCCCATCGAGGCCGACCTTGGCAATGAGCACTCGTTGGGCAGCCATCAGTCCCTAGATGGTCGGAACTTCGACGTGGCGTCCGAAGACGGTCCCGAGTGAAGCCATCACTTCGCCCAGCGTTGCGTAGACCTTGACGGCGTCGATGAGTGCGGGCATGAGGTTGATCTCAGGATCCGCAGCCTCCGCCTCGACCCGTCGCAGGGCAGTATCGACGGCTGCTTGATCGCGCGTCTGGCGAACGTGCTCGAGGCGCTTCAACTGGCGAGTCTCGTCCTCGTTGGTGATCTGCAGCAGCGCGATCTGGTCTTCGTCGTTGCCTTCGGTGAAGGCGTTGACGCCTACGACGATGCGCCGACCGGTGTTGAAGCGGCGCTCGAGGTCGTAGGCGCTGTCGGCGATCTTGCCTTGGAACCAGTTGTCCTCGATGCCCTTGATGGCTCCTTCGAGCATCGAGCCGCCACCGAGTTCGTCGAGGTACGCGAACAGCTCCTCGGCTTGGCGCTCGACCTCGTCGGTGAGGTGCTCGACATACCACGAGCCCCCGAGCGGATCGGCGACGTGGGCGACGTTGGTCTCGTTCGCGATCACCTGCTGCGTGCGCAAGGCGATCCGCGCGGTTCGTTCGGTCGGCAGCGCCATGGCTTCGTCCATCGAGTTGGTGTGCAACGACTGCGTGCCGCCGAGCACGCCGGCCAACGCCTCGATCGCGGTGCGCACGATGTTGACCTCCGGCTGCTGTGCCGTCAGCGACACGCCTGCGGTCTGCGTGTGGAAGCGCATCTGCATCGAGCGCTCGAGCTTGGCTCCGTACCGGTCCCGCAACCAGCGCGCCCAGATGCGGCGAGCGGCGCGGTACTTGGCGATCTCCTCGAAGAAGTCGATGTGCGCGTTGAAGAAGAACGACAACCGCGGTGCGAACGTGTCGACCGGCAACCCTGCTTGCATCGCCAACTCCACGTAGGCGAAACCGTTGGCGAGTGTGAACGCCAACTCCTCGACCGCCGTCGAACCTGCCTCGCGGATGTGGTAGCCCGAAATCGAGATCGAGTGCCACCGCGGCATCTCCTCCGCGGTGAACCGGATGGTGTCGCGGACCAGCCGCATCGAGGGCCGTGGAGGAAACACGAACTCCTTCTGCGCTTGGTACTCCTTGAGGATGTCGTTCTGCAGCGTGCCACCGAACCGCGCCCGGTTGACACCCGCCTTCTCGGCCTGGGCGACGTACATCGCCATGATCACCGCGGCGGGTGAGTTGATGGTCATCGACGTCGTCGTCTTGTCGAGGTCGATGCCCGCGTAGAGGTCTTCCATGTCGGCCAACGAATCGACTGCCACACCGCAACGACCCACCTCGCCGAGCGACATCGGATGATCGGAGTCGAGCCGAGCAGCGTCGGCATGTCGAACGCCGTCGACAACCCGTCACCGCCGGCCTTGATGATCTCCTTGAAGCGCCAGTTGGTGTCGTCGGCCGTGCCGAAGCCGGCGAACATTCGCATCGTCCACATCTTCGATCGGTACATCGACGCATACGGTCCGCGGGTGTACGGGAACTGACCCGGGTAGTCGCCCGAGCCATCCTCCGGGCCGTAGACCGGGTCCAGCGGGATGCCTGACATCGTGGTGAAGTCGACGTCGCGCGTTCGCGATTCGGCGAACGCTTGCTCCCAGATTTCGCGATTGGTGGGCATCCGGCGAGTTTATTTGGAAGTCAAAGCATTGTTCGACTTCAGAGGAAATCTCCGAAGGCGTGTCGCAGCCCTTTGAGGGTCGAGTACACGTCCTGCTGCTCGTCAGGAGGGATCGGCACGAGCGAGAAGACCTGGGCGTTGAGCAGCGCGGTGGCCCTCTCTGCCAGCTTCCGGCCGCGTCGGCGTGATCTCGGCGAGGACGCTGCGACCGTCCGCCGGGTTCGCCGACCTGACGACGAACCCGTCCTGTTCGAGTCGGTGGACGGCGTTGGTGACGCTGGCCGGGTGCACCTGCAACCGCTCGCCGATCTTGCCGACGGGCAGGCAGCCGGTGCGGCTGAACAACAACAGCATCAACACCTCGTAGCGGGCGAACGTCAATCCGAGTGGCCGAAGGATGGCTTCCACACGCGCCAACAGCACCTGCTGTACGCGCATGATCGAGGTGACGACCGCCATTCCGCCTGCGGCCTCGCCCCAACCCCGCTGGCTCCAGTTGGCATGAGCGAGGTCGATCGGGTCATCGCGTAACGGCTGTGCAGCGGGCACGACATGTCCTTCCGGGCACCGAGTGAGCTTTGATCATGCCTCAGGTCTGTCGGGCGAGCACGATCGGCGCGGCCAACTCCAGGTGTTCGACCCAGGCCTGCGGTGTCGATGGTTCGACGATCGGCAGGATCACGAACTTGGTCGTGCCGATCGCCACGAACTTGTCGATGGTCGCCATCAACGCGTCCCACCCCTGCGGGACGAGAACTGTGGGATCGTCGAGATCGGGTCTGCGTTTCGCCATCAGATCGACGACCGTCTGCGGCACGGGTCCCGACGAGTACGAGATCAGCGCGCCGTAGTGATCCTCGTCGATGGTGCGGTCGTGCTCGGCCAGCGTTGCCTCGATCGCTTCGCGCCCTCGGGCCGCGTCGTCGGGAGTCACGAAGCTGGGCAGCCAGCCATCTGCGAGCCGCCCGATGCGGCGAAGTTCCGATGGGGCGATGCCGCCAAGCCACACATCGAGGTGCGACTGGCGACGGCTTCGGCAGGACCCGCAGATCGTCGTAGTCGAAGTGGTCACCGTGATGCGTCAAGTTCCCCTCGGCCCACGCACCGCGCAGCACAGCGAGTGCCTCGTCGAACAGCTTGGCCCGGGCACCGCGTTCGACCCCGAATGCCTGCTGCTCGTGCGGGTCGGCGACGCCAAGTCCGAAGGCCGGCAGGAGGCGGCCGTTCGACAGGCGGTCCAGCGTCGCCAGCTCCTTGGCGAGGACGATGGGATTGCGGCCGGGCAGCACCATCACGCTCATTCCGAACTTCAACTTGGTCGTGCGGCCGGCTGCGAAGGCCATGCCGACCAGTGGGTCCGGAGCGTCGCCACCGATTCGCTCGCTGAACCACAGGCTGTCGAAGCCGAGTCGCTCGAGTGCGTCGACGACCATTGCGAATCCGTCGTCGTTGAGCCGTGTGCGCGTTCCGAACGCGTAGCCGATGCGAACGTGTGGCGTGCTACCCATTCGGCTGCCGAGGCCGGTGGGGTGGTTCAGTTGGCGGGACTGTCGAGCACCAGACGCCGTGGCACCTGCCGGGCGCCCGAAGAGTCGATCGTGACGAACCCATCGCCGGATCGTGACACAACCGTGAACCGGTGCTGCGAGCCGACGCGAGCCGGTGTCAGCTGGACGCGGTGCCAGCCGACGAGCGAGGCCACGACGATGATTCCGACCACGATCACGGGCTCGGGCACATGCCCAGCCATCAGTCCGGCGACCAGTGCTGCAACGGTGCCGGCCTTCAACGCCAACAGGGTCAAGGAGGCCAGAGAAGGGGCGGGTGTGCGTTGCATGGCGTTCACATTCATATAGACGTTTCAGGGGGCCGTTTAGATTCACTTTCGGCGAGAATTCTTCAAACTGCACAATTCGTCACACAACCGGAATAGACAGCGCCTGCCCATCGAAAATCGGCTAGGCGGTTCGGCGTGGAGGGGTCAGACGGGCGGGTGTCGATGCGCCCACGGATGGGCCGCCTCGAGCTGCGCCGCCACCCTCAGCAAGACATCCTCGCGGCCGTACGCGGCGACCACTTGGACGCCGATGGGCAGGCCTGCGTCGTTCCAGTGCAACGGCAGGTTGATCGCCGGCTGGCCACTGGAGTTGAACGCAGGGGTGAAGGGAACGTACGCAGCCGCCCGCAACATCGGTGTCATCGGCGCTCCGTCGTCGTTCGCGAAGGTCCCGATCGCTGCCGGCGGCTCGGCGATCGTCGGTGTCAGCAACAGGTCCCAGCCATCGGACCACCACTGCTGGACAGCCCTGCGGAATTCGACGGTGGCGGCAAGCGCGAGGGCGTAGTCGACCGCGCTGACGTTGCGGGCGAATGCGACCTGAGCCGCGATTGACAGGCTCGATGTCGTCGTCGGTGACCGCGCGGCCCAGTTGGGCTTCGATGCGCTGCACCGAGACGCCCATGTTGGTGCTCCACAGCGCCGAGAAGCGTCGTCCGAAGTCGCGGTTCGCCAAGGCCGATGGGAACCCGTGCTCGACATGATGACCGAGCGATTCGAGCATCGTTGCGGCTGCTCGCACGGCAGTGCGGCAGTCGTCGTGCAACGCCTCACCGAGTGGGTGATCGTCGAGCAGCCCGATGTGCAGCCGACCGGGATCCGCGCCGACCTCGGCCGAGTACGGCCGTTGCGGCGGCGGGGCGATCACGGTGTCGCCGACGCCCGGACCGTGCACAGCATCGAGCAGCGCCGCGGTGTCGCGAACCGTTCGGCTGACGCAGAGTTCGACACCGAGGTTGCTCTCGTCGCGGAATGGCCCGAGCGTGATCCGACCCTGCGACGGCTTCAGCCCGACGAGTCCACAACACGACGCCGGGATGCGAATCGAGCCACCCCCGTCGCTGGCGTGCGCAAACGGCACCATGCCCGCGGCCACGGCGGCGGCGGACCCGCCGCTGGAACCGCCGGGAGAGTGGTCGAGGTTCCACGGGTTGCGCGTTGGCCCCCAGGCGAGCGGTTCCGTCGTCGGCAGGCTGCCGAACTCGGGACTGTTGGTGCGTCCGGCGATGCTGAGACCGGCCTGTCGGAATCGCCCGACCAGTGTGGTGTCGGCCGGCGACAGCGGTAGGTCGTTCTTCAGTCCGCGGCAGCCATTCGTCAACGGCTGCCCGGCGTAGTGGGCCCACAGATCCTTCAGCAGGAACGGCACACCGTCGAAATGGTCCGTCGGGAAGATCGGTCGCGAGTGACGCGTGCGTGATCGAACCAGCGGATGATCACGGCATTGAGTCGAGGGTCGATCGCCTCGATCCGCTCGATGGCCGCGTCCAACAACTCCGTTGCCGAAACGTGGCCATCACGCACCAAGGCGGCTTGCTCGACGGCGTCCAACCACCTGGTATCTGCGGCAATGGAACCCATGGGGCCCTGTGTAGCACGTCCAGATATGGTGGCAATTCGTCGTGACCACCTCGCAAGCAGCCCCAGCGCCACTGAGCACGCGAGAGATCTGGAAGGTAGTACCCGTTCGGCGGTTGCTCATCAGCAACGCCGTTCTCTACAGCGGAATCGCCCTGCAGTCCACGGCGCTGTTGAAGCAAGCGTTCGACATCACCGGCCGCGAATCCGACCTCGGGTGGATGGGTCTCGCCGAGTTCATTCCGATCTTCCTGCTCGTGCTGGTCACCGGTTCGGTGGCCGACCACTTCAGCCGCAAGGGGATCGCCCTCATCACCGTCGGCTTCGAGGTCATCACCTCCGGAGCGCTCCTGTTCTACGCGCGCACCAATCCAACGTCGGTGATGCCGTTGTTCGGGATCGCGTTCGCCTTCGGCATCGCGCGCGCATTCCAGGCTCCGGCGATGCGCGCCATGCCGCCGATGGTCGCACCGGACGGTTCGCTGCCGAAGGTGATCGCGCTCTATTCGGCGGTCTGGACCGGAGCGATCATCGTCGGCCCGGCGCTCGGAGGGTTCCTGTACGCCGTCGATCCATGGGTTGCGTATCTGGGCGCCAGTTCGCTGATCTTCCTCAGCCTGCTGGTCTTGTCGACGCAGACGTTCCTGCGCCAACCACTTCCGCCCGACCCGGACAAACGGCCGTCCTTGCGCACCGCCGTCGAAGGTCTGGCGTTCATCCGCCGCACGCCCGTGCTGCTGGCCGCGATCGCGCTCGACCTGTTCGCTGTGCTCTTCGGAGGAGCGGTGGCCTTGATCCCCGTGATCGCCAAGGACCGGCTCGGCGTCGGCGATGTCGCCTACGGTTGGCTGCGCGCTGCCCCTGGTTTCGGCGCGGCAGCGATGGCTATTTTCCTCGCTGCACGTCCCGTCCGCCGCCACGTCGGCAAGACCTTGCTGTTCGCGGTCGGCGTGTTCGGCGTCGGCACGTTGGTGCTGGGAATGACGCGCAACTACTGGATCGCGTTCCTCGCGCTCGTCGTGCTGTCGGCGGCCGACATGGTCAGTGTGTTCATCCGTGGATCACTGGTGCCACTGGTCACCCCCGACGAGAAACGCGGCCGAGTGCTGGCGGTGGAGTCGGTCTTCATCGGGGCATCCAACGAGTTGGGCGCGTTCGAAAGTGGAATGGCCGCCCAGGCATTCGGCACCTCGACGACCGTCGTTGCGGGTGGCGTCGGGACGTTGATGGTCGTGGGGATCTGGTGGGTGAAGTTCCCGATGTTGCGCGACATCGACCGCTTCGAGGAGTTGGAGCCTGCCCCGACCGGGGCAGAGTGACGGTCATCAACCAGGCGCGGCGTTGTTGATATCGCCTGGTAGCTCACCGAAGGACGACAACACCGAGCGGATCGCCGCGTTGTCGACGCCGGTGATCAACGGAGACGTTGCCAGGCTGACGACGTTCCACAGCCACAGGTCGCTCGGTCCCGCGCAGCCCGTGGGTCGGACCGACACGATCAACTGCTGCGCGTCGAGCCACCCGACGGGCTCGGTCGACAGTGCCGCGAAGGCTGCCGGCTGATCCGCGACGACGCCGGCGGTGGAGACCTGCGTTCGAGTCAGCCCGGCGCAGTCGCCCAGCCGCCACGCGATCGGCGCATTGGCTGTCGTGCCGACAGTGAGCTTGGCGACGGGCTCGGTCGTTTGGGTGACGTCGGTCAGTGCCAACGCCGGCATGTCGAGGGCGTGAACGTGAAACGTCCCGTTGCGATGATCGTGGATGAAGTACACACGCGACCCGGAAGGGTCAGGGGCGATCTCGGTGATGACGGTGGTGGGCTGATCGAGTTGGGCGATCAATCGCGGGTTCTCGCCGCGGTTACCGGCGATGAACAAACCCGCCGTGCCGTCGGCGGCCTCGCCGGCGGCGAAGATGTTGCGACCCGCCGGGTGGTAGACAGCGAGGTCCGTGCGTTCGAGGAAGCTGATGTCGGTGCGCGTCTCGGGTTGCCCGGCCGTGCGCCACAGCAGGTGGTTGTCCGCCACGGCCGGTGCGATCAACGCCTTGCCGGTGGGATACGACCACGTCACCCGCGAGTTGGCCGGCAGGTAGCCCGATGGCAGCGCCTGTGTTCCGTCCAGCACCGTGACTGAGTTCAGCAACACCCGGTCGCCGGCCGGTGACCATCGGAACGGCCCGACGTTGTCGAGCGTCAACTCCGTGAGACATGTCGCCGCGCCACCCGGCACGACGCTGTACAGACGAGTACCGACCTCGAACGTCACCTCTGACGCCGGGTTGGCGGGGGAGAAGACGCATGCTCCAGCGGGCAGGGCGATGGTGCTGGTGGCCACCTGCTCGACCGGCGCGGCGACGGTCGTCGTCGCGGCCACCGTCGGCGGCACCGTGTTGCTCGGTGTACCGAGTGGCGGAAGGGTCTGAGTCGATGTCGCGCCCTCGTCGACCGTGCATCCCGCGGCCACGAGCGTGACGCCGATTACAACGCACGCCAACCGCTTCATGACGCACAACGGTAGATGCCTCGTGACAGGCTGGCGAACGATGCCTGGCTTGCGGAACGCGATTGTCATGTGCGCGTTGCTTGGCCGGATGCTCCGCCGGCGTTGTGGCGACGGGGGCGACGTCACCATCGACGATCCCGGCGGCGACGACGACTGAGGTCGTCGTGACGACGACGGCGGCACCGACGACGACCGAACAGGCGACCACGACCACTGCGCCGCGACCGCTGCACTACGTGTTCCCGTTCACCGGCAAGAAGATCAGCTATGGCCATCGACATCACGACTATCCGGCGACCGATGTCTTCGGATGCGGCGCGCAGGTCGTCGCGCCGATCGGCGGCATCATCGAAGAAACCCGGCTGGTGGATCCCTGGGTGCCGAAGGTCAATGATCCGGCGACCCGTGGCGGCAAGTACGTGTCGATGCTCGGTGACGACGGCGTGCGGTACTACTTCGCCCATCTCGATTCCGTAGCCGTCGCGCCGGGCGACACGGTCGATCCGGGTGCCACGCTGGGCATCATGGGTCAAACCGGCAACGCCCGGAACTCTGCGTGTCACACACACTTCGGGATCTCGTGGCCCTGCGACAACGACGGAGTGGGCCGTGCGTCGCGGCGAGATCTGGCCGTGGAAGTACCTCGATGCGTGGCGCGATGGCGAGCAGCTGTCGCCGGTCGATGAGATCGCGGCGGCCGAGCGGCAAACCCCGACGCGTGCAACCTGGCTGCGTTGGCGACCAGTGCCGGCGACGCCTAGCGGTGCCAGGGCACGGTCGCGGCGACCTGCTTCAATGAGGCGAGCGACACACATGTCCGACTCGGAAGGGGATCAACAATGAAGAACTTCCTGAAGGAGTTCAAGGAGTTCATCTCGAAGGGAAACCTGGTCGAGCTGGCCGTAGCCCTCGTCCTGGCCCTGCAGTTCAAATCGGTGATCGACGCGTTCATGAACAGCATCGTCAACCCGTTGATCGGCGCCATCGTCGGCAAGCCGAACCTCGACAACTTCTTGACCATCACGGTCCGCAAAGGCACCGCAAATCAGTCGACGATCTCGATCGGCGCCGTACTGACGCAAGTGATCTCATTGATCCTCGTCGGGATCGTGCTGTTCTTCATCGTGAAGGCGTACAACAAGTTCCGCAATCCGACCAACGAGCCGCCCGGACCGACCGAGGTCGATCTGCTGACAGAGATCCGCGACGAGTTGCGGACACGCAACTAGATCGGCTCTCCGGTCGACGCCGAAGGCCGGCGTGACTTGCGAAATCTGCAGCTACTACATTCAATGGAGGGATGAGAGCGCGGCGAGAGGTCACCTTCAGTGTGCTCTGCGTCATTTTGGCTGCCTGCGGAGCGGCCGCCGCCGGACCTGATTCGTCCCTCGACCCGACGGTCAACGGTGTCGGGGTCCTGCCCGTTGTCAACCCCGAGTCGCAGGTCATCCCGACCGATCCGAGCACGACAGTCGCCGCGACCGAGTTGCCGACCACCACGCTGGCTCCGCTGCCGCAGATCGGCACGCTGGTCGCCGGCAACAAGCTGCTGATGATCGGCGACTCCATCACAGCGTCGGCGGCCAAGCGCTACGGCGGCGAGTTCTGCGATGCGCTCGTTCCCCTCGGGTGGCAGGTCGAGGTCGACGCCGAGCCGAGCCGCTTCGTCGACTTCGGCAACGAGGTGCTCGACAAGCGGCTGTCGGCGAAGTGGGACGCTGCCTACGTGTTCCTGGGCACCAACTACCTCGGCGACCAGTTCGCCTACCGCAAGCAACTCGAGCAGATCGTCCAGCGGCTGTCGCCCGCCCCCGTGGTGTTGTTGACGGTGACCCTCTTCGAAGACAGCCGCCAAGAGGTCAACGACGCGATCACGTTGGTCGGCGCCGAGTTCCCCAACGTGCGGATCGTCGACTGGAGCACCATCGCTGCAGACGATGCCGCCACGATCCTCCGTGGAGACGGTCACCACCTGACCAACGATGGACGCCTCGTACTGGCATCGACCGTTGCGGACGTGATGGGCAAGGCCCCCACCGAGCCCGGCAAGTGCCTCAGCACTTCGTTCACCAATGACTCGGGGTCCAGCGTCAACGGCACCGACGACCCACCGCAGCGCCCCGTCGGCGTCACCACCACCACCGTGAAGGCCGCGACTCCGACAACCGTGCCCGGCGCCTCTCCGACGACGAAGCCACCGACGTCGCCGAATCCCACAGCGCCGCCCGGCATCACAGCCCTACCTCCACCGGCGGATACGACACCGCCTCCAACCGCATCGCCGACCACACAGCCTCCGACGGTGACGCGTCCTCCTCGAACTGTTCCGCCACCCGACACGGTTCCGCCCGGTCCCTAGGCCAGGCCATCGTGCGAGGATGTTTCCATGCGCTACAGACGGCTTGGTCGAACAGCACTCGAAGTCAGCGAGTTGTGCCTCGGCACGATGAACTTCGGCCCGGAGACCCCCGAGCCCGAGTCCCACGCCATCATGGACCGGGCGCTGGACCTCGGCATCAACTTCTTCGACACGGCCAATCGGTACGGCTCGGCATTGGGCCAAGGCGCCACGACCGAAGACATCATCGGCCGCTGGTTCGCGCAGGGCGGAGGTCGCCGCGAGAAGGTCGTGCTGGCCACCAAGTTGTACGGCCAGATGTCGGAATGGCCGAACGACGGTCGACTCTCGGCGCGCCACATTCGCGCCGCGTGCGACGAGAGCCTGCGCCGGATGCAGACCGATCACATCGACATCTACCAGATGCACCACGTCGATCGGAACGCGCCGTGGGACGAGATCTGGCAGGGGATGGACACGCTCGTGCAGCAGGGCAAGATCATCTACGTCGGCAGTAGCAACTTCGCCGGTTGGCACATCACCCAGGCCAACGAGCGCGCCAAGGCGCGCGGCTCCCTCGGCCTCGTCAGCGAGCAGAGCCACTACAACCTGTTGGTCCGCACGGTGGAGCTCGAAGTGCTTCCAGCATGTCGCGAATACGGCGTCGGCGTGATTCCGTGGAGCCCGCTATCAGGTGGCGTGCTCGGCGGTGTGCTCGGCAAGGAGTCGACATCGCGTCGCAAGTCGGAGCGGGCCTTGGAGCGGATCGAGAAGTTCCGGCCGCAGTTGGAGAAGTGGGAGAGCCTGTGCGAAGAGCTCGGCGAGGATCCGGCTGCTGTCGCCCTTGCCTGGCTGCTGCACCAGGACGGCGTTACGTGCCCCATCATCGGGCCGCGGACGATCGAGCAGTTCGAGGGCGCGTCCCTTCGCGCGCTCGACGTGTCGCTCGACGAATCGACGCTGGCCTCCATCGATGCGATCTTCCCCGGCCCCGGTGGCACCGCCCCCGAGGCCTACGCCTGGTAACGGTGTTTGCCGCCGACCGACCCTTCGGGCCTGCCTCTGGCAAACGCCGTTAGGACCGTGACTTCACCCTGCCTTTCCTACGGGGCCAATGACCTGAGGGGACCCACGGGGATGTTTCTGAGGACTCCGTAGGCGATCAGCAACGTCGGTAGGACTGTGCTGGTGAAAGTTGCGGTGTGGCGGGGGAGTCGTGGGGCGGGCATGTTCCACGACGTTCGTACCCATGCGAACCAGGCGACGGCGATCGCGACGAGCGCGAGTGGGGTGAAGAGGTTGTAGCCGAGCGCCGCGCCGACGTGTCCGTGCAAGCAGCTGGTACGTACCGCGAGTGAGACCGCAACCGGGGCACCACAAGCCTGTGGTCTGGTGGAACAGACAGCCCGGGTACCTCGCCCCGGCGGCGCCCGGATCGTGAGTGGCAAGGAAGCCGGTGCCAGCGACGAGAGCCGCGCCACAGCAGATCGGCGCGGCTCGACGGAGGAACCCGCCGCGCTCCGGCACCGACATGCTGAGTTCCATCTGCCCATCGTACGACGGGTGGCGTTGTGGACTCGCCGTTTCCCCGCCACGATGGACGGCCATGTTGCAGGTCTCGGGGCTCTCGGTGGAAGTAGGTGGTCGTCAGCTCATCGACGGCGCCTCGTTCACCGTGATGCCGCGCGACAAGGTCGGCTTGGTCGGCCGCAACGGTGCCGGCAAGACCACCCTGTTCCGAGTGCTCGGCGGAGCGCTGGAACCGACCGGCGGCAAGATCTTGCGCAAGGGCGGCTTCGGCTATCTGCCGCAGGATCCACGCATCGCCGGCGTGCTCGACGGTCGCACCGCCATCACCCACGTGCTGTCCGGGCGTGGCATCGACGAGGAGATGATCCGCCTCGAGAAGCTGCGTCTGACCATGGAGGAGGACGCCAGCGATCGCAACGTGGCTCGCTACAGCAAGGCCCAGGACGAGTTCGCTTCGTCGGGCGGCTACAGCGCCGAGAGCGAGGCCCGTGCGATGGCCGCCGGGCTCGGGTCTCGGTGGCGATCGGATGGAGCTGCCGATCGGCGTGCTCAGTGGTGGCGAGCGTCGCCGCGTCGAGCTCGCGCGCATCCTGTTCGCCGGCTCCGACGTGCTGTTGCTCGACGAGCCGACCAACCACCTCGACATCGACGCCAAGATGTGGCTGCTGCAGTTCCTGCGCACCTACCGCGGTGCGCTGCTGGTCATCAGCCACGACCTCGACCTGCTCGACGAGGCCATCACCCGAGTGCTCCACCTCGATCGACCGGCCGAGGAAGCCGTCGGCGAGATCGTCGAGTACAAGGGCACGTACAGCCAGTACCGAACGTCACGCGCCGCCGACGAGGAGCGCCTCGCGAAGAAGGCGGTGCTGCAGGCGAAAGAGATCGCTCGCATCCAGACCGTCGTCGATCGGTTCGGCGCGAAAGCCAGCAAGGCCTCGATGGCGCACAGCAAGGAAAAGCACATCATCCGCCTCGAGGCGCAACGCGTGCACGTCCACAAGGGCGATCGCACATTGCGGGTGAAGTTCCCCGATCCTCCGACCAGCGGTGCGACGGTCATCACAGCAAACGGACTGTCGAAGGCATACGGCGGTCCACCAGTCTTCGAAGACGTCTCGTTCGATGTCGGACGCGGTGACCGCCTGTTGGTGCTCGGCCTCAACGGTGCCGGCAAGACCAGCCTGTTGCGGATCCTCGCCGGCGAGGCCACAGCCAATCTCGGCCAGTTCAACTTCGGTCACAACGTGAATGTCGGCTACTACGCGCAAGAGCACGACAACCTTCAGTCCGACGCGACGTTGCTCGACAACATCCGCGCCGCGGTCCCCAACGACGTCATCCTCACCGAGACACAACTGCGCGGCATGCTCGGCATGATGGGTCTCAGCGGCGAGAAGGTCTACCAGGAGAGCGGCACGCTGTCGGGTGGAGAGAAGACCAAGTTGGCGTTGGCGATGCTGATGGTAGGGCGCAACAACCTGTTGTTGCTCGACGAGCCGACCAACAACCTCGACCCGCCCAGCCGTCAGTCGGTGACCGAGTCATTGACGGCGTGGAAGGGCACCGTCGTGTTCGTCAGCCACGACACCGAGTTCGTCGAACAACTGCGCCCGACCAAGGTGCTGCTGATGCCCGACGGTCAGGTCGACTACTTCAACAAGGACTGGCTCGAGCTCGTCTCCCTGGCCTGACCTGTGCGGTGGCAAGCGCTCACGAGCTGCTGACGCGCGCCGTGTGTCGATCATTATTCGGGCCGCAGGTTCGCGAGACTGAACGCGGCATACATCACGCCCACGCGTGGGAACGCCGGATGCCCGGGCTTGATACCTCGGTCGAAGGCGAGGTCCAACATGCGCGGTGCCCCGCGCCCGGCCAGCAACATCCGGTCGTCGTCGGGCATTCGTTCCCAAAACTCCAACCATCCGTTTGCACGGTCGCTGTCGTAGTCGGTGGCGATGTCGTCGAGCATTTGACCGAGTAGGTGGTCGGCCTCCTGGTCGGTCACCGTCACCCCGGCGGCAACTGCACGCGTCGGGCCATCGCAGCGCATTCTCGACACAACGGGTGGTTACCGGTCCCGTCGTGCCGAAACTCGTCACGAATCACGCTGCCGCCGTAGCAGTCGGCATAGACGTGATGAACCGGAATCGCGGCCTTGCGCGTGGAGTGATACGGCGGACCGGCGATCCCAGGGTGTGCATCGTTGGCCATTGTGGAGCGCCTTTCTGTGGTTCGTTCGTTGGCAGGGTCCGGGCGGATACGCCGGTCGATGCGACTGCGGGCTACCCGACTTCGGATCAGCGCAAACGGTGTTGGTCAGCGGGCAGTTCCGGTCGCGCAGCAGCCGTCAACCGAGCGGCCCGATGAGTTCCCACGGCGCTTCAGCGGTCGCAGAACGCCAGCGCCACTTTCGCGAATCGCAACCGCAAGTGCCGAACCAAAAAGCCACAGGTTCCGTATCGCTCACCGCGAAGTACACGTCGCGTTCAATGACATTGCCGCAGACATCACAGTCCTCGTTCACTCAATGCCCCCGGTGGCGACCGTGGTGATGCGCTTCATGGTTTCCTTGTTCCGCGTTTGCGAGGTTCGTTGCTCCGGTTGGCCCCGATGGCTTCCGGTGCCGGGCTGCTGAATGAACCCGGCGAGTCGTATCAACCTACGCAGTGACCATGGTATTCCCTGAACCTTGGTATATTGAGGACTAAGGTCCAATTGCCCATTATGGGGCGAGTTGGCAAGGTTCGAGGTTCAGCTAGGGTCCGATGATGCGCAAGTCGGCGTGTTCACGCGGTTTCAACATCAGCTACCGCGCGGAGGGAAGCGGGACGCCGCTGGTGTTGCTGCACGGGTGGTCGAGGTGGGCCGACACGTGGTGGGATGCGGGTTACGGCGACACGCTCACCGACGATTATCGGGTGATCGCGATCGATCGTCTCGGTCATGGTCAGAGCGACAAGCCGCACGACGCGGTCCTCTACGTCGACGATGCGATCGCCTCTGACATTGTCGCTGTGCTAACCGCTGAGCGCATTGATTGCGCTCTTGTATGGGGATTTTCGATGGGTGCAGTCGACGCCGCGTCTCTGGCAGTTCTCCATCCGCGCAGAGTTGCCGCCGTCGTGTGTGGCGGCGATACGCCGATCCCCAGTCGCCACGGCGACGGCCGACGCGAACAGCATCTAGCGATGGCCGACACTGTCGGCAACGACGAGGGATTCGCGGGTTTGCTGGCTCGTCTGGGGAGCCCGCAAGAAGCGATCGCCGAGAGCCTGGCTCACAACGACACCGCCGCATTAGCAGCAGCCATGATCGGAGGAGCCGACAGGTTCCCCGCGATCGCCAGCATCCAGGCTCCAAGTTTGTGGTACGAGGGATCTGACGATCACCCATTCACGCCCGAGGATCTGCAGCTTGCAGCTCGGTTCGATGTCGAGACCTGTCTGATCCCCGATGCCAACCATGCTGCGGCGTTCCGACGCGCGGACGACGTACTGCGAATCGTGCGACCATTTCTCAACGATCACCGATCACGAGCGCCCTTGACGAGCGCATAGCTGCCGATCGGCGTGCTGGACAGCGGACCGCGATCGGGCAATCTGTGCGCGTGTAGTGGTTGTGCATGCGCCTTCAGTTGCTGCCGATCCAAGCGGTGAGCAGATCTCGTTCGAGCGTCCTGCCTAGTCGCCCGCCGGCGGTGGGGCTGTTACAGCTGACGGCGAGCGCGATGTGGTGTGCCGGGGCGACGTAAAAGCTGGTGCCGAACCCGGCCCAGGCACCGTTGTGGAGGATCACCCTGCCGATGTCGCTCCCCATGTCGGATTCGTACATCCCGGCTCCGTACTCGTCGAAGAGCCCGCCTTGATGAGAGTCGACCGCAGTGTCGAATCGTTCGGCATTGATCGTCGAGGCACCGATGGTCGGTTCCCAGTATTGCGCCGCCCACTCGACCAGCTGGCTCGGCGTCGTTTGGATGGCCCCGGCGCCGATGGTCGGCTCCCAGTGACCATCGGCAATCTGCCACTGGCCAGCGACTTGCTTGTAGGAGACGGCCTTTCCATCGATCGCCGCCATCGGGTCCATCACCATGTCGAGACCGAGTGGCTCGAACACCTCCGTGGCCAGGAACGTCGGCAGATCATCACCGGTGACGGCCTGGACCACCTGGCTCAACAAGAAGTAGTTCGAGTTCGAGTACTCCCACGACGTGCCCGGTTCGAAGCGCAGATCGGCGACGTCGCCCAGCGCAGCGAGAGCGTCGGCGATCGTGGGGCTGCTACCGGTTTCGGTGAAGCCGCGGTCTAAGAGCAGGTCGATGTAGTCAGGGATGCCGCTCTGATGATGAATCATCTGGGCGATCGTCGGCCGCGACGCCCAAGCGGGCAGGTCGGGCAGATACGTGGACAGCGGCGCATCCAAGTCGATCTTGCCCCGCTCTGCGAGCAGCAGGACAGCGGTGGCGGTGAACTGCTTCGAGACCGATCCGATGTCGACCACCGTGTCGACGGTCATCGGCTCCAATGGATCCAGGCGCGCCGCACCATACGCCTCGGCGAAGACCACCGTCCCGTCCCGACCAACCGCGACCGTACAGCCCGGCTCGCCGGCGCTGAGCTTCTTGAACAAGCTGCGAGTGAACTCCGCTGCGGCGACGTCACCGTTGGTGTCCACCGTGCCGATCGTCGCTGACGTCGTCGTCGGTGTGGTCGTCGACTCGATCGGCTGCGAAAGTTCACGCTCACCCGTCGGCTCCGTGCCACGTTGACTGACACAACCGGTGAGTGCCACGAAGGCCGCAGTGATCGCGACGCAACATCGGCTCCGCCAACTCAGATGAGACACGACCGTCCCGTGGCCCGGGTGACCGCTGCTCCTCACAGATTCAATCGTCGTCTCCGTCCCCCGATCACACGATGAACGGTACCGCTGGATCGTGCACGCCCCGCGCCAATAACTGCCGATCTCTGGCGGCGGTGAAATCCGCGATCCGCCCATGTCGAGCGCCCCGAACGGCGAGCGCAGAACGACGGCCGGGTCAGCGGACACGCGTGTGCCGCGCCCAGAACGGCGCATCTGTGCGAGCTTTTCAAACGGGTTTCCGGGCGACCAGCCATTGACGAAGGTCGCCTCTCAGTCCTCGCGAAAGCGGCCGTACGCCTCTTGGGTGGCGATGATCACGTGCCGCTCGACGCCGTTCAATCGGTGGCTGTTGCCTGGTTCGTACTCGGCCGACACGATCATGTCGCGGAACGCCGACTTCGATGGATACCGCACCAGGGCGACATAGTCGCAGTCGCCGAACTCCGCTGGGCCGAACGCTGCGCCACTCGCGTGGCCTGCCCAGATGATTGCTCCGCCGCGGGCTTTGATGAGGGGCGACGTCGCCTTCGAGTAGCGCAGGTAAGCATCCCAGCCGCTTCCGTCGCCATCGTCCGAAGTCGCCTTGAACTTCATCAAGTTCACCATCACGATCGGGACGCCATCGGGAATGGCGTCCAGCACGTCGTCGTGCAACTCCTCCTCCGGACTCATCAGCTGATGCTGACCGGAGTGGCCACGAAAGGTTTGTCGACGAGTTCGAAGAAGTCGTTGCCTTTGTCGTCGACGACGATGAACGCCGGGAAGTCCTGGACCTCGATCCTCCAGATCGCCTCCATTCCGAGCTCGGCGTATTCGAGCACCTCGACCTTGGTGATGCAGTCCTGCGCGAGTCGTGCAGCGGGGCCGCCGATCGAGCCGAGATAGAACCCGCCGTACGTCTTGCAGGCCTCGGTGACCTGACGGCTGCGGTTGCCCTTGGCCAGCATCACGAAGCTGCCGCCGGCTGCTTGGAACTCGGCGACGTAGCTGTCCATCCGACCCGCAGTGGTGGGGCCGAACGAGCCGCTGGCCATGCCGGTCGGCGTCTTCGCCGGGCCGGCGTAGTACACGCAGTAGTCGTGCATGTACTGCGGCATGCCGAGCCCTTGATCGAGTCGTTCCTTCAACTTGGCGTGAGCGATGTCGCGGGCGACGACCATCGGCCCGGTCAACATCACTCGGGTCTTCACCGGGTAGCGGCTGAGCTCGGCGCGGATCTCGTCCATGGGTCGATTGAGATCGATGGCCACCGCCTCGCCATCGAGATGCTCGTCGACGACGTCGGGCAGGAAGTGTGCCGGGTCGGTCTCGAGTTGTTCGAGGAACACACCGTCGCGCGTGATCTTGCCGACGGCTTGGCGATCGGCGCTGCACGACACAGCCATCGCCACCGGGCAGCTGGCGCCGTGGCGCGGCAGACGCACGATGCGCACGTCGTGGCAGAAGTACTTGCCGCCGAACTGTGCGCCGATGCCGGTCTGTTGAGCGAGCGCCAACACCTTCGCCTCGAGGTCGCGATCGCGAAAGCGCGTGACCATCCATCGAGCCCGTGGTCGGCAAGCCGTCGAGGTACTTGGTGCTGGCCAACTTGGCGGTCTCCACCGCGAACTCTGCCGACGTTCCACCGATCACCACCGCGAGGTGGTAGGGCGGGCACGCCGACGTGCCGAGCGTCTTCATCTTGTCGAACAGCCACGGCAGCAACGTCTTCTCGTTGAGCAACGCCTTGGTCTCCTGGAACAGGTAGCTCTTGTTGGCGCTGCCGCCTCCCTTGGCGATGAACAAGAACTTGTAGGCGTCGCCGTCGACCGCGGCGATCTTGATCTCGGCGGGCAGGTTGTTGCCGGTGTTCTTCTCCTCGTACATCGTCAGCGGCGCCATCTGGCTGTAACGCAGGTTGGACGTGAGGTACGTGTTGTACACGCCGCGAGCGATCGCCGCCTCGTCGCCACCGCCGGTCAGGACGAACTGGCCCTTCTTCGCCTTGATGATCGCCGTGCCGGTGTCCTGGCACATCGGCAGCACGCCACCCGCGGCGATGTTCGCGTTCTTCAGCAGATCGAGGGCGACGAAGTGGTCGTTGTCGCTCGCCTCGGGATCGTCGAGGATGTTGCGCAGCTGCTGCAGGTGGGCCGGTCGCAGGTAGTGGGCGATGTCGCGCATCGCGGTCTGCGTCAGCAATGTGATGGCCTCGGGTGCGACCTGCAGGAACGTGCCGGCGGGCGTGTCGATCGTCGACACGCCATCGGTGGTCAGCAGCCTGTATTCGGTGGTGTCGGGCCCGAGCTGGAGCAGCTCGGTGTAGTCGAACTCTGGCATGAGATCAGGCTACGACCTCACCCGCTGCTCACGGGAGGGCCGGTTGGGCGAGAGCCGTCGCAACCAACGCTTGCTCTTCAGGCGTCGACGCCGGTCGTGGATGAATCGCACCGTCGGCGACGAGCTCGGGCAGGTCGATGAGGCGAACATCGGGGCTCTCGGGAAACAGCGGAGCGATCATCGGGTCCGCCGCGGCGAGTCAGCGGCGAAGCCGCGACCAGCTCGAGAATGTTGCGCTCCGCGATCGCCTTGTTGGCCCAGTCGTTGCCGTTCGAATGCAGGGCGCTGAGGTTCATCGCCGTCGCCCCGATCAGCACGAGGCGACCCGCCCACAGCGCCGGCGTGGCGATGCGTGCCAATTGGTCGACGGCCACGCCGAACGCCGGCATCAGCAGTGCGGCCCCCATGTACACGTATCTCGAAGTTGCCGCCGAAGTCGACGCCGAAGCCGCCGCGCTGGATGCCGAGCCCGATGTACATCAACACCGGCCGTCACCGCGAGCGTCAGCATCAGATCGTGGGCGCGTGGGTCGCGTCGTCGCCACAGCAGCACCGTCAGGGTGGCAAGCAGTGAGATGCCGACCAACGAGCTCCGTCGTCGTCATGCTCTGGAAGACGGCCTCGAGGCCACGGTTGACGTAGGCCGGGCACACGTGTCAGGGGTGAGTTCAACGGAGTCCCCGGCGGGATCCAGGCCCCACACCAGCCACCACCACGCCGACGCCAAGCACGCAGGAACCGTCGCGATCGCGGCGGCCATCCACCGTCGCCGGAACACCATGAACAGGAGCGCTCCGACGATGAAGAACGGACCGAAGCCCGACGACGACACGGCGACCAGTCCGGCTACGGCGCCGATTGCATCGCGATGGTTCGGTGGGCCGTCGTGGTCGATCAGCCACAGCTGCACGAGGAACGCAAGCAGCGACAGGTTGTAGGTCAGCTGGATTGCGAAGACGATGTTCTCCCAGCCGCTGCCGAAGACGGCGAACATCCCGGCCAGGATCGTCGCGGTCCACGGGGTCACCCCGACTCGCAGGCTGATCTTGCGAATCATCACGACGATGCCCAGGTGGCAGGCCATCGTCGGAGATCAGGTACGGCCAGTACGAACCGGTGCCGAAGACCGCCTTGATGAGCCGAAAGATCGATGATCGGGATCGTCATCCAGTGCCCGTCCTGGGCCACGAACAGCATGTCGTCGAGGCCCTTGGCCTGATGCAGCCGCTCGCGACTGAAGATGAACGCCCAGTCGTCGCGGATGAACCACTGATTGCGGCCGACGATGTAGAGCACGATCACCGAGCCGGCGAGGATCGCCCGGAACGCCCACCGTGCGCCGTCGTCGGAGTCCGCCCAGGCGATCGCCTCGGCGAGCCCGAACGCTCAATGTCCACGGATCACCATTCGCCACCACAGCGCCATCAGCTGCAGGGCGCTGCGGGCGATCGCCGGGAGCCGGAAGAACTCCGACTTGCCGGACGGTCGGAAGTAGTGGTGCACGGGATCTCGACGAAGCGTGCCCCGGCGCGATCGAACGAACGCATCATCTCCACGCAGATCACGCCGGTCGTCGACGTCAACGGCCGGTCGATGATGAGTTGACGGCGGAACATGCGAAAGTCGCAGTCGGTGTCGCGGACCTTCAGACGGAAGAGCAACTTCACGGCGTGGTGGTAGACGCGCCCGATCACCTTGCGGTACCACGAATCGCCGCGGCCGATCTTGTAGCCCTGCACGAAGTCGACGTCGTCGGTGGCCAATGGCACCAGCAGGGCCGCTTCGCTGGCGTCGTACTGGGCGTCGCCGTCGGTGTAGAAGATCCACTCGTGCTTCGGCGGCACCGAAGCCGCTGAGCAGTGCCTTGCCGTAGCCGCCGTTGGTTCGTGGTGGATCACCCGCAACCACGGCCGGTCGGCGGCCAGCGCGTCGAGCACCTCGCGCGAGTCGTCGGTCGGAGCCGTCGTTGACGACGATGACCTCGACCTCGGGAACCAGTGGCGACAGTGCTGCGTACACGTCGTCGACGAGTCCGCCGATCGTCGTCGCGTCGTTGTAGCAGGGGAACACGCCGACACGCTGACGACGGCTGTCACTGCGCGAGCCCCGCCAAGGCCGTCGCCGACCTGATCGATCTCGGCCTCGGTCATTTCCGGAAAGCACGGCACGCTGACGCACTCGGCAGCCCACGCCTCGGCGATCGGGACACGAGTGCGTGCGCGAGGTCGCGGTACGCCGGCTGCTGGGTGATCGCCAGCGGGTAGTGGATCGCGGTCGCCACGCCTCGCGGCTTCGAGCTCGGCGCGGACCTCGGTTCGATCGGGACTGCGCAGCACGGCGAGATGGTAGGCGTGGCATCGGATGGGCGGCCTGCCATCGCAGGTGTGGCGCCGCCTGCCGGTAGCGGGCGACGATCGTGCGCCGACGCTCGACATCGTCGGTGAGATCCTCGAGCGCCAGCCGCAACCATGCAGCCTCGACCTCCGACATCCTGAAGTTCTGCGACACGATCTTCGTGGACGTACTGCGACGTCATGCCGTGCACGCGCAGTCTGCGAACCCGCTTCGGCGAGATCGGCTCGATCGGTGACGACCGCCCCGCCGTCGCCGATGCCGCCGAGGTTCTTGGTCGGATAGAAGCTGTACGCGGTCGCCGCCGATCGGCCGGGATCACGCAGCGCTCCGTGGGCTTGTGCAGCATCTTCGATGATCAGCAGATCGGTGTCGGGAAGGTCGGCCGGGTAGCCGTAGAGATGCACGACGATGACGGCCTTGGTGCGGTTCGTTCGTGCCGGCGGCGACCGTCTCGGTGGTGATGCATGCCGTCGTCGTGATCGACGTCGATCGCACGCAGGGATCGCACCCGACGCGGCACACTGCCGAGGCCGTGGGCACGGCAGTGAACGATGGCACCAACACCTCGTCGCCGGGGCCGATGCCGGCCGCGGCGAGGGCGAGTTGGAGAGCACTCGCCCCCGACGACACGGCGACGCAATGCTGCGCCGCCAGCCATTGGGCGAATTCGGATTCGAACGCAGACAGCTCAGCCCCCATCAGGAAACTGCCGCTCGCCGCGATTCGTTCCGCTGCTTTCGCGAATCTCGAGGCGAACCGCTGCCCGCGTCGACTCAGGTCGACGACAGGTACCACGGGTGACCACGATAGAAGGTCGCGGTCTCGCGCGAGGCCGATATCCAGCGAGGTGGTGGCCTTCCATCCCAGCGCCTCGGCGATCGTCGTGCCATCAGTGTGGAACGAGCCGATGTCGATCCGCTGATGATCGTGTGGCCACGGCACGAGCCGGAGTCCGCCGGTGCTCTCTGTTGCCTCGATGGTGGCAGCCGCGATTTCGGCGAGTGAATGATCGATCACGTTGCCGACGTTGAACACTCGTGCCGATCGCTTGCGGAGCTGTCGCCGCCAGCAACGCCTCGACGACATCGTCGACGTAGACGCAGTCACGGCGTTGAGCACCATCACCGAAGATGTTGATCTCCTCGTCGAGCAGCGCCTTGCGGATGAAGACGGGAAGGAACCCCAACTCGTCGCTGCTCAGTCGTTGACGCGGGCCGTAGACGTTGGTCAGCCGCAGGCTGGTCGTTGGCATGTCGTAGGCCGTGTGGTACACCATGTGCAGTTGCTCGCCCGCCAGCTTGGCGACGCCGTTCACATCCATCGGGCTCGTCGGGTGCAGCTCGTCGACCGGTGATCGCAGTGGCCGTCCGTACACCTGCCGCGTCGACGTGTGCACGACGCGCGCGGTCGGGTTGACGCGCCGAAGCGTCTCGAGGAACGACGCGTGCGTCACGGCGTTGACATGCAGGTCGCGCAGTGGATCGCGCATCGACGACAAGTGGCTGACCTGACCGGCGAGGTTGAAGACGATGTCCGCATCGGCGACCAGATCACCGACGCGGTCATCGCTGATCTCTGCTTCGAGGATCTCGACTGCAAGCTCCTCGACGTTGCGACGATCGCCTCCGTGGCCGTCGACCAAGGCATCGATGATCCGAACGGTCGCGCCCAGGCGGACCAGTTCGTGGCTGACGTTCGAACCGATGAAGCCGAGCCCACCAGTGACCACGCAGACGGTGGAGGACAGGTCGTGACTCGGGGGCATCTCGCGATGTTAGAGATCGCGGCGTGCAAAGATCGGCGACATGGACGAAGACGAGTATCAACGGATGGTCGTCGCGGGCGAGGACCACTGGTGGTACCGGTCCACTCGAACATTGCTCGAAGAGATGGTCACGCCCCACCTCTCAACGGTCGAGCAGTGACACGCTCTACCTCGATGCGGCCGGCGGATCCGGGGCCACTGGTTCGTGGCTGGCGGACCGGGCGACGACGGTGCTCGACGACTTCGAGCCGATTGCGCTGCGGGCCGCAGTGCACGACCACGCCGGTTACCGGGGTGTTCGTACCGACATCAACCACCTCCCTCATGCCGATGCCACGTTCGATGCTGTCCTGTGCGTCACGGCGCTCTACCACAAGCTGATTCCCGATCCGCAGGCTGTCGTCACCGAGTTCGCTCGCGTCGCCAAGCCCGGCGGTCTGGTGTGCCTGATGGAACCGGGAGGCCAGCGTCTGTGGCGCGGTCACGACGATGTGACCCACGCTGCTCGCCGATTCAGCCTCGCCCAGATGCGCACGATGGTGCGCGTTGCAGGGCTCGATCTCGTTCGTGCAACCGGCGCTTACTCGTTCCTGGTGCCGCCCGCGGCGTTGATGGCGGTCATGGAGCGTGGCAAGAACAAGAGCGATGTCGGCCGCAATGAAGGTGGCCTCGGTGGCGCTTTGGGTCAGGTGGCGCGCGCCGAACGAGCGTTGCTGAAGAAGGTCGACCTGCCCTTCGGTTTGTCGGTGATCGCGATCGGCCGGAAGCCGGTCTGACGGCGCTCAGGTCCGCGAACGAGGTCAGTTACCATCACGCGGTGCAACCTGTCCGCACGCCGCTGCGTTGGCGAACCGTGCTCTGCGAGGCGGCCGTTGTTGCAGTGGCAACCGTCGCGGTGGTTGCAATCCACCTGCGGCTGTGGCGGGCGGCGTGGCGCGAACCGTGGACACGGGGAAGCGATGCCGACTTCTACCTGATGCTGGCCCGAAGTCTCGGTGAGCACGGCAGCTATCTGCACAACGCGAATCTCGGCTGGCCGTTTGGGCAGGATCTTGCCGACTTGCCGCAAGGCGCCGACAACCTGCACATGCTGTTCCTCCGCGTGCTCGCCAGCGTCACCGGAGGGCCGGGCTCCGCCGTCAACTTGTTCTTCGTCCTCACATTCGCGGCCGTTGCCTTCACCTCGCATCTGGTGTTGCGGAAACTCGGTCTGTCGAGGGTTGCGTCCGGTGTCGGTGCGTTCGTGTACGCGTTCGCGCCGTATCACTTCCTGCGTGGCGAGGGCCACCTCTTGCTGAGCGGCTACGAGATGGTGCCCGTCGGAGTGCTGCTCGCGTTGGCGTTGTTCGACGAGCCCGTACCGCTGTTGCGCAACGACGGCAGACGCGGTCTCGACCTCCGATCCCGTCGTACCTGGCTGACCGTTGTGGCGGTGGTTCTGCTGGCCTCGACCGGTCCGTACTACTTCGTGTTTTCGCTGATGCTCATCGTGATTGCAGCGCTCTTCAACTCGTTGAATGGCGGAGGATGGAAGCCGATCGTGTCGGCCGCGCTCATCGTCGCCGTTGGTGTCGTTGCATTCGCGATCAACGTCGGCCCCAGTCTGTGGCTCGATCTACGAGACGGCAGAAACCCCGCCGTTGGCAGGCGCTCACCCTTCGAGACGGAGGTGTACGGCCTCAAGATCTTCCAACTGTTCGTTCCTCGCGAAGGTCACCGAATCGACCTGCTCCGTCGAGCCAGCGATCGAACGCTCGGTAGCGAGCCGTTCTTCCAATCTGAATCCGGACAGCAGCTGGGGATTCTCGGTGCGCTGGCGCTGATCGTGATCCTCCTCGTCGTCGGTCGACGTCTCGCCGGCCGTCGAGTCGCGCGTTCCGACCGACCAAGGCGACGAACTGCTGGTGAGCCGGCTCGGACTGTTGACGATCGCGTGCCTGTTGATCGGCGCGTCGGGCGGCATCTCGTTCCTCATTTCGGCGGCGGGTCTTCGCGAGATCCGTGCGTGGAACCGCATCTCGATCGTGATCGCGTTCTTCACGGTCGTCGTGATTGCGATGGGGATCGATCGAGGAAGCGCGTGGCTGCGTCGACGGTGGGAGTCGCGACCCGGCCTCGCCCGATGGGCAACGGCGATGGTCGCCGTCGTCGTCGTTCTCGTCGCGTTCGTGGACCAAGGAGGCAACGACGCCCCGCCGTACGAAGCGATTCATGCCAAGTACGAGAGTGACAGTCAGTTCTTCGCGGCGGTGCACGATCGCCTCGGTGACGGGGCTGCGGTGTTCAACCTTCCCTATCAGCCCTTCCCTGAGGCGCCCCCGCGCGGACAGATCGGTGAGTTCGACGAGTCCGTCGGGTTCCTCTACGAGCCGACGCTCAACTGGAGCTTCGGGGGAATGCGTGGCCGTGTGCCCGACTACCCGAAGGTGCTGGAGACGCAACCGGTCGATCAGTGGATGAAGGCGATTGCAGCCGTCGGCTTCACCGGCATCGCTCTGGATCGCGCCGGCTACACGGAAGCGGAACGAGCGGCCCTGGAGTCGCAGATCCAGGCACTGGCCGGCCCTGCGGTCGTCAGCGCCGACGGCCGGTACAGCTTCTACGACCTTCGTGCGTTTGCAGCGGACGTCCGCGCTCAGCTCGGCGACGAGGCAATGAAGGCGCTCGCCGAGCAGACCCTCGCCCTTCAATCGGCGACGGGGACTCCGTAGCCCGGCTCACACTCGACGGAGTGTTGCGGAGAGGTGGTGTTGCAACGGTTGACCCACCGCCGCCATTCGCACCTCGTACCGCAGCACATCGCCCTCAACCATGAAATCGCGCTCGACCTCGCTGACGTCCTTCGCGGTGGACGTACGAGACATGGAGATCGATCGAAGACGGATCGATCGTTCGACGCCGTCCTCGAACGTCCCTTCTTGTACTTCGACGATGCCCGTCGGATGGGCGAGAACGAGTTCCACGATCCCCGCGTTCGGCATCCTCCAATAGCCGGATTCGGCGTGGAGCGGACGCCCGTCGTCGGCGGCAGTCGTGCGCTGGTTGTACGCAAGGAATGGTTTGCCGGCATGACCGAACGTGATCGTCTCCTCGTAGTCGAACGAGTCGATCGTCGGGTAGACACCTTGGCCGCTGCCGGTCCACGTACCGAGCAAGAACTCGAGCGGCGCGACGTTCGGATGCAATGGCGGCGACATCGCGACGATCGTACGCCCGACGTTCACAGCCAGACCGGGTCCGACGATCCCAGCGGCTGCGGACCCCACGGCCAACTCCCACCGATCGGCAGTGCAGCGGTGACATCGCCAAAGGGAGTGGTGACGGTGTGCATGGCGGACGGCGATGGAACCACCGCGCTGGGCTCGAAGGGCTTCGGCGGCGCGAGCGAGGCGAGCCAGTTCCGTGTCCGCAACAGAGAGAGTCGGGCCAGCCACGTGCCGCCGTGCTCGCTCTGATGACGGACGAGTTGGGCTGCTGCGAACGCGGCGAGCAGTCCGGTGCAGAAGTCGAGCGCCTGCACCGGCAGAGGTGTCGGTTGGGTGCGACCACTTGCCTCGGAACCGGCGGTGACGATGCCGGTGGTCGACTGGACGATCGAGTCGTATCCGCGTCGTCCAGACCATGGCCCGACGCAATCGAACGCACACACCTGGATGGAGACGGTGCCGGGCGTGCAGTGCTGAGGAACGAAGCCGCGAGATGCGAAGGCGCCGGGACGGTAGGCATCGATCCACACGTCGGCGGCATCGAGCAACCGGGTGAAGTCGGCGCGACCCACTTCAGTGTCGATGTCGGCGAACGTGTTTCGCTTCCCGAACCCGGTCGCCAAGACGCCGACTTCGACCGACGGCAGACGTTGTGCGCCGACCAACAACACGTCGGCTCCGTCCGCGGCGAACGTGAGCCCGGCAACGGGCCCGGCGAGCACTCGCGAACAGTCGAGCACCTTCAGCCGACGGTCCCGATCCCGCGGCGCTGCGTCGCCAAGTCGCTCGACGGTGATCAGCGGCAAGTCGTTGGTCGCGAGCGCGTGCGGGTGCTCGGCCCACTGCTCCATCGTGCGGAGCTTGGCAGCGATCATGCCGTCGTCGATCAACTGTTGCTCGAGAACGTACGGATCGTGTTGGAGGACTGCCTGCTGCACGGATTCGCGGGTCGGCTCGCAGCCCAAGCGTGCAACCACTCCGGCGGCGTGGTGGGGGAAGTTGCAGTGGAACTGGATGTAGCCGCCATCGCTCGTCTCGTAGTAGCCGGAGAGATCGGCCCACGTCGGTACAGGTGAACCATTCACTCTCACGTTTCCGGCGAACAACGCGACGACGCGATCGCGGTCGATGGACCGCACGCCGAAGGCCAAGTTGGCCAGTAACGCGCTCGTCATCGCTGCCGTGTCGACGTCGAACGCCGAGTCGAAGCCGCCGGCTCCCGTGATCTCGACGTGGTCGAGGGCCAGCGCGGGACCAGGAACCAACGATGCGATGCGCTCGACCGTGGCGTGCAAGCTCACCGCGGCGACACTACCGATGTGGCGACATCGCGTTCAGCTCGAGAGTGCGATCGTGATCCGGGCTCTCTGTGTGAGCCAACAAACGCTCCGCGCTTGTATGCGGTCGCATGGAAACCGGGCAACCGGCGTGTCAGTCCGGCGGGCGGTCTTTCAACCGTTTCGGTTCGGCCACCGACGGATCGATCGGCCACTGGTGTTTCGGGTATCGGCCGGCGAGGTCCTTGCGAACCATCGTCCATGAACCCGACCAAAAGCCGGGCAGGTCGTTGGTGATCTGGATCGGCCGATCAGCAGGGGAAAGGAGCTCGATGGTCAGCGGAACGTCGTTGGCGACGGTCGGGTGCACGACGGTTCCGAACATGTCCTGCACGCGCACCGACACCGTCGGGTTGTCGCGTTCGTAGTCGATCACCACGGTCCGCCCTGCGGCGGTTGTCATTGTGGCGGGTACCAGCGCGGCGAGCTGCGACTGTTGGTCCCACGACAGCATCGTCGTCAGCAGCATTTCGACATCGACGGCAGCGAGGTCGGCGCGAGAGGTTGCCAGCGTCAGGAACGGCGCGAGCCAGTCGTCCATCGTCGCGATCAGCGTCTTGTCGTCGACGGCCGGCCAATCGCCGCCGAGGTGGCCGGCGGCGAAGGCCAGGCGCCTGCGGAGCTGTTGCGCGCCGGACGTCCAGTTCAAGACGCTCAAACGAGTCGCCCGCACTCGCTCGACGAGAGCAAGGACCGTCTCGTCGCCGATCCGTGCCGGCCGGTACTGCTCGTCGAGCACCATGGAACCGAGACGGGCGGTCTCGTGCACGACGAGATCGTCGCGTTGCTTGTCCCACGTGAGAACGCTCTGTCGCTCGATGTCGTCGCCGAGGGATGCGATCAGTTGCGCTGCCTCGATGCCGGCGCCGATGCGAACACGAGCGCTGCTGCGGTTGCCGTCGAGGTCGGCAGCGACGATGAACTGCTCGTCGGCCAGTGAGTCGGTTGTCGCAACCCAGACCCCGTTGCCGGTGCGCATCTGGAACTGGCCGGGTTGACGGCGACGGACAGCGACTCGATCCGGGAACGCCAACGCGACGATTGGGCCCGTGTGCTCGGATGTGATGTCGGCGAAGTCGACGTGTGCATTGCAGCGGCGCCCAATGTCGGCGGCGCGGTCGCGGATCCGGCTGACGTCGCGCCTGTCGGCGCGTTCGTGGTGGTCGTAGCCACAGACGACCCGCACACGCAGGCCGAGGTCGGCCGGTAACTCGTCGGCTCGTCCGCGCAACACGTCGCGTTCGTCGAGGATCGCGGCGATGATGCAGGCCAGCCCGCGATCGTCTGGCGGTGCAGCGATCACCATCCGTGCCAGGCGAGGGTGCAGAGGGAGCGAGAGCATCGCTCGGCCATTGGAGGTCGGTCGACCATTCGCGTCGAACGCCCCGAGCCGGCGGAGCAGCTCCTCGGCCTGCTGCAACGCGCGCGCAGGAGGTGGATCCATGAAGCGCAAGTCACTCGTCGGCGTTCCCCACGTGGCCAGTTCCAAGGCGACGCCGGCGAGGTCGACCTGGGTGATCTCGGCCTCGAGATGTGCCCGGCGGGTGGCGTGTTCGAGCTTGCTCCACAAACGGTAGGCGACGCCGGGCTCGGTACGCCCGGCGCGTCCCGAACGCTGATCGGCGGACGCCCGGCTGGTGCTGACCGTCGTGAGGCGAGTCATCCCGGTGCCGAGGTCGTGCCGCGGAACGCGAGCCAGACCGGCGTCGACGACGATCCGGACGCCACTGACCGTCAACGACGACTCGGCGATGTCGGTGCTCAACACGACCCGTCGGCGGCCGGCCGGCGATGGCATCAACGCCATGTCCTGCTCGGCCAGCGACAACGCCCCGGCCAACAGGTGCACGTCGACGTCGGGTCCGACGCGATCGGCCAGGAACTGCTCGACGCGGCGAATCTCGCCGATGCCGGGCAGGAACACCAACACGTCGCCGACCTCGTCCTTCAGTGCGCGCAGAACGGCCTCGCCAGTCGCTTGTTCGACGCGGGTGCCCTTCATCATCGGCATCCACCGAACGTCGACCGGGAACGTTCGCCCGACGCTCTCGATCGTGGGTGCATCGCCGAGCACGGCGTTGCCCAGGACCGCAGCCAGCTTGGCGACGTCGGGTGTCGCCGACATCGCGAGCACGCGCAGGTCGGGGCGCACGGTGTCTCGAGCATCGAGTGCGAACGCCAACCCGATGTCGGTCGGCACGTTGCGTTCGTGCACCTCGTCGAAGATCACGAGCCCGACGCCGGGTAGCTCAGGATCGTTCTGCAGTCGTCTGGTCAACACCCCTTCGGTGACGACCTCGATGCGTGTGTCGCGCCCGATGTGCCGCTCGTCGCGGGTCTGGTAGCCGACCAGCCCGCCGACCTCGGTCCCGAGCAGCGTTGCCATTCGTTGGGCAGCTGCTCGGGTCGCGAGTCGTCGCGGCTCGAGCATCACGATGCGACCCTCGAGCCATGGCTGCTCGATCAGCCACAGTGGCGCGACGGTGGTCTTGCCGGCACCGGGAGGCGCGACCAGCAGAGCCGAACCGTGTTGCTCGAGTGCGGTGCCCAGTTCGGTCAGGACCTCGACGACAGGAAGACCGCGAGCCGCTGCGGGCAGCACCGTCCGTCAGCCGAGTGCTGGCGTGCCGTGAAACGGCCCAGGGTCACCGGCAACGGGGATGGTCGGGCTGATCCAGGCCGTCGTGGTGGCGATCTTCTCGGCCACCTCGCGCCACTGCGTGGCGTCCCAACCCTCGGCGCTCGCTTCGAGCGTGCCGTCGAGTCGGATGAACACGAATGCCGGCAACTGGGCAAGGCCGAGGGTGCGGACGAATGCCCGGTCGGGGTCGCAGTAGACCAGGAACTGCTCGGTGAGCGGGCCGAGGAACGCCTTCGTCCCGTCCGCATCGGCAGTGACGACGAAATTGACGCGTGCGTCCGTTCCGCGCAGGCTCTCGAGGATGCGCGCCGCGGTCTTCAGGACCCACGAGCTCTCGTTGGTGTATGGGTCGAGCACCACGCTGGCCAGGTGGAACGTGGTGAGCCATTCCTCCAGCGGACGTGTTTCGCCGCCCAGTGAGGTCAGCTGGGTCTCGAGGGACGGGTTGCTCGCCACGGCTGCAGACGGTAGCGCGCCAGCGCTGTACGCCCCAATGTGGCAGTAGCGTTTCGTCGATGCATCCGATCGAACGGCTTCGCTACGTCGCCCGCGCTTCGGGGGGCGATCAGCGGATGCTGGTCCGTGAGACGGCCGGCGCATTGCGCGGCCTTGGCTTCGATCCAGCGGGCCTCGTCGTTGCCTGCCGACGCATCGTCGAGCGTCATCCCAATTCGGGACCGATGTGGTGGCTGTGCGCCACCGTTCTCGCGGCGCCCGATCCGTATCGATGTGCTGCCGGGTTGGCCGACGATCTGGAGATGGATCCGACCCCCGATCTGCTCGTCGATGCGATACCCGACAGCGCGACGATCTGCGTGATCGGTTGGCCTGACCTCATCGGCGAGGCACTGCTACGACGCGGCGACTCGACCGTGCTGGTGATCGACACGGATGACGATGGCATGGGCAGCGACGCGTTCGTACGCAGGTTGCAGCGCGCCGATGTCGATGCCGAGATCGTGCCGGCCTCCGGGCTCGCGGCCGCAGTGTTGGCCAGCGATCTGGTGGTCGTCGAAGCCTTGGCGGCCAGTGAGACCGATGTGCTCGCCACCACCGGATCACGGGCACTCGCGTCGGTTGGCTACTGCGCGGAGGTCCCGGTGTGGGCGGTCGTCGGTCGCGGTCGTTGCCTGCCCGCGGCACTGTTCGAGGCCATGGGCCAGCGGCCCACCGATCTGCGTGAACCGTGGGAGGCGCCGGCCGAGATCGTGCCGCTCGCGCTGACACACTGGACCGTCGGTCCGGCCGGTGTCGTCGCGACTTGCGAAGCATCGTTGCAGCCGGAGTGTCCGATGTCGTACGAATTGCTCCGCTCCAGCGCAATGTGACGTCCCAAAGTACTGTCGCACCAATGGCCAGCAAGCGTTCACAGATCATGATGACTGATGAGGAAGTGCACGCGTATCTGGAGTCCGAACGTGTGCTCAACGTCGCCACGATCGGTCCGACAGGGCACCCCCACTTGGTCGCGATGTGGTACGCGATGGTCGACGGAAACGCAGTGTTCTGGACGTTCGGCAAGAGCCAGAAGATCCTCAACCTTCGTCGCGATCCGAAGATGACCGGCCTCGTCGAAAGTGGTGACACGTACGACCAGTTACGTGGTGTCGAGTTGCGCGGACGTGGACTGGTGGTCGACGACTACGACCAGGTCCTGGAGATCGGCAAGGCGGTCGGCGTGAAGTACAACGGGCCGTCCGCCCTCGGCGATTCGGCGTTGCCGTTCCTCGAAGCCCAGGCCACGAAGCGCCTCGGCGTCGTCTTCGAGATCGATCACGTCGCCAGCTGGGACCACACCAAGCTCGGCGGCAGTTACTAGCGGTCCTGTTTCGGCGGATCGATCCCAAGGCACGCGGCGATCGCAGCACGAGCTGTTTCGGCGCGAACCTCCATCACGAAGATCCGACCCATCGGCTCGCGTGCCGCGAAGCGAAGCATCGATGTGTGATCCTCCGCCATCGTCGCCGGGATGTCGTTCTCCCACAGGTCGTGTAGCGCCAACTGGCATTGCCACAGCGGTAACCAGGCCACCTCGACCACGTGATCAGGCCGGGGTGGGCGCGGTGCCGGCGCGCTGAACAGCCACTTGATCAGTCCCATGGTCCGGCGCCCATCCCTACCTGTGACCGCGCGGCGAGCGCGATCCGCCCGCAGCTGCGCCGAGTTGATTCGCGACCCGTTCGTGATCCGTCTCGATGAGCCCCACCGTGACGCGGAGGTGCGGGGCGTCACGACGCACCTGAAATGGTTCGCCGGGCGCGGCGCCGATGCCTTGCGCGGCGAGCGTCACCAATGCAGATCGTTCGTCCGCGACCGTCATCCACATGTTGATGCCATCGCTGCCGGTCACCGCGACTCCGCGCGACTCCAGGACATCGGCGACCAACTGGCGCCGGCGGGCGTACTCGTTCCGCGCCGACGCCACTGCAGCGATGGTCGGCTGGTCGTCGAGCATCCCGAGTAGGACGGCTTGCAATATGCGGCTGCTCCAGCCGGGCCCGAGCAATCGCCGATTTGCGACGGCGGTCACGACATCGCCCGCGCCGCCGACAGCGGCCAGACGGAGGTCTGGTCCGTGGCTCTTGGAGTAGCTGCGGATGTGCACGGTTCGCTGCGGCACGTAGCGAGCCGATGCTGACGAGACCGCCCGTGGCGATGTCGCCGGAATGGTCGTCTTCGACGACGATCGCCGTCGATGTGGCGAGTGCCGCGGCCAACGATTTCATCCGTGCCGGCGTGGTCGTGACGCCGGTCGGGTTGTGCGCCCGCGGCTGCAGGAAAATCGCGACCGGCTGCCTGCGAAGGGCGTCGACGAACTGGGCAACGATGGGCCCTTCGTCGTCGACATCGACACCGATCACGTCCGCACCGAGCTCGTCGAGCAGATCCAACAGCGGGGGGAACGTCGGGTGTTCGACGACCACCCGATCACCGAGCCGAACCACGACTTGGGCGACGCGATCCAGCGCGTCCATCGCGCCGTCGACGACTGTCAGCGCCTCGGCGGGGAACGGCCACCCGTCCAGCAGCCGTGCTTCGAGCTCGGGCAGCACTGGGTTGTCGAGGTAGCTCGATGTCAGCGACTGACGGCTGATCCTGGCGACGACCGGGCCGAGGTCCGGCAGCAACGACGATGGCGGGGTGCCGGTCGAGAGGTCGAGCGCGAAATGACCCGGGCCCTCCGTCACTCGGCGGTAGCGCCGAGGCGAGCCGGGGCCGGTCGGTTGCCGCACGAACGTTCCCTGACGGCCACGGGCATCGATCGCGCCGACCGATGTCAATGTCTGCCATGCCTCGCTGACCGTCGTCGGCGACACACCGAGAGACTTCGACAGCTCGCGGACGGTCGGCAATCGCGTGCCGACGGCAAGGTCGCCACGGGTGATCATCCGTCCGACGGCAGCGGCAATGCCGCGAGCGCTGCGGTCCTCGATCGAGTCGGCGAATGTCGCAGCCATTGTGCGGTAACAATAGCTGCATTGTGCGGGCGGCCGCACCAGGATCTGTGCCGAAGTCCCTTCAGGCCGCGTCGCCGTACGCCGATACCCAAGGTGATGAATGACCGAGGTCATGAGAGCCAGGGTGGAGAAAGCGGGTCGGGTGAAGTTCGCAGTCGTCGTGGGTGTGGTCGTTTCAGTGGTCGCGGTAACTGGGTGTGGCACCAGCGAAGTGCTCGTCCACTCCGAGTCGGCTCGACCGATCGGCGAGACAGCGGAGACGCAGTGCCCGATCGAGTACACGACGCTCGCTACTGCCACCGAGGCGTACTGGGCCTCGACGGGGGGACCACCCTCGAGTGAAGGCGAACTGATCAGCGCCGGAATGCTGCGCGAGGAAGTCGGCGGCTTCGACCTGTTGATCGGCGACGACAACTACGAGTTGATCCCGGTCGAAGACTGCACCGGCTTCACCCCGAGCTAGCCCAACAGCCGCCACTCAGCGCTGGAGTTCTTCAGCGTTTGACCCCGCAGGCCCCGCTACGGGGCGCCAGACGCCAAACGCAGTAGTAGTCGGGTCTGTTTCGGTCGTGTGAACTGAATGTACGGTAACAATCCAGTTATTGTGCGCCCCTGAGGGTGACATTACGATCGCGCCCATGCCGAACATCGTGCGAGCAGCGCTTCTCCAAACCGACTGGGCAGGGACGAAGGAGGCGATGATCGAGAAACACGAACAGGCCGCGCACGATGCCAAGGCCGAGGGCGCCCAGGTGATCTGCTTCCAGGAGCTGTTCTACGGCCCGTACTTCTGCCAGGTGCAAGACACCCAGTACTACAGCTACACCGAGCTGATCCCGGACGGTCCGACGACCCAGCGATTCTGCAGCGTCGCCAAGGAGCTCGGAATGGTGATGGTGCTCCCGATGTACGAGCACGAGCAAGCCGGGATGTACTACAACACCGCCGCCGTGATCGATGCCGACGGCACGTACCTCGGCAAGTTCCGCAAGCAGCACATCCCGCAGACGAAGGGCTTCTGGGAGAAGTTCTACTTCCGTCCGGGCAACGGTGGTTACCCGATCTTCGACACCGCTGTCGGCAAGGTCGGCGTGTACATCTGCTACGACCGCCACTTCCCCGAGGGTTGGCGTGCGCTCGGTCTCAACGGTGCAGAGATCGTCTTCAATCCATCGGCGACGCACCGCGGCCTCAGCGAGTACATCTGGCGCATCGAGCAACCTGCGGCAGCGGTGGCCAACATGTACTACGTCGGCGCGATCAACCGCGTCGGCATCGAGCCGCTCGGCGACGACGACTTCTACGGCCAGAGCTACTTCGTCGGACCGGAGGGGAACTTCATCGGTGATGTCGGCGATGCCTACAAGCCGGAACTGATCGTGCGCGACCTCGACCTCGACGTGATCAAGCTGGTCCGCGACCGCTGGGCGTTCTACAGAGATCGCCGCCCCGACGCGTACGACGAGTTGGTGGCGCGCTGATGGCGACGACGCTCATCAAGAACGGCAAGGTCATCTCGACCACCGGCGTCATCGCCCAAGACGTGTTGATCACCGACGAGACCGTGACGGCGCTCGGCGCACCCGGGTACTTCACCGAAGAAGGCTTGGATCGAGTGATCGACGCCGCCGGCAAGTACGTGATTCCCGGTGGCATCGACGTGCACACCCACATGGAGATGCCGTTCGGCGGCACGTACGCCAGCGACACGTTCGAGACCGGCACGCGCGCCGGCGGCGTGGGGTGGCGTGACCACGATCGTCGACATGGCCGTGCAGAACACCGGCGGCAACGTGCACACCGCGCTCGCCGATTGGCATCGCAAGGCCGAAGGCAACTGCGCGATCGACTACGCCTTCCACCAGATCATCGGAGGCGTCGACGAGGAGTCGTTGAAGGGGATGAAGTACCTCGTCGATCACGAGGGAGTCACCAGCTTCAAACTCTTCATGGCCTACCCCGGCGTGCTCTACAGCGACGACGGCCAGATCCTGCGAGCCATGCAGACCGCCGCCGAGTGCGGGGCGATGATCATGATGCACGCCGAGAACGGCATCGCCATCGACGTGTTGGTGCAGCAAGCCCTCGCCCGCGGCGACACCGACCCGAAGTTCCACAGCTACACCCGGCCGTCGCCGCTCGAGGCCGAGGCAACACATCGCGCCATCGTGCTCAGCCACGTGGCCGGCAACGTGCCGCTGTACATCGTGCACATGTCGGCCGGCGACGCGCTCAACGAGGTCGCCGCGGCACGTCACGAAGGTCGCAACGTGTTCGCCGAGACCTGCCCGCAGTACCTGTGGCTGACGCTCGAAGAGACACTCGGCAAGCCCGGATTCGAAGGTGCCAAGTGGGTCTGCAGCACACCGATCCGCAGCAAGGACCACGACCCCGACTACATCGGCCAGATGGGTCACGGGCACCAAGGCGACCTCTGGAAGGGCTTGCGGATGAACGAGCTCGCTGTGGTGTCGCACCGATCACTGCCCGTTCTGCATGAAGGATCAGAAAGAGCGCGGCATCGGAAACTTCGCGGCGATCCCCAACGGGATCGGTGGCGTCGAGCACCGCATGGAACTGATCTACCAAGGTGTCGTCGCCGGCGAGCTGTCACTGGAGCGTTGGGTCGAGACCTGCTGCACGACTCCGGCGCGCATGTTCGGGATGTATCCGAAGAAGGGCGTGATCGCCCCGGGGAGCGACGCCGATGTCGTTGTCTGGGACCCGAACGCCAAGACCAAGATCGGTGTCAACGACAAGCATCACATGAACATGGATTATTCGGCTTGGGAGGGGTGGGTTATTGACGGCAAAGTCTGACACGGTCTTGTCTCGCGGAACTGTGGTCATTGAGAACGACAGCTACACGGGTACGAAGGGTCATGGTCAGTTCGTGAAACGTGGGCTCTCTCAATACCTCGTCTGACCCGTTCGGCCGCCGTCGGCGTTCGCTCGTCGACATGGTCGCCAAGCCCGGGCGACCAACTGTCTCGTCGTCGAACCCCGACGCCGACCTCACTACTCGGCCACTCACCACCATCCTCAAAAGCATCTTTTACAGAAATTCACCACATCTGCGGCTGGTGTCACCTTGCCGTCAATAAGGAAGAAGGCTTGCTGAAATGAATCGCATCTCTCATTGGGTAGACGGCAAGGTTCTGGAAGGGACCTCTGGTCGGTCGGGCGTCGTTTGGGATCCTGGGACTGGGGCTCAGGCTTCTTCGGTTGACCTGGCTTCCTCTGCTGAGGTCGACGTGGCTGTGGCTTCTGCGCTTACGCGCGTTTCCCTCTTGGCGGGCTACCAATCTTTCTCGGCGGGCTGAAGTCATGTTCCACATGCGGGAGCTGGTTGACGCCAACCGCAAGGAGATTGCTTCTCTGATCTCTCGGGAGCATGGGAAAGTTCTGGGGGATGCTTTGGGAGAAGTCGCGCGTGGGCCTGGAGAACATCGAGTTTGCTTGTGGGATCCCCAACCTCTTGAAGGGCGGGTACAGCGAGCAGGCGAGCACAGGGATCGATGTGTACAGCATCAAGCAGCCGCTCGGTGTCGTCGCCGGCATCACGCCGTTCAACTTCCCCGGCATGGTCCCGATGTGGATGTTCGCCAACGCGCTCGCGTGCGGCAACACCTTCATCCTGAAGCCGAGCGAGAAGGATCCGTCGGCGAGCATGTTCATCGGCGAACTGCTGAAGCAGGCCGGTCTTCCCGACGGCTGCTTCAACGTCGTCAACGGCGACAAGGTCGCAGTGGACCGCATCCTCGAGCATCCCGACATCGCCGCGGTCAGCTTCGTCGGCTCGACCCCGATCGCCAAGTACATCTACGAGACGGGCACCAAGAACGGCAAGCGGGTGCAGGCGCTCGGTGGGGCCAAGAACCACATGCTCGTGCTGCCCGACGCCGACCTCGACATGGCCGCCGACGCCGCCGTCAGCGCCGCCTACGGCTCGGCCGGCGAGCGCTGCATGGCCATCTCGGTCGTGCTCGCCAGCGACTCGATCGCCGACGCGCTCGTCGACAAGATCAAGGACCGCATCCCGGCGATCAAGGTCGGCCCGGCCAGCGAGTCCGAGAGCGAGATGGGCCCGCTGATCACCGGTGAGCACCGCGACAAGGTCGCCGGTTACATCGAAGGCGCGGTGGCCGACGGCGCAACGTTGGTGGTCGACGGACGGACGGGTGCCCCGACGGGCGGCTTCTTCCTGAACCCGTCGTTGATCGACAACGCCAAGCCCGGGATGGCGTGTTACGACGACGAGATCTTCGGCCCGGTGCTGACGGTCACGAGGATCGCCGGCTACGCCGAAGGCCTGAAGTTGATCAACGACAACCCGTACGGAAACGGCACGGCGATCTTCACTCGCGACGGCGGCGCGGCGCGCCAGTTCGAGTTCGACGTGCAGGTCGGCATGGTCGGTGTCAACGTGCCGGTTCCAGTGCCCGTGAGCTACTACAGCTTCGGAGGCTGGAAGGCCAGCCTCTTCGGCGACACGCACATGTACGGCCCCGAGGGCGTGAACTTCTACACCAAGACCAAGGTCGTGACCTCGCGTTGGCCGGACCCCAGCACCAGCACCGTCGACCTCGGATTCCCGCAGAACAGGTGACCTTGGACTTCGGCGTCGTTCTCCAGACAACTCCTCCTTCAGCGCGCGTCGTCTCCCTTGCCAAGACCGCGGAGAGCTATGGCTTCACGCATGTGTGGACCTTCGATTCGCACATCCTGTGGCAAGAGCCGTACGTCATCTACTCGCCAGATCCTCGCCGAGACGCGCAAGGTGATCGTCGGGCCGATGGTCACCAATCCGGCCACCCGCGATTGGACCGTGACGGCCAGCGTGTACGCCACGCTCAACGAGATGTTCGGGAACCGGACGGTGTGCGGGATCGGTCGCGGCGACTCGGCCGTTCGGGTCACCAACGGCGCACCGACGACACTGGCGACGCTGCGCGAATCGGTGCACGTCATCCGCGAGCTCGCCAACGGACGCAGCGTCGAGTACAAGGGATCGCAGCTTCGATTTCCCTGGTCGGTCGGCAGCCAGCTCGAGGTGTGGATCGCGGCGTACGGGCCGAAGGCGCTCGCGCTCACCGGTGAAGTCGGCGACGGTTTCATCCTGCAACTCGCCGACCTGTCGATCGCCGAGTGGACCATCAAGGCCGTGCGAGATGCCGCCGCGGCGGCCGGTCGCGATCCGGCCGACGTCACCATCTGCGTGGCCGCGCCGGCGTACGTCACCGATGGCACCGAGGAAGGCCTCGCCCATGGTCGCGACCAGTGCCGCTGGTTCGGCGGCATGGTCGGCAACCACGTGGCCGACATCGTCGCTCGGTACGGCGACCAAGGCGGCGCGGTGCCGCAGGCGCTGACCGACTACATCAAGGGTCGCGAGGGATACGACTACAACGAGCACGGCCAGGCCGGCAACGTGCACACGCAGTTCGTGCCCGACGACATCGTCGACCGCTTCTGCATCGTCGGCCCGGTCAGCGAGCACATCGATCGCATGGTCGCCCTGAAGAACATCGGCGTCGATCAGTTCAGCATCTACCTGCAACACGACGACAAGGACCACACACTGCAGGTCTACGGCGAGAAAGTGATGCCGGCGGTTGCCGAGACGGTGAAGGCCAAGGCGTGACCGAAGCAGTCGCGAGTGCACAGCGAACCGCGCTACCTTCGTCGTGGCCGGCGAGCACTGATGTTCGTCTTGTCGCTGGTGCTCGTCGCAGCGGTGTGGGAGCTGTACAAGCGCTTCGGTCCACAAGACGGAGGCGAAGTGTTCGGCTGGCGGATCCTGCCGCGGGCCAAGGACCGCGTCATGCCCCACGTGTCCGACATCCTGTCGCGATTCGGCGATCCGATCAGCCGGTCATCCGACGAGTCGGTGTTCTCGGTCGTGTTGCGAGCGGTGTTGTACTCGTTCCGTCTGGTGCTCGTCGGATTCGCGATCGGCATCATCGCCGGTGTCCTGCTCGCTGTCGTCATGACACGATTCCGCATTGCTGCTCGGGCGATCCTGCCGTACCTCGTGATCTCGCAGACGATCCCGCTGATCGCGCTCGCACCGTTGATCGTCAGTTGGGGCGGCAAGGTCCACGTTGGTGGATTGGTGTGGGAACGCTGGATGTCGGCTTCGCTGCTCGGCGCGTTCCTCTCGTTCTTCCCGATCGCCGTCGGCACGTTGCGCGGACTGCAGTCTCCGTCGGCATCGTCGATCGAACTGATGGACAGCCTCGCCGCGCCGTGGCGTCGCACGCTGTTCAAGCTGCGCTTCCCGGCGGCCGTGCCCGTACATGGTTCCGGCGTTGAAGCTGGGCGCCGCCAGCGCGGTGATCGGTGTCGTCGTCTCGGAGATCTCGACAGGTTTCCGCGGTGGAATCGGACGTCTGGTCATCGAGTTCGGCCGAGCCACGACCAGCGATCCGGCCATCGTCTACACCGCCGTCCTCGGTGCAGCATTCCTCGGTCTGATGATGGCCGCGCTCGTCGCGATGGTCGATGCGGTGCTGATGCGCAATCGTCCTCGGGAGGTGGCCACGTGAACGCGGTCGAGGTCGTCGGTGCTGCAGAAGATCTTCAACCCGGGCAAGAGCAGTCAGGTCGACGCGCTCGTCGACATCGACGTGGTGATTCCGCCTGGCGCATTCGTGACATTGATCGGGCCCTCCGGCTGCGGCAAGAGCACGTTGCTCCGCCTCATCGCGAACCTCACCGAGCCGACGGCAGGATCGATCACGGTCAACGGCAAGAGCGCGAAGCAGGCCCGGCTCGATCAGGACTACGGCATGGCCTTCCAGCAAGCCGGCCTCTTCGAGTGGCGAACCGTGGCGAAGAACATCGAGTTGCCACTGGAGCTGAAGGGTTGGGATCGCGCCAAGCGCAAGAGCCGCGCGGCCGAGATGCTCGAACTGGTCAAGCTTCCGGAGTTCGGCGACTACATGCCGTGGCAGTTGTCGGGCGGCATGCAGCAACGCATCGCGATCGCCCGGGCGCTGGCCGCACACCCTCCGTTGCTGTTGATGGACGAGCCGTTCGGGGCCCTCGACGAGATGACCCGCGAGCACATGCAGGCCGAGTTGCTGCGCATCTGCGCCAGCACGGGCACGACAGTGATCTTCGTGACGCACTCGATTCCCGAGGCCGTCTACCTGTCGAGCCAGGTCGTCGTGATGTCGCCGCGACCGGGTCGGATCACGCAGCTCGTCGACGTGCCGTTCGGCAGCAATCGCGACGAAGACACCCGCGAGGATGCAACCTTCTTCGCCAAGATCACCGAGGTGCGCGAGGCGCTCCGCGGTGCAGAGTTCGAGCCGACTGCCGCGGGGGATCGAAGACCGATGATCCGTCGTGGCACCGTTTTCCTCAGGGCAGTCGCCCCGCCGTTGCTGTTCGGCGTCATCCTGCTCGGCATCTGGGAGGCAGTGGTTCGCGGCTTCGACCTGAAGCCGTACTTCCTCGTACCGCCCAGCGCGATCTGGTCGGGATTCGTCAAGAACTTCTCCAACATCTGGCACGCGATGGTGGTCTCGGGGACCAATGCCGCGTTCGGTCTGATCGTCGGGTCGATCGTCGGGATCCTGATGGCGTTCCTGCTCAGCAGGTCGAAGATCCTCGACCAGCTGATCACGCCACTGTCGACCGCCGTCAACGCGATTCCGGCATTCGTGTTGGTCTCGGTCTTCAACAACATGTTCTCCACCACCAGCGTCGTACCTCGGCGGCTGATGGTGACCCTGATCGTGTTCTTCATCGTGCTCGTCAACGTCGCCAAGGGCCTTCGCCAGGTCGACGCAACCCATGCAGAACTCATGCGGTCCTATGCCGCGAGCAATTGGGACGATGCTCCGCAAGGTGCGCGTGCCGAACGCCGTCCCGTACCTCTTCACCGCGTTGAAGGTCGCTGCGCCGTTGTCGGTCATCTACGCCTACGTGTCGGAGTACTTTGGTGGGGCGCAAGACGGCTTGGGCAGCCGGATCGCCAGCAACATCGCCAACTCGAAGAATGCGGTCGGCTGGGCATACGTGTTCGGCGCGTGCCTGCTCGGTCTGACGTTCTACCTGGTCTCCATCGCCATCGAAGCCGCGGTCACCCCGGGTCGTGTGGCGCAACGAAACCGAGACGGCTCGTGAACCCATGGGCCTCGAAAGACCTATCGGGCACCAGCCCGGCAGGGGGAGGAGAAAATGCAATGAGGAAACAACGGATCAAGGGCACACTCGCTGCCGTGGTTGCGCTGTCATTCATCGCCGCCGCGTGCGGTAGCGACGACACGCAGTTCGTCGGCAACTGCACGCGCCAGTCGCCACCGAGGCGGCGACTGCGGACACAACTGCGGCACCCGCCGCGACCGACGCACCGGCGGCCACCGATGCTGCGACAGGGACCGAGGCACCCGCAGCGGGCGCCGAGGAGTGCGGTACGCCGACGCCGGTGAAGTTGCAGCTGCAATGGGTCACGCAGGCGCAGTTCGCCGGGTACTTCGCAGCCGTCGACCAGGGCTTCTACAAGGACCAGTGCCTCGACGTCACGATCCTCGAGGGCGCCGTCGACATCGTCCCGCAGACCGTGCTCGCCAACGGTGATGCCGACTTCGCGATCGCTTGGGTTCCGAAGGCTCTCGCCAGCCGCGAGGCCGGTGCGAACATCGTCGACATCGCTCAGGTCTACCAACGCTCGGGCACGCTGCAGGTGAGCTTCAAGGACAAGAACATCACCACGTCGAAGGACTTTGCCGGCAAGAAGATCGGCAACTGGGGCTTCGGCAACGAATGGGAAGTCTTTGCAGCCATGACGCAAGAGCGGCATCGACCCGGCTTCGGTCGAGAACGTGGCCCAACAGTTCGACATGGTCGGCCTGCTCGAGGGCGACATCGATGCCGCCGAGGCGATGACCTACAACGAGTACGCACAGGTGCTCGAGGCGGTCGAATCCCGCGACCGGGCAAGCTCTACACCCCGGACGACTTCAACGTCATCTCCTACGAGGACGAGGGCGTCGGCATGCTGCAGGATGCCATCTGGGCCGATGGCACACGACTGTCCGATCCCACCTACAACGACACCGCCGTGAAGTTCGTTGCGGCCTCGTTGCAGGGCTGGGCGTACTGCCGCGACAACGGCGATGCCTGCGCACAGTTGGTCACCGACAAGAACTCGATCCTCGGGTTGTCGCCACCAGAAGTGGCAGATGAACGAAGTCAACAAGCTCATCTGGCCGGCGACGGGTGGTGTCGGCACCATCGACACCGCTGCATGGGATCGCACAGCGACGCTGTCGCAGCAGACCAAGAACCTCGAAGGCGGCACGGTGCTGACCAAGGCACCCGACGCGGACGCGTTCACCAACGACGTCGTCAAGGACGCCCAGACGCTTGCTGACGACGATGGGTGTCGACATCAACGGCGCCGACTTCACACCGGCCACCGTCACCCTGACTGAGGGTGGCGCCTGACGGCGTATCGAATTCAAGCGTTGAAGGGCGGGTCGCCTCGGCGGCCCGCCCTTCTCGCGTTGTGTCGTGGGCGCCATGGATCTTCGTGGTGCTGTGGAGCACCGGCTTCGTCGTGGCGCGCTACGCCACGCAACGACACCGGACCGCTCACGTTCCTCGCCGTGCGGATGGTCTTTGCCGCGGCGATCCTGGCGCGTGGTCGCAGTAGCTCGGCGTGCGCCACTCGTCGACCGCGACCTCGTCCCCTGGGTCGTGCTGGCCGGCATGGGGATGCACGTCCTGTACCTCGGCGGCGTGTTCGTCGCGATCGACCGCGGGCTTCCCGCAGGTGTCAGCGCGCTGATCGCCGGACTGCACCCGGTGCTCACCGCGCTGGTGTCGAGACGCTTCCTCGGCGAGCGTCTCATCCGCATCCAGTGGATCGGTGTCGGCCTCGGCTTCGCCGGCGTGATCGCGGTCGTCGTCGATCGGCTGCTGACCCACTCGTCGGGGATCACCTGGATGACGATGGGGGCGTCGGCGGTCAGCGTCATCGGCATGACCGGCGGCACGCTGGTGCAGCGCAAGAAGTGCTCGACGATGCCGTTGCTGTGGGGCACGGTCGCTGCAATACGCGGCGGCGGCAGTCGTGCTTCATGGTCTTGGCGGTGGCTTGGGAGCACTGGGACTTCACCATCACCCGACAGTCGGTGTTCGCGCTCGCTCTGGGCGGTCTTCGTTCTCTCGATCGCCGCCGTGCTGCTGATGCTGTGGCTCCTGCAGCGAAGGGCTGCGTCGCAGGTGACCAGCCTGTTCTTCCTGACACCGGCGCTGAGCGCCGTCGAGGGCGCCATCCTGTTCGGCGAGCGGCTCGGGCGCGCTGGCGCTCGTCGGATTGGCGATTTCGTTGCTTGGTGTCGCCTTTGTGACGCGCAAGGCGATATAACGTGCTGAGAGAGCCGGGGGGCAACGAGGCCGCTTGGCAGCGGGAGGAGGTGGCCCATGACGGACACCGTTGAGCGTCCTTCGGGTCGCGAAGCCGAAACCATCACACGCGTGGTCGTGAGGTTCGCGGGCGATTCCGGCGACGGCATGCAGTTGACCGGTGACCGTTTCACATCGGTCAGCGCGACGTTCGGAAACGACTTGTCGACGCTGCCGGAGTATCCGGCCGAGATCCGCGCACCAGCCGGCACCGTCAATGGCGTGTCGAGCTTTCAGGTGCAGATCAGTGACCACGACATCACCACGCCGGGCGACGAGCCGAGTGTCCTGGTGGCGATGAACCCGGCAGCGCTGAAGGCCGACCTCGGTCGCCTCGAGCCGCACGGCCTGCTCATCGTCAACAGCGATGCGTTCGGCGAACGCGACCTGGCCAAGGCCGGCTACGCGGTCAACCCGCTCACCGACGACACGCTCCTCGGTTATCGAGTTGTCGAGGTGCCGATGACTTCGCTGACGCAGAAGGCGACCGAGTCGCTGGGTGTCAAGCCTCGCGATGCCGAGCGCTCGAAGAACTTCTTCGCGCTCGGTCTGGTGTCGTGGCTGTACTCGCGGCCGACGCAACCGACGCTCGACTGGATCCAGAGCAAGTTCAAGGACGAGCTCGTCCGCCTCAGCAACTCCACTGCGTTCACCGCCGGGTTCAACTTCGGCGAGACCACCGAGCAGTTCGAACACCGCTTCGAGGTCATGCCCGCCAAGCTGCCGCCCGGCGAGTACACCAACATCAGCGGCAACGTCGCCTTGGCGTGGGGATCTGGTCGCGGCGGGCCAGCTGGCCAAGCTGCCCGTGTTCCTCGGTAGCTATCCCGATCACGCCGGCCAGCGACATCCTCCACGAGCTCTCCAAGCACAAGCACTTCGGTGTGCGAACGGTGCAGGCCGAGGACGAGATCGCCGCCGTCGGGCATGGCATTGGGTGCGGCCTTCGCCGGCCATCTCGGTGTCACCACCACCAGCGGGCCAGGCGTTGCGCTGAAGAGCGAGACCACCAGCCTCGCGGTGTCGCTGGAGTTGCCGCTGCTGATCATCGACGTGCAGCGCGGCGGCCCCTCGACTGGCCTGCCGACCAAGACCGAAGCAGCCGATCTCAACATCGCGATCTACGGTCGTCATGGCGAAGCACCACTGCCCGTCGTCGCCGCGTACAGCCCGGCCAACTGCTTCGACGCTGCCATCGAGGCTGCGCGCCTCGCGCTGAAGTACCGCACACCCGTCATCCTGCTCAGCGATGGCTACATCGCCAACGGCAGCGAGCCGTGGTGCCTTCCCGATGTCGCTTCGTTGCCCGACATCTCCGTTCCGTTTGCCACGGAGATGAATCACACCAACGAGGACGGCACGGAGGAGTTCTGGCCGTACCTTCGCGATCCCGAGACCTTGGCTCGTCCGTGGGCAATTCCAGGAACTCCGAAGTTGATGCACCGCGTCGGCGGCCTCGAGAAAGAGGACGGTCGCGGCGACATCAACTACACGCCCGAGAACCACCAGCGGATGGTCGAACTCCGTGCCGCGAAGATCGCCGGCATCGCCAACGACATCCCACCCGCAGTTGCGGTCGGCGATGTCGACGATGCCGACATCTGCGTGCTGGGTTGGGGCTCCACGTGGGCAGCCATCGACGCCGCCGTGCAACGCACACGACGCCGAGGCGTGAAGGTCGCCTGGGTCCATCTCACCCACGTCAACCCGCTGCCGTCGAACCTGGGCGAGGTGCTGAAGAAGTACCCGCGCGTCATCGTGCCCGAGCTCAACCTCGGCCAGATGTGCAACATCATCCGGGCCAACTACCTCATCGACGCGAAGTCGGTGTCGAAGGTGGCCGGCCTCCCCTTCACTGCCCGAGAACTGGAAGACGCCATCGAAGGAGCGTTGCAATGAGCGACACCATTGTGCCGATCACGACGAAGAAGGACTGGACCAGCGACCAAGAGGTTCGGTGGTGCCCTGGCTGCGGCGACTACGGCATCCTGCTCGCGGTCCAACAGTTGATGCCCGAGCTCGGCATTGCTCCGGAGAACACGGTGTTCATCAGCGGCATCGGCTGCAGCAGCCGCTTTCCGTACTACATGAACACGTACGGCATGCACAGCATCCACGGTCGTGCGCCGGCGATTGCCACGGGCCTGGCGACGGCACGACCCGACCTCGACGTGTGGGTGGTCACCGGCGACGGCGACGGTCTGTCGATCGGCGGCAACCACCTGATCCACGCGCTGCGACGCAACGTCAACCTCACGATCTTGCTGTTCAACAACCGGATCTACGGGCTGACCAAGGGCCAGTACTCGCCGACGTCGGAAGTCGGCAAGGTCACCAAGAGCACCCCGTACGGTTCCGTCGATCCGCCGTTCAATCCGCTCAGTGTGGCGTTGGGCGCCGAGGCCAGTTTCGTCGCCCGTACCCACGACCTCGACCGCAAGCACATGATGGAGATCTTCCGACAGGCGCACGCGCACAAGGGCGCCTCGTTCGTCGAGATCTTCCAGAACTGCAACGTGTTCAACGACGGCGCGTTCGACGACGTCACCAGTCGCCAGGTCCGTGAAGAGATGATGATCGATCTCCACCATGGCCAGCCGATCCGGTTCGGCGCCGACGGACACAAGGGTGTGGTGATGGGCACCGATGGCCAGTTGCGGATCGTCGAGGTCGCTGATGTCGGCGAGGACGCGATCCTCGTCCACGATGCCAACCGCGACGATCCCGGCTTGGCGTTCGCCCTGGCCCGCATCTCGGTCGAGGAGCATTCGGCGACGACGTTCGGCGTGTTCCGTTCGGTCGATCGCCCCGACTACGGCATGGGCGTCGGCCGCCAACTCGCAGAAGCCTCCACCAAGCGCGGCCCCGGCGATCTCGCCACCCTGCTGCGCAGCAACGGCACCTGGGGAGTCACCAACTAGCCCACCCCCGGCTCGGTCGGGCGTTTGACCCCTGGCGCCCCGCATAGGGGCCGGAAAGGTCAGACGCGACAGTGAACGTCAGTCGGGGGCTCGCTCGACTCCGTGAGGGTTTGGGCGGGTTCGCCGCGTAGATCGGCGACGACGGCGACGAGGCGGCCCATCACCTGATCGGCGGCGAGGCGAACCTCGTCGTTGGTCGGCTCGGTGGACGGTCCGATGTTCATCAACTCGCGGATGTCGATCGGCTCGCCGATGCGGGTCTCGACCTTCGGCCGGCGCACGAGGTTGGCGATCAACGTCGGCACCAGCCGGCGCCGACCGATCACATGGTGCGCGCCGACCATCGCCACCGGCACGATCGGCGCGCCGGTGCGCAGCGCCAGTCGAACGGAACCCGTCTTCGCACGCTCCGGCCACATCATCGGATCGCGGGTGAGGCGACCCTCCGGGAAGATGCCGACGGCCTCGCCGTTGGCCAACGCTTGTGCGGCTTCGTCGAGCGACGTCGCCGCATCCGCCGCGCCGCGCTTGACCTTGATGAAGCCGAGTTTGCGGGCGACCGTTCCGAGCAGGGGAGCCTTGAACACACCCGACGTCGCCAACAAGCGAAGCGAACGTCCCATGCGACGGCACGCCAGTGCCAGCAGCACACCGTCTGCGTAGCTGGTGTGGTTGGAGATGACGATGATCGCACCGGGCGGCAGCGTTCGGGCAGCCTCGCGACGGCCGCGCTGGCGCTCGATCTCCAACCTGCTGACGAACGCTGTCGTCATTCCGACGAGTGCAGCCAACGTGGCATAGAGGATGGCGCCGGTGCGACCCGGCTTGCGCCACACGTGCGGCCGAGTCAGCCGGTGTAGAAGGAGTCGGCGACGGTCAGGGCCTCGTCGAGGATGGCGAGCCCTTCGGTGACTTCGTCCACGGTCGCGGTGCACGGCGGTACGACGTGCAACCGGTTGAAGTGCGTGAAGGGCCACAGCCCGCGCTGCTTGCACGCGGCCGCGAGATCTGCCATCGGCTTGGCGTCGGCGCCAGCCGCGTTGTACGGCACCAGCGGAGCGCGAGTGGCCCGGTCGGTGACGAGGTCCATCGCCCAGAACACGCCGAGCCCGCGGACCTCGCCGACACTGGGATGGTTGGCCTGCAACTTCTCGAGGCCGGGAGCAATCACGTCGGTGCCCAGCATGCGAGCGTGCTCGATGATCCCTTCTTCCTTGAAGATGTTGATGCTCGCAACGGCCGAGGCGCAGGCCAACGGATGGCCCGAGTAGGTGAGGCCGCCGGGGAAGGGTCGATCGCGGAACGTGTCGGCGATCTTCCGGCTGATGACGACGCCACCGAGCGGCAGGTAGCCGGAGTTGACGCCCTTGGCGAAGCACACGAGGTCCGGCTGCACGCCCCACTTCTGGAACGCGAACCATTCGCCGCAACGACCGAAGCCGGCCATCACTTCGTCGCAGATCATGACGATGCCATGGCGGTCGCAGCGATCGCGGATGCCCTGCAGGTAGCCGTCGGGCGGTACGAGGATGCCGTTGGTGCCGACCACGGTCTCGATGAGGATTGCGGCAACGGTCTGGCTGCCCTCGACCATCAACACATCGTCGAGGTGGGCGAGCGCCCGCTCGCATTCCTCCGCCTCGCTGGTCGAGTGGAACGCGCTGCGATATGCGTACGGCCCCCAGAACTTCACGACACCCGGCATGCCGGGCTCGCTGCCCCAACGTCGCGGGTCGCCGGTCATCGAGATCGCACCGTTGGTGCCGCCGTGATAGCTGCGGTAGTGCGACAGGACCTTGAGTCGCCCGGTGTGGAGGCGTGCCATGCGCGCCGCGTTCTCGGTGGCCTCGGCGCCCCCGTTCGTGAAGAACACCATGTCGAGTTGGCTGTTGTCGATCTTCTCGCCGGCCACCTCGCAGATCAACCGGGCGGCCTCGCCTCGCGCGTCGTTTGCGTGGAAGGGAGCGATCGTGCACAGGCGGTCGGCCTGCTCCTTGATCGCCGCGACCAACTTGGGGTGCTGATGGCCGATGTTGACGTTGACCAACTGGCTGGAGAAGTCGAGGTAGCGCGTGCCGTCCTGCGTCCAGAAGTAGCTGCCCTCGGCGCCTTCGACGACGACCGGGTTCAGCGAGCCCTGTGCGCTCCAGCTGTGAAAGACGTGGGAGCGATCGTTGGAGAACGCGTTCTCCGGGTGGGTGTCGAGCACTGTCATGGCTGCATGGTATTCGATACCGCTGGTGGCGTACAGACTGCACTTTGTACCCGAACAATGCCTCAGTCGAGGGCGGCGACCGCCTCGGCGATCGCCAGCGTGCGTTGCGCGTTGGCGACGTGCAGGTTCTCGATCATCCGCCCATCGACGGTGACCACACCACGTCCGTCGGCAACCGCCTCGTCGAATGCGGCGATCACCCTCCGAGCATGTTCGACCTCTTCGGCCGATGGCGCCCACGCCTGGTTGGCGATGTCGATCTGCCCGGGATGGATCAGCGTCTTGCCGTCGAATCCGAACTCGACACCCTGCGCGCACTCCGCGCTGAACCCGCCGAGATCCTTCACGTCGTTGTACACGCCATCGAGGATGACCTTGCCGGATTCACGAGCGGCCAGCACCGCGGTGGCGAGATGTGGCAACAACGCATGTCGACCCGGAGCCAGCGGGGCGCGCAGTTCGCGGGCGAGGTCGTTGGTGCCCACCACCATCACCGAGACGCGCGGATGCGCGGCGATCGATCGCACGTCGAGGATCGCGGTCGGAGTCTCGATCATCGCCCACACCGTCATCGTGCTCGGCGCACCGGCCGCGTCGAGGTGCGCGGACACGTCGTCGACATAGGCGACGGAACTGACCTTCGGAACGACGACGGCCGCGGCGCCGGAGCCGGCGATCGCAGCCAGATCGACCGCACCCCATTGCGTGTCGAGACCGTTGCACCGAATCATCAACTCGCGTCGCCCGTACTCGCCCGACGCAGCAGCGGCACACGCCGCGCCGCGGGCGGGTTCCTTTGCCTCGGGAGCAACGGCATCCTCGAGATCGAAGATGATGCAATCCGCGGCCAGCGTCTTGGCCTTCTCCAGCGCACGCTCGTTGGCGGCCGGCATGTACAGCACCGACCGGCGAGGACGGAAGTCGGTCACGAGGCGAACCCGTACGCGGCGGCGAGTTGCGGGTCTCGTCGCGCCAACTGATGTGCGAGCTCGACCACCACCTTGCACTGCTTGACCGAGGCGTCGTCCTCCATCTTGCCGTCGAGCATGATGGCGCCGGTGCCGTCGCCCATCGCATCGATGACTCGTTGGGCATGCGCGACATCGGCCGGGCGCGGGCTGAACACACGCTTGGCGATCTCGATCTGCGACGGGTGCAAGCTCCATGCGCCGACGCATCCCAGTAGGTAGGCGTTGCGGAACTGGTCTTCGCAGGCCACGGTGTCGGCGATGTCGCCGAACGGCCCGTAGAACGGCAACAGCCCGAACGTGACGCACGCATCGACCATGCGAGCCAGCGTGTAGTGCCACAGATCCTGTTGGTAGGTGGGTCGGTCTGCCGCGGGATCCGCGGGGTCGGGATCGCGACGCACGACGTAGTCGGGATGGCCGCCGCCGACGCGGGTCGTCTTCATCCGCCGGTTGGCGGCGAGGTCGGCCGGGCCCAACGAGAGGCCCTGCATGCGTGGCGACGCGGCGCAGATCGATTCGATGTTGACCATCCCACGCGCAGTCTCGAGGATCGCGTGGACGAGGATCGGTCGATCGAGACCCGCCTTCGCCTCGAGCTGGGCGAGCAGGCGATCGACGTAGTGGATGTCTTCCGGGCCCTCGACTTTCGGGATCATGATGACGTCGAGCTTGTCGCCGACCTCCGTCACCAACGTCGTGATGTCGTCGAGACCCCACGGCGAATCGAGGCTGTTGACTCTGGTCCACAGTTGCGTGTCGCCCATCTCGAGCGAACGAGCGATGCTGACGAGGCCGGCGCGAGCCGCCTCTTTGTCGGCCATCGGGATCGCGTCTTCGAGGTTGCCGAGCAAGATGTCGACTGCCGGAACGACGTCGGGCAGCTTGGCCACGACCTTGTCGATGTGTGGCGGGAAGAAGTGGATGACGCGGCTCGGCCGGAACGGGATCTCCCGCCAGGGGGCCGGGGCGCCGACCGCGAGCGGTTTGAAGAAGTCTCGGGCGCTACGCACGAACGCAAGGGTATGTGTCGACGACGCCGAGCACGAAACGGGCATGATGGTCGGGTGACTGCACGATTCAAGGCGATTCTGTTCGATGCCGGGGGAGTACTGGTGCTGCCGGACCCCACAGTGCTGGGGCCGCTGCTCGCGTACTACGGCGGAGATCCGTCGATCGAATCTCACCGCCGCGCGCACTACGCCGGCATGGCGGCGAAGTCGGCCGCCGGCAGCGGTGAGGCGTTCTGGGACGAGTACAACCTCTCGTACGTACGCAGCATCGGCGTACCGGATGACGAGGTCGACGTCGCCGCGCACGCCCTGCACAGCACCCGCAACGCGTTCCTGTGGAGATGGCCCATTCCGGAGAGCATGGAAGCACTCGTCCGCGCTCGCGGAAGCGGGAGTGCCCCTGGGAGTCGTGTCGAACGCGAGCGGACAGATCGCCGAGGTGTTGACGAGGAGTGGCGTGTGCCAGGCGGGCGATGGACGTCACACATCGGTGCGAGTCATCATCGACAGTCACGTCGTCGGCGTCGCCAAACCCGACCCGCTCATCTTCGACCACGCGCTGCCGTTCTTCGACGGCATCGAGCGGCACGAGATCGCGTATGTCGGTGACTCTGTGACGATGGACGTCGGGGCGGCGACCGCTGCCGGCCTGCATGCCATCCTCCTGGACCCGTACGACGACCACCCCGGTGCCGATTTCGAACGCATAGAGAGCTTGACCGAGTTGACCGTCAGTGAGATTGCCGCCTGACATTCCCACGATCAGAGGCGACCAGACGACCAGCAGCGCGCGAATGGCTCGGGCCTAAGTCGTTCGACGCCAGGTTTCGAGGACGTACTACGTCCTTCGACGTACCGCGAAGTGGCCGTTGACGTGGGGTTTCATTAGGAAGAGGCTGAAGGCGCAGCACGGACTTGCTGTTTGGACAAGGGGAGGCCGAAGTGGGCGTTCGGGATCGGGCAGGCATGGGCGCGGGCGCGCCTCAGGAGACGGTCGCGACACGATCAGACCGCCGAGTGTCGCCATGGCGCTGACACGAAGAGATGTGATCAAGGCCGGCGTGTTCGCCGGAGCCACCCTGTCGTTGCCGCTCTCGCGGGTGGTGTCTGGTCAGTCGGCGCTCAACAACCGCATGCCGGAGAGCAAGCTTCCGAAGCCGTTCACGACACCGTTCGCGCCGCCGCCGGTCGCCGTTCCGTTTCGAACCGACGCGACGACGGACTACTACGACATGACCATGAGCGCGACGTCGCTCGAGGTGATCCCGGGTTTCCAGACGATGTTCTTCACCTACAACGGGGTCGTTCCCGGGCCGACGATCAAGGTCGAGCGAGGACGCCAGGTCGTGATGCGGCATCGCAACGAGCTGCCGGCCGTGCACCCGACGCTCGGGTACGAACCGTGGACATCGGTGCACCTGCATGGCTCGGCCTCACTTCCACAGTTCGATGGCTACGCCAGCGACATCACTCATCCCGGGGAGTACAAGGACTACCACTACCCCAACGTCCAGCCTGCGCGCACGCTCTGGTATCACGACCACGGCGTCTTTCACACGGCGGAGAACGCATACCACGGCCTCGTCGCGCAGTATCACATCATCGATCCGGAGGAGGAGGCGCTCGAGATTCCCCACGGCGTCTACGACGTTCCCCTCCTGATCGGTGACGCGCTGTTCAACAAGGACGGATCGTTGCTGTTCAGTCTCGAGGATCAGTCGGGCCTCTGGGGCGACGTCATCATGGTCAACGGTCGCCCGTGGCCGGTGATGAAGGTGGAGCGACGGAAGTACCGCTTCCGAATCGTCGGCATGTCCGTATCTCGTTCGTGGAAGTTCTCACTCGACTCGGGCGAGCCGATGGCCATCATCGGCACCGACGGCGGTCTCATGGCGAAACCACAATTCGTGAAGAGCTTCCGTGCAGCATCGGCAGAGCGATTCGAGGTGATCATCGACTTCGCCAAGTACCCGATCGGAAAGCGGGTGATCTTGCAGAACACGAGCCCGCCGAACAACCGCAACTTCACCAACACCGACAAGATCATGGCCTTCGATGTGGTCAGTGAGCCGACCGACCTGTCGAACAACTCGATCCCCGATGTCTTGATTCCCGACAACCCCGTGATGGCGTTGCAGGCGAGTCAGGCAGTGAAAACCCGCCAGTTCAGGTTCGAGCGCAAGGGCGGCAAGTGGACGATCAACGGTACGACGTGGGAGAACGTCGTCGACAGCGACTACCTCTTCTCGTTGGCGAAGCCGAACCGCGGTGACGTCGAGATCTGGGAGTTCGAGAACAAGTCGGGTGGATGGTTCCATCCGATCCACGTCCACCTCACCGACTTCAAGGTGCTCGATAGAAATGGCAAGCCGCCGTTTCCGCACGAGCTCGGCCCGAAGGACGTCGTGTACGTCGGCGAGGGCGAGAAGGTCCGCGTGATCATCAAGTGGGAAGGGGCGGGTCGCTACATGATGCACTGCCACAACCTGATCCACGAAGACCACGACATGATGGCGCAGTTCGAAGTCATCGATCCCGCCGCCGCGGGTGACGACCCGTTGGGCACGCCGAGCCGCTCATTGGCCGACGTCGATGGTGATCCGCTGTGAGCCTGACGCTCGCCTCATCGCGCGCCGGACGCCGGCACCGACTCGCGACGGCCGGTCGTGGCAGATGTGACGATCGTCTGCTCGTCGGCGGCAGCGCTCGCCCATCTCGTGGCAGCGCCGAGTCACTACACGTGGTGGCCGATCGCCGGTGTGTTCTTCGTCGTCCTCGGTGTGGCGCAACTGACGTATGCGGGCGCGATCTTTCGTGGAGCCGCCAGCGAAGCACTGTTGCTCGCCGGCATCTGGGGCACAGTCGCCGTCATCCTTCTGTACGTGGCCAGCCGCACCGTCGGTATTCCATGGTCACCGCCCGTCCCCTTCCATGGCGGTCGCTGGGTGCCCGGTCGCTCGGTCGTACCTGACGGCGCCAAGTACGTCGGCCCGCTCGACATCTTCACGCTTGTTGCGGAGTTGCTCGTCGTGCTGACGTCGGTGTCCATGCTGTCCACACGCTCCAAGGCGCGCACGTTGAATTGTTTGATGTGGGTTGGGCTCGTGCTGTGGGGGGCCGTCGCAGTAGCTCTGCTGTGATGACCGAACCGCCGCACGTCGACGCTGGCGGCGACGCTGGTACAGGTCCCCCATCCGACGACAGAGTCACCGTTCGGAGGGTCGCGATCTTCGCCGGCGTGATCGTCGTCCTGTTGTTGATTCGCAGCTTTGTCGTCGAGCCCGCGCGGGTCCGCTCCGACAGCATGCTCCCCACCCTGCCCCCTGGCGCGGTGCTCCTCATCGACAAGGTCAGTCTCCGGCTACGAGAGCCTCGCCGCGGTGATGTCGTGATCGCGATTGACCCACGGAGCGGCCAGTCGATCGTGAAGCGGGTTGTTGCGGTCGGCGGCGACTCGGTCGGCATCGAAGACGGAGTCCTCGTGGTCAATGGAAAGTCGATCGTCGAGAAGTACATCGACAACGAAAACATGGACGGGTTCTACTTCGGCCCCGACGTCGTGCCCACGGAACACGTCTTCCTGCTCGGGGACAACCGCGACACGTCCGAGGACTCGAGAGCCTTCGGCGCCGTGGCCGTCGACGACATCGAGGGAAGGGTCCTCGGCAAGATCTGGCCGTTCGGCTGAACGACACGGAAATCAAAACCTCACCCGCGGAGTCGGCCTGCTGACAGTTCGTGACGGATTGAGCTGGACCTAAGCCGATCGACGTGCGGCCAGACGCCCCTAGGGCATCTTTCGCCGTACCACCAACGGTCCATTGACATAAAGATTCCATAAAGAGGACTCTGTATGCACCGGTCTGGACGGGCTGGAGATATTGGACGCAAGGGGATAGCAGTGGGCGCACGGGTATGGACGAACGCACGCGCAGCCGCGCGCGCAAGCACGGGCAACATTGGAAATCGCACCTCGGGTCGGCGGTCATCATGTCGCTGACTCGTCGGGATCTCATCAAGGCCGGCGTGTTCGCCGGGGCGGCGATGTCGCTGCCACTGTCGCGAGTGGTGTCGGGCCAATCGGCGCTCGGCAATCGCATGCCGGCGAGCAAGTTGCCGAAGCCGTTCACGACGCCGTTCGTTCGGCCACCCGTAGCGGTTCCGGTGCGCAGCGACGACACCACCGACTACTACGCGATGCACATGTTGCCGACGTACGCCGAGATCGTGCCCGGCTATCAGACGCTGATGTTCGGCTACGAGGGTTCGGTCCCCGGACCGACCATCAAGGTCAACCAGGGTCGCAAGGCTGTCGTGCGGCATTGCAACACTCTGCCGGCGACCCATCCGACGTACGGCTACGAGCCGTGGACGTCGGTGCACCTGCACGGCTCGGCGTCGCTGCCGCAGTTCGACGGCTACGCGAGCGACATCACCCGTCCGAACCAGTTCAAGGACTACCAGTACCCGAACTTCCAACCGGCTCGCACACTCTGGTACCACGACCACGGAATCCACCACACCGCGGAGAACGTGTGGCACGGACTGGTCGGCCAGTACCACATGTACGACGCGCTGGAACAGTCGTTGCCGATCCCGCACGGCCAGTACGACGTGCCGTTGATCATCTCCGATGCACTCTTCAACAAGGACGGCTCGTTGCTGTTCACGCTGGAGGACGACAGTGGGTTGTGGGGCGACGTGATCTTGGTGAACGGACGGCCGTGGCCGGTGATGCAGGTCGAGCGGCGCAAGTACCGCTTCCGCATCCTCGGTGCGGGGATCTCGCGTTCGTGGAACTTCTCGCTCGACTCCGGCGAGCCGATGGCCGTCATCGCCACCGATGGCGGCTTGATGCCGGCGCCACAATTCGTCAAGAGCTTCCGCGCCGCGTCGTCGGAGCGCTACGAGGTGATCATCGACTTCTCCAAGTATCCGGTGGGGAAGCGGGTCGTCCTGCAGAACAAGAGCAACAAGAACAACAAGGACTACACGAACACCAACAAGATCATGGCGTTCGACGTCGTCGGCGAAGCGACCGACCTGTCGAACAACGAGATTCCCGCAGTCTTGAATGCGAACGAGGCGACGATGGCGCTGCAGCCGTCGCAGGCAGTGAGGACGCGCAAGTTCGCCTTCGAGCGCAAGCACGGTGAGTGGACCATCAACGGCTACACATGGAAGGACGTCGAGCGGAGCAACTACAAGTTCACGCTGGCGAACCCCGAAGCGCGGTGACGTGGAGATCTGGGAGTTCAAGAACACGTCGGGTGGTTGGTTCCACCCGGTGCACGTGCACCTGATCGACTTCAAGATCCTGGATCGCAACGGCAAGCCGCCGTCACCCCACGAGCTCGGTCCGAAGGACGTCGTGTACGTCGGCGAGAACGAGACCGTCAGGGTGATTGCCAAGTTCGAGGGCTGCGGCAAGTACATGATCCACTGCCACAACCTGATCCACGAGGACCACGACATGATGGGTCAGTTCGAGGTCGTCGATCCGGCCGCGCCCGGCGACGACCCGCTCGGCTGGGGCCCGCGATCGATGGACGAGGAGGAGGGCAACCCGTTGTGAACACGACGATCGCGACTCCACGCGCAATCAGCACCGACGCTGCCATCGTGCTGTCGACGGCCGCTGCGCTCGCGCACTTCGTGACGACCCCTGATCACTTCACGTGGTGGCCGGCCGCCGGCCTCTTCTTCGGAGTCCTCGGTGCGGCGCAGTTGGCCTACTCCGCGCTGCTCGTCCGTTCGGCCGACAACGATCGGGTGTTGCTCGCCGGCATCTGGGGAACGGTCGCGGTGATCCTCGTGTACGTCGCCAGCCGGACTGTCGGATTGCCGGGCACTCCGCCGGTCCCCTTCCACGGGACACGGTGGCTCGCGGGTCAGGCGATGGTGCCCGATGGCGCCAAGCACGTCGGACCGCTCGATGTGTTCACGTTGGTCGCAGAGGTGCTGCTCGTCGTCTCACTGCTCGGTCTACTACCGACCCGATCGAGGGTGCGCACAGCGAACCGGTTGATGTGGCTGGGCCTCGCGCTGTGGGGAACCAGCTTCGTGTTCCTGTTCTGATGACCGCAACGATCGACGACCGTCCCGAACCGGATCTCGATCTGCCCCCGGACGACACCGCGACGATTCGTCGCGTCGTGTTGTTCGCCATCGTGATCGCCACGCTGTTGTTGGTTCGAACCCTCGTCCTCGAGCCAGTCCGCGTGCGGTCCGACAGCATGGCGCCGGCCTTGTCCTCCGGCGCCATGCTCATCATCGACAAGGTCACGTACCGCACCCGCGACCCGCACCGCGGCGAGATCGTCGTGACCAGCGACCCACGCAACGGAGGATCGATCATCAAGAGAATCGTCGCGGTGGGTGGCGACTCCGTGGGAATCGAGGACGGGCAGTTGGTCGTCAACGGCAAACCGGTGCTCGAGCCCGACATCGACAACGAGAACATGGACGGCTACTACTTCGGTCCCGACGCCGTCCCGCTGGGGTCTGTCTTCCTGCTCGGCGACAACCGGGACACGTCGGAAGATTCTCGGGCGTTCGGTCCGGTCGATGTCGACGACATCGACGGCAGGGTCCTGGTGAAGGTGTGGCCTCTCGGGTGAGGCGCCGAATGACGCAACGGTCAGACTGTGCGGATGGGCCCCGACGATCCGCACGCCATCAGTCCGCAATGGACGCAATGGCGTGCTGAGACCGATCTCGACGAGTACTTCACACGGTGGCAACGCCTCGAGTCGACAGGCCAATCGAGTCACGGCGAGGCCGACTTCATCGAAGCGTTGGGCCCGCGGTCCGTGCTCGACGCCGGGTGCGGGATGGGCCGTGTCGCGATCGAATTGGATCGCCGCGGCATCGATGTGGTCGGTGTCGATCTCGACGACGACCTCTTGGAGTTTGCCGCGACGGTCCGAGCCGTCGATCCGATGGGTCCTCGCAGACTTGGCGACGATGTCGCTCGGTCGGACGTTCGATGTCGTGGCGATGCCGGGCAACGTGATGATCTTCTGCAGGCCGCAGGACCGTGCCGCGATCATCCGCACCGCGACGGCGCACCTCGCGCCGGCCGGGTTGCTTGTCGCAGGCTTCGAACTGCAACCGGGCGCCGATGCGTTGACACTCGACGAGTACGACCGGCTGTGCTCGCAGTGCGGTCTCGAACTGGTTCGGCACTGCTCCACCTGGGACGGTGATGCATACGGCGGCGGTTCCTATGCGGTCTCGATCCATCGCCAAGAGTGACCTCGATTCGGGTGATGTGATGAATCCTGGGGAGGTCCGCCGATGATCTTCGTCACAACGCGCGAGTCATCAGCGCCGGTTCGACCGCGATCAGTGTGGAAATTGGCAGAGGCCTAAGCCCTAGGTAGGAGATCTCTGGGGACCTTTGTCCGAAGGGCCGTAGCACGATCGAATCATTGCCAGATCCCGATTTCGCTGGCACTCTTCCTGCGGACAACCTGCCTTGGACGGGGCGGGTATTTATAGGGACGGACACAAATGAACGGACGGGTTCAACCCTCGCGGCGGGCAAGCCGTTTCGCGAGCATTCATGCCCCCGGTGCGGGACGGCGCCACGGGGCCACCGCTGGGTGGGCTGGACGATGACAGCAATCATCGTCCAGCCCCAGCGGCACCATCGCCGATGGGGACGCAATCTCACCATCTTGGCGCTGGTCGCTGCCTGCGGTGCCGGCAGCGTCTTGGCAGTCGACATGCTCAGCGGCAACAACCCGTTGGTGACCACCGCATCCGGCGCGTCCGGTCCCGCCGTGCACGTGATCGGCGAGGATGTGGCGACGAGCTTCGGCGTCGTCGCCGTCGAGCATGCAACCGCAATCAGCGGCCTCAACGACACCCAGGTCACCGGCGCACACGGCGTGCCCGGACTGGTCGAGGCCGGCTCGATCGACGTGCAGGTTGCTGCCGTCATCACCAACTTGTCGAACGACGTGCTGAAATATCAGCCGACGCAGTTCGAACTGATCGACAACACCGGCGCTTCTGTCGCCATTTCGAGAACGGCCGAGCTGCCGGGCGAATTGCAGCCCTATGCCGCGATCGATGTGCTGATCGACTTCGTGACCACCGCTGATGCGCGACCATTCAAGGTCCGCTTCACCGATCCGAGCACCAGCGAGACAGTGGTGATCAGTCTCGGCGATGTCGGTTGCACCGTGCAGGGCGGCACGGGCCGGCCGTTGCCGGTGACAGGTGGCTGCAGCGAAGCACCCAAGGAAGACCACACGAACCACGGCTGACGACCGTGTTGATGAATGCCCGGTGACGGTTGGGGGAGAGGCCCCGCTTCACCGGTTCGGACGACAAAATTGAGAGGGACGGACAAATGAATCGCTCGACAGGCGACTCGAGGTACGCGCGGCTGGACCGCCGTACCGTAGGAATTGCATTGGCAGCCGCATACGGCGTGGGCCTGTGGACGCACGCCGTCCACTGGCGCAGCGGCGCGAGGGAATCGCACGACGTGACGTTCTGGGCCCACTGGTTCCGGGACTCGACGCTGTCGGTTCCGCTCGTCGTGCTCGCCGTGCTGACCGCGACGATGATCATCGGTCGCCGGGCGGGGATGGTGCGTACTGCCAGCACCGTGGCGGCCGCCGTCGCCACAGCGCTCGCGCTCGGTGTCCCGGTGCATGCCGGCATCTTCGGTCACGCCGCGCACCACGGTGCCGTTCCGGCACTTCCGGTGTCGATGGTGGCCGAGTTCCTCATCGACCTCCCGGTGGCTCTGTTGCTCAGCCTTGCAGCGCTCGCATTCGGCGCGATCGTCTGGCCCGCCCGCCGAGCCCTCTCGGCACGTCAGAAAGGCGCCCTGGGCCTGGCCGCACTCTTCGCCGTGGGAATCGTGGCAATCCCGACCTCGCCGGCCAGCGCAGTCACGCCTCCCAGTGTCTGCTCGGCAGGATCTCCTGTCCGTAGCTACGACGTCACCATGATCGACGTCGACATCCCGCTGAACCGCTGGGGAGATCACGATCCGGCCGGCAAGATGTACGCGCTCACCAGCCAGATCCCGGCCATTCGTGCAGAGGAGGCAAGCCGCGAGGTGTCGCTCGGCCTGCGCGACGACCCGATCCAGCCACTGGTCATCCGCGCCAACGAAGGCGATTGCGTTCAGATCAACCTCACCAACAAGGCCTCCGGCGGTACCTACGGAATCCACATCGACGGTCTTCCGTACGATCGCGCCGGCGACAAGGTCGGCAAGAACTTCAGTGGCGAAGTCGGCAGCAACCAGTCGGCCGTCTTCCGCTACATGGTCCCCGCCGACAAGGCGCTCGAGGGTGCTCACTACATCAGCCCAGGCGCCGGTCACCGTGACGGCATCGACCATGGCCTGTTCGGCGTGCTGTCGGTCGAGCCCGCGGGCTCGCAGTGGCTGTCTCCCAAGGATGCGGCGACACCCGTCCAGTCCGGCTGGGAAGCAGTCATCTGGCCTCCCGATGCGCCGTCGTTCCGTGAGGACGTGCAGATCCTGCACGAGATCGGCAACGAGAAGGAAAGCGTTTACAACAAGAACAACCAGGCACTGCCGACGGTCGATCCGATCACCGAGGCGTACCGTCCCGGCAGCCGCGGCATCAACTACCGCTCCGAGCCGTTCATGGACCGCTTGACACTGAAGCCGCACGAGAAGGCGCACTCCTACGCGTCGACCATGTTCGGCGACCCGGCGACCGTGATCCCGCAGGGCTACCTCGGCGATCCCACGAAGTTCCGCATCGTTCACGGTGGCGCCGAGCTCTTCCACATCTACCACCTGCACGGTGGCGGCGACCGCTGGCGTACGAACCCCGAGGGTGACCCCACCAACAGCTACGGCGACACCGGTCTCAACAAGACGCCGGTCGAAGTGTCGCAGTCGGACCGTGTCGACGCTGTCAACACCGGCCCGGGCGAGAGCTTCAACGCAGAGATCGAGGGTGGCGCCGGCGGCGTCCAGCAAGCTGCTGGCGACTTCCTGTTCCACTGCCACATCGCCGAGCACTACCCATCGGGCATGTGGGGCCTGTGGCGTGTCTTCGACACCATGCAGGCCGGACTCGCTCCGTTGCCGGATCGTGCCCCGAAGCCAACCGCTGTCACCTCGGCGGAGCTCATCGGCAAGACGATGCCGAACGGCACCGTCATCACCAAGGACAACCTGGCCGCATGGATCACACCGATGATCCCGCCGAAGGGTGTCGCCATCGGCGACCAGGACGCAACCGTGTGGGACTGGACCGTCGACAACACTGATCCCGAGCACCCGCTGTACCTCGGCGAGCCCGAGCCCGCTACTGCTGAGACGCCCAACTTCACCCAGGGCGAACCGGGCCACTTCGGCTCGAGACCGGGAGACAAGTTCATAGGGAACAGACCGGAGATTCTGTTCAACCCCGATACGGGTAGACCGGCCTTCCCGATGCTGAGACCTCATCTCGAACGAAGAGTCCCGTTCGCGCCCGCCTTGCACTCCGGTGCACCAGGGCTCGGTGAGACCGGCGACAGACCCGCCGATCCAGACTCTGCCAACCCATGGCTGGCTCGACCCGATGGCTTGTGCCCGGCGAACGCACCGGTGAAGAAGTTCAACGTCGTCGCGGTCGGTACCACTGTCGACGTCACGCCTCGCAAGAGCGACCAGCAAGGCATGCTGTTCACGCTCGCCCAGAACAAGGCGGCGTTGCTCAGCGGTCAGCTCAAGAAGGAACCGTTGGCCATCCGCATGAACGTGGGTGACTGCGGCGCCGTCACGCTGACTTCCGAGGAAACCGACGAAGCCACCTTCGGCGGTTACGCCAAGGTCGAGATGCACATCCACCACGTGCAGTTCGATCCCACCGGCTCCGACGGCACCTCCGTCGGGTTCAGCTACGAGCACTCCATCCGGCCGTACACGATCGAGGACACCAAGCTGGCAGCCGCTGCGACCGCTGGTGCGACGACCGTGAAGGTCAACCGAATCGATCCGAAGTATCGCCCCGGCGTTGCCTTCGGCATCGGCCTCGGTACGGAGAGCATCGAGGAAGCGACCATCGTGTCGATCGATCCTTCGACCAAGACGATCACGCTCGATCGCACGCTCGACAACGACCACGCCGCCGGTGAAGGCGCCGGCGTCGAGTGGATCCGCTATCGCTGGTACGCCGATGCGTTGCTCGACAACATCTTCTGGCACGACCACGTCGACGGCATCCATGGTTGGGGCCACGGCGGTGTCGGCATGCTGATCGTCGAGCCGAAGGGCTCGACCTACCACGACCCGACAACCGGCGCCGAAGTCGCTTCGGGCACTGTCGTCGACATCCACTCGCATGCGGATGAGAACGGCTACGTGCACCCGCTGGCCGAGGGTCTGGTCAACGGCAGCTTCCGTGAGATGGTCATCTGGACACTCGACGACAACCCGGTGACGGACTCGACGATCAACCTCCACGCTGCACCATTCAGCGATCGCGGCACCGATCCGTCGTTGCGGTTCAGCTCCTACAAGTGGGGCGACCCGGGTACACCGCTGCTGCGGGCCTACCCCGGCGACCCGGTCGTGATTCGAGCGATCCACGTCGGTCCGACCATCGACAGCTTCAGGGTCGACGGCCACAACTTCTACGTGGAGAAGCGAGCACGCAGCCAGGCCGGCGAGATGTACAGCCGGGTCACCGACACCATCCACAGCGGTGTGTCCGAGCGCTACACGTTGATCCTCGACGGTGGCGCCGGTGGTGTCGGCGAGCAGCCCGGTGACTACCTGTACCACAACGGCATCGCTCGTCGATTCCGTCAGGGTGCCTGGGGCATCATGCGAGTCCTGCCGAAGGGCTCGCCCGGTCTGCAGGCATTGCCGGAGAAGGCCAAGCCTGCGGGCACGTACGTGCAGCCTGCTGTCACGGGAGCGCGGCCGCCGGCCACGACCGACCCGGGCAATCCGTGCCCTGCAGGGTCGGTCAACAAGGCCGTTGCCATCAGCGCAGTCGATGTGCCGAACAGCATGCAAGGCACGTCCGGTAGCAATGGCACCAGCACGAGCGTCACGGGTTCGATCACCGCGGCGTACGTGATGACCTCCAATGCCGCCGTGGCGACGGCCAAGGGCGTCACCGAGCCGTTGGTGGTTCACATCAACGTCGGCGACTGCGTGACCGTGAACTTCACCAACCAGCGAGCCATCGAGCGAGCCAGCCTCAGCGTCGGCGAGCTGGCCAAGTCGGGTGGTTCGTCCGGTATCAACGTCGGCTTCAACCCCGAGCAGACGGTGCTGCCCGGCAAGTCGCAGACCTACAAGTTCTATGCGGACAATGCATCCATCGAGGCTGCACAGTTCAGCGACTTCGGTGGGGAGGCAACCGGCAGGATCGGTCTCTACGGTGCCTTCGTGGTCCACGAGAAGGATGCGTGGTACACCGATCCGGTGACGGGCGCTCGCACCATGACCGGGGCGATCGTCGACACGCACATCACGGGCAAGCCGGGATACCGCGACGACACACTGTTCCTGCAGGACACCGACCCGCAGATCGGATCCGACTTCATGCCGTATCCGCTCAAGGTCGACGGCCTCACACTGGTCAACTACAAGAACGCCGGACGGCGCACCAACGACTTCTCCGGCACGGTGGCAACGCCACTGTTGCAGGCGTACGTCGGTGATCCGATGAAGATCCATGTGCTCTCGACACCTGGCTCCGAGCAGCCGCACGTGTTCCGTGCGGGTGGTCTCAGCTGGCTGCGAGATCCGTACATGCCTGGTTCGCAGGAAGTTGCGACCCAAGGCCTGGCTCCGTACCAGGGCGTCGACGTCCACCTCATCGGTGGTGCCGGCGGTCGCGGTTCGCAGACCGGCGACTTCTTCTACGGCGACAACCGCAGGCCCTTCACGGAAGGTGGCATGTGGGGCGTTCTTCGGGTCCTCCCGAAGCCGACCTGCAACGCAACCTCACCGATTCGCACGCTCGACGGAGCAGCCTGCAGCTAGTCACAAGATGTATGCGGATACCGAAGGAGCCGGCACGTCGAAAGGCGTGCCGGCTCTGTCGTTGTTCGAGACTGGTCAGTCGTCTTCGGGCGGGAGGTGCTTGGTGGCCCACACGGCGGCTTGCGTGCGATCCGAGACGTTGATGCGTTGGAACAGACGGCCGCAGTGCGACTTCACCGTCTTCTCGCTGATGCCGAGCTCGCGACCGATTTGCTTGTTGCTCTGACCGCCGACGATGAGCCGCAGGATCTGCCGCTCGCGTTGTGTCAACGATGCCCCCGAGTTCGGTTGCGTCGACGCATTGCGGATCAACTGTGCGGCGACCGACGGGCTCAGCGGTGCGCCGCCGTTGACTGCGGCACGGATGCCGGCAACCAACACCTCTGGCTCGACGTCCTTGACGAGGTATCCGCGAGCGCCGGCCGCAAGCGCGGCCGTGACCTGTTGCGGTTCCTGGAACGTGGTCAATGCGATCACGGCGATCTCGGGATTGCTGGCCGCCAGGATTCCGATCGCGGTGATGCCGTCGACGATGGGCATCTGCAGATCCATCAGGACGACGTCGGGTGTCAACCCGCGTGCCAGCTGTAACGCCTCCCGACCATCCGATGCCAACCCCACGACTTCCATGTCTGCCTGTGCGTCGAGCAATTGCGACAGGCCAGTTCTGACCAGTGAATGGTCGTCCGCCAACACGATGCGAATCATCGATTTTCCTCCAACTCAAGATGCACCGTAGTGCCCGACCCCGGTGTGGAGTCGACTACAAGGACCGCCCCCATATCCTCCGAGAGGTCACGCAGGAGTTGCAGGCCGAGATGGCCCACCTGTCGTTGCGACTCGGCCATTTCCTTGTCGAAGCCAACTCCGTTGTCGGCGATCAACAGCTTCACTGCATTTCCTGACTTGGTCATCGAGATGGTGACCTGCGAAGCCCGGGCGTGGGCATCGACATTGCGGAGTGCCTCCCGGCCGACGCGAAGCAAGAGCAACTCGTTGGCGGGCGACAATCGAACTTCGGGTACCTTCACGTTCACCATCACGCCGCGCTCGACGCAACGCACTGATGATCGGGTCGAGCCCTGCGGCCCAACCGACCTCGGGTACCTCGACGGGGTAGATGCTGTTCAGCAGCGACCGAAGGCTGCGGACTGTGTGGCGGGTTGCGATTGCCAATCCGTTGAGGCGCTCGGCCATCGTCGGAGGCGCCTCGTCTGCTGCCGCGGACAGGCTGAACGTGATGCCGATCAACTCTTGCACGGCGCCATCGTGCACCTCTGCGGCGATTCGCCGGCGCTCGAGATCACTGGCCGTGATCACCCGCTCGAGCAGGTGCTCCCGTTCTGTCTGCAGGGTCTTCAGCCGGCGATTCATCGTTCGCGCCAACGGAACCTGGGCGATGACCACCAGGACGAGTCCGCCGAGCAATAGCGGCAGGAAGCTGCGCCGCTGATCCGCAGCGCGGGCGTTGATGAGGTTCGTCGGGTAGTACGTCTCGACCACCACGGGGGTGCCGGTCGGGGTTTTGGTGCCGAAGTACACCTGCAACAGCTCTTTCTCGCCTGATGCGATCTCGAACTTGTTCTCTTCGTCGTCGAGATTGCTGATGGACGCCAGCACGCCGTTGCCCTTCAGCACGCGTTGCTCGGCCTCGTCGAAGGTGAATGTCCGACCGATCAACTCGGCCTCGTCCGACCACACCACCCGACCGTCGACGGTCCAGATCTTCACATGCGCCGCGCCGCCGAGGGTCATCAATGCACGGCCGGCAGTGGAGATCTTCTCGATGGCCTCGGTGTTGCCTGCCAAGAGGTCGTCGGTGATGAACGGAGCAAGTGCCGCCTGACCGCTGAGCGATCCGTACTGGCCCGCATCGCGAACCGCCGAGCTCTTCGACGTTCGCTGGAAGAGCACTGCCCAGCCGACGCCGAGAGCGATGAGTGCGACCATGGTGAAGGCAAGGGTCGCGCCTACCGCGCCGCGTAGGCTTCTCAGCCCCGCCGAACCGTCCCTTTGGTCGAGCGTCATGAGACTGACAGTCTACGATGGTATGAAGCCCTCTGGTTGCAGATCTGCTATATGGCGCACAGTCGACGGGCGATGACCTTGAGGCAGAGCGTTTCGTCGGCTCCTTCGAAGATGCTCAGGACCCGCGCATCGACGAACAATCGGCTCACGGAGTACTCCTCGGCGTAGCCGTAGCCGCCGTGAATCTGCATCGCTTCGCGGGTGACCCACTCCGCTGCCTTGCAGACAAATGCCTTCACCATGCTGGCCTCGATCGAGCCATCACCCTTCGCCATCAGGGTTGCAACGTGATAGCTGGACTGCCGGGCAGTTTGAATCAGTACGGCCATCCGTCCGAGCTTCACTCGAGTCAGCTCGTAGTCGGCGATCGGGCTACCGAACACCGAGCGGTTCCTCGCGTAATCGATTGCGGCCTCGTAGGCGGCCTGCATGACGCCGATGGCGCGGGCTGCGGTCTGCAGCCTTCCGTTCTCGAAGCCCTCCATCTGGTAGTAGAACCCCTGCCCGAGGCCGGCCTCTTCGCCGATCAGATTTTCGGCCGGCACCCACCAGTTGTCGAGAGCGATCTCGTAGCTGTGCATGCCTCGATATCCGATGGTGTCGATCGGTCGTCCCTCCATCTTGCCGACCGTGCCGTCGGCGATCGGCGGCTGCGTGAACTCGAAGCCGTGACCGTCGCCGCGCGGCTTGGGAACGATGAACAGGCTCAACCCGCGGTGAGTCCTGGCGCGGTCGGGATCGGTTCTGGCGAGCAACATCAACACATCGGCGCGCGCACCGAACGTGCACCACGTCTTGACTCCGTTGATGACGTATCCGTTCGCACCGTCGGGCCCTGTGGCCGCGGTGGCGGTCACCTTGATGCCGGCCACATCGCTTCCGAAGTCGGGCTCGGTGACAGCGACGGCGGCCATCACTTCGGCGGTCGCCAGCTTCGGTAACCAGTGTTGCTTCTGCGCCTCGGTGCCACCTTTCACCAGAGCGCGGGTCAATATCTCCGGACGCGTGATCAACGAGCCGCCCATGCCGAGCGAGCCACGACTGAGCTCTTCTGTGGCGACCACCATCGCGATGTACTCGCCGTCGCCGCCCTCGCTGTATCCGCCGTATTCGGCCGGCACGCTGAGACCGAAGACGCCCATCTCGGCGAGGCCCGCGATCACATCCTCCGGGACGTCGTCGTTGTTGCGGTGCACGTGCTCGGCGCGCGGTGCGATCTCTCGATCGGCGAACGCGCGGAACGTGTCCTGCACCATCTCGAACTCGCTGTCGAGATGACGCGGGCCGGGCTGATCCGCGAGCGATGCGACGAACGCGGTGCTGCGATACTTGTCGAGGAACGAATGTGTGTCGCGCAGGGGTGCCTTCTCGAGGCCCCACACGTTTCGCGCCCGCACAGCCGCGTGATCAGATCGTGCACCATGTCGGCCGTGAACGCGCACGTCAATCGTGCCTCGACATCACCCTTCGCGCCATAGTCCAGCATCGCCCGCGCCGCAGCCACCTGGGACGCGGCATGGGCAAGATCGTACGCAAGCACCTGATGCACGTCCGGCCCGCCACTGGATGCAAGGTGCCGCACCGCCTTGCCCACCACACCCTCGGCGATGTCGATCGTGTCGGCCGCGGCGACGAGATCCGGTGCAGGGAGGTCGTCCAAAAGGTTGCTCCTCGAGTCGGCCATCGGTTCCGAGGCTACCGATGCTGAGAGAACACCAAGAAACGAGGGGTGACGACCATCCTTCGGGTGTGACAGGCTGACGCATGCGTTCAGAACCAACCATGCGCGTGTGCGTGTATTGCGGGTCGAATGCGGGCACATCTGCGGCGTTCGGCGAGGCCGCGCAACAACTCGGGTCGGCGCTCGCTCATCGTGGCATCGGGCTGGTGTACGGAGGCGGCCACGTCGGGTTGATGGGCTTGCTGGCCGACGCCGCGCTCGCCGCCGATGGTGAGGTGATCGGTGTCCTCACGGAGCAACTCGTGCGTGCCGAGGTCGCCCACGACCGGTTGACGCGTCTGGAGGTTGTGCCGACGATGCACGATCGCAAGGCTCGGCTGTCAGACCTTGCCGATGGCTTCGTGGTGTTGCCGGGCGGGTTCGGCACCGTCGACGAGTTCGCCGAGGCATTGACGTGGAATCAGCTGGGCATCATCGCCAAGCCGGTGGTGCTGCTCGACGTCGACGGTTACTGGAGCCCATTGTTCGAATGGATGTGCAATTCCGTGAAGGCAGGCTTCGTGCGCGACTCACATCGCATGTTGGCGCAGCGCGCACACACTGTCGACGAAGCAATTGCGTTGGCCACCGGGCCGGTGCCCGACGTCGGTCACAAGTGGATCGACCGCGACGTCACACAGCCGCACGGCGTACTTCGTTCACCGTCCAGCTGATCACGTCGGCGGCGCCGAGCATCATCGCAGTCGTCACGTCGCCCTCGCCGGTTGCCCGCACATCGAGCGCCGCGCGAAGCACGTCGTGCATGTAGTCGGGCGTCACCACGATCCCGTATTCGCCCGCGCCACGCTTCGACGTGACGTCGCCTGTGAACGCGGTGAAGTGCAGCCGAAGGGCGCCGAGCGCACACCACTCGAACAGGTCCGTGTTGAACGATCGAGTCGGGTCCTCGCACGCCTCCACGATCGTCTCGGCGAGTTGGTACCAATACGTCGACAGGTTGTCGATCACGAACCGCACACGTTCTTCGACCTCGTGCCACACGTCGATCTTCTCGGCGACCGGCCCGCGTACCGTGACGCCGTAGGTGGCCAAGCGTGTACCAGGTGACCGGGTTGATCTCGAAGCAATCGCCGTCGTGGTGCAGCTCACCGTCGAGCGTCCAGGGTCGGTGCAGGCCGGTGGCCGGTGCGGCGATCAAATCGCCCCAGGCGAGGTACGGGCCGTCGATGCGCGGCCGTGGTTGCTGCTCTTCGAGCAGCGCGTGCGCGGTGCGTGAGCGTGCGGAAGTCGTCGTCTGTCGCCGGCTCGGCGAGGACAGCCACGATGTCGATGTCGCTGCGGCCTTCGTGCCAGTCATCGAGCGCATACGAGCCGACGACGTAGAGACCCTCGAGCATTCCCGGCGCCGTCGAGTCCACGATCTCGAGGTACGTGCCGAGCGCCGTGGCGACATCCATCCGCCAAGTCTTGTCGAAGTGGTTGTGCCCGGACGCGCATCATGTGGGCGCCCGAACCTCCGCCAGGTTCGAACGCCCACATGATCGCTTTGGGGGGAACTCTGCTCCGGTGTTACGGAGCTGTCAGCACCTTGACGTGCGGGGTGCACAGCGGATCGACGCAACGAACCACCGTCAGCTGGCTGATGGTGTCGTTGAATCGGCTGATGATGGGGTTGCCGTCGACATCGAGCACGAGCGACGTGTTGGAGGGGATCTCGCCGGCCACGAGGTCCGGGTGCGCCCTGCGGGAGTTCGAAGGTCGAGCACGCCGCATCGTCGCAGTGGATGATCGTCATCACGGGGTTGCCGCCATTGGAACTGTCGATGTAGCTGACGACCGGGAAATCCGTCATTGGATCGATGGCGATCGAGGTGTCGATGAGGCCCGTGAGATTCGTCTGTGTCGCAGTTGACGGAGGCCGACCCGCACGCCGGATCGTTGCATCGTGCGACGTTCAACGACAGGTTGTCGTTGTCGTAGTACGAGATCACCGGGTTGCTCGCGGGTCAAGTGCCATCGACAGGCTGATGCCGACTTCTGTCGTAGCACCGTCCACGAGGACGTCCGTCTGCGAACCGCTGCAGTCGAGGTTGTTGCAGTGCACGAGCTTCGAGGTCGCCGCCGTCGGCGTTGTAGTAGGCGATCACGGGGCGGTAGCTGGAGTCGAGCGACAAGGACGAGTACTGACCGATGTCGCCTTCGCCCGTCGAAACCGAAGTCACCGTTTCGCCGGCGCAGTTGGCGTCGCTGCACACCGCGACCTTGAGGTCGCCGGCATCGGCGTCGTAGTAGCTGACGACGGGGTTGCCCGCCTGGTCGAGCGCCAGTGAGGTGTACTGACCGACGTTGGCCGAATCGTCGACCGTGTTGATCGCCGCCGGGCCGGCGCAGTCGGCGTCGGAGCAGTGGGCCACCTTCAGCGCCCCGTTGGTCTCGTCGTAGTAGCTGATGACCGGAAGGCCGGTGGCATCCAGGCGAAGCGACGTGTACGAGCCGACGAGGTTGCCTGCGCCATCATCGACGATGTTGGTATGCGCAACGATGCACGACGGGTCGTAGCAGCGCGTCAGCCGAAGGTCGCCGTGCGACGAGTCGTAGTGACTGATCACGGGGAAGCCGTTGGAGTCGAGACGCATCGACGAGTACTGGCCGCCGAACGAGTGGTCGGGGTTCGACGACGTCATCAGCTGCGTGCCTGCAATGCCCTGCACACCTTGATCGCCACGCTGACCCTGTGGACCTACCGGACCGCCGGGCAGACCATCCTGGCCATCGTTCCCGTCTTGGCCATCCTTGCCGTCCTTGCCGTTTGCGCCCTTGGGGCCCGCAGGACCTGCCGGGCCGGCCACACCGCCGCCGCCGCCCGCACCAGCGGGCTCGTACAAGCCGACGACGTCGACGATGACGTCGACCGAGCCTGCGCTGTTGAACAGGCTGAGCCGGCCCGTCTGCGTCGAGCCCGGTGGTCACCTGGTTCGGGGTCGGGCCTTGACCGGGACCCCAGTTGAGGTTGCTGGCCAGCGGCTGAACCTTGTCGGCCGGCCACACCGAGAGGTAGCTGCTGGCCGTCGCGTTGACCGTGGTGACGTTCAACACCGCGCCGGTTGCCGTCGGCGACAAGCCGATGCAGTTGCCGAAGTTGCCGCGCGCCGTGATCGTCAGCGTTTCACCCTTGCCGAGCGGGGAGGTGCGCGGTGGCGTCTCCCCGGTGGCAGGCCCGTCGGCGCGTGTGTCGAGCAAGCGACACGGCGCGATCGGTGTGAAGGTCGAAGCAGTGCCACCGGCAGCGCTCGCGAGTGTGATCATTCCGCCTGCGCCGATGCTCACTGCAACAGCAGCACCAAAAGCAGCCCATCGAGCACGATGATTCCGTCCCATAGCAATCCGTCCCATTGCAATCCCGTCCAATGGCCCGTCCGAAGCCACCGTTGTATCCGAAGCCACATTTGTAACAGCAGTGACGGAGATCCGAAATGAGCCATTCGGACCAATCTCGCTACGGTGCGTACCCGTGAACCACACGATCTTGCGGATCGCCGACGAGTTGTTTGCCGATGATGCCCCCCACGGAGTCAGCCTCGCGTTGCTGGTGATGCAACGCGGCGAGGTCGTCTTCGAGCGGTATGGCACGCAGCCCGACACGATCTTCGGTCCGGGCGGCCCCGTCACTGCCGACACGACGCTGACGTCGTGGAGCATGGCGAAGAGCATCACCCATGCAGCGGTCGGGATCCTGGTGGGCGATGGGCTGCTCGGAGCTCGACCGTCCTGCCGCGGTTGCCGGCTGGGAGGGAACGCCGAAGGAGGCGATCACGGTTCAGGATCTGCTCGAGATGCGGCCGGGCCTGGAGTGGGTGGAGGACTACGTCGACGACGAGGTCAGCCACTGCCTGGAGATGCTGTTCGGTTCCGGACAGGACGACATGGCCGGGTACGCGGCAGCGTTGCCGATGACCCGCAGACCGGGCTCGACGTGGAACTACTCCAGCGGCACCACCAACATCGTGTCGCGGATCATCGGTGACATCGTCGGGGGCGGTCGCGACGGGATGGAGGCCTTCCTACGCGAGCGATTGTTCGAACCGGTTGGCATGCACAGCGCGGTCCCGAAGTTCGACACCAGCGGAACCTTCATCGGATCCTCGTACGTCTACGCAACGACGCGCGACTTCGCCAAGTTCGGCGAGCTGTACCGCAACGACGGCGTCGTCGACGGACGGCGAATCCTGCCCGAAGGATGGCGGGACCACGCACGCACATACGTAGCGAGTGACGACGACGGGCACGACTACGGCCGTCACTGGTGGCTGTGGCGTGATCTGCCCGGCAGCCTCGCCTGCCACGGCTACGAGGGTCAGTACTGCATCGTCGTGCCCGACAAGGAGCTCGTCGTCGTGCACCTGGGCAAGTGCCCGGCGGAAACGCGGCCGGAGTTGACCGGTCGACTGCGCACCCTGATGGGCAGCGTCCGGCCGATTTAGCTGCCGATGAAGGCCTTGAGGTCGTCGCGCGCGTAGAAGGCAGACGCCTCCTCCTGGGTGCAATTGGTGCCGATGGCCGACATCAGTTGGCCGAGCTTGGTGACCTCGGCCATCGTCAGATCCTTCATCGTTCCGCCGCCCGCCAACGTCGGCTCGATCGCCGCGATCGTGTCGGCGCACGTGCCCGGTACGTCCCCGGCACTTGCGGTTGCCGCCGACGAAAGTGCGCCGAGGAACTTGATGAAGCCGACCGTGCCTGGTGCTTCTGCGGCGGCCAACGCCGACATCTGCTCGAACTGCGCCTCGTCGGATCCATTGAGGTTGTACTTGTTGCAGCCTGCCTCTTGTGTCTGGGCGTCGAACGCGTCGGACTCGGTCTTGAACTGGTCGCCGAACGACTCGAAATCTCCGAGCGTCGCCGTGTCCCAGTCGATTTCCGAGACCGTCGGCTCGATCTTCTTGAGGAAGGTGGTCAGCAGTTCGATGCACTTCGGCGGCATGTCGCCGAAGTTGTCGACGGTGATCGTGTCGTCGGACCCGGCAATCGTCGTGTTCGTTGCGTTCCGCGCGTGTCGTCGGTCGAGGCGCCGGCTGCGGTGGAAGCAGACGCCTGATTGCCCTCGGTACCGACAGATGCGGAGTTGTCGCTGCTTCCGCACGCTGCAAGCAGCGCAAACGCGCTGATCAAGATGATCTTCTTCATGACAGTCCTCCGATTTCCTTCCGTGGAAGATATCGGCAATGTCGTCGCAGATACTCGAGCGCCGCCGGAGTCATCGCCTGCGCCGACCGGCCATTTGGACTAAGCAGTATTGATGGCCATCGAGTCGGATGACCCCGCAACGGGTGAATTGCCCCGTGTGTCATCGGACGACACGGGCGGCCCGCCGCGTCCTCGCCGGTTCCGGCCGTTCCGCTTCACGCTCAAGCTGCTGGCCTTCGTCGCGGTCATCTATTTCGCGATCTCGACCATCATCCCCGGCATCCGAACCGCTGCCAGCAAGCTGCGTACGGTCAATCCGGCGCTCCTCGTGCTCGGCCTCGGTCTCGAGGTCGCCGCCCTGTTCGCGTACACCTTGCTCACCAGGGCCGCCCTTGGCAGAGAGTCGAAGAACATCTCGCGGATGCGGCTGTTCCGAATCCAACTGAGCACCAAGGCGCTGTCCAGCATCGTTCCGGGCGGCAGCGCGGCGGGCTCTGCGTTGGCGTACAGGTTGATGACCCTCTCCGGTGTCAACGGGCCCGATGCCGGGTTCGCACTGGCAACTGCCGGACTTGGTTCCGCCGTGGTTCTCAACCTCATCTTCTGGATCGCGTTGATGATCTCCATTCCGATTCGCGGTGTGAACCCTGGCTATGCGTCGGCGGCGATCGCCGGGATCGTGCTGATGCTGATTGCCGGCGCCATCATCTTCGGGCTCATGGAAGGGCAGAGCCGGGCCGAGCGCATCGTGCGGTGGGGCGCTCGCAAGCTCCGGATGAACGAGGATCGCACGGCTGCCGGGCTGCGTCACATCGGCGCTCGCCTCGAAGACCTTGCCAGCGATCGAAAGCTGCTGGCACGTGTGCTCGGTTGGGCGGCGGCGAACTGGTTGCTCGATGCGGCCGCGCTGTGGGTCTTCCTCCGAGCGTTCGGCGCGTCCACGGACTTCGATGCACTGGTCGTCGCGTTCGGGCTCGTCAACGTCCTTGCCGTCATCCCGATCACGCCGGGTGGCCTCGGCGTCATCGATACGGCGCTACCGATCGCACTCGTCGGATTCGGATTGCCGACTTCGACCGCAGTGCTCGGCTCGGCGACGTACCGCCTGGCGCAGTACTTCTTCCCCATCCTGCTCGGCGGCGTTCTCTATGCGTCGTTGCGCGTCGGGCCGTGGAGCATCGAACGGCGTGAACGACTTCGGCGACTGCGCGACATCGCTGCGGACGCGTCGAGCGACGAACGGGCGCTCGACTTCTCCGTTCGTTTCTCGCAACGCAGCAAGGCCATGGAGGATCCGACGGTGCCATTCGAGATCGAGGGTGACGGCGGCGCCGGGCGCTAGCTACTGTCGACGGGCATGACGACCCATGAGCGACCGTTCGGGCGATGCCTCGAGGACTTCGTGGTGGGCGACGTGTACAAGCACTGGCCGGGCAAGACGATCACCGAGTACGACGACCATCTGTTCTGCATGATCACGATGAACCACCATCCACTGCACACCAACGACTGGTTCGCGGCGGAGAGCGTGCAGGGTCGCAACGTCGTGGTCGGCAACCTCGTCTACTCGCTGGTGCTGGGCATGAGTGTTCCCGACATCAGCGGTGCGGCGATCGCCAATCTCGAAGTCGAGACGCTGCAGCACAAGTTCCCGACGTTTCATGGCGACACCATCCACGCCGAGACGCGGGTGCTCGACGTGCAGCCGTCGAAGTCGAAGCCGGATCGCGGCATCGTGACCGTCGAGTCGAAGGGTTTCAACCAGCACGGCCAGGAGGTCTGCTACTTCCGCCGCCGGGTGATGGTGTGGAAGCGCGACAGCGTGCCGGCACGGCGGCGGCCGTACGACGACATCGACGTATGGGCCGACTGACACGCTCCGACGAGGTCTTGCAGTGGGGGCTGCCGAGGTTGCGTGATCTGCCATGGCGACGGACGCGTGACCCGTGGGCGATCCTGGTGAGCGAGGTGATGCTGCAACAGACGCAGGCTCTCCGCGTGATCCCGAAGTGGGAAGCATTCATCGCCACGTATCCCATCTGCGGCATGCCTGCGCGGACGCGTCGTTGGGCGACGTGCTGCGGCTGTGGCACGGTCTCGGCTACCCGAGGCGAGCGCGCAACCTGCACGCCGCAGCAACACAGATCGCCGGCATGGATGCGTTTCCGTCGACCCTCGATGCGCTGCTCGGCCTGCCCGGCGTCGGCAGCTACACGGCACGCGCCGTGCTCGCGTTCGCGTTCGAGGCGGATGTCGCTGTCGTCGACACCAACATCGCCCGTGTGTTGGCCCGAGTCGCCGGGCGACGTCTGTCACCGAAGGAAGTGCAAGCCGAAGCCGACATGGCCCTACCACGGGGCGAATCGTGGGCGTGGAACCAGTGCGTGATGGATCTCGGCGCGGTGTTGTGCCGGCCGACCGCCCCGCAGTGCGAGGCGTGTCCATGGCGCGGTCGGTGCGCGTGGCGGGGCAGCGGTGACGATCCTGCTGTCGGCTCGGCCGGCGTCAGCAAGACCCAGGCGCGATTCGACGGCAGTGATCGGCAAGCCCGCGGCCGATTGATGAAGGCACTGGTTGCCGGTCCCGTCGCGACCGAGCAGTTGGCATCGGTGATGAGTTGCGACTCGGCGCGGGCAGACCGGTTGATGATGGACCTGCAGCGCGAGGGCCTGGTGGTGGCGAGCCGAGATGCGAGTGCGGCTACCGGCGTGATCAACCGGTCGTGATGGCCGCGATGATGTCGTCGATCGCGGCATCGGCGTAGGCGATCATCTCGTCGTCGGTGCGGTCCTGGATCGGGTGTGGCGTGAACACGCGAGCGACCGTCGGGAAGCCGAGCGCCGTCGACTGCGCAACGGCCGCATCGACGAACTGTGCGGACGCGACGAAGACAGCGGGCACACCTCGGGTCTCGAGGTCAACGATGTCGTGCACACTGCACGACGTACAACTGCCTCAATCGGCGAGCGCCTCGATCACCAACTCGCATTGGGTGGCGATCTCGTGGCGCAGATCGACAGGGGCCGGCTTGGTGAACGTCGGCTTCCTGTAACGGATGACGTTGGCACCGAGCTCGGTCAGTCGCTGCTCGATCCGGTTCAAGAACACGTCGCCCCGCGGCTTGGAGATGTCGAGCAGACCGATCGTCTTGCCATGGACAGAGCCGGGGCGTGGTAACAGCGACCGCTCGAGCACGGTGCGCTCGTTGGTCGGATCGAGCAGGAGCCTGGTCATCGTTCAACCTTCCTCGTGACCGGCTGGGAGCCGGTCGAGCCGTTGGCCCAGCCACCAATGATTGCAGAGAACAATCCCGCGCCACCACCGGCGTGAACGAGGAGCAAGCCGTCGGTGCGGAACTTGCCGATGGTTTCGTTCACAAACCGTTCGGGAACCCCTTCGGCCATGCCGCCCGCGCCGCGAACGATCTCGCTTCCATGAAGCTGCAGACGATCGTGCAGTTGGGCCAACAGCATCTCACGATCCCATCCGGCCTCGGCGAACACCCGTGCATGCTCGGGTCCGACGACGAGGACGCAATCGAAACCGATGACGAGCTTGGGGTGGTGCGTCGCCCGGAGGCACGCTGCGAACGAGGTCGCCAACTCGTCGGCGTGGCGCGCCAGTTGATCGACGACGATGCGTGGACCTTCGCCGGCGAACGCAGTGACCGTGTCGGTATCGGCATCGAACCCGCGGCTGACGGCCAACGACGTGAACGGCGATCCGACCTCGTCTTCTGCGAAACAGAAGCTGAGCTTGCCCGGGTTGCCATGGGCCGCACGATCGACCTCGCCCGGCCGGCCGCCACCGACGTTGCGGACGATCAGTTGCACGGCGCGGCCGATGGTCATGTTGGCGCGGTTGCCCTGCCCGAACACGTTGACGCCGCTGTTCATGCCGATGGCTCGGGTTCCCGGGCCCGTTGCAGATCAGCACCGGACCGACGGGCATGGTCGTGGCGAGTACGCCATGGATGTTGAACTGATCGGTGCACACCGCTTGCAGCGCAGCGATGACCCACGGCATGTACTCGGGTCGGCATCCGGCCATCACCGCGTTGATCGCGACCTTCTCGACGGTGACTTCGACAAGATCGGGTGCGACGACAGCGACCACCTCGTCCGCCACACGCGTCGTGCCCTCGAGCATCTTCAACACACGTTCGATGGTCGGAGGAGTTACGGGCAAACCATCGGTCACGCCGCGGTCGAACAGCGTCTCCATCTCGTCGTCGAGGTCGGCCAACTCGATTCGGCGCGATCGCACCACGCCGCCACCGAACTTCGCACGAAGGGAATCCACGAGGTTCGGGATCGACACTCATCGACCCGCAGCCGGGTCGCATGACGGGCAGATCGTCGCCGAGTTGGTCGAGACCGGTGATGCGCTGCCAGTCGGACCGCAGCCAACCGATCGTGCGCTCGACCTCGTTGCCGTCGACCACGCGGATCAGGGTCGGTACGGTCTCGATGTCGTGATGCCAGCTGATCGACAGGTCTGCATCGTGGATCGCAGCGACGCCCTCTGGGAACGTCGCGTCGTCCTGTGTGAACACGGTTGCTTCGAATTCGCCCAGCAGCGGAGCGACCATCTTGCAGGTTTCACAGTCCCGCTTGACGAAGACGACCAATCCATCAGGCAGAATTGGCCGCTCATCATGCGATCCCGAACTCTCGCCCATTGGAGGAAACGTAGCGCCATGCGACGCACGTCACGCTGTCTTGACTTTTCCTTTTGGGCGTCGCCGCGTATCGTGCCGATCTTGGGGACTCCTCAGTGATCCGCGTTACATTCCACGGCGTTCGCGGCTCGACGCCGTGCCAGAGCGATGACATTCGACGGTACGGAGGCAACACCTCGTGCGTGTCGGTCGACGCGCCCGGCGAAGATCCGCTGCTGCTCGACATGGGCACCGGCCTCCGCTACTACGGCAAGCAGGTTGCGGCCGACACGTTGTTCCGCGGCAACTGTCTGCTGACCCACTTGCATTGGGACCACGTGCAGGGTCTGCCGTTCTTCGCTCCGTTGCTGCGCGAAGGTGCCACCCTCGACGTGTACGGCCCGACGCAGGACGACGGACGCACGCTCGAAGAGGTCGTGTCCTGCACCATTCGTCCTCCGCTGTTCCCTGTCAGCGTCGACGAGTTGCCCGGTGTCGTCACTTTTCACGACACGGCCGACGACGACTTCAAGGTTGGTTCGTACAACGTCAAGTCACGCCTCGTTCCTCACCTTGGCCCGACGCTCGGCTTTCGCGTCGAGCTGAACGGACACTCCGTGGCATACATGTCGGATCATCAACAGCCGTTCGACGGCAGCTACTCGGCATCGGCCGGCGCGCTCGAATTGATCGAAGGTGCAGACCTGTTGATCCACGACGCCCAGTACACACAGGCGGAGTTCGCAGCCAAGTCGACATGGGGTCATTGCACGATCGACTACGCGGTCTGGCTGGCAGCAGAAGCAGGGGTCCGCCGTCTGGCGCTGTTCCACCATGATCCGGCTCGGCGCGACGACGACCTCGACGCGTTGCTCAATTGCGCGGTCGAGGCCGGTGCGCTGCGTGGGGTCGAAGTGATCGCCGCCTCGGAGGGGCTCGTCGTCGACGTCGCATAGCGTGGCCCGGTGATCATCGTCGCGAGCCTCGTTCTCGGCGTGGTGTTCGTGGTCTCGGGTGTCACCAAGGTCGCCGCGCCGGCGCAGTGGCGCTCGCAATCGGGTGAGCTCGGCGTGCCGGCTGCAGTTGCAACTGTCGTGCCGTTCGTCGAGTTGGCTGTCGGAGCGTTGTTGATTGCTCAGTTGGCCCGGACGTTCGCGGCGATCGTCGCCGGGTTGCTGCTGGTCTCGTTCACCCTGCTGCTGATCGTCCGCCTGGCCCAGGGTCGCCGCCCGCCATGCGCGTGTTTCGGTGCGTTGACGTCGAAGCCCATCGGTTGGCGCAACGTGGTTCGCAACCTCGTGTTCCTCGCGTTGGCGGCAATCGTCGCCGCCGCCTAGGAGTCAGACGACGGTGACGAGGAAGGTCAGGGTGCGCGCTTCCTCTCGCCACGAGTCGTAGCGGCCGCTGGGCCCGGCGTGGCCGGCGCCCATCTCGCAACGCATGATCAGCGGCGCGTCGTTTGTGCGAACATCGCGCAGCTTGGCGATCCACTTCGCCGGCTCGTGATAGCTGACCCTGACGTCGTTGAGCCCGGCCGTGATGAAGATCGCCGGGTAGTCGCGCGCCGTCGTCTGGTCGTACGGGGAGTAGCTCAGCATGTAGCTGGCGAGCGGCTCGGTGGCGGGGTTGCCCCACTCGTCCCACTCGGTGATCGTCAACGGCAGCGCCTCGTCGTACATCGTGGTGACGACGTCGACGAACGGCACCTCGGCGACAGCGGCCGCGAACAGCTCGGGTCGCATCGTCACGCAGGCGCCGACCAACAGGCCGCCCGCGCTGCCACCTCGTACCGCTACCCGCGACGGAGCGACCCATTGCTCGGCCACGACGTGATCGGCGACGGCGAGCGTGTCGAGGAACGTGTTGCGTTTGTTGAGCAGCTTGCCGTCGAGGTACCAACGCCGACCGAGCTCGCCGCCGCCGCGCGGATGAGCGAGGACCCACACGAACCCACGATCCAGCAGCGAGAGCCGCGCCGGGCTGAACCACGGTGGTTCCGACGCCTCGTAACTGCCGTAGCCGTACACGAGTCCCGGAGCAGTGCCGTCGATGGGTGTGTCGACGTGGCGCACGAGGTCGAGCGGCACCTGCGTGCCGTCGTGCGACGTCGCCCACTCGCGTGTGGCCGTGTACTTCGACAGGTCGACGCCGGGAACGGGCGTCTGCTTCAGCATCGTGCGCTCGCCGGTGCGGACGTCTTCTTCGTAGATCGTCATCGGCGTCGTCAGGGATTGGTAGCGGTAGCGGAACACGGTGGTGTTCCACTCCGGGTTCGCGTCGATCTCGACCTCGTGCGGTTCGGAGCCGAGATCGAAGACGCGTTCGCCACCTTCGCCCAGGAGGACCCGCAGACGTTGCTGGGCGTCGCTCCACTCGTGCAGTACGAGATGCGTCTCGAACGGTTGGATCGACACGATGCGACGTCCGTGCTGATGGCCGACGAGCTCCTGCCACACGCTCGGTGCATCGAGCGGTGCCGTCATCACACGGAAGTCCTCCGCGTCGAGGTTGGTGAGGATCACGAACTGATCGCCCCAATGATCCACCGCGTAGTCGACGTCCTCGGTTCGTGGCCGGGCGATGATCGGATCGCTCTTCGGGTCGTCGGCGCGGATCAGCAGCACCTCGGAGAACGTCTTGCAACGACTGTCGATGATGATCCACTGACCGCTTCGACTCAGCTCGATGTACACGTAGAAGCGTTCGTCGGTCTCCTCGAACACCAACGTGTCGTCGGCCTGCGCGGTGCCGAGATCGTGGCGCCACACCCGATACGGGCGCATCGCCTCGTTGGCCGTCACGTAGAACAGCGAAGCGTTGTCCTGCGACCACGCCGTGCCGCACCAGGCGACATCGTGCACGACATCCGCCGTGTCGACACCGGTGTCGAGATCGCGGATGTGCAAGGTGTACTTCTCGCCGCCCTCGATGTCGGCGCTCCACGCCAGCAGCTGCTGGTTCGGGCTGACGTCGAAGGCGTCGACCGAGAAGAAGTCCTGACCCTCGGCTTCGAGGTTCTCGTCGAGCAGCACCTGCGTTGCCGCGTCTGCGGCCGACCGACCGCGGCAGTGGATCGGGTAGTCGCGACCCTCCTCGGTGCGAGCCGTGTACCACCACTCGCGGTCCTTGATCGGAGCCGTGATGTCGGTCTCTTGGATGCGCGACTTGATCTCGCCGAAGATCGTTTCGACGAGCCCTTCGTGTTCGGCAAACCATGCCTTCGAATACGCGTTCTCGGCCTCGAGATAGGCGATGGTGTCGGGGTCGTTGCGGTCCCGCAGCCACGCCCACGGATCCTCGACTCGGCCGGTCGGACGATCCCAATGATGTTCGATCTTCTTGGCGACTGGTTCCTGCACGGCGCCACAGTAACTGCACCCACGGTTCTGGCGCCCCTGATGCGACGACTTGCCGGGTCGCCACGGTAGGGTCGGCAGCGTCATGCGGGTGTGGATCGACCAAGACTTGTGCACGGGCGACGGATTGTGTGTCGACCATTGCCCGGACGTGTTCGCTCAGCTGGAAGACGGCATCGCCTACGTCGTCGAGGGCCAATATGTCCTCAACGATCCGGGCGGCGGCCGCAGCTTGGCCAAGGTCTCGCCTCGCAACGAGGGGGCTGTCATCCATGCCGCGCTCGCGTGCCCCGGCGAGTGCATCTTCATCGAGGTGCAGCAGGCGGCCCCACCCCCGGGCCGTGCCGCCTGAGTTCGTGGGCCGCCTGATTCGAAGCATGGCGCGACGGGAAGTACTTCGTTGTAACGCTCCAGGTAATTGTTACTATGTGCGTAGTGGAAATCCCCCGAAGCCTTTCGCGTGAACGGAGTCAGCAATGACGACTTTCGACCTCGACCTCAGCAAATACAGCCTCGGCTGGAGTGACGACAATGTCGAGTACGCGTTCAAGCCCCACAAGGGGCTCGACGAGGCGGTCGTCGATCAGATCTCCTGGTGGAAGGGTGAGCCGACCTGGATGACCAAGCAGCGTCAGCGCAGCTTGCGGTTGTTCGAGAAGAAGCCGATGGCCGAGTGGTTCGCCGTCAACATGCCCGACATCAACTTCCAGGACATCTACTACTACCTCAAGCCGGCCACGGATCAGGTCAGCGAGTGGGACGATCTGCCCGAGCAGATGAAGGCAACGTACGAGAAGCTGGGCATCCCCGAGGCCGAACGCAAGTACCTCGCCGGCGTCACTGCGCAGTACGAATCCGAAGTCGTCTTCCACCGCAATCGCGAGGACCTCGAGCAGCAGGGCATCTTGTTCTGCGACATGGATACCGCGCTGCGCGAGTACCCCGATCTGGTCCGCAAGTACTTCGGCACGGTCATCCCGCCCGGCGACAACAAGTTCGCCGCGCTCAACACTGCGGTGTGGAGTGGTGGCAGCTTCATCTACGTGCCGCCGGGTGTCGAGGTCGAGATGCCGTTGCAGGCCTACTTCCGCATCAACAGCGAGAACGCCGGCCAGTTCGAGCGCACGCTGATCATCGCCGACGAGGGCTCGCAGGTGCACTACATCGAGGGCTGCTCGGCTCCCGTGTACACCAACGACTCGTTGCACTCGGCGGTCGTCGAGATCGTCGTCAAGCCGTCGGCTCGGGTCACCTACACGACCATCCAGAACTGGTCGCCGAACGTCTACAACCTCGTCACCAAGCGCGCCCGCGTCGAGGCCGAGGGTCACATGGAATGGATCGACGGCAACATCGGCTCCAAGCTCACCATGAAGTACCCGAGCGTGTACCTGGTCGGCCCCAAGGCCACGGGTGAAGTCCTCTCGGTCGCCTATGCCGGCCCCGGTCAGCATCAGGATGCCGGCGCCAAGATGGTGCACGCGGCACCCGAGACCACGTCGAAGATCGTGTCGAAGTCCATCAGCAAGGACGGTGGCATCACCACCTATCGCGGACTCGTTCGTGTCGAGGAAGGCGCGTACGGCTGCAAGAGCCACGTGCAGTGCGACGCGTTGATCCTCGACGAGGAGAGCGTGAGCATGACGATGCCGTACATGGAAGTGGGCGAGCGCGATGCCGAGATCGGCCACGAAGCCACGGTCAGCAAGATCGCCGACGAGCAGCTGTTCTACCTCATGAGCCGCGGCCTTTCGCAGGAGCAGGCCATGAGCATGGTCGTCAACGGTTTCATCGAGCCGATCACTCGCACCCTGCCGATGGAGTACGCGGTCGAGTGGAGCCGCCTCATCGAACTGCAGATGGAAGGCAGCGTCGGCTGACGTTGCGCAATGTTGCCCTCGCGCTGCTGCTCCTGACAGCGGCGTGCGGCAGCTCCGATTCGAACAGCACTCCCGCTGTGGTGGTGACATCGAGCACGACAGCCGAGGAAGCGAAGGCGATCGATGGGCCGTTGATGCGCTATCCGCAGACCTCGTCGCCGTCGGCAAACCTCGGGACGCTACTGACGGGTGTGCTGCAACTCGACGCTGGCTGCCTCTACCTCGTTCAGGCGAACGGGCAGCGGTACCCGATTCTCTGGCCGGCGGGAACGCGGTGGGACGATCCGAACCGATCGGTGGTGTCGCCCGCCGGCGAGGTGATGCCCATGGGCGGCCAGGTCGAAGGACGCGGCGGCTTCTTCTTCCTCTCCGACGTCCAGCTCCTCGGCGGCACCGCTGCTTCGAATCTGGCGGCAAGCTGCGTCGACAACTCCGACAACCAGGTAGCCGTGACGGAGAACGTCGACACGGCGATCGGCCCGAAGGCCGCGTAGTCGAGGCCGCAAGGTGAGAACTTCGTGTGAGGGTTGCGCGTGGCTGTAGCGGTTCTACGATTCGCTCATGCCAATGCGTCAGGAATGCAAGAACTTCGAGAGTCGCACCTACGCGAACGGTGAAACCGTTCGCAAGTGCAACCTCGATCTCGCCCCCGACGCCCCGTGGCGCTGCCCCGAGCATTGCCAGGCGTTCGAGCCGAGGATGGACGCCGGTTGGACATACGGATCGATGGTGTCGCCGCCGACGCCACCCGAACCACCGGGGATCGACGACGGCAGCGCGGCAGCGATCCTCGACGAGGCCGAGGACTTCCTCAATGAGATCGGACCGCAGGTGATGTCGGAATCCGGGATGGGCCGCAAGCCACGCAAGAAGCGAATGCGTGGCATCATGCGCCGCTTCCGCGACGACTGAGTCCGCCCACGCGCTCGTGGGGATTAGTCCTACGCGGGTAGTAGAATTTGGCCCGTGCTTGCGTTCTCGCCAGATCTGGTTGACCCCTCTGACCAGCTACGCAGGGCCGCCGCCGAGCGTGCTCAGGCGATGGCCATGCCCACTGCCGAGCAGGAGGTGTGGCGCTACAGCCGCATCGGCGAGCTGCAGCTCGACCGTTTCCATCCGACCGCTCCAACCACGAAGGTCGACGGTGCCAACGGGTACGTCGGCGATCGTCACGACCTCGACACCTCGACGGTGCACGATGTCTTCGACGAGCTCAGCGCGTCGTTCTACGGCGAGACGGTGCTGTCGATTCCTCGAGGCACGCACGTCGAGACACCGATCCTGGTCACTCACACGATTCACGGCGGCGACGAAGCGACCTTCCCTCGGCTGGTGATCGATGCCGGCGAGAACAGCGAAGTCACGGTGGTCGAGCGGTTCGTCAGCGACGGCGCCGGCGCCGCGCTCGTGGTGCCGCGACTGTTCGTTCGGGCCCAACAGGCTGCGCGGGTCACGTACGTGGCCATCAACGAGCTCGACACCTCTGTGTGGCAGCTCGGGCACCAGCAGGCGATCGGCGAACGCGACTCCAACACCCTGTTGGCGACGGTTGCACTCGGCGGCGACTACGCCCGAGTGCGTACCGACGTGAAAGTCGTCGGGCAAGGCGCCAGCACGCGCCAGGTCGCCTTGTACTACGCCGACGAGCATCAGATGCACGACTTCCGAACGCTGCAGGATCACGTTGCTCCGCGAACGACCAGCGACCTCCTGTTCAAGGGCGCGGTGCAAGACACGGCCCGCAGCGTGTACACCGGCCTCATCCGGATCGGCCACGAGGCCAAGGGATCGGTTGCCTACCAGACCAATCGCAACCTCACCCTCAGCGCCGGCGCCTGGGCCGAGAGCGTGCCCAACCTCGAAATCGAGACCAACGACGTGAAGTGCAGCCACGCCAGCACGATCGGTCCGATCGACGAGGATCAGCGGTTCTACCTCGAGAGCCGGGGCATCCCGCCCGAGACAGCAGAGCGTCTCGTCGTGCTCGGCTTCTTCGACGAGGTCCTGTCGCAACTGCCGGTCGGCTCACTCGCGGCGGAGTTGCGAGCACAGGTCGCGGCCAAGCTCGATCGGCGAACCCGATGAGCACCGGTCGTCTGCCCGCTTGACCGATGTCGCGCCCAACAGTGCGAAGCGTTTCGACGTCGACGGCCGCGCCGGTCGCGGTGGTGCGCATCGGCGACGACGTGTACGCGATCGGCGACACGTGCAGCCACGCCGACTTCTCGCTCAGCGAGGGCGAGTTGTTCTGCGACACGAAGGAAATCGAGTGCTGGAAGCACGGCAGTACGTTCAGCCTGGAGACCGGTGAGCCGCAGACACTGCCGGCGACCCAACCCGTGCCCGTCTACGTCGCCGAACGTGGTCGACGGGATGATCGAGATCGACGTGGAGGATCAGTGAGCACGCTCGAGATTCGCGACCTGGTTGCATCCGTTGCCGGCAAGACCATCCTCAACGGCATCAACCTGACGGTCAGTTCCGGCGAGGTCCATGCGGTCATGGGCCCGAACGGCGCCGGCAAGAGCACGCTGTCGGCGGTCGTCATGGGCAAGCCCGGCTACGAGGTGCTCGGCGGCTCGGTGCTGCTCGACGGCGTCGACATGCTGGCGCTGCCGGCATGGAAACGGGCACAAGCCGGTCTGCATCTGGTCATGCAATATCCCACCGAGGTGCCGGGTGTTCAACTCGTCGACGTCATGCATCACGCATTCGCGGCACGGTCGATGCCGACAGCGGAGGTCGACAGCCGTTTGCTCGCCGAGGCATCACGGATCGGATTCGATGCCGCATTGCTCGAGCGGGCGCTGAACGTCGACCTGTCCGGCGGCGAGAAGAAGCGCAACGAGACCCTGCAGGTGGCGATGCTCGAGCCGAAGATCGTCATCCTCGACGAGCTCGATTCCGGCCTCGACATCGATGCACTGCGCGACTGCGCGCAGCGGATCGAGGCGTTGACCAACGAACAGAACCTCGGGGTGTTGGCGATCACGCACTACAACCGGTTGCTCGAAGTGCTGCGGCCCGATCACGTGCACATCCTCGTGAAGGGACGCATCGTCTCGTCGGGTGGCGCAGAGCTGGCCGATCAGCTCGAGATCGATGGTTATGCGGCCTTCATGGGCGCCGACGAAGAGCCTTCGGGTAACGGTTTGGCCGACCTCTTCGGGTAGGTCAAACGGCTCAAATGGTCCTTTCGGACCAGCGTGCACGGCTACACGGTTGGTGGTGGCGGATCACTGCCGGCGGTTGCTCCTCGACCGCGCTGAGGCAGCACCGACGCCGGAACGTGGTCAACCGACGTGTGCGAGCACCTTTGCTTGAGGAAGTCCAGAAAATTCCTTAAGCATCGCCGTCTATCTCCCGATGACTTTCCTGCCTATAACAACGGTGCACGGTGGAGGTGAACGGCGGACGCTGCCGTGCGATGGACGGAACGCCGAACAGGAGGGCGCTGCATGCGTCAGCAAGCAAAGACAACCATCTACCGGCTGGCGCCGGTCGTGATGCTCGCCATCACCGTCGCAGCGCCAACGAAATGGACGGTGCGATGAAGAACATCACCCACACCTCGGTGCGTGCCGCGGCGGCCGTTGCAACGATCGTTGCATTGATCTCTTCGGTGGGCGCCCCTTGGAAATGGTCCTGAGCTGAACTCTTGCGACGCGGGCGCTCCACACCGCCCGCGTCGCACAGGACTGCCCGCCTCATCCCGATCAAGGAACTCCAAGTGCCTGATAGCTCGACCAAACAGGATTCGAGGCACAGGATCGTCGACGCCTACGTCGCCACTGTCGCTGTCGTCGCAGTCGGCCTGACGGGCGTCGTCTACGCCCTCTCGAAGGACGGCATCGTTCCGCCATCGATGGGCATCTACATCGCAATCTTCTGTGGTCTGCTGTTCATCGGCGAGACCCGCACCCGGTGGTTCCGCTTCGGAGACGGCGGTCAGGTGACGCCCGGCTGGGCGTTCGCCTTCAGCATCGTGCTCCTCGGAGCACCCCTCGTCGCGATCGCGGCGATGGCCGCCTGCACCCTCTACGTCGACATCCGCCAGGACAAATCCGTCACCAAGGTCGTCTTCAATGCGGCGCAGATCACTGCATCGCTCGCCGCCGGCGCGATCGTCCTGCAGCTCTTGAACCTCGGCACACCGATCGTCGACGCGGAACGGCTTTCGTACCGTTGGGGATTCGGCATCGTCGTTGCCGGTGCGTTCGTCTTCACGGCGAATGCCCTGCTGACCTGCATCGTGTTGGCGCTGCACTACAAGACCAGCGTGCGCTCGATGATGGGTCGCAGCTTCTTCCTCAGCATCTCGGCCGATGGTGCACTGCTGGCGCTCTCGCCGATCTTCGTCGTCGCCATTCACTTCAGCCTGCTGATGCTGCCCCTGCTCGGAGTGACCGCGCTGCTGATCTACCAGAGCACGCAGCAGGCACTGCGCCGGGCCCACGAGGCCAACCACGATGGCCTCACTCATCTGCTCAATCGACGCACCTTCGACAACCACCTCTCCGGCTTCCTGGCCTCGAATCCCGACGACGTCCGCGGCGCGATCCTGCTGCTCGACCTCGACGGTTTCAAGGAGATCAACGACCGTCTCGGCCACCAGACCGGCGACATGGTCCTGCTCGGCATCGCCGACCAGCTGACGCGGTCGGCGCCCGATTCAGCGGTCGTCGCCCGTCTCGGCGGCGACGAGTTCGCAGTCCTGATCCCGGACGTCGGGTCCGAAGCATCGACCATGGCGATCGTCGAGCGGTTGCGCACCGAGCTGACTCGCCCCATCGTCGTCGACGGGTTTCCCTTGTCGGTCGGCGTCAGCATCGGCCTGGCGTTCGCCCCGACGCACGGTCGCACACCGGAAGATCTGTTGAGCGCTGCCGATGTCGCCATGTATCGGGCCAAGCGCTATCGCACCGGCGTCGAGTGCTACAAGGCGCTGGGCTCGCGTCCCGAACGCGGTCGCCTCGGCCTGCTCGGTGAACTGTCGCACGCGATCGGTGCGGATCAACTCCGCATCCACTACCAGCCGCTGACTCGCTTCAGCGACGGCAGCCCGAACGCGATGGAAGCGCTGCTGCGCTGGCAGCATCCGACCCTTGGTCAGGTGCCGCCCGGCGACTTCATCACGCTCGCCGAGCACACCGATCTCATCGGACCGTTGACGCAGTTCGTGTTGACACAGGCAACCATCGATGCCGCGAGCGGTCGACCGTTTCGACATGCGGCTGTCCATCAACGTGTCGGCCCGGAACCTGCAGGATCGACGATTCCCCTCGAGTGTGTTGAAGGCATTGGACGAGGCAACGCTCGCACCCAGTCGACTCGAGTTGGAGATCACAGAGAGCGCAATCGCCAGTGAGCCCGAGCGCAGCTTGTTCGCCATCAGTGCGCTGCCGCGAGGCCGGCGTACGTGTCGCGATCGACGACTTCGGAACGGGCTACTCGTCGTTCAGCATGCTGCCGCGACTTCACGGTCGATCGGCTGAAGATCGACGCCAGCTTCGTCGACGGCATCGCCCACAGCCAACGCCAACAGCACCTCGTGAAGGCGATCGTCACGCTCGCCAAGGGGCTCGGCATCGAGACCGTCGCCGAGGGTGTCGAGACCGAGCAGTCGTGGATCACGTTGAACGACTTGGGCTGCGATGTCGCTCAGGGCTACCTGATCTGTCGTCCCGTGGCACTGCCCGAGTTGGTCGAATGGCTCGACATCCGTCAATCGATGTCGGCACTGGAGCAGATCTCGTCATGATCATCGTCGTTGCCTCGATCGCCGCGATCCTGACCGTTCCGTTGACGGGCAGGTCCCTCGCCCCGCTCGCCAAGCTGTCGCTCCGCCGGGTCTGGCTGGTGTGGCTGAGCATTGGATTGCAGCTGGTCATCACGTTGATCGCCGGCTTCCCGAACTGGCTCGGCCAGCCGGTGCACCTGTTGACCTTCGGGCTCTCGGCAGCATTTCTGTGGAGCAACCGACATCTCCCCGGCGCGTTGCTGGTGGGGCTCGGTGCGGGGCTGAACTTCGCGGCGATCGCCGCCAACGGTGGCACCATGCCGGCGTCGCCGTGGGCCTGGCGCGTGTCCGGTCTGCCGACGATCACCGGTGAGTTCGAGAACTCGCACATCGCCAGCCACGCCCGACTGTGGTGGCTCGGCGATGTGTTCGCGATCCCGAAGGGCTGGCCGTTCGCCAACGTCTTCAGCGTCGGCGATGTCATCATCGTGGTTGCGATCGCCTACTTCGCCCACGCCTGGTGCCGTCGGGCCGACTCGGTCGATGCTGCAGGTGCAGCAATGCCGCCGGTCCTCGCCACCGCCGACTGAACGGCGATTTGCATCCGGCTCATAGCAGTTCGGATGACTACGTTTGAGCCATGTCGACAGAGACGGTTCACACGTGACCGACGTTCATCCAAACGTGACTCGTGTTGCCAATGCGGCCGCGGGCTTCGGATTGACCATCGAGCCGCGCCGATTCCCCGAGGGCACCAAGACTGCCGCCGATGCTGCCGCGGCGATCGGCGTCGACGTCGGGCAGATCGTCAAGAGCCTGATCTTCGCGGTCGACGGTGAGGTCGTGTTGGCATACGTCAGCGGATCGAACCAACTCGACGAGAAGAAGCTCGCCCACGCGGCCGGCGGATCGAAGTGTGCCGCGTCGATGCCGACACGGTCTACGAGACCACCGGCTTCCCGATCGGCGGCGTCCCGCCATTCGGTCACACGACGCAGCTGCGGGTGTTCCTCGACCCGGACCTGTTGCAATACGACGAGGTGTGGGCGGCGGCGGGAACCTGGCACGACGTCTTTGCGCTGTCGCCGAGCGACCTCGAGCGGGTCAGTGGCGGAACCGTGACCGACCTTCGACGGGATTGACCTAGCGGTGCAGCCGGTCGCGCACCCGAGCGCGCCGGGGCGAGGACCGCGTTGCCGATGCGCAGCGCGCGGCTGTTGCGCAGCGCGGCCAACTCGTCGGCTTGTGACTGCGTTTGCTGACGAAGCGACTCGACCTCTGTTTGCAGCCCACCGACGACCTCGCTGGCCAGCGGACCGTTCTTGGTGCCTCGGTGGATGCGGCTGCGTCCGTTGCCGAGATCCTCGAAGTACACCGGCTGGTCGTTGTACGACTGCGTCGCCAACTGGCCCGTGCTGATGTCTTCGAGGTCGGCTCGAACGAACCACTCACCGACCTCGGGGTCGCTGTGCAGCGGGGTCACGTAGACGCAGCCGTCGAAGAAGTAATGGGTCACTTGCGACCAACACGTGCGGCCTTCCTCGGTGATCGGCGTGCCACCGTGCACGATGTTGGCCGACCAGATCAGTGCATCGCCCATCTTGGCGTGGAACTCGATCGGTTCTAATCCGTGAGCATCGAGCAACGCCTCTTGCGCCTCCTCGTACGCGGCGTAGCTGCCGATGCCGGCGTCGAGACCGAACCGCTGGAAGAAGGGATCGGGCAGTCGCTGAGAGCCGGGGTAGTAGAACAGCGGACCGTTGCCGGCATCGACGTCTTCGAGGGCGACCCACACGCCACACATGTACCGCCTCGGCAACGAGCTGAAGTGGACGGTGTCGGAGTGTGCTCGCTGTTGCGTGCCGTACTCGAAGTTGAGCGTCTGGAAGGGAACCGGCCGGCGGCCGTAGAGGTCTCGCAGCACGTCGAGCACCTCGGGCATCACCGCCAGCTCGCGCACTGCTGGGCTGAACTTCCACGCGTCCTGCACGCGGCTGAGTCCGTGGAGTGGCTCGATGAGATCGTCGAGGATGCGGACGATCAAGTCCTGGTCGACGAGGCCGGGGATCACCGCGAATCCGTCGGTGTGGTACTGCCGCGCGATGGCAGCCATCTCCGGCGACAGCTTGCGCTCGACGATGTCGTGCTCGAGCCACGGCGATTCGACCCACGGGTCGGAGGTCCTCGCGGTGGTGTCGGCCACGGTCAGGAAGGCCGCCAGGTCGTGACTTCCCGGCCCAGCTCGTCGAACCGCTTGGTGATCCACAGCGGAACGTCCATCGGCTCGCCACGGCGCAAAGAGGCGACGTGTTCGCTGTCCTCGGCCCACACGTGACACGTGTTGGTGTTGGCCATCAGCGCCGCCTGTCGAGCGTCTTCGGTGCTGAACGGACTGTCGCCGTCGCTCGGTGTCTGGCCCATGTTGACGGACCAGATCGACTGAATGGCGACAGGCGCCATCGCCTGCAGCAATGCGGTCGTGTGGGTGCAGCCACGAGGCCCACCGAACAGCTCACGGATCTTGTGGGTGTATCCGCGGGCGATCGACAAGCCGACGAGCTTGTCGTAGTGATCTTCGATCAGCTTGCACGTCGGGTGCGGATGGACTTCGAGCACCGCCTTCGCGGCGACGATCTCCAGCGACGGGATCTCCACGGTGAGGTCGACGATCATGTGGTGAATCGTCAGTGGTTGCGTGTCGTCGAAGTACAGACCCGGCGGCTTCTGATCTCGAACAGAACCTCGAAGAACGATCTTGTTGGAGCCGCCGCGATATGCCGCGCACGACGTACACCCGCTCGTGCACCAACTCATCGGCCGCATCGACGCCATCGGGATGCGGCGCGATTTCGTCGAACGCCGGAGTCATACCGAAGTTGCTTCGGCCATCGCCTCGAGCAGCGTGTTCCAGGCGAGGGTTGCGCACTTGATTCGAACGGGGAACTTGACGACGCCCTGCAGGGCTTCGAGATCGCCCAACTTGATCTCGGCCTGCGATGCCTCTTCGCCTTCGGGCACCTCTTCCTCGATCGACATCATCCCCTTGAAACGGCGGACGAGCGCACGCACTTCGGCAACGGACTTGCCCTTGATCGCTTGGCTCATCATCGATGCCGAGCTCTGCGAGATCGAGCAACCCTGCCCACCGACCTTCACATCGGTGACGACGTCGTCCTCGATCTGCAGGTACACGTCGATCTCGTCACCGCACAACGGGTTGTGCCCAACCGCGTGGGCTGCGGGTGGCGGGAGCTCGCCACGATTGCGCGGCGTGCGGTAGTGGTCGAGGATGATCTCGCGATACAGGTCTTCGAGGCCCGGCATGGTTGGTAGCTCCTCTTCCTCGGCTCAGAAACCGAAGATATCGCTGGCGCCGTCGAGTGCGTCTGCCAGAGCGTCGACGTCGGTGTTGTCGTTGTACAGATAGAAGCTGGCGCGTGCTGTCGCGTTGACGCCGAGCTGGCGCATGAGCGGCTTGGCGCAGTGGTGGCCGGCTCGCAGGCACACGTTGCGCTGGTCGAGAACTTGCGACAGATCGTGGGGATGGATGTTGCGGAAGCCGAAGCTGAACGTCGCCCCGCGCACCTCGACGTTGGTCGGGCCATGGAGACAGATGTCGTCGCCGTAACGCTCGTTGAGGGTGGTCATCGCGTACGTCGCGATCTCCATCTCGTGACGGCGGACGTTCGCCATCCCGAGCCCCTCGAGGAAGTCGATCGCGGCATGCAGTCCGATCGCCTCGGTGATCGGGGGAGTGCCCGCTTCGAACTTGGCGGGGAGCTCAGCTGGGGTGAAACCGTCGAGCCGCACGTCGGCGATCATGTTGCCACCGCCGAGGAACGGTGGCATCGCGTCGAGCAATGCTTCGCGGCCCCACAGCACACCGATGCCCGATGGGCCGCACATCTTGTGGCTGCTGAAGGCGACGAAGTCGGCGTCCCACGCCTGCACATCGGTGACGTTGTGCGGCACGTACTGGCAAGCGTCGACGATGGCCAGCGCGCCCGCAGCGTGTGCCGCGTCGCAGAGTTGGCGAACCGGTGTGATGGTGCCGAGCACGTTGCTCATCGCCGTGAAGCCGAAGGCCTTGGCGCCATCGAGCAGCGTGTCGAGGTTGGTGAGGTCGAGCAGCCCGTCGATGGTCAGCGGCACCCAGCGGAGCTCGATGCCGCGCTCGGCTGCCAGCATGTGCCACGGCACGATGTTGGCGTGGTGCTCCATCTCGGTGAGAACGACGACGTCGCCGCGGTGCAGATTGGCTCGGGCCCAGCTGTACACCACCAGGTTCAATCCTTCGGTGGCGTTCTTGGTGAAGATCAACTCGTCGACCTTCGGCGCGTTGATGAACCTGCGGACCGCCTTGCGGGCATCCTCGTACGCATCCGTCGCCTCGGCGGCCAGCTGATACGCACTGCGATTGATGGGGGCGTACGACGTCTCCATGAAGTCGTTCATCGCGTCGATGACGGACTGTGGCTTCTGCGAGGTGTTGGCCGAATCGAGGTACACCAGCGGCAGCCCGTTGATCTGACGCTGCAGCAGCGGGAACTGCGCCTTGATCGCTGCGGTGTCGAGGATCATCGGAACGCCTCGTACCCGTCACGCTCCAGCTGCGCGGCCAGCTCCATGCCGCCGCTGGCGACGATGCGACCGCCGACGAGGATGTGCACGTGGTCGGGCTGCACTTCGTCGAGCAGGCGTTGGTAGTGGGTGATCAGCACGACGCCCATCTGCGGGCGGTCGCTGCGGATCTCGCGGATGCCCTTCGCCACGGTACGCAATGCGTCGATGTCGAGACCGCTGTCGGTCTCGTCGAGGATCGCCAGCTCGGGTTCGAGGATGGCCATCTGCATGATCTCGTTGCGCTTCTTCTCGCCGCCGCTGAAACCCTCGTTGAGGTACCGGTCGACGAACGAGGAGTCCATGCCGAGACGCTTCATCCAATCCATCGTCGCCAGCCGCAGTTCGAGCACGCTGAGGTCGATGCCCTTGCGGGCCGACAGGGCCTGGCGGAGGAACTGGATGACCGAGACGCCGGGGATCTCCTGCGGATATTGGAACGCCAGGAACATGCCGGCCTTGGCACGCACATCGGGCGGCCAGTCGGTGATGTCGTCGCCCTGGAAGAAGATGCGGCCCGATGTCACCTCGTACTCGGGGGAGGCCAGCAACGTGCTGGCCAGGGTGCTCTTGCCCGAACCGTTGGGGCCCATGATGGCGTGTGCTTCGCCGGCGTTGACTGTCAGCGACAGGCCCCGCAGGATCTCGTCGCCGGCCGCGAGTGGGCTGGCAAAAGCGTCACTTGCTGCGGATTCGTTGGCTGCCGACTCGGTCAGCGCCGGTTTTGCGTGCAGATCTTCGATGCGAAACAGCTCGTGTGCAGCTGTGGTCATGGCGACCAGTGTATTTCCCCTATGGCCGTAGTGGAAACCCCCTCGAATCCAATTCCGGTCAGGATCTGAGGGCTCGCCAAATCGCAGGGTAGGAGGGATATTCGATCGTGTCGTCCACGTAGCCGGCCTCTGCCAGCGCTTCGTGGAATCGAGGCAGGTTGCGGAACGGCACCCCGGAATCGACGTGGTGGGCCAGGTGCCAGCCGATGTGATACGGCACCAGGATGAACCTGGCCAGGGCGTGTTGGCGAACCGAATGCGTGGTCTGTCGACGATCCTTCGAACGTTCCATGCCGCCGTGCTCGGCGATGGATCGCAGCCGGTTGATCACCCTCCACACGGTGAGGTACGGCGCCACCCACAGCACCGGATACAGCCACCAGTAGCCCGAGACGATCGCCGCGCCCAGCAGCACCGCCTGCACCGCCAGGATCTTCCACACCGTTCGACGCGATCGGCGATCGGAGGAGCGGATGTTGCCGAGGAACTGGCGCATCAACTTCACGCCGGTCTGGCCGGTTGCATCGCGGATCATCTTGCGCCGGAAGCTCGCTGCGCCGATCGGATAGCCGGCGTACAGGGCCATGTCGGGCTCGTCGGGCCCGAACTCGTCGCGGTGGTGGGCCATGTGGACGCGTCGGTAGGCATCGGTGGAGGTGAAGGCTGGATATCCCAACAACCATCGACCGACCCAGTCGTTGGTTCGCTTGTCGGCGAAGAGCAGGCGGTGGGCGGCCTCGTGCATGAGCGACGCGAACTGGGCGAATGCCCGTCCCATCAACACGAACGTGATCGGCAGGATCCACAGGAAGCGCGTGCTGAGCCACAGCAGGAGACCGGTCTGGACGTAGAGGCTGACGACCGACAACGCATTGCGCTTCGAGTCGATGTGTCGAAGCTCGTCGCGCATCGCCGGCGTCGGTCGACCGTCGCCACGAACCTCGGCGGTTTCGTGGGCAACGGGAAGTGCCGCTGGAACCATGGTCGCCATCGACGTCAATGCTACGACCGGCTTCGTCACCTGCCCAGCAGATCTTCTTTCCAGGACCGGAACTTCACATGGCGTTGTCCGCTTGGCCCGAGTCCGTCGCCGGTGTTGTCGGGGAACAGGCGGAACGTGTGCTGCTTCGTCAGATCATCGCTGCGACCTGCCCAGTAACGAGCGTCGCCGCCGGCAGCAGGCCCGGAACGCCAGAGCAACCAGGGGCCGATCCGACGCTTGTATTCGGCTTCGGGATTGTTCGGAAGATCGGCGCCCAATGTCAGCAATTCGGCGGGTGCCTCGATCCATGCGGAGGCGACGATGTTGCGGTCGCGCGTCGGCGTGGGCGGCAGGTCGTCGGTGTGGATCGGGGTGTGATCGGCGGGACGTTGGTCGTAGCGCAGTGCGGGTGGTTGATCGCTACCAGCCACGAGCGACCCAGGCGGCGAGCTGCGGTCGCTCGTGGCCGATGGTCGTGTCGACACCGTGACCGGGCATGACGACGGTGTCGGCCGGCAGCGTGAACAGCGACGTGTCGATCGAGTGGATGATCGTCTTGAAGTCGCCACCGTCGAGCTTGGTGTTGCCGGGACCACCCGGGAACAGCGTGTCGCCGCTGAACAGCACCGGCGCACCCTGCACTTTGAAGCTCACCGACCCGGCCGTGTGGCCGGGATTGTGGATGGCCTCGAGTCGCAACTTGCCGACCTCGATGATCTCGGCATCGTCGATGAACACGTCGTAGCCGACGTCCTTCAGGCGGGGAGCGTCGGCGGCGGTGACGGCGACCTCGTACCCGGCCTCGCGCATGGCCGGCACTGCTTGGATGTGGTCCCAGTGACCGTGGGTCTCCAGCACCCTGCGAACACCGAGCCGTTGACACAGCTCGAGCAATTGCTCGTGCTCGTTGGCCGCATCGATCAGGACGGCTTCGCCCGTCTCGCGGCATCGCAGCACGAACACGTTGTTCTCGTACGGACCGACGACGACCTTGTGGATCTCGAGGCGACTGTCGGCCCAATGCAGAGTGGTCATGAGCCGACGATAGCGACAACTCGTGTAGCTACGCTTCGCCATCGTGGCAGCGACCGACCCGGCATTGTGGACGACGACCGACCAAGCAGCGGCGATCCGCAACGGCGGGCTCGGAGCCGTCGAATTGCTCGACGCGCAACTGGCGAGGATCGAGCGGCTCGGGCCGCAGGTCAACGCAGTGTGCACGCTGTCGGTCGAGGCTGCGCGCGAGCGCGCCGTGGCCGCCGACGAAGCGACCGCCGGCGGCGACGTCTGGGGTCCGTTGCACGGCGTGTCGGTCACCGTCAAGGACGCGATCGCCACTGCCGGGATTCGGTCCACCGGTGGATCGCCCGTGTTGCTCGATCACGTCCCCCAGCACGACGCGCCTGTTGTCACTGCAATCAAGGACGCCGGCGCGATCGTGTTCGGCAAGACCAACGTGCCGTTGTGGTCGGGCGACTTCCAGACCTTCAACGAGATGTTCGGCACCACCAACAACCCGTGGGATCTCACGCGGGTGCCGGGTGGATCCTCAGGTGGCGCGGCGGCAGCAGTCGCCTGCGGCATGACGAGCTTCGAGATCGGCACCGACATCGGCGGATCGGTGCGCGTGCCGTCCGCGTTCTGCGGTGTGTTCGGCCACAAGCCCTCGTTCGGTGTGATCCCGACGCTCGGCTACCTCGACGAGCCGACCGGAGGCGTGACCGAGAGCGACGTCAACGTGTTCGGGCCGATTGCGCGCAGCACGGACGATCTGGCGATGTTGTTCAGTTTGCTCGCCGGGCCCACTGCCGATCGCTCGGTCGGCTGGCGGCTCGACCTGCCACCTGCCGGTGTCACCGATGTTCGCTCGTTGCGCGTGGCGACCTGGTTCGACGAGCCGTCGTTGCCGATGGATTCCGACATGACCGCGATCCTCATGAGTGTCGCCGATCGTCTCGAGGCCGCCGGTGCATCCGTGGATCGCGCCATCCGACCGCAGTTCGATTTCACCGAGGCGTGGCACACGGGTGGATGGCTGATCGGCGCGGCCTGCAACATCAGCGACGGCCAGCAGGATGTCAGCCACAACGATTGGCTCGCGGCTGATCGCCGGCGCGCCCGTTGGCGGTTGCAGTGGGCCGAGTTCTTCGAGCACGTCGATGTGCTCCTGTGTCCCATCACGCTGACGCCGGCGTTTCCACATCAACAGGAGGGGACGTGGGCGACGCGAGAGATCGCCATCGACGGAGTGGTGCTTCCGTACCTTGCGTTGGAGGCATGGCCGGCGCTGATCGGTTCTGCGTATCTCCCGTCGACCTCGACGCCGGTCGGCCACACCGCGGCAGGGTTACCCGTCGGCGTTCAGGTCGTGTCGCCCTACTTGCACGACTACCGCTCCATCGCAGTGGCCGGCCTCATCACCGATCTGGTCGACGGCTACGCCGTGCCACCGATCGCCCGCTGAACCGCTGGGATCACCTCGGCACCGAACGTCTCGATCGAGCGCATCGCCACGTCGTGAGGCATGTCGGCGAGACGCATGAAGCACGACAGGTGCGACAGTGAGAGCGCTTGTGCCTCGGCGATGATGCGGTCGGCGACCTGCGCGGCGGTGCCGATCAGCGCGCCGGCTTCGATCTCGTCGAGGGACGGTTCGTTGTCGATGGCCGGACGCTGCAGATGGGCGCCGTCCATCAGCGGTTCGGGGCGACGAAGGTTGCCTGCCATCCGGGCAACGTTGCGAACCTGTTCTGCCGCAGCCCGTCGTTCCGCCGGATCATCACTGACGAACACGTAGCGCTGCATCGCGAACGGCATCGGCTCGCCGTAGACCTCGGCATAGGCATCGCGCATTCGCACCGCTGCCGACAGCGGCTGCAGTCCGGGTGTCACGAACGGAGTGGCGCGGCGATCCGCAACCGTCTTCATCACGGTTGGATCGGAGCCGACCACGAACGTCGGAATGTGAGCCTGCGCCGCGGTGACGGCGACGTCGAGCCTGCTGCCACCGAACTCCATGTACCCGTCGCTCGCCTGGTCGATGAGATCCCACGCCTCGAGGCCGCGCAGGTATCGCTCCTCGAAGGGGATCCCGAACTTGATGAACTCCCGGGGTTGGTACCCGAACCCGAGGCCGAGCACGAGACGTCCGCCGGTGAGCGCGTCGGCGAGGCACACGTCCTCGGCCAATCGCAGCGGCTCGTAGAACGGCAGCACGATCACGGCAGGGCCGAGCCGGATCGTCGTCGTCGCCGCGGCCATGTGCGAGACGAGCAGTAGCGGCGACGACGTGATCGAGTAGTTGGAGAAGTGGTGCTCGGCGAACCAGGCGATGTCGAAGCCGAGTTGCTCGGCGAGTTGCACTTCGGCGCGGGTTTCTGCCAACAACTGCGTGGTGTTGCCGCGCGGCGACGACAGAGTGGTCAAGCTGAACAGGCCGAATTGCACCCGGTCACCGTAGTGAGTCAGGTCGAGGTGACGTCAAAACCCATCGACATCGCCACAGGGATCTGCGCAGGATCGAACGTCACGAATCGCACTGGACGCGGCAGCCGATCGGCGGCCGCGAGGTGGATTGCATCCGCCAGGCGCAGTGGCTGTTCGCGCATCAGCACACCGGCTCGATCGAGGCATCGCTGGTCGACGGGAACCACCGCGACTCGATCCCACGACAGGCGGACGAGGTTCTCGAGGTCGGAACGCAGCACGGCCTCGTCGGTGACTCGATCGACGAGCGCGAGCGATTCCATCAACGTCAACCCGCTGCTGCACCAGTCGGGGTCGGTCTCCAATGCGGCGAGCACGACGGCGCGTGCCGCACCATCGAGGTGCAAGCCCACCAGTGCGCTGGTGTCGAGGTACACGGTCATCCGCGGATCTCGCGCAGCAGCCGGTCCAGTCGCACGTTGGCCCACGTCGACACCGTCCCGTCGGCCATCCGCCCGTCCGACCGCCGCGGTGCGATCAACGCACCAGAAGCCACGAGCGATGAGAGATGTGCGGCGCCGGGCGGCTCATCGCTCATCGCCAGGGGTGTGAGGGCCGCAGCGGGGGAGCCGGCGATGGAGATCACCGTGGTCTCGCCGCTGGCCGCGCGGCGCACGTGCGCAGCGAGGTCGGCGCGGAGCTCGCGAATCCCGATCATGTGTGTACGCGAGTGTACACAGATCGCTTGGCGTCGTGTCGGCCGCTGGCGCGCAACACTGCGCACATGAACTTTGCCTTCACCGAAGAACAAGAAGAGCTCCGCAAGACCGTCAGGGCGTTCCTCGAGGCCAAGAGCCCGGAGTCCGCGGTGCGCGAGCAGATGGACACGGAGGCCGGCTACGACGCCGCGGTGTGGAGCCAGATGGGCGAGCAGATGGGCCTGCAGGGATTGCACATCCCCGAGGAGTACGGCGGCTCGGGCTACAGCTACGTCGAGCTCGGCATCGTGCTGGAGGAGATGGGCCGCGCCCTGCTGTGCGCGCCGTTCTTCTCGTCGGTCGTGCTTGCCGCGAACACGCTGCTGCAGAGTGGCGACGACGCCGCGAAGAAGACGTACCTGCCGGGCATCGCCAGTGGCGAGACCATCGCGACGTTGGCGTTCACCGAGCCGTCCGGCAAGTGGGACGAGGCCGGGATCACCATGGAGGCCACGGGCTCCGGCGATTCGTACACGCTGAACGGCACCAAGATGTTCGTGCTCGACGGGCACACCGCGAGCCTCATCCTCGTAGCGGCCCGCACGGGCAAGGGCGTCAGCCTCTTCGCCGTCGACGCCGATGCCAGCGGCCTCACCCGCAGCGCACTGTCGACGATGGACCAGACGCGCAAGCAGGCCAAGCTCGAGTTCGACAACACGCCGGCGACGCTCATCGGTGTCGATGGCGACGGCTGGAAGGTGCTGTCGACCGTGCTCGATCTCGCCGCCGTCGGCCTGGCTGCCGAGCAGGTCGGCGGGGCACAGAAGGTGCTGGAGATGGCGGTCGAGTACGCCAAGGTGCGCGTGCAGTTCGGCCGTCCGATCGGTTCGTTCCAGGCCATCAAGCACAAGTGCGCCGACATGTTGCTGGAGGTCGAATCGGCCAAGAGCGCCGCGTACTACGGCATGTGGTGCGCCGCCGAGATGAACGACGAACTGCCGTCGGTCGCGTCACTGGCGAAGGCGTACTGCAGCGAGGCGTACTTCCACGCGACCGCCGAGAACATCCAGATCCACGGTGGAATCGGCTTCACGTGGGAGCACCCGGCGCACCTGTACTTCAAGCGTGCGAAGTCGTCTGAGCTGCTGTTCGGCGACCCGACGTACCATCGCGAGCTGCTCGCCCAGCGCATCGGAATCTGACCGCCGCGGTCCCTTCTCGGCAGGTGGTGGTTTAGGGTCGCCCCCGTAGTGGGTACTCCGGGCCGGCAATGTAGGTCATCCAACGAGAGGGAATTGCTCATGCAAAACAGGAATCTATTCGCGTTGACCGTGGTCGGCTTGGCTGCCGCGATCGCGGTACCGAGCGGTCGCGTTCGGTAACGCCCGCAACAATCCGCCCGGTTCGAACGCTGCATTCCAGCGTCACAGACGCCGTCGTCGCCCTGATGGACGGTCCGAGCGACTTGACGACCAGCGGCACGATCACGCCGACCGGCGACCCCGATGGTACCGGATCGCGCCGCGTTCACGTTCGTCACCACGAATGCCGGCTGACCCAGTCAACGGCTGCTCGGCGTGCTTCGACCTGTCGTACAGCAACCTGACCGGCGTCGCCGACTGCTGGCTCACATTCACCGCGGCGCAGCGGGTGTCGGCGGCCCGGTCGTCGTCATCCCGCCGACGCCTGCCGAATCTGGGCGCGAACAGCGCGTCGGGCTGCGTCACCATCTGCACCTGCGCTCTCGCTGACGAGATCGTGGCAACCCGGCCAACTTCTACATCAACGTGCACACGACCGACTTCCCGGCCGGCGCGATCCGCGGCCAGTTGTCGACTGGTCCGGCCGCCGCCGGCGAGGCACACCTGCTGCCGACCCCGTTGCGTGTCTACGACTCGCGTGACGCCGCCGGTCCGAAGATCCAGCCAGGTGAAACCCGTACGATCAGCTTGACCACGGGCCACACACTCGAGGCGCCGACGACCAAGGTCCTCGCCCTGCCCCCGGGTGCTACGGCAGCCATCATCACGCTGACGATCGCCGACACGAACGCCCCTGGTGGCTTCTTGACGATCTACAGCGCGGCCAGCCGCGCAGCCTGCCACCAGCAGCATCAACTGGAAGGCCGCCGGCCAAGACGTCGCTGTCGGTACCCAGGTTGCTGTTGACGACCGGCGGCAAGCGTGAAGGTCACCGACGGTGTCGGTACCGCACCGACGCACTTCATCATCGACGTCGTTGGGTACATGTACTAAGAAATCCTGAGCTCGGCGCCGGGACCTCTTCGGAGGTCCCGGCGCCTTTCTCGTTTCGGCTTCTCGCGTGCAGAGGGTCCTCCGGTCGCGAGTACCTCCTCGCGTAGGGTTCCAGTGGTCGCTCCGGCGGACTTCGGCGATCATGGAAACCCACCGAGAGGGGACTCACATGCAGAAGAAATCGTTGTTTGCATGTCACGGCAATCGGAGTTGCGGCTGCCATCGCCATCCCGACGATTGCGTTCGGAAACGCTCGGAACAACGTCGGCAATCAACACTTCTTCCAGGTCGCCCAGACCCCGTACGTCTTTCGACTCGAGCGGCGCAAACGTCGTGCCTCCCGCAGACCAAGATGGCGCTGGTACTGCTGCGGTGACGATCGACATCGTCAACTCGTCCGCGAACGGAGCGGAGGTGTGCTGGGACCTGTCGTACAGCGGAATCGCCCTGCCGACATCGGCGCAGATCCACTCCGGGAGCGCCGGGTGCCAACGGCCTCATCCTCGTGCCGTTCGTTCCCTTCGGTGCTGCCACCGCAACCTCGGCAACCGGATGCACCGCAGCATCCGGCGTCGTGCCCAACAGGTCGTCGATGATCCCGGCAACTTCTACGTCGACCTCCGCAATGCCGAGTTCCCCAACGGTGCGATCCGGGTCAGCTCGTCCCGGGCACGCCGCCGGCCGGCGAGGCGCACATGTTGCCGGCGCCGCTTCGTGCGTACGACTCGCGGGCCAACGGCGGCGCGAAGATCGCTGCCGGCGAAACCCGAACCATCAGCCTCGCCAACGGCGTCGACGGCAAGGGTGCCAGCGTCGTCGCGGTTCCGCCTGGCGCAACCGCGGCCATCGTCACCCTGACTGTCACCGAGACCGTCGCGGGCGGCTTCCTCGCGATGTACAGCGCGGCGACGACCCAACCGTCGACGAGCAGCATCAACTGGTTCGCCAACAACCAGACCTTCGCTGTCAGCACGCAGGTCGCGGTCGACGCGGCCGGACAGGTGAAGATCACCGCCGGCTCCAGCTCGACGCAGTTCCTCATCGACGTCACCGGCTACCTGTTCTGATCCCGTCGGCGGGTCGATCGGTAGGGTGATCGACAGATGCCCGCCATCACGTTCGTCCTCATCCTGCTCGCGGCCGTGTGTACGTTCGTGATCGCTGCAGTCGTGGTCGGCCGTGAGGCCCGTCGGCTCGATTCGGTGGCGCCGCGGTCGGTGTATGTCGTCGACGAAGCGGTCGAGTTCGTCGCCGAGTACCTGCCGCGCCGAGACGCAGGCGCACCTCACCCCCGACGAGTTGGAGCAGTTGCTGACGTTCCACATGCGCTGGCTGCACGCCAAGGGTCTGCAGCCGGCGAACGTCATCGACCGTCGTCAAGACATCGCCGCGCCGGTTGTCGTCAGCGAGGACACGCTGACCGGCTACCTCCTCGGCGAGGCCGAACGAAACGGCATCGTGATCATCGACGACGTCGATGTGGTCAACGTGGTCGACGCCCATCACGCGTACTTCGAGGCGATCGGCGCGGTCGGCCCCCAGGCAATCGACCCCGACGTTCCCGAACTCGGCCCGTAGGCCGGACGCGCTCAGATCATCATGTTGAGGTTGTCGACGACCCGTCGGCCCAAGGCCTGATCGCCGGCGAGCGTGATCCGATCGGGGATCGGCTGACGCTGCGCAGCGACCGGTGGCCAGCATGACGAAGGCCTCGGCGTCGAGGGTGACGGTGGCGAGTCGGCGTCAGTCGACGGCTCGGCCAGGATCGCGGCTCGGCCGTTGGTGACCTCGCACACGACGTGCCGGTCGACGTCGCCGACGATGTCGATCGATCACGGCGCCGCCTTCGGGCGTCGCGGCGCGCTTGCCGACGACGATCGGGATGGTGCGCAGCAAGCCGGTCGACGGTGTGCTCGGCCGCCGCGTCCGTCGAGGTGACCCGGCACGGCCGAGCGCGCGGCGCATGTCCTGCTCGTGGATCCAGCAATCGAGCACCCGGATGTGCAGGAAGTCGGCCATCGTGCCGGGCCCGGTCGGCGTCGACATCTCCTTGGCGAAGTACGCATCGTCGGCGGACCGCAGCGTCGCGACGCGCAGGTCGACCAGCTCGTTCCACTCGGCCAGCACCTCGGCGCCGGCGATGCCGCGGCGAGCGTCGACCTCGGCCTCGTTGAACTGCCCGATCGGGTTCTTCACGTGGTCGCCCATCGCCGCGGGCGTCGGTCGCCGCGGGCAGTCCTTGCAGCGCCCGTTCGGTGCCGATCAGGTGCGAGAGGTTGTCCTGCACCGTCCAGCCGGCGAGGTCCGTCGGCAGCTTCCACTGGCGCTTCGTCGAGGCCGGCGCCAAGCGCGCGAGATCGATCGCCACGTCGGCCTCGAGGTTCGTCGATCGTGTCGGTGGGAGATCATCGTCGTCCTCACGGTGCAGGGTTCTCGATCGTCTGCCCACTGCCGGGCCGTGAGGTACGGCTGGAACTGGTCGGCGATCATCCGCAGGTCGTCGTCCGTCTTCGGCGTCTTGATCTCGAACAAGCCCGTCGATCTCGGAGTACGTGGCGCACATCTCCCACAGCCTCAGCGCCTCGTCGCCGGTCGGCGCCGGCACGACGACCGGACCGAAGATCGCGCGGTCCGGTGGAGTACACGATGATCGGCACGCCGAACCCGCCGTAGGTCGGCGACGGCGTGATCGTGGTCGGCGTGGACGTCGTCGTGCGTCGTCGGGTCGGCGATGCGCATCGTCCCAAGCGTTCGATGGTGCGCCGATCGACTCCAGCAGTTCGACGGCGACGTCGCGCGTCGTAGAAGCGGCGACCATCGACGTGCAGCGCCTTGCCGCACGCTTCGTACCATCGATCGCACAGATCCATGTCGATGCGTCGCAGCCAGGCGGCGACGCGCATCGGCGTCCACCCGTAGGCCAGCGGTCGCTCCCACGGGTGCCGCTTGCCGTCGGGCCGGTTGATCTCCTCCAGCGAGAAGAACCGCCAGCGGATGTCGAGGCCGATCTGCGATCGGACGTCGCGGATCCACACCGACGTCTGGTACGCCCACGGGCACATCGGGTCGAAGTAGAACTCGATCTCGGCGGGCACCGGCTCATCATCGCATCGGCGGGATCGCCGCGCAGCGTCGGGCGTCATGCAGCGACCGTCTCGCTTCGAGCACACCCGGTTCCTCGGCGACAAGCGCACGCAGCTGGTCTACGACCTCGACGCGTGGGACGGACGCCGACGGTCATCGACGAGATCGTCGCGGCCGAGACGGGCCTGTGCTTCGGTCCCGACACGCTGGTCGAGGCACGCAACCGCGGCTACACGTTGGCCCGACCGGGCATGACTCGGCGCCACCGCAAGCCGAGGGCGTAACGCGCCTTGTGAACGGCGAATTCAAGTCCGGCAACCTCACGCTCGCGCGCTACCTGGCGCGCCCTGCCGGCCGGCACGGCCCGCTGCCCGGGCGTGATCCTGTGCCACGGGTTTCCCGATCGGTCCGCTCGACGCCCGCCAGAGCGCCGGCACCTTCCCCGAGCTGATCGATCGCATGGCCAACGAGCTCGGTTGGGCGGCGATGACGTTCAACTTCCGCGGCTGCGGCGACGAGCGAGGGCGACTTCTCGCTGCAGGGTTGGGTCGACGACCTGCGCGCCGCGATCGACAACCTCATCGCCGAGGCCGCGCCGACCGGGATCTGGCTCGTCGGCACGAACACCGGTGGCTCGGTCGTCACCTGCGTCGCCGCCGACGATCCGCGCGTGCGCGGCGCCGCGTTGCTCAGCCCGCGCGCCGACTTCGACGACTGGGCCGCGCAGCCGCGACGGTTCCTCGAGCACGCCCGCGACATCGGCGCGATCCGCACGCCGAGCTTCCCGCCGTCGTTCGACGAGTGGGCCCGGGAGCTCCGTCGCTTCCGCCCGGTCGACGCAGCTCGGCGGTTGGCGCCGCGGCCGCTGCTGGTGATGCACGGCGACGACGACGACAGCGTGCCGACCGTCGACGCTCGGCAGTTGGCCGAGGCCCACGGCGCGGCCGAGCTGCGCCTGATCCCCGGTGCCGGGCATCGCCTGCGACTCGACCCGCGGGCGATCGCGGTGCTGTTGGGTTGGCTCGACCGGCAGCGTCAGGGCGAGGGCGACTCGTCGTAACCGTCGGGGTGGGAGCTGTGCCACTCCCACGCTGAGGCGACGATGTCGTCGAGACCGTGAGCGGGGTGCCAGTCGAGCAGCTCGCGCCGCCTTGGTCGGGTCGGCGAACGTCGCGACGGGATCGCCGGCGCGCCGCGTGGCGCGACTCGCCACGGCACCGACCGTCCGATGATTCGCTCGGTCGTGTCGATCACTTCCATCACGCTGCTGCCAGTGCCGGTGCCGACGTTGACCGCGGTCGACGTGCCGCCGGCGGCGAGGTAGCTCGAGCGCCTTCACGTGGGCGTCGGCGAGATCGTCGACGTGGATGTAGTCGCGGATGCACGTGCCGTCGGGTGTCGGGTAGTCGTTGCCGAACACCTGCACCGGCGGTCGCTTGCCGAGCGTCGCCTTCATCACCAACGGGATGAGGTTCAGCGATTGACGCCAGTCCTCGCCGATGCGGCTGTCGGCGCTCGCGCCGGCGGCGTTGAAGTAGCGCAGGCTGACCGAGCGCAGCCCATGGCTGACGCCGTACCAGCCGAGGATCCGCTCGGTCATCGCCTTCGACTCGGCGTAGATGCTCTCCGGCTGGATCGGCGCGTCCTCGGCGACGGGCACGACGGCGGGTGTGCCGTAGACCGAGCACGACGACGAGAAGACGATGTCGTGGACGCCGGCCGTCAGCATTGCCTCGACCAGTTTCACCGTACCGGTGACGTTGTTCAGCCAGTATCGCGACGGCTGCTCCATCGATTCGCCGACGCTCTTGTATGCCGCGAAGTGCACGACCTGGGTGATGTCGCGTCGGTTGCACAGGTCGACGACCAGATCGAGATCGGCGATGTTGCCTTCGACGAGCTCGGCTTCGATCACGGCACTGCGATGTCCGTACTCCATCGAGTCGAGCACGACGACCTCGTGGCCGAGTGCAGTGAGCCGTCGCACGGTGTGCGAGCCGATGTACCCGGCCCCGCCGGTGACCAGGATGCTCATCCGATGCCTTCGACGTTTCGGAACCAATCGATCATCCGTGTCAGACCATCTCGCAGCTCGACGGTCGGCGCCCACCCATACACACCACTGATCAAGCTGATGTCGGGGCGGCGCTGCGCGGGATCGCCTTCGCGTTCGGGCGGCAGCGGCACGGTGATGATCTCACTGGACGATCCGGTCAGCTCGACGACCAGTTCGGCCAGTTGACGGATCGTGAACTCGATCGGGATTGCCGACGTTGATCGGGCCGGTGAGGTAGCCGTCGAGCACTGCGGTCAGCCCGATGATCTCATCGCTGACATGACAGAAGCTGCGGGTCTGCGAGCCGTCACCGTGCAAGGTGATCGGATCGCCGCGCAGCGCCTGCACGACCAGAGTGTTGACAACGCGGCCGTCCTCGGGGCGCATCCGCTCGCCATAGGTGTTGAAGATGCGGGCGATGCGAATGTCGAGACCGTGCACGCGGTGGTACGCCATCGTGATCGCCTCACTGAAACGCTTGGCCTCGTCGTAGCAGCTGCGCGGGCCGGTGGAGCTGACGTTGCCCCAGTACGTCTCGGGTTGCGGATGCACCAGTGGGTCGCCGTACACCTCGCTGGTCGATGCGAGGAAGAAGCGGGCTCCGTGGGCGACCGCGAGGTCGAGCAGGTTGCGCGTTCCCGTCGAGCCGACGGCCAGGATCTCCAACGGCATCGTCGCGAAATCCGCCGGCGATGCAGGACTGGCGAGGTCGAGCACAGCGTCGAACGTCGTGCCGAACTCGGGCAGCGGAGCCGTGATGTCGTGCTCGACGAGTGTGAAGCCCTTGTGCTCCGCAAGCTGGGCGACGTTGGAGCGGCGACCGGTCGCGAAGTTGTCGATCACCACGACCTCGTCGTCGCGCGCGAGGAACAGTTCTGCAAGGTGCGAGCCGACGAACCCGCCGCCACCGGCGAGAAGGTGGCGCATCAGCCTGAAGTCGTTCGGTTGGAGGAGGGCATGTCAGCTTCCGGTGTCGTATGTGAGGTGTGTGCCGCCCTCGATTTCGTCGAGCGTCCACACCTCGGGTGTTGTCGTCGACGTGAAGTACATCACGTCGGACTGCTCGCTGATGTCCCAGCCGGTGGTCAGCAATGCGGAGAGGTTGGCCGAGGCCGTCGCGAAGTCGTGATCGATGTTGTAGTCGAGGTGCGTTCGTTCGGACGGCGTGTCCGCCAGCGAACCAACTCCGTACTCGTAGCCGATACTCGACATCACCCCGCCGACGTTGACTGCGATCGCGTCGGGATTCAGCACGATCTTCTGGAGCACCGCTGGAAGATCCGCAAACGTCGGCACAACCTTGGCGAATGCGTAGTCGATGCGCTTGATGCGGATGATGCCGAGCTGGTCGACGGTGCTGGCTTCCACCGACCAACCGGGCGGGTCGCCGACGACGGTCGTCGGCTGCGCATCGAAGCCATGGATGGTGACGGTGCCCTCGGTCCGCGTCGTCGGCGTGATCGTGTAGGTAGGGCTCGGCGCAAGTGCCGCCTCGATCGTGGCCAAGGTCGCCTCTGGGTCGATCGCGCCCGTCAAGAACGTTGCGGTTGTCGAGTTCGTCCCTTCACCGACCGCCCGCTCGAACCCGAGTAGTCGCACGTCGGGCCCGCTCGGCACGGCCATGGGGGTGATGAGGTACGTCTGCAGCGTGGCGTTGGGATCACCGGTGTAGCCGTCGTGCAAGGTGGCCAACTGGTCGCCGTCGGCAGGGAACGGCTTGTTGCCAACCGCGATCGGGATGAGGATCGTCGGGTCGACAGGGACCGATGTCGATGGTGGTGGAAACGTCGAGGACGTCGGCGCACTCGCCTTGGGCGTCGTTGCGGGCGAGGTCGCGACGGTTGGGGCAGGCGCCGCAGTCGAGGTCACTGCCACCGTGTCGGAGACCGCCACAGTTGCTGCGGGCGTCGGCGCGGAGGAGCCGGAAGCGCTCGAACAGGAGGCGATCAATGCCGGCACGGCAAGCCACAGCAATCGTGCTCTTGCCCGAGTCATGATCGCCGATTCTACGGTGTCAGCGGCCGATGCCCTGGTAATCGAAACCGGCTCGTCGCCAGTCGTTCCGCTCCAGGAGGTTGCGTGCATCGACGATCGCGCGGCGAGCCATGGCGCCGGACACCTTGGCGACATCGAGCCAGCGGAACTCGTCCCATTCGGTCAACACCGCGACGACGTGAGCGCCCTCGCTCGCCGCGTACGGACTGTCCGTGATCGTGATCTCGTCAGGCAGACCGGGCTTCGGACCGTGGACAGTCGGGTCGTATCCCTGCACGGTTGCGCCGGCAGCCAAGAGTCGCTTGACGATCGCGAGCGACGGCGAGTCGCGGAGGTCGTCGGTGCGAGCCTTGAACGTGAGACCCCACACGGCGACCGTGGCGGTGCTGAGATCGCCTCCCGCCGCGACACGAATCTTGTCGGCGATGCGATCGAACTGCTCTTCGTTGACGGCGATCACACCTTCGAGCAGATCGAAGTGATACCCCGCCTCCCGAGCGATCTTCAACAACGCCCGAGAATCTTTCGGAAAACAGGAACCACCCCATCCCGGACCGGGGCGGAGGAAGTCTTGGCCGATTCGTTTGTCGGATCCCATGCCGACGACGACGTCGTTCACGTCGGCGCCGACGCCTTCGCAGATCGCCGCGATCGCGTTGATGAAGCTGAGCTTCGTGGCGAGGAACGCGTTGGCCGCGTACTTGATGGTCTCGGCGGACGCTGGATCGGTGACGATCACCGGTGCGCTGATCTTGTCGTACAGCCCGGAGACCTTCAGTGCTGCGGCTTGGTCGTCGCAGCCCACGACGATGCGGTCGGGCCGCAAGAAGTCCTGCACCGCGGAGCCCTCGCGCAGGAACTCGGGGTTGGAGACGACCTTCACATCGGGTCGCGCCATGACTCGCTCGACGACCTTCGCGCTGCCGACCGGGACCGTCGACTTGTTGACGACGACCGCTTCGTAGGGCAGCACCGGCCCGATCTGTCGTGCAGCAGCCTCGATGTAGCTGAGGTCGGCCGAGCCGTCGTCGCCTTGCGGCGTCGGGACGCAGAGGAAGGCGATCTCGCAATCGGCTGCGGCAGTCGCCGCGCCGAGCACGAACGTCAGCCGGCCGCCGGCGATGCCTTCCTCCACCAACTCCTGCAAGCCCGAGCTCGACGATCGGGATCACGCCACGACGCAGGCTTTCGACCTTGTCGGGATCGATGTCGGCGCACACCACCTTGTGACCCATGTGGGCGAAACAAGCCCCGGTGGTGAGGCCCACGTAGCCGGTTCCGATCACAGCGATCTTCGTCATGGGTTGGAGAGGTTACCGCTGCCAACCGCGTCGGCTCATCGATGTCGTGAGCTACCCGATGTCGAGGCTGTCGAACGTGAGCGTCAGCTCCTCGGCAACGATGTCGCTGGCGTTGGCGTCGAGCGGTGTCGTTCGGTAGTTCACGGGAAACGCATTGCGAAAGTGCCAGGCCCACACCGGGTTGCGCTCCTCGTCGAGCAGGGTGACGGTGACGTTGCGGTCGACGTTGGGCTGCCCCTCGCGCGCTTGCTTCCACCAATCCCACAGATCGGTCGAACCGATCAGCCCGCGCCGCAGGATGAGGTGGCCGTACTTCGCCAAACCGGGTTGCTTGCGCGCATCTTGCGTCTTGTCGGTCCCACTTCGATAGGCGACCTCGTCGATGATCGCGTCGGGCATCTCGACGCGAAAGAACGTCGAGCGAATGTCGTCCGGGTCGCCGCCGCCGAGGTCCACCAGGAAGTTCGAGCCTTCATACGGATGGTCGTGGAGAATTGCCATGGATCCATCATGACAGGTTGTCAACGATGCAATAGCGATATATCGTGACTGCATCACTACAAGACCTGCCCACCTCGGGCAGGCGAGAACCAAGAGGAGAAATCATGGATCCAAGATCCGAACATGGCCACGACCATGATCACGACCACCGACAGTTCGGTGGACCCTTCGGCGGACGACGCGAGCGCGGCGGCCGACGAGGAAGAGGCGGTTTCGGGCCCGATGGCCCGATGGGCCGCGGACCACGCCGAGGTCGCGGCGACGTACGCACCGCAGCGCTGCTGTTGCTGCTCGAGCGTCCGATGCACGGCTACGAGATGATCCTCGAGATCCGCGAGCGCAGTGGCGAGGCGTGGAGCCCGAGCCCCGGTGCGATCTACCCGACCATCCAATTGCTCAGCGACGAGGGTCTCATCACCACGCACGACCAGGACGGCAAGAAGGTGTCGAGCCTCACCGAGGCCGGCCGTACCGCTGCCGAAGAGCTGGCTGCGACGAAGACCGCACCGTGGGACGAGGCGTCGAGCGATGCCGGCGAAGGTGCCCCCAATCTTCGTCAGGCGATTCACGGTCTGATGATGGCGTTCAAACAGGTCGCGATGGCCGGCACCGACTCGCAGAAGCAGCGGGCCACCGAATTGCTCGACGAAACGCGGCGCAAGATCTACGCGCTGCTCGCTTCCGACGAGGCGTAACAGGCTCCCCAGGTCCCGACGGACGCGGCGCTACCATGCGCCCGAGTCCGTGGGGGACTTCCCGAAGGAGGGGCAGTGTCGAGTTACACGTACGACGTGGGGTATCCGCAAGAGCGCAACCGAATGACGGTGGCGTTCCGCATCATCTTGGCGATCCCACATCTGATCGTCTCGCAGGTGTGGGGTTACCTCGCTCAGGTCCTTGCCGTCGTGCAGTGGGTGATCGTCCTGTTCACCGGCAAGCGCAACGAGGGGATCTGGAACCTTCAGCAGAGTTGGCTCGGCTACTACAGCAGGGTCATCGGTTACGTCGACCTGCTGTTCGATCAGTACCCGGCGTTCGGAACGGAGGCCGGGCCCGTCCCGGTGCAGAGCGCGATCTCGTACGAGGAGCCGGCCGATCGGCTCACCAACGCGCTGCGCATCATCTGGATGATTCCTGCTCTGATCGTGGCCGCCGTCATGAGTCTCGTCGGCGCCGTGGTGCTGCTGGTGTCGTGGTTTGCGATCCTCATCACCGGCAAGCAGTCACAAGGCTGGTGGGACTTCATCCTGAAGGTGGTCCGCTACACGCTGCAGGTGCAGGCGTACGGCCTGCTGATGACCGACGTCTACCCGAAGTGGGGCGAGGGCGCACCGACGGCCGTGGCGTACGGCTCGAGCGCACCGCCGCCGCCGCCCGCCTGACCCGGCGCGGTCATTCGGGCGACGTTGTCGTCGCCCACACTCCGTACAGCGGATCGCCAGCGGTGTTCGGTGGCGTGCACAACGCGACGGTCGGCTCGGTCCATCCGCCAGCTTGATGGAAGTACTCGGTCACGATCCTGCAGCGACCCTCGTCGTTGTTGGCCAGCCAGCCGCGGATGGCCTTGGTCGGGAAGCAACGGTTCGAGAACGTGCACACCATCAACCCGCCGGGCACGAGGACGCGCCGCGCCTCGGCGAAGACCGCGATCGGCTGCACGAGGTAATCGACTGAGACGCAACAGGTGACTGCGTCGAATCGAGCATCGTCGAAGGGCAGCTCGGGCGTGGTGTTGAGGTCGTGCACGACGTGGCTCGTTGCCGCGGTATTGGCGGCCAGTTCGTGCCCGTTCATACCCAGGGCAACCAGCTCGCGCTGGTGGCGTTCGGAAGTGCGAGATCCAGCTCGACATCAGGTCCAGGACGCGACCGTCGATGCCGAGGTGTTCGTAGAGCCCACCGACCGCGGCAATCGCCCGATCGTCGATGTGGGTGACGAACCGGTCGTACTCGTAGAAAGCGTCGTCGGGCCCGTCGTCTGCCCGTGTAAAGAAGTCGGGAGGGAACGGGCTCATGAAGTGACGAGGCTACGACGGAGGGGTATGGTCGGCCCATGTCTGACGCCGTCGATACCGATATCAGCGATCTCGACATCTCCGACGAGGAGCTCGCCGAGCTGGCACTCGCTGCCGACCCGGATGCGCCCGTCGACGACGATGCTGTGCCGTTCAATTCGAGGAACGCGGGACGAAGCAGCGTTGCTGCCGTCGTGGTACATGCCCGTCGACGCACCGCGGGTGCGTTCGGATTGGCGCGGCTATGTCGCCCTCGGGCATCGCGGTTGGTCTTGTGTTGTGCAACGCGTTCGCGATCTGCGTGACCAACGGGATCCCGTCGATTCCCTAATCGGCGGCTGGCGTCGCGGGCCCTCGAGTTGCACGTAGCGGCCGAGGTCGACGAAGCCCATGCGACGGTAGATCGGGTAGCCGGCGTCCGACGCCTGCAGCACCGAATTGGTGCATCCACGACGCGCGCCCTCGGCGATCGCGGCCCATGTCAACGCCTCGCCGTAGCCCTTCCCTCGAAACGCTTCCGGCGTGGCGACGTTGTACACGCCGGCGGTTCTGCCGCTCGTCGCGAGGAGCGAGCAACTGACAGGGGATTCCGTCGACGCGGCCGACGAACGGAGCGATGCTCGGGTCGTGGAGGAGTTGGTGCCGAACGAGACGATCGACGAAGTCCTGCGGCATCCCGAAGCCGTCGCGCAGCATCGAGGCGTGATCTCGCAGCGCCTCGTCGGTCGTGGCGATCTCGATCACCAATTCGGCGGGTGGAGTCGGCGTGGCAGGGATCGGTTCGAGGCCCATGGCAGGAGGACCGCCGGCGTCCCGCAGACCCGCTGCACGACCGGCCTCGAGCGTCGCCGGAGACACACCGTGACGTACCCACAGCAGCCACGGGAGCTGCCGTTCGCTGAAGAAGCGGATGGCTTCGGCAACGAGATGCTGCGGGTCATCCGGTGGGGCACCGACGAAGGCGCCGTTGAAGAACGGCAGCGGCAACCCCGTCGCGACGAGCGACGTATTGCCGATCTGAACGACGTCGGCGCCGGCCGCCCGGCCGAGTGCCGCCCATGCCGCGGCGAGGTTCATGTCGGCTGCGGCGGCCAACCCCATCTCGTCCATCGGCCAAGTCTCTGCGCGGCAACCGTGGTGTGTGATCTGATGTCGGCGTGGTGGCAGATCGGTTGGAGACGATGCCGGAGGATTGGAGCCGCGCGCTCGGAATCGTCGCCCATCCCGACGATCTGGAGTACGGCACGGCCAGCGCGATCGCCAGGTGGACGGACCAGGGCAAGGACGTCCGCTACTTGCTCGTGACGCGTGGCGAGGCCGGCATCTCGACGATGCCGCCCGATGTCGTCGGCCCGGCGCGTAGAGGAAGAGCAGCGCCGAAGTGGCAGCGCGGTCGGCGTCTCGGTCGTCGAGTTCCTCGACCATCGCGATGGTCTGGTCGAGGCCGATCTCGCGCTTCGCCAAGACTTGGCTGCTGCGATTCGCCGGCACCAACCGGAGGTGATCCTGTCGATCAACCACCGCGACAGCTGGGGTGGGCCGAGCTGGAACCATGCCGACCATCGTGCGGTTGGAAGGGCACTCCTCGATGCCGTTCGTGACGCTGCGAATCCGTGGATCTTCCCCGACGCCGGTGAGGCGTGGGAGGGCGTGCGACTCGCGGCGTTCATGGCGTCCCCGCAATCCACTCACGCCGTCGACGTCACCGGCTACCTCGATCGCGGCATCGAGTCGCTGCGTTGCCACCAGCTGTACCTGGCGAACCTCGGTGGCGACGACAACGACGCCGACACCGTGTTGCGGTCGAGCGCGGAAGCCACTGGTCAACGCTTCGGCGTCCAGCACGCCGTCGCCTTCGAGGTCGTCACCTTCTGATGCGCGGGCGAATCGTGCGGATCATCGCCGTCGCGCTGGTCGTGGCAGCGGGGGCCGTCGTCGCGTCCTGCGGCGACCCGAGCCAGTCGGCGGACGACTCCGACCCCCACCTCTGCGATTGGCGCCGCAAGTCCCGTAACGGGGCCTACGGCTCCAAACGCAACGGAAGCGATCGTGCCACCTGCCGCAGACGATCGACCTCACGGCCGCGGTGCCGACGCTCGAGCCGCACGAGATCGTGTCGTTCCCGATCGAACCGCCCGGCGACCTTCATCCGACCGCGTTCGCAACCGTGGCACCTCACGACCGGATCGCGGTGCTCGACGACGTCACCGGGGTCGTGCGGTTCATCGACGGCACGACCCGGATGGACCTCACCCAGTACCCGACTCAGGTGCCCGTGATCGGTTCGCCGGACTTCGTCGCGAACGGGTTCTTCGTCGGGCCCGACGATGTGCTGTACGTCGACGAAGGCGAGCGCGAATCAAACGCTCGAGATGGTCGCCTACGCGCGCACCGGCGATTCGTACAAGGAGGTGGCGCGGGTGGAGCACGGCTACCTCGATGGCCAACTCGCTCTGGCGGCGACAGGCGTGGCGACGATCGGGCAGCCGGATACGCCGTTCATGCCGTACGTCGACATGCATGGGCAACCAAGTGGCGCCACCATGGACGACGATCGGCTCAGCCTCAGCCCGCCGAGGGACAGCTCGCAGATCTACACGGTCCAACGAGCCGACCGAACGTGGACCGTGAACTACGAGTTTCCGCCCGACGCCGGGTTGCCCACGTCGGAGACAGCATGTGTGTTGTGCGCCACAGCACAACTCGGGCCCGGCGACACGACGGTGCTGGTCGTCAAGTCTCCGACCGCAGATGGCGACCTGCAGAACAAGCTGTCGCTCCTATCCGACCAGGTCACGACCTACGACACCGACTGGGACTACCTCGGCGTCCTCGGTGGCGAGATGTTGTTCGATCGCCTCGACCAGGATTCGATCACGTTCGGCACGGTCGACGTCTGACCGCGTGTCGCCCACGGCGGCGACAGGTCGGCTCACGCGTGAGCAACCAGGGTTCGGCGACCCTGAAGCGAAGATGCCTCTGGGACAAGGGCATGCACGCTGCTGTACATGCCGTATCACGTCCGCGCCGCGCAGGACCAACTTTTGACACTCGAATCACAACTACTCGAAGCGGCCATCTGGTCGATCTCCGAAGGCAGGGGATCGGACGAGCAACTGGCGATACTCCGCGCGGATCAACGCGTCTCGCTGGCCATGCTCGACCGCCTCATCATCGATGCCGAAGACGATCTCGAGTCCGTCCGCAACATCAGGGGCGAAGAGCGGACCAGGTCGTCGCCGACTTCACCGACACCCTGCACGGCCTCCGATCGACTGCCGCGTTGCTTTCCTGTGCAGCCAGTGCGGACAGCAGCGCTGTACGCGGAAGGGCTGCCGGGAGACCGGTATAACCAGCCAGAGAGTCATTGTTATATTTCACTTCACCTACCGGCAATTCGTCCTGGTGAACCGAACGAAGAAACTGCATGGGAGCAATACCCGTTTTTCCGGCGATCAGTGAAGAGAGATTTTCGTTCTTGTCTTTTCCAATCGCCGAAATGACACCGAGGCCGGCAACGAATACGGAGTCAGACATGACTTGCTTTTGGCTGACTGTTTGCGGTAATATAATCAGCCATCGTCCGGATGGAATGAAACACCTCTCGGTCCGTCTTCTGCATTGGACAACCTGATATTATATTCCTGCTGCAACAATACAATCAGTTCCAGGGCGTCAATGGAATCCAGGCCGATACCTTCCACAAACAGGGCTGATCATCGCCGATATCTGCCGGTTTCAGATCTTTTAAATTCAGCCGTTCAATAATCTGTTCTTTCAGTTTCTCTTTTAAATTATTCATTTTCCTGCTGGTTCAGTTGATGTAAGTTCTCTGCGTTAAATGCCGGTCCGCTTCCGATTTTGTCTTTTTCGATCAGGAACAACTGGGCCCTGTAATTTTCCTTTAACATTTCCACCCAGCCGCAGATAGCAGTTTTGATGAGATTGCTGATTCAAACAAGCCGTTTACGTATTCCGCCATAAAATTACCATCGAAGTGCTTAAATACAAAAAATGCATTTTCACCTTTGAACCGGTGCCGGATGGAGATCTCGCCAATGACAATATTGGGCAGGGTATATACAAACAATGCAGGGCTGGCACCGCTTTGCATGGTCTTTTCGTATTTGAGATCAACATCCAGACTGGCATTGGCATTGGAAGAGTATCAGCCGGTATCCGTTTCGCCGTATTTTTTTTCATGATTCATGCCTTTCAGCAGGATTTCGGCAGCCAGGAAACCCAGCTTGCAGAGTTTATCCATTTTATGAAATTTCGGATAGGATATTGCAAAATGAGTATAGGATTCATCCAGAAACTGATTCCACAGCTCCCGGTTCTTCAAAAACCATCTGGCCGTTTCTGATAATATGCTATTCCGGGTAATTAAACAGGAAGAACGGTAATAATTCGATCAGGCTTCCAATATCAATTTGTGATTAATGTCGGATCTGTAGCAATATTGTCCCGGTAACTAGATCATCGAGGCGAGCGCTGTAATGCCGTTTTATGATCTTTTACATAAGGATTTTAGATCCCATACATAACCGGCCAGCACAGAACATATCTGGCTTTTTATTTCCGGATCCTGGTTGTCTGCAAAGAAAATAGTATCCAGCGTTCCTTCATACCAGGCCATAACATAAGAGCGGAAAGTATCCACGCCCTGCATCATGATTTTCATATATTCATTTTCCCAGTCGATCGTCTCGTCCTTTTAGTTTCTCTACAACCAGGTTGCCGGCAATCTGGCTGGAAACCGTTGCCAGGGTAACACCTGAAGAAAATACCGGATCCAGAAACTCTGTAACATTACCGGTAAGTACAAATCCGTCTCCATAAAATCGATCTGTGGTGGATGACCAGGATTCCAGTACCCGGGGTTCAAATACAAATTCGACATCTTTAAACCGTTCGCTCAGATAGGGTTCAGCTGCGATCAGTGCTGCGTAAGCTGTTCTTCACGTGTTCCCGGCATATTTGGCAAAAAATGCAGGATCACCTACAAAACCCAGGAAGTAACGCCGTTGGAAAAAGGAATGATCCAGATCCAGACTCCCGGCTTATGTACAACAATGGTAATCCGGTTGGGTTCATCAGCCATTGACCGTTTGCAGATCTACGGTATGCGCAAACAATGCTTTTCGGGGCGGCAGGTTGGATGGTTTATCCAGATTAAAAAGTTTTGGAATCACCCGGCCATATCCGCTGCCATCAATAATAAATTTTGCTTCTGATTTGTGATGTCATTTCCGTTTTTATCTTCTACGGTTGTTACGGAATCGGAGCCATGAAATTCAATCCCGGTTACGGTTGTTTCATAATCAACCGGAACACCCATTTTTTCCACAGTATCGGCCAGTGTTTTATCAAATTCTGCACGGGGTACCTGCCAGGTCCAGTTCCAGCCCTTGGTGTAAACTGGTCAGCAAAAAGGTAATCACAGATTTTTCCGTTCTTTACAAATTTGGCTCCGCATTTTTCCTGGAAACTTTTTTTCTTTCACGGCATCCAGAAAACCGGCTTCTTCCAGTGCTTCCATACATCGGGGCAACAGGCTTTCGCCAATCACAAAACGGGGAAATTTCATTTTTTCCACAATCCTGACTTTAGTAACCTGCTTTATTTACGATAGAAGCAGCCACCGTTCCGGCAGGTCCGGCACCAATAACCAGTACATCTGTTTTTTCAACTGGTTCATGTTAACAGTTTTATTGGTTTTATTGTTTAGCTGTTTTTTGCATTTCAGCAGGGTCTGGCTCAAACCGATATTATCTATTCTTTCTTCTACAATCAAAATCCGGCCTCTTCAACACAGCGCATAAAAACGCCGGAATGATACATCTGGCTGTTGCCATTGGCCAGGGCTGTAAAATAAATAGAAGTCTGCTGCAGGCAAAATGCGGCTATTTCAAATCGCTGCGTGTCCCAGAATGCTTCCAGGATCAGTACATACTGATCATCCGTTATCAGCATCATAACATCGTTTTAAAATGGAAACAATTTCCTGCTTCTGAAAAACAATCCAGGAACTGGCTCATCCAGATGGCATCAAAACCTTTTGGAAAAGCTGTTGTTTCATCCAGATATTAACCGGATAAAAATGAATCCGGTCGCTAAGCCAAGCTCTTTCACTTTTGCTCTCGGCTACATTCAACTGACCGGGCAGATCCATAATGGTGATCTGCATATCCTGGTTGAAACTGGGCACTGGCAATGGCCCATTTACCGGTATTGCCACCAATGTCCAGTAATTTTTTGATGTCTCCGGTATATACTTTGGATAATGCAGGTGGAAAGGCCAGGTCTGAAAAAAAATGATCGAAAGCAAACCAGCTTTTTTGCACATGGCGCAGGCAATGCGAAAGACCTTCATAAATGGTATCCCAGTCTCCAAATTCTTTCAGTCCTTCCGGTTTGCCGGTTTCAATACTTTTATCCAGTGCAAAACAGTCCTTTATAACTTACATCATGAATAAAATTCATATTCACGTTGGTCAGCGGATCGTGCTGTATAGAGGTCCCCGTTTTTGTAATCGTATATTTTTCTTCGTTGATGATCACCAGACCAATGCCCAATGATGACTCCAGCAGCACGCGTATGCCATATTCCGGCAGCTGGTCTCCGCAACAATTTCCTAAAGCGTTAGACCGTCGCTGCCTTTCTTAATCAGTGCGCGCAGAATGCCCGTGTTGCGCATCCGGGCCACCTGAAAAACCACCGGACCAAAGGCAATCCATTGGGCCAGTCCTTTTGCTTCGAGTGCTGTCTTGTTGTCTTCGGAAAAAAATTTCATCATTCGTTGACAATTAACCATGATCAACGCTGCATTACATCCCCCAAATCCGGAAGCTGTTTTTAAGCATTTGCGCAATTGCACCTGCTTCAGTTTGTCACAACATTTACGGGCTGTTCAGTGCCCGGTGTCCGAAACCCAAGAGTAGGTAACAAGATATTTTCTTTCATGAGATTGCATGGTCAGAATGGATTCCAGGATGCCGGCCGCACCAAGGGTATGACCGTAATAACCTTTCAGACTGTTCACCGGAACCTCGTTCATCGCTGCGAGATGGATGGCTTTGGCTTCCATATCATCGTTGTATCGTGTGGCTGTACCATGTGCAGAAAATAAATTGGAGTCTCCGGTGTTACACTGGCCTGTTTCATCGCGCTGCTGATGGCCGTAATAATTCCTCACCGTGCGCGAAGGACCGGAAATATGGTTGGCATCATTGGATACGGCACCACCTGCGATTTGAACAGGCCGGCTTTTTTATTTGCTGAAAGCACAATGGTTGCCGCTGCCTCGCCGAGACTGATCCCATCGCGCGCCGCGTCAAAGGGGCGACATGGTTTTGGACTGATGGCCTGAAAGGAGCGAAAGCCTGAATAAATAAAACTGGTGATCAGGTCGCCGCCCGCTACCACCACTTCGTCATACACCCCTGATTGTATCAGACGCATACCTGTGATCAGGGCCAGCAGACCGGAAATACAGGCATGTGAAACCACGAGCGGTTCGAGTTTGAAATCCCAGTTTTTTCGCAATATCGAAGCGCTCGTATGTAAAGATAAACGCTCCCAGGTACAACGCCATTAGAATGATTTTCGATGAGACTGATATTTCCTTTGGTGGTGGAAAGTATAAATCCTGTTCTTCGCACCGGCTGCCGGTTAACTTCCTGCACGTTGCATGGCAGAAGACAGGAAAACAAGTTGCTCAAGGGCCGATCCTGATCGGCCGGGATATCGTTCTGCAAAAACAGGGACGCATAAAAAGGTTCTTTGTCCGCGAACTGTATGCCGCCGGATGCCGGTTTCCGGACCGCGATGCATCGCATGCATATTTTCCGCCGTGTCGTTTCCAAGAGGGGAAATGATATTATCTGCTGTCACATATACTTTCCTCATCGTTTATTGATTATCCAGATGAACCGAACTCCATTCTTCAAAAAATGGCGGATTTAGTAGTTGAAGCACGGTGTTCCTTGTCAAGAAACACCTGCACCGAACTGCCGGTGGCTACGAGTTCGTTACTCTTTTTATTGAACAGCCGGTAACTAAATTGAATTTTTGCTGCTTCAGAGGGCAGGTAAGTCGTTTCAACGATGACGGTATCTCCATACCGGAGTGATTTTTTAAAGGCGCAGTCTACATGTAACGATGGGCGCTACAAGCCCTTATGATAACAGTCCAGATACCCAACTCCATACCGGCTGCCAAAATCCTCACGACCGTCTTCGAAGTACCGCAGGTAATGACCGTGCCAGACGATACCCAGCGGATCGGCCTCATTAAATCGTACGCGGACTTCCGTTTTGGTAACCAGTTCTTTTTCCATCTTCCGTTCCTGTTCAGCCGCGCAATTATGCTGCTGCGCCACTTTCCAGGTTGTTTTATGAAGGCTGAGTGACAAAAATTTTCATTTCGCAACTGGCGATGATGTCGTCTTTATATTTAACCAGTCCGGAAACGAGTGAAACCTGAAGCACGTGTGTCAACAGGCAGATTTCAATCATGATTTCTGCGTTCACGGGTGGCAGCCGGGTCACCTGTAGTTTTTGAACAGCGCCTATATAACCTACGGGAACCGGTTTATTGCATTTTTTGAATGAATAACCCGTACCTGCAGCCGCAGTTTGCGCCATGCATTCCACCAGGCCCGGGTAAGAAATAACCGTCTTCCACAAATAAATCACCTTCTTTAACCCGGAAGCTGCACAAAGATTTTTTTTCGTCGGTATACAGAAGATTTTCAACGAACACAAAAGGTGGTCGCTGCGGTATAAAATCGGCTGCATGCTGAATTTGAAAATCCATGGAGTAAAGATAAGTGATAATGATTTCCATGAAAGGGCTTTCATGGTCAGCTGACCTGCCAGAAATCATAATAGTTATACCATTGGAGCGGATATCTGCGGATCACGGATTCCATCGAGGCTGTATATTCATTCAGCAATTGCTGTACAACCTCGTCCCGTGAGCCTTCGCCTGACTGCGGTCTGCTGGCAAAAAAATGATAGCGGGTTGCATCTTCTTTCATCGCGAATACAAACGATACCGGCACGTTAAAGGTTCTGGCAAGCAGGAAAGGACCGGCGGGAAAAACGGCTTCAGCACCGAGCAACCGGCCCTTCAGCGTTTTGTTACCGGGAAGAAACCGGTCTGCGTGCATGCAGACAAATCCATTATTACTTAACGCTTCCTGTATGGCGTAAATGTGGGAAAGGTCTTCGCGGATTAAAATGATTTTGGCAGTATGTGTTTTAATTCCCTGCAGATACGATTTGATCTGTTCGTGTTCGGCATCATACATCACAATATGCATGGTCGTGTTGAGGCGGTTGAGTAAATGGCCGGCGACTTCCCAGTTGCCTACATGAGCGCTCAGCAGCAGCCCTCCTTTGCCTTTAGCCACCATATCCCGAAGATGATCTTCACCTTCAAATTCAAAACGGAACGGATGTTTTAAACCGGACATCACTACTATTCGGTCAATAAGCGTTTGTCCGAACCAGTAGTAGTTCTGATAAATACTAAAGAAGGATCGCAGCTTCGAAAAATGAAGTCTCTTATGAAAAAAGTTAAACTGAAACCGAAAGGCCTTTCCTGAAAAAATGAAAAAATAAAAAGCTACAAACCTCAACAGCAGGTAGGCAGGACGAACTCCGGCCACGCGCAGCACCCAGACGAAGATCCGGAAGCCGGTCTGATTACCCCTGGACTTGCCCTGCCATGAAGGCATTCGGAATTGGTTTGATGAATATATAAATCAGGGTTTCCATTTTTTCACGATCAGGGAAGAATTCGTTCCTCCAAAGCCAAAAGAATTCGACAAAAATACATTTATATTCTTTTTCAATGGTCGTTTTTACAATATTCAGTTTTGCAGAATCTTCATCCGGATTTTCAAAATTGATATTGGGTGCAATAAATCCGTTTTGCATCATCAGCATCGAATAAACAATTTCACTGGCGCCGGCCATCCAGCATTCATGTCCGGTCATTGATTTGGTGGAACTAACCGGAACTGTCTTTCTCTCCAAATACTTCAACGATCGCTTTTGCTTCGCTGGAATCACCGGCCGGTGTTGAAGTTGCATGTGCATTAATATAATCAATCCTGTCTGGCAGTTATGCCGGCATCTTTTAATGCCATATGCAGAGACCGTACCGGTCCGTTTACGGTTGGATTTGAAATATGTTCCCCGTTGGAAGAAAAGCCATAACCAATCACTTCCGCCAGAATATGCGCATCCCTTTTTTGGGCAGATTCCAGGCTTTCCAGAATCACCGTTGCAGCGCCGCCACTCGGTATCAGTCCGTCCCGGTCCCTGTCAAATGGTCTTGATGCTCTTTGCGGATCATTCTCTGCACGGAAAAGGCAGATAGTGCATCAAAATTACCCATGGAAAGTGGATTGATTTCCTGTGCACCGCCGCAAATAACACATTCCTGCAAGCCCGTTTTTATAAAATGATATCCAAGTCCGATGGCATGCGAACCACTGGCGCAGGCAGCGCTGATCGTAAAATTTATGCCCCGCAATTTAAAAATAGTTGCCAGGTTCATGGTAACCGTTGAATTCATTGTCTGAAATACAGATCCGGATCCTACCAGCATGGTATCTTTTTTCTGCCGCATGATATCAATGGCTTCAATGGTCGATTTTGCCGAACTGTCATTGCCGTATAAAATGCCGATTTCCTGGCTTGTGGATATAATCCGGGTCGATTCCGGCCTGTTTCAAGTGCCTCCAAAGTAGCCATATAAGCATATTCGCCCTGTTCGGGAAGCATGATCCGGGCCCGCCGGTCGAGCAGCCCTTTCAGGTTGGGTCTTTCCACAAAACCGGTAAGTGCGGAGCGGTAGCCAAATTCTTTGCGGTCAGGATCGAAGATGATACCTGATTTGCCCTGCTGGAGACTCTGTCTGCACCTCGTCCAGATTTTTGCCGATACAGGAATAAATGCCGAGGCCTGTAATCACCACTCTGTTCATGCCGGCAAATTATGAAAGAAAACGGGCAATTGAAACTGCATAGGCGCAAATCGCATGTCAGGAATACAATCCGCCATTAATGAAATCACTTCACCGGTAATATAGCCGCTTTCGGCGATGCCAGGAAAGCAACCGCGTGGGCCACTTCTTCCGGAGTTCCAAAACGGTTTACCGGGATCATTGCTTTCATTTCTTTTTCAGCAATATTTTCGGTCATATCCGTTTTAATAAATCCGGGTGCAACTGCATTTACGGTAATGCCCCGGCGGCCGACTTCCTGGGCCAGTGCCTTGGTGGCGCCAATTACACCAGCTTTGGCAGCAGAATAATTGGTCTGTCCCGGAAGTCCTTTTAGTCCGAAAGTGAAACGACATTAATGATACGGCCATATCTTTTCATGAGCATATCGTTCAACACCAGACGGGTTACATAAAAAAAACCATCCAGGCTGGTTCTTATCACATTGTTCCCATTGTTCATCTTTCATCCACATCATCAGCGCGTCATCCTTGATGCCGGCATTATTTACCAGCACTTCAATATGAATCTTCTTTGTGGCTGTTCCATCCAGCTGCCCAGCGATGCTTGCGATTTCCGTCTTATTGCTAACGTCAAACTGCAGTAGTTCGCCGGTTCCATTTTTTGCTCTGATCAGTCTGCAGGGTTTGTCTCTGCCTCTGCCAGATTGGTCCTGAAATTAATCAGCACATAATAACCCATGCATGCCAGTTTAACGCAAATGGCCCTGCCAATTCCCCTTGATCCTCCGGTTACTAAGTGCACATTTCATAATGGATGGGCAGTTTTTCGAATGGAATAACTCAATCAGCAGCAGTTAGTACCGGGTCATGTTGAAGCAGGAAATCTTTTACCTTTTCCTGGTCTTCGTATTTCGGACTGTCCTCAATAAACTTCGGAAATATCTTCCGGATGGTATCGTATAAACCCTGTCGGGTTGCCGGTGAAAGTCTGTCCTGGCAATCCAGATAATCAATGGCCTGCAAAATAGTCATCAGCTGGATGGTCAGTACTTCAAAAGAATTATCAATTACTTTTTGGTCATCATGCGCCGCATTGCAACCCATGCTTACAATATCCTGGTTGTCGTTGTTGTTGGGAATGCTGTGCACATACATCGGGAAGGAAAGGGTCTGGTTTTCGGCCACGGTAGAAGCGGCCGTAAACTGCATGCCCTGCATACCAAAATTAAATCCCAGTACACCCAGGTTTACAAAGGGCGGAGAATTTGGTTCAGCTTATCATTTAGCAGATAATTCAGCTGTCTTTCGGACAGCATGGACAGTTTGGTGATGGCGATTTTCAGTTTATCCATTTCCAGCGAAACATAATCGCCATGAAAATTGCCACCATGAAAAATATTTTGGTTTTCATGATCGATCACCGGGTTATCATTTACGGAATTCAATTCATCCACCACCATTCTTTCTGCATGTGCGATGGTATCGTAAACAGGCCCCAGTACCTGGGTAACGCAACGCAGTGAATAATATTCCTGCACTTTATCTTCAAATACTTCCTGTTCAATATTGTCCGGATTATACAGATGCTCGGAACGGCTGCGGATCATTTTGCTGTCCTTCAGCATATCCCGCATCATGGCGGCAATCTTATTCTGGCCCGTATGATGTTTTACAATATTCAGTTCATAGGAATAATGATCGTCATAGGCTTCCACCATTTCATTGGTCATGGCAGAAAGCATCACCGACCATTCCAGTAATTTTTTTGCCTGAATGATATTTACCAGGCCAATACCCGTCATGGCTGAAGTGCCGTTGATAATGGCCAGACCTTCGCGGATATGAATCTCGAGCGGTTTCAGTCCGGCTTTTTTAAAACAGCTGCTGTATCCTGCCAGTCTGATCTTCATACCAGACCTTCCCCTTCTCCAATCAGGTCCAGGGCCAGATGGGCCAGTTGCACCAGGTCGCCGCTGGCGCCAACACCGCCATGTTCATAAATGCAGGGAATAATATTTTTATTGATGAGGGCTGCCAGCAATTCCACCAGACTGGTATGAATACCGGAATACGCCTGCATCAGACTGTTCAGCGGGCGATCAGGACGGCTCTTGCCCAGCAGCGGACTGCATGGTATTTCCCATGCCGGAACTATGACTGCGGATCAGATTATACTGGAGCTGCAGCAGGTTTTCATCACTGATCTTGTACTGGGCCATCGGGCCGAAACCGGTATTGATTCCGTAAATCAGTTTGCCGGTTGAAAAATGTTTCAAAAATTGAAAGCTGGCATCCACCTTTTCAAAGAGCCAGCGGATTCAGGGCAATTTGATCCGCTTTAAAAACAATATCTGAGAAATTCAAGAGAAAGGCTCCGCGATCCGATGTCTACCATGTATGTAGGCTGTTTTAAAGCCCAATCGCAAAAAAAGCGAATTAACATCAACGGCAAATATTTATTAAGCCTAGGCAGACGGCAAGGCTAAAGGCTAAGCTGTAATGGTAATGTCAACTGCACAATTCTATTAACTGCTTTGCCTCTGGGCTAAGCCAGCCTTGCTAGCTGCCTTCGCCTGAAACCGCAAATTACCATCTATGAAAATAGTGATCCGACAATCCTTTATTTACCGACATAATTCAGATAGGTGATTTCAATTTTTCCCCGCTGATTTTTGTGGGGATCGGCTCCGGTTTCTTTTTCGCGGTTCCGTCGTCATAGTCAAAAGTGACCCCTTTGGGCAATTTGAAGTCCTGGGTATTGAAACTGAAAATGATCTGGTCCGGCAGACCCGGTTGCAGGAAATTTTCCATAAAACAATTCCACTTCATTGGTTCCGCTTTCCCGCGTTGTCGTCTTTGCTTTTAAAACCAGCAAGCGTTTGGTATCAACATAAAGGTAGCCAGTACCAGTTCAGCGTTTTCATCTGAGGGTAAAAGTTTAATGATGCGTCACCGGAATCCCCTGAACCGTTGTCGCTACCGCCGTCCAGTGCCTGATAGTGACTGTTCACCAGGCTATACAAACTGATGCTGACTGTTTCTTTGGGCACCAGCGAAATACCGTTTTCATTTTTGATTTTTATCTTATCCGGTTTTTTATAATAAATTTTTACTATGGCATCCGGCACTTTCAAGAAATGAAATTTCAGTTTTAAATTTTGCATCTGCTTCATAGTCATTTATCTTTTCCAGTTTAGTCCTGAATCTGTTTCATCAGGAGCCGACGGATCCTGCGCATGTGCTCATGCGAGAAAAAGGAATGCATAAATAAGAAATGAAAATTTGATTCACTATATTCTTTCATACCGCATTGGCCTTAGCCTTATGCCTTCGACCTTAGCTCTTGCTGCGTTTAGCCTTGGCTAAGCCTTAGCATGCAAAATCTTTTCTGTTAGAAAAACAAATGCCGCTGATACAAAACCAATAATATACAAAACAAGGACAGCTGCTTTTCCCAATGGCCCTGAGATTTTCAATGGTTCCCGGAATGAAGACGTACCCGATCGGCATCGATCTGGCAGTAAAAAAAACCTTTCCATGCCAGCATATGCGAAGTGAACAGAAAGGGTTTTATGGTCCGGTCATACAAAGGGATCTGCATTTCAGACAAAATGGTAAAAACGATCACAATACTGATCGTGGAAACAATCGGCCCGATGGAATTGTCCGCAAATACCGAAAGAAGAAAAGCCAGGGCAGCCACCGTCGTCAGCGCCAGGGTGGCAAATGCAAATGCCGCAAAATATCGCCACAGCACATCGTTGCTCCGGATGATTTCCAGCACATCATTTCGGGCAATCAGAATATCATTGGTTCCGAAAATCAATATGCTGAGCAAAAGTGAAATAAAGGCCAGCCAGATCAGCAGCAGGCAGTATAAATGACCGTCGCCATAAATTTGGCCAGCATGAGTCCCGTACGGCTAACCGGTTTGCTGGCAATCAGTCGAAGCGTACCCATATTGGCTTCGCCTGCAATAGAATCTCCGGCAACCAGTGCAATCAGCAAGGGAATATGGATCAGCAACAAATTTAGTATCACAAAACAAACAAAATATCCGTTCAGAATATGGTTGTAGGGAATTTCAAGTGAATCTTTCAAACTGCCCATAATAAATTCGATATACGATCTGCCATCAAATTTCAACGCGATCTGAATAATGACCACCATAGCGGCGATGGCACCGAAACTGATATAGGTTCTCGGTTTGCCGGAATATTTTTAAAAGTTCAATTTGTAAAAGCTGCCACATATTGTTTACTCCGGGTTAATGATAAAAAATAAGCTTCCAGTGAATTTTTTACCTGAAGGGATAAAACGTTGTATGCCCAGTCGCAACCAGGCTCGGTTCAGTTCGGGTATCATGTGTCCTTCGGCATTTGAAAATACAGGATACGTTCATTCCGGTTTTTCAGATAACGAAGACCACCGTGGTGGTTTCAAAACTTATCAGCGGATGTCAGCATCGGTCACTTCCATTCAACCATCGTCTTTGCGCGGATCCATCAAGTTCTGCACCGTTCCTTCCACCATTTTCTTTCCCTTCATCAATGATCAGCATGCGGGTGGAAATCTGTTCAATTTCATTCAGCAGGTGGGAGGAAACGATGACGGTTTTATGGAGATGACGGCTCAGGTGCAAGATCAGGTTGCGCATATCGGCAATGCCCTGCGGATCCAGGCCGTTGGTGGGTTCATCCAGAATGATCAGCCGCGGATTATGGATCAGTGCCACGGCAATGCCCAGCCGCTGTTTCATGCCCTGTGAAAAAGTTTTCACCTTGTCATCCTCGTCTGCCGGCCAGTCCAACCATTTCCAGCTGTGCATGCAATTCTTTTTTAGGTCTTTTTACCGCTCATGCGTGCAAACAGCGAAAGATTTTCATAAGCAGCTCAGGTATTTGTAGAGGTCCGGTTTTTCGATCACGGCGCCCACCTGGCTGCAGAATTTTTTTTCTTTCTTTCTTCAGATCCAATCCGAACATTTCAATATGACCATTCGTCGGGCGTGACCAGGGTCAGCAGCATCCGGATGGTGGTTGATTTACCCGCACCGTTTTGTCCGAGAAAACCATATACATCACCTTCATTTACGCTGAATGACAGATCATCGACGACAGTATGGTTCCAAATTTTTTTGTTAGATGAGAAACGGTTACGACTGACATGTGATGATGCAAAGTACAACAGAATCGGTGAACGTTTGTTCTGCGTGCGCCCAAAATTTTTCGCTAAATGGATATTGCAGGCCGTCTTTTTGACCCGTTATGCGTGGCACGATTGGTGAACGGCTTACAAACAATCGGCCCGATTCACTGTTAAAACAAGTCCACACCAATATTTACCACATGAGCAATACTATTGCAACCACAGAACAAGCGATGGCCACTTATCTGCTGGCCGAAGAACCGGGAAATCAACCGGATGGGTTATGGCGCCATGCAGCTGACGGGACCGGGCGTATGGGGAGAGGCGACCGACCGGGACAACGCGATACAGATACTGCAGACTGCAGTGAAACAGGGCGTCAATTTCATAGATACCTCAGATGCCTATGGTCCATTGACCAATGAAGTCCTGATCTATGATGCACTGGGTGATCAGTACGATAAAGTGATGATAGCTACAAAGGGTGGGTTCGTAAGACCGGGACCCGGACAATGGGTACCCAACGGAAGGCCAGAGCACATCTACAAGGCCATTGAAGGAAGTCTCCAGCGGTTGCAGACAGATCGAATCGATTTGTGGCAATTGCACCGGGATCGACCCAAAAGTACCGGTAGAAGAAACGCTGGGGCCCGTCAAAGACGCGGTCAGGGCCGGAAAGATCAAATACGTAGGCTTGTCCTGAGGTAGACATCCCTGCGATTGAAAAAGCGAGGGCCGTGTTGCCCATTGCCTCTGTACAAAATTTGTATAACCTGTCCAACCGACAGTGGGGGAAGCGGTGGTTGACTATACCGCAAAGGAAAAAATAGCCTTTATTCCCTGGTATCCCCTGGCATCGGGACCCGCAAAAATGCAGGACAAAATCGGCCAGCTTGCGGCAAAGTATCAGGCGACGACGGCACAGATTGCCCTGGCCTGGCTGTTGAAACGCTCAGAAAATATTCTACTGATTCCCGAACCCGTTCGCTGGATCATCTGCATGAAAATATCAGCAGCGTAAATTTGTCGCTATCTGACGAAGACGTTCGGGAACTATCCCGGATATAATCATTGGTACTTTGGCGGCGGAAATTCGCTGGCCCGGTAAGGAATGATACGGTAGCCATTGATGGCACTGCTGTCGTTTAGTTCAAGCAGCAGGCACTGCGTCTGTCGCGTAAAATCCGCTTTGTATATATTATAGCCGTCTTCCGGTTTGAGCAGTTGCAGGGACCGGAGATCTCCGAACTGGATATGTAAGCCGGTAATGATGGCTTCTGTTTTTTCGCGACTGATTTTTTCTTTCAGGTCAGGGCTGTACAAAAAAGAAAATACTGTCCGGCGTTTGGGCATTGTAGAATTGCAGAAACTTAGCGGAAACACCGGCATAGTCGATTTGGGCCGTGCCCCTGCTGGTCGTAAAAGCGATGATAAAAACAGCAATCCATTTCATGGTGATGTGACGATATCCAAAGATCAGTCTTCAGAAGGACGATCATGCTAAAAATGCAAAAGGGTCTCAGTCAGACTGAAACCCTTTTGTTTGTGAGTGGGAGCACACGGGTTCGAACCGCGGACCCTCTGCTTGTAAGGCAGATGCTCTGAACCAGCTGAGCTATGCTCCCTTTTAAGGACTGCAAAGATAGGGTCTAAAAACTTTCTGCAAAATAAATTCCTTGTATATTTGCACTCCAATTTTTGACTCCGTAGCTCAGTTGGTAGAGCAAAAGACTCTTAATCTTTGGGTCCTCGGTTCGAGCCCGAGCGGGGTCACATTTACTGGCGGAAACTGCACGAGGGACGGTTCTGGGGGACGATTCAGAAAGGACTAAAAGAAAACCACCTAATTTTTGGGTGGTTTTTTTATGCTCAGTCACGAAAGATTGGTCTAAATGAATAATAACATACAAGAAGGAGACAAATTAATATTAATTAAGACCTCTACCTCGTCAGCTAAATTTGGATATTACCAGGAATTTTATGGGAAGACCCTTTTCTGACATAACATTATATACTCCGGGACCATACTGTTGGGACACCTGAATATATTGAGGAGGTGTCGCTACAAAATTATGTTAGTGATCTATACGTTCAAAAAATGTATGGATATAAACCACCAAAGACAAGTAGAATAACGATTCAACCGGCCTTTCATGACATTTGGAAACGGACTTGGAAGACCGGCTCCATAATAGCTATTGCTCCCTATTTTAGTTACGATCAATATGCTTCGCTTGACAGGTTTGGAAAGTACAAATATATTCTCGACCTTATTCAAACTGCGGCACTTCAATTATGCGATGAATATCATTGGGATAAGACATGTTTTTGAAAAAGCCTACAAAGAGGTAACCGAAAATAACTTTAAATTCAAAATAGATTATCCGAAAAAGTTGTCCAGAGACAAAAGTAAATTAGCAAACCTTAGCATTGAAAAGACTGAAACAGTAACTTCTGTTTTTGTGAATATTGAAGCAAATGGTTCAACAGTGAAGGCAAAACTATTCGACAAACAAAATATTTGGTGGTATGACTGTGTTTATATACTCGCCAGACATAATAAGTGGCTTGATAAATATAAATTTGGAATTGCCTATGCAAGTGGTAAAATTGATGCCTGGCTATCAATAGAAGACAAAGAAGTGGGAATTTTTGAAAATGGAAATCGAGTTACAGAAATTGACTTCAAAAAATACTTTTTATTTGGATAGAACACAAATAACTGCCCCGCGGGTAAATCACGCGAATCCCATTTAATTTAAATATTCGCCCATATGTCAGGATTTATTCGTCAGGCATTACTGATTGCGGTCATCGTTTTTTCAACCGTTGCCTGCAGGCAAACCGAAAAGAAGGGAGCAAGCTCCGTTCGCTTCCATGCCCTGCTGGAGAACTACTGGAAAGGGTTGTTGAAACTTCAGCCGCTGGATGCCATTCAGTTCGGTGACAGCAGCATGAACGACCAGTTTGTCAATACATGCACGGAGGCTTACCGGACAGAACTGAAATCGTTTTACAGCGGGTATTTAGATAGTCTGAAGAGCTACAACCCGGACGGTATGACGGAGGAAGACGCACTGAGTTATCAAATTTTGAAGTACGATGCCGAAATGCAACTGGAAAGGGCGCACTTCGATACCTGGAAAATTCCGTTTACCCAGTTCGGCGATCCGGGGAATACGCTTTCCGGCAATATCGTGCTGGCCATGGGGCAGCTTGGCTCCGGCGAATCGTCACAGCCGTTCAAAACGGTAAAGGACTACGATAACTGGCTTCACCGCGTACAGGGTTATACAGTCTGGTGCGACAGTGCCATTCAGAATTTTCGGCAGGGTATCGCTACGAACTATGTTTTACCAAAATCGCTCGTGCTGAAGATGATCGACATCTGTAACGGTCTCGTCAGTTCGACAGATACCAGCAGTATTTTTTACGGGCCCGTGAAGAAAATGCCGCCGGGTTTCACTACAGCTGAAAAAGACAGCATCATAACCGCTTATAAAGCGGCTATCAAAGAACTGAATGTAACACATCAAAAATTGTCGGCTTTCTTAAAAGATGAATACCTGCCAAAGGCAAAAACTACTTCGGGGGTCGGTGACATGCCCGACGGCGCTGCCTATTACCGGTTTTGCGTGAAGAGTTGGACCACGACCGATAAAACACTGGATGAAATTTACAATACCGGACTGAGCTGAAGTTAAACGCATTCACGCTGGAGATGGAAATGATCAAAAACAGTGCAGGCTATAAAGGCGACCTCAAGCCTTCTTTGAATTTATGAAGACGGACAAACAGTTCATGCCCTTTAAAACGCCCGAAGAAGTGCTGGACTCTTTCCGGCATATCTATGAGATCATTAAACCTGCCCTGACCGAAATATTTCATCTTATTTCCAAAAAGTCAAGTTTGAAATCCGGCAAACAGAGGCGTTCCGGGCAGCGAGTGCAAGCATTGAATATTTTCAGGGAACCGCCGACGGATCAAGACCGGGCGTATTTTATGTGCCCATCCTGGATGCAAGCACATTTAATATTACTTCGGGCATGGAGAGCACATTTTTGCACGAAGCCGTTCCTGGTCACCATTACCAAAGCTCCCTGCAAATGGAAGATACCTCTGCTGCCTACCTTCCGCCGTTTCAAATGGTATGGAGCGTACGGCGAGGGCTGGGCGCTGTATTGCGAGAGCCTGGGTAAAGAACTTGGGTCTCTATACGAACCCCTATCAATATATGGGTGCGTTGGGCGATGAAATGCACCGAGCGATCCGGCTGGTGGTGGATATCGGTATACACAGCCACGGCATGACACGGGAACAGGCCATCGCCTATATGACGGAAAATGAAGCCGGTAAGTGAACAAGGTGCCACCGCGGAAATAGAACGTTATATGGCGATTCCCGGTCAGGCATTATCCTATAAAATCGGGGCACTCAAGATACGGGAACTGCGCGATAAATATAGCAGGCAGTTGGGAGGTAAGTTCAACATAGGCGAATTTCACAAGCAGGTATTGAACAGCGGATGCCTGCCGCTTTCCGTCATGGAAGTGAAGCTGGATAAATGGTCAAAGGGTTAAATCAGTTGCTGCTTACTGTTAAAGGCCTGCCCAACGCCAGATCTTTTTATTCCGTCTTCAGGCTTTTGATCGGATTGGCCAGCGCTGCACTGATGGCGCGATGCGCAACCGTAATCCAGGCAATCAATATCGAACTTCCGATGGCGAACAAAAAAATCGACGCGCTGAGGGGAATCCGGTATGTATAATTCTTCAGCCATTCGTGCATGATATAATAGGCGATCGGTGCGGAGATAATAAAGGCAATGATGATCAGCAAAGTGAACTCATGCGACAATAGGAAAACGATATTCCGGACGGAAGCCCCAAGTACTTTGCGAATGCCGACTTCCTTTGTGCGCTGAACGGCCATGAAAGAAACCAGTCCGTATAAACCCAGACAGCTGATAAAGATGGCGATGCCGGCAAATATTTTATACAACTGCGAAAGCTGGTCCTCCTGTTTGTAAAAATTATCGATCGTTTCATCCAGGAAATGATATTCATAAACATATTCGGGAAATGCCGTAGTCCATAGTTTTTCAACAAAGGGCAATACTGTTTTTTCCGTGCCGGGTTTAATTTTGATATTGATCGTCTCATAAACGCCTTTCCAGGTGCTCATCACCACAGGCGCGATGGGAGCTCGTAGCGAATTGACATTGAAGTCCCGGACGACGCCCACAATAGTTCCGATTTTCTCTCCGTCCCAGAAATTGATCTGTTTGCCGATTGCATCCTGTGGATTCCGGACGCCCAGTTTTTTGATGAGCGTTTCATTCACAACAAACTCCCGTACGGTATCACTCGGAGCTGTAGGGCTTGTCCGGCAACAAAATGCAGATCGAAGGTTTTGAAATAATCCGGATCAGCCCATTTCAGATTGCGCTGAAATCAGTTGACTTCGCGGAATGATCATATTTAAAATCGCTGCTCCAGTTACTATCGCGATGATGGACTTGTAAAGCTGAAACTGACCTTGTCAATATCGGGATTTGCCTTCAGACTGGTCACGCAAAAAATCCAGTTTGGTCAGGCTGGTACTGTCGTTGATCATAGGGACCGTTGATGATCGCAGCCTTGGTAAAACCAAGCGATGCATTGCGGAAGAAATTCATCTGGCTCACCACCAGGATCATCCCGATAATCAGGATATGGGCAATGGCGAACTGCAACACAACCAGTCCCCTTCTCAGGGAAACACCGCCAATCATGTCGGAAGTGATCTTGCTTTTTAAGCGCAGTAATGGGATTAAAGCCGGATAAAATAACGGCAGGATAACTGCCGGATAAGAAGAGTTACCAGCAATACAATGAGCAAGTAGAAAAAGGCCAGGAGAAGGTATCTGTCTAATAAATTCAGGTGGATTTGTACTTCCAGCAGGTGGTTCAGAAAAGGCAATACCGCTTCCGCAACCACAACCGCCAGTACAGCGGCGCCCAGACAATGATCAGCGTCTCCATCAGGAACTGGAAAGCCAGCTGTTTGCGGTTACTGCCCAGTACTTTTCTTACGCCTACTTCTTTTGAGCGGTTGACAGCCTGTGCCGTGGCCAGATTGATGAAGTTGACGCAGGCGATGACGAGAGGAAGATGCCGATGAGGGTGAGTGCCGTGATCAGGGAATGACTAAAGGTATGACCGTTGAAATTTCCAAAGCGTTCGTCATAATGAATTTCGCGTGAGTGGTTGAAGTGACATAACTGTCTTTGGAATACTCTGCGGGTTTATGTTTTTTGGCAAAGGCTTTGAGACTCTGCATTGAATTTCGGTGGCGGACAATCCGGTCGGTAAAACAATAAATGTATAGGCGCCGCCAAATGTACTGACCCAGTCGGTCAGGTTATTGTTAATATCGCGTATTCGGAAGGCAGAGTAGGGAACTACAACTCTCAGGGGAAAATCTGAATTGGCGGGAACATTCTTTAAAATACCGGTGACAATATAAGGTGTCTTGTTATCCAGCATGATGGTTTTGCCCAGCGCATCCTTCCAGTTTCCGAAATATTTTTCTGCGGTGGCCTGGGTGAGCACGGCGTTGTTCAGGATTCTTTCAGCGAAGTCTTTGGGACTACCATTCAGCCATTCAAAATGAAACATGCTGAAGAAAGCAGGTTCGGCATAATAGATATTATCCTCCACGAATTTATTCGTTCTGTTTGTCCCCGTTATGAATGGTCACCTGTGCACCCCGATTAAAAATGGCTGCCACTTCGCGGATCTGCGGAAAATCGATCCGGATGCCCTGTGCTACAGGAAGGAGACGCCATCGGAATAGACTGATGCCGTCCTGCGTTATGAAATTCCGTACAGACGCGGTAGATGCTGTTTTTCTTTGGATGAAAATTATCAAAACTGCTTTCAAACCGGATCACCAGGAACAGAAGCAGGCAGGAAGCAATACCGACCGTAAGCCCGAGGGTATTGATGAGGGCATAACTTTTATTTCGTTTCAGGTTTCTGAAAGCGGTTTTGAAATAATTTTTAAACATAGCCGGTCGGTTGTAGTGACCCAGATCCAATCAGTGTGCCAGTACTGAACGCACTGTGAATTAATGTTTTACAGCCTTAGCTTGTCTGGGAAACTGTTCGAAGGTGAACACCCGTGTCATGTTTTTGAAACATTGTTGTTATTTCAACAAAAATAAAACCTCTGTTTTCCATTCCTCCACGGGAGTGGTATCCGGCTCTGTCATGTAAACTTCTACTCTGCATCCCCATTCGATCCCATCATCTGACAACTGTTCATCAGCGGTTAGGTTATTTGATTTTATGAATTTTTCCAGGTAAACATGAGCATTCATTAATTGTTTGTAGTCACCGGTGTGCATCACGCTTGCGTATTTGCCGTCAGGAAAAGAACCGAACTGAATATGTTCCGGTTTGGAATGCGCTGAATCTATAGGGAAACCGACATCTATGGTAATCTGTCCACTCTTCGTACAGGATAGATATCTGAAAAAACAGTCTCCGCTGATTTTAATATTTTCCTTCTGCAGCAGCTCCGCGAGCACGCCGATTAACGGAGGAATCTCCGTTGGGATATCCTGTTGATTTACGGTTTTGCGAAGCGCCGCATAAGGCATTTCTGATTTTATAAGTATGGTAGCCTGATAGTCGTTCATCTTGTGTAGGTGTGGGTATTAATACAATCGCGTTCACTTACTGCTAATTTCGGCAAGTTTTCGACAAGATCATGACCCCTCATCTGTTGCTGATTCCGGCCGATTGTCTTACCTTCTCGACTGAAGAAAATCATATTATGGGACTGCTGAAAGACCTGTATTCCCCCGCATTTTATAAAAACCTGGCCCATGCCCTGGCGGAAGTCTTACCTGGCTTCAATAAGCAGCGTTTCATGTCCCAGATTTTTACCGATGATTTCAGCGACAAGGAACTGAAAGCGCGTATGCGCCACACTACGGAAGTACTGCATGATTTCATGCCCTCCGATTTTAGCCAGGCAGTGAAGATGATCGGAAAACTAATCTCAACCTCGAAAAAAACGGAATCGTCGGGGAGAGCCTGCCCTATATTTTCCTGCCGACTACATCGAATTGTATGGAATCGATGATTTGGATGTATCGGTAAAAGCAATGGAAACGATTACCCAGTTCGTCAGCTGCGAATTTGCGGTCCGTCCGTTCATCCTGCGGTACGGTGAACAAATGATGCACCGGATGAAAGATGTGGTCCCCAAACCGCACGAGCGGGTCCGGCGCCTGGCCTGCGAGGGGAGCCGGCCCAGTCTGCCCTGGGCTATGGCCATACCGGCATTAAAAAAGATCCATCACCCATCCTGCCCATCCTGGAGAACCTAAAAACCGATCCTTCGGAATCGGTGAGAAGAAGCGTGGCCAATAATCTAAATGATATTGCCCACGATCACCCCGAGCTGGTGATCGCGCTGGCGCGAAAATGGAAGGGAATCAGCCGGGAGACAGACGCCGTCGTCCACCATGGCAGCCGAACCCTGCTCAAACAGGGTCATCAGGAGATACTGGGCCATTATGGACTAAAGAGCAAGCAGGTCCCCGTGACATCACTGAAACTGATAACCCCAAGCCGTCCCGAAAATAGGCGAGTGATTTATCGTTCACTTTCCGGCTTAGCAACGAGACGGAAAGAAACAGACCATCCGACTGGAATACGGTTTGTATTACAAAAAAGCGAACGGACAGCTGAGCCAGGAAAGTGTTTAAGATCAGTGAGAAAACCTACGGTACGGGTGAACCGATAGTCGTTAAGAGAAAACAGTCATTTAAAAAAATTACCACCCGGGTCTACCATCCGGGTAAACACCAGTTATCCGTCATCGCGAACGGTGAAGAGAAAGCGAAAAGGGTGTTTGAGATGGAGCAGTAGCCGGACAAGAATGCATAAATGAACCGTCATGCCTGAACTTCCCGACATACAGGTATTCGCAAAAAACCTGGACGCGATATTCGCCGGGAAAAAAATCCGTAAAGTAAAAGTGGTAAACGGGAAAAAACTGGCGGACACTTCAGCTGCCCTTTCCAAAAGCTTACCGGAAAAAAGCGTGAAGAAAATCTACCGCTCCGGAAAAGAATTACGGATGGAATTTGAGGAGGCACGCTGGTGGGCATCCATCTCATGCTGACCGGCGACATGTTTATTTTCGAAGAAACAAATACGCACCATTCCACCATCGTTGAACTGTATTTTGAAGGAGGTAAAAATCTGGCGCTGACCGACAGGATGCGCAATGCACATTCAGGCTCAATCCGGAGGACAAGGAGGGCGTGGATGCGCTGGAGACTCGATTACACCTTCTTAAAAAAATATTAAACCGAAGAACAGCGGTGAAGAATATCCTGCTCGATCAGGACCTGATCCGGGGCATCGGCAACGGATATTCTGATGAAATTTTATGGGAGACCCGGATTTCTCCCTATTCCATTGCGTCAGCTATTCCGGATGAAAAAATTAAGGAGCTCGTGAAAGTCATCCCGCCGTTCTCGTGGCTGCAATCGAAAAAGATTGACAAAGCGCATCCGGGCAACATAAATGATGAAGCCAAGGAATTTCTAAAGATCCATCAGAAAACCGGAGAAGAGTCCGACCGGGAGGCCCATTCATATTGATACAAAAGGAAGTCAGTAAAACCTATTATACGGATGAGCAGGTGCTTTAATAAGTAACTGCCCTAACTACCAACTATCAATCCGCCAGTCAACAATCCGATTCACCGACTCTTCGTGATAAGGAGCGGTTACCTTAATATAGTTATCGGTAAAACCTTCCATCATGGTCTTTTCGCGGCTGCGTTCGAAGAGCACCTTCCGGGTTTGGCCGGCGTGACGGGCAGTAAAATACTGCAGTTTCTGGTAAGAGAGGTTCCTCAGTATTTTGTTTCTTTCGTTCCGGACAGATACCGGAACAACGGGTTTCAAGCTGCAGCGCATGGGTATTATCCCGCTCGGAATAGGTAAACACATGGAGATAGGAGACATCCAGCGAGTGCAGAAAATGAAAGGTTTCCTGAAAATCAGTCTTCAGTTTCTCCCGGGAAACCCAACGATCACATCGGCGCCGATCGCCGCATGGGGCATGAGTGTTTTAATAGCGGTTACCCGGTCGGCATACAGTTCCCGCTGGTAACGGCTGACGCATCAGCGCGAGGATTTTATTGCTCCCGCTTTGCAGTGGAATATGAAAATGGGGCATGAACCGGTCGCTGTTGGCGACCAGGTCGAATGATTTCGTTGCGTCAGGAGGTTGGGTTCGATGGACGAAATACGAAAACGGGGCATTTCTTTCATCTGATCTAGGGCTGGCGCGAGATCAAAAAAATCTTCCGGTTTTTTTTTTCGCCCGGCCGCGTATTTCCAAAATCACCCAGGTTAACGCCCGTCAGCACCACTTCCCGAATTCCGCTGGCAGCCAGTTCCCGAACGTTTTCCAGCACATGGCTGACGCTGTCGCTGCGGCTCTTACCGCGGGCCATGGGTATGGTGCAAAAGCTGCACTGGTAATCGCAGCCGTCCTGCACCTTTAAGAATGCCCGGGTACGGTCGTCAGTGAATATCCATCGTGAAAGCCCTGTACTTCATCGATATCACAACTGCAGATCTTTGCAGGATCGCCTTTCACGAGCTCCCGGATATGGGTAGCCAGATTGAATTTTTCCGCTGCTCCCAGTACCAGGTCAACACCGGGTATCTGCGCAATTTCTTCGGGTTTCAACTGGGCATAACATCCGGTAATGACGACAAAACTCTCCGGGGATTTTCGCTGAATCTGACGGACCAGGTAACGACATTCCTTGTCGGCGTTTTCGGTAACCGAACAGGTATTGATGACGTAGATATCGGCCGATTCGTCAAACGACTTTTTCTCGAAACCTTCCTTTTCCATCATGCGTGACATGGAGGAGGTTTCCGAAAAGTTGAACTTACAGCCCAGGGTATGAAAAGCTACGGTCGTTGGCGCGTTCATGGGCCGCAAAGATAATTCTTTCGTCGCATCCCGGGTGATACTTGCTGTTGCGATGGCAATTGAAGAACTTCGCTATTTTCGTTCCTATACATGACCCTTTCCATGAATGGTTTTCTCAGCAAACTATACACCCTCTACGCCCTGTTCTGGTTCACCATTTTTACACTGATTGCCTTTCCCGCTGGTTATCTTTTTTTCCTTCTTCGGAAAACGCAGGGGGAAACCTGATCTGGAGCATGGCGAAGATCTGGGCGGACTTCTGGTATTTCCTGCTGGGCATCCGGCATGAGAATATTTTTGAATCCTCCTATGATCCCGGGGAATTATATTTTCCTCTTCAATCATATTTCCTATATGGATATTCCCTCCTTTTCAAGGCCATACGAAAACAACCTTTCCGTGTTCTGGGAAAGGAGGAAATGAAAAAGATACCCGTTTTTGGTTTTATTTATAGTCGCGGGGCGGTGATGGTCGACCGGGAGATCACGAAGCCCGTGCAAAAAGTGTAAGGGCACTGAAATCCCTTTTAAAACACCATATTTCCATCGGAATTTTTCCGGAAGGCACTTTCAATGAAACCGGCAAAGCCGCTGAAATCCTTTTATGACGGGGCATTCCGGATCGCGATTGAAACCCAGACACCGATAAAACCGGTTCTTTTTCTGGATAATTACGACCTGATGAAATACCATCGCGAATTGCTCAGTTTAAAACACGGCAGATCAAGGGCGGTTTTCCTGGAAGAAATCAGTCCGGAGGGCTTTAGCTTAAAGCAAATTTCCGCTTTTTAAACAAAAGGTTTTTACCATCATGGAAAACAAACTGAAAGAATATCAGGTTTCCTGGATTCAATCACCGCGGAATAAACTTAAGAGCCCGGCGGTTGTTTTAATATTATAAATCAAATAACTATTGTACGCAGAAGTCATCATACCACTGGCACTCCCAAAGAATTACACCTGGCAGATTCCGGATCATCTTGATGGAAGGTTTGCAGCCCGGTTGCCGCGTGGAAGTTTCACTCAAAAACAAGAAATATGCGGGCATTGTCAAAAAATTTTTGACTGAAAAACCGGAGGCCTTTGATCCCCGGCCCATCGAAGTCGGTACTGGATGCGGAACCGCTGATTTACGAAAAACAACTGGCGCTCTGGGAATGGATTTCCCAATATTATATGTGTTCAGAAGGAGAAGTGATGGCGGCTTCACTTCCTGCTCATTTTAAACTGAGCAGTGAAAGCATCCTGGTTTTTAATGAAAGTTTTGGAGATGATTTTTCATCCCTTGATCACGATGAATATCTGGTGGCTGAAGCGCTTGCTGCTGAAGAAAGAATTGAAAATTCCGGAAGTTCAGGAGATTTTGCATGGAGCGCCGTTTATCCGGTTGTAAAACGACTGATTGATAAATCGGTTTGTTATGTATATGAATCATTAAAGGAATTGTACAAACCGAAAACGGAAACCTATATTTCCCTGCATCCGGATTATACTTCTGAAGAAAAACTGGAAGCTCTGTTAAACGAGGATAAAAAATGGTCCAGGGCCGAGAAGCAGATGGAATTGCTGCTTTCCTTTCTTCATATTCAAAAAACAGAACCGGAGGTTTCCCGTTCTGCCTTGCTGAAAAAATCCGGTGCCTCCGATGCACAGCTCAAGGCACTGATCACAAAAAATATCCTGGTTGCCGAACAACGATCGGTTGACCGGCTCCGCGTTTTTCCACGAAATATTCAAATCCCTTTTATTTTATCAGCTGCACAGGAATCAGCGCTATCCATCATCAGAGATCATTTCAAACAGAAATATGTCTGTCTGCTGCATGGTTATACTTCCAGCGGGAAAACACAGGTTTATATAAAGCTGATCGAAGAACAGCTGCTTGAAAACAAACAGGTACTTTACCTGGTTCCGGAAATCGCACTGACCTCCCAGATCGTTCGCCGGTTGCAATCTCATTTTGGCGGATACCTGGGTATCTATCACAGTCGCTTTAGCCAGAATGAACGATTCGAAATCTGGAATAAAGTGCGCAAAGGAGAAATCAAAATTTTATTGGGTGCGCGCTCAGCATTATTTCTTCCCTTCACAGATCTTTCTCTGGTAATCGTTGACGAAGAACATGACAGTTCCTACAAACAGCAGGATCCGGCACCGCGTTATCACGCAAGGGACACAGCCATTTATTATGCCTCTCTTTTCAAAGCCAAAACACTGCTGGGCAGCTGCCACGCCTTCCATTGAGAGTTATTATAATGCGGTCACCGGCAAATATGGACTGGCTGAATTGCTGGAAAGATTCGGGCAGGTAGCCATGCCTGTTATACAACTCATCGACACCAAGAAGATTTTTCCAGAAAGACGGATCCAAAGTGATTATGTACACCGGTATCTGCAGGAAGCGATCCAGGATTCCCTCGACCATAAAAAACAGGTGATCCTTTTTCGAAACCGGCGGGGATATTCTCCCTATCAGGTTTGTAAAATCTGCGGCTGGATTCCCCAGTGTAAAAACTGCGATGTCTCCTTAACCTTTCACAAGCTGACCAATAAACTGCTCTGCCACTATTGCGGAACTTCCTATCCGCCCGTGAATACCTGTGCGGCCTGCGGCAATCATGAATTTATCCAGCGAAATTTCGGAACGGAAAAAATAGAAGAAGAATTCGGGATCTTTTTCCCGAAGCCCATATTGCCCGGATGGATGTGGACAGTGTGCGGGGCAAAACTGCCCACGATATGCTGATCAAACAATTTGAACAGCAGCGGGTTGATATCCTGGTGGGTACACAGATGGTTGTGAAGGGTCTGGATTTTGATCACGTGGACCTGGTTGGTATTCTCGATGCGGACAGTCTGCTGAATTTTTCTGAATTCAGGGTGAATGAACGGGCATTTCAACTGATGGAACAGGTGAGCGGCCGGGCCGGACGAAAAGATGGAAAGGGTAAGGTGCTGATTCAGGTGGCCAATACAAAACATCCGGTTTTGCAATGGGTGATCGATCACGATTTTAAGGCCTTTTATGCAACAGGAGACTGGCAGCCCGTCAACAATTTTCCTATCCGCCTTTTTCCCGCATCATCCGGATTACATTTAAACATAAAATTCAGGACATCGTACATGATGCGGCCTCGGTATTTGCCCTACACCTGCACAAGGAGTTTGGAAATTATCTCACCGGTCCCGGTGAACCGGTGATTGCAAGGATCCGGAACCAATATATCATGGAACTGATGCTCAAACTCCCGAAAAATGGCAGTACAATTGCATTTGCGAAACAGGTGATACAGCAACAGCGGGCGATTTTGCAGAACGACCGAAAATTCAGATCCGTTACGGTAACACCTGACATTGATCCGGTTTAGTATTTAAATCATTTTATGTCTAGCGCAAAAAAACATTTCACTTCTTCCTTATAATAGTTTTCACCTGGAAGTCAAATGCATCGGAATTTGTTTCGGTGAAATCGATCGGACGAACTGAGCGAAATGTTCTGGAATACCCGGTGAACCCACACTTATTCTGGGAGGAGGAAGTAATATACTGCTGACACGAAATGTTGACGGACTGGTTCTGAAAATGGAAATCAGGGGAATTGAAGAAGTAAAGGAAGACAAGTCGCATATCTATGTAAGGGCGGGAGCAGGGGAGAACTGGCATGGCGTTTGTACAGTATACGATGGACAGAAACTGGGGCGGTCTCGAAAACCTTTCCCTGATACCGGGTTACGTGGGTGCTGCTCCCATTCAGAATATCGGTGCCTATGGTGTTGAACTCAAAGATGTTTTTTATGAACTGGAAGCCTATGACCGGAAAGAGAAAAAAATATTTTACTTTCGGCGTAAATGATTGTCAGTTTGACTATCGAAACAGCATTTTTAAATCTTCCGGAAAGGGACGATACATCATTTTGAATGTAACTTTTCTTCTTCATAAGAATCCGGTTCTGAATACGCATTACGGTGCGATCCGGGAAGAATTAAACAGAATGGGTGTGTCAGCTCCAACCATTCAGGATGTTTCGCGGGCCGTAATTAAAATCCGCCGTTCCAAACTGCCCGATCCGGCCGATATCGGCAACGCAGGCAGTTTTTTTAAAAACCCGGTGGTGGACCAGACAAAATTTCTTTCGCTCTCTGAAAAATATCGCTGAAATGCCTGCTTATCCGCACGAAGACCAATCTGTCAAACTCGCTGCCGGCTGGCTGATCGAGCAATGTGGCTGGAAGGGATACCGCAAAGGTGACGCCGGTGTGCACATAAATCAGGCGCTCGTTTTGGTGAATTATGGAAAAGCAACCGGCAGCAGATTTTCGAACTCAGCGAAAGATACAAAAATCCGTTTACAAAAAATTCGGGATTGAGCTGGAACGAGAAGTAAACGTATTTTAATTATTAATTGTCAATTGTTAATTGTTAATTGGGGTGAAAGAGAATATCATTAAAACAAGAGTTTTGCATTTGCCGTTCGATGTCAACTGTATAAATTTCTGATGTCGAAAAGAAAGAGTTTGTTTTGTCCAAACAGCTTTTGAAGTGGTACAAGTGTGGGGCTGTATCCGTGAAGCTGAACATGCGAATCCAAACCCGATTTCAAACACAAATTGAGTATTGCTCAAAAGGAGATCAATGAAACAATTTACTGGCTTGAACTCTTAAAGACAACGATTATTTAGATGAATCAATTTGAAAGTATTAATACAGACGCGATTGAAATAATTAAATTGCTAACCAGCATCCTCAAATCGCCAAAATCAATACGTAGAATTAACAATTAATAATTAATAATTAACAATTACCCAAAGTCTTCCTCCTCCGCCCCATAGCTCATCCGGACGTCATATTCATCATGGATCCGATCAGGTCCTTGAATTCTATTTTTCCTTCCACTACTTTTTTGCTGATCATACTGTAAGCGGAAAGTCCGTGCAAGTACGAATTCCATCAGCAGTGCCATTTCCTTTTCGCTGGCATTTCGGAAATGTTTTTTTACAAATGCATGCAGACCATCCACTTTGTACAGCAGCCGTACTTTATCATCGTCTTTGGAATTGAAGAATACATCCAGGTGATTTCCTTTGTCAAACCATCCGGTAATGGGTTTATACGGATTTTCTTCTCCGCCTTTTCTCTTTTTAAATAATTCCGGATTGGGAAAATAATTGACGAACTGGGAACGGAAAGCTTTTTCCAGCAGATTAAAGGCAACCTGGTAAGGACCTTCCTGTTCGCCTTCGTAAACCAGTTCAATTTTTCCGGTGATGGAAGGAATGATGCCGACCAGGTCACTCATCCAGACCTGGGTTTCCTTTTCATTATTCAGCAGACGCCCTTCTTTCCGCCGCGCTGATCGCATTTTCATAAGCAGCAATGGTGAGTCTGCGCAGAAACACCGCTTTTCTTATCAACGAATTCGCTGGTTCTTGCTTCGAAAGCCACCTGTTCAATGATCCGTTTTACCATATCGCTGACTTTCACCCGTACTTTCTGATCTTCGGTGATGTCCGCTTCCTGTTCTGTGATCAGCAGCGCATGATCGATATTTTTCGGGTAATGGGTCAGGATCTGGCTTTCGATACGGTCTTTCAACGGTGTAACGATGGATCCGCGGTTTGTATAATCTTCCGGATTGGCCGTAAATACAAATAAAATATCCAGTGGCATACGCAGTTTGAATCCCCGGATCTGGATATCTCCTTCTTCCAGGATATTAAACAAGGAAACCTGTATGCGGGCCTGAAGATCCGGAATCTCATTGATGACAAAAATGCCGCGGTTGCTTTTTGGAATGATGCCGAAATGGATTACTTCCTCATCCGCAAAATTCAGGCGCATGTTGGCTGCCTTGATGGGATCAATATCACCGATCAGATCGGCCACACTTACATCGGGTGTCGCCAGTTTTTCGCTGTAACGATCATTGCGGTTGCAGCCAGGAAATGGGCGTATCATCGCCTTTGTGCGAATCAGTTCCCGCGCAAATTTTGAAATGGGGGCAAAGGGATCGTCGTTGATTTCACTGCCGGTTACATAAGGAATATATTCATCCAGCAGATTGAATCATCTGACGCGCCATTCGCGTTTTGGCCTGACCACGCAGTCCCAGAAAAAGAATATTATGGCGGGAGAGCAGGGCTCTTTCCGTATCCGGAATAACCGAATCTTCATATCCGACAATACCCGGAAAACTGTTTTCTTTTTTCTGCAGTTTCTTCAATAGATTTTCCCTGACTTCTTCTTTTACCGACCGGTGTATATATCCTGATTTCTTCAGATCACCCAGCGTCTTTATTTTCTCAATATTCATCTTCATCATTTTTTTCCGGCCGTGGCCGTAGTTTCAGCTGATCTCAAAATTATGCCCCGTTGCCTGTTCTGCATCCGGCCAAATGCCCGGACGATTGGCTACTGCTGTTAATAGACCGTTTTCCTTTTACCATTTTCAAAATCCCGGAAGATAAATGCGCCGAGGTGGTCCAGTGACGCAAAAATCCGCGCCGACATCGTGAAATCGTCGGAAGGCACCGTCACCTATGGCGACGTCTTCGCGGCCCAGCCCTTCCGCAACCAGCTTGTGACGCTGACGCTGACCGGTGCTCAGATCAAGGCGATGCTTGAGCAGCAATGGAACACGCCGAGCCGACCGCGGATCCTGCAGGTGTCGAAAGGCTTCAGCTATGCCTGGGACAATACGGCGGCGGCGGGCCAGCGCGTTCAGCCCGGACGCATGATGCTGGATGGCAAGGTGATCGATCCCACGGCAAATTATCGCGTCACCGTGAACGGCTTTCTCGCCGTCGGTGGCGATGGCTTCACGCTATTGAAAGAGGGTAAGGAGCCGCTGGTCAGCGTCTACGATGTCGATGCGTTGAACGCCTACATGAAGGCCAACAGCCCGGTGTCGCCGATGCCGCTGGGGCGAATTGCGCGAGTGGATTAGGGAAGCATCCGCCTGCCCTGTGCCGTCATGCCAAGGCGCGGGATCTCGATCCAAAATCGTCATTCCGGGGCAGCACGGACCGCGAAGCGGACCGGACTGAGCCCGGAATCCCGTGGTGTTTTGCGCTGAACATGTCGGGATTCCCCGCCACTCCAAGTGGAGTGGCGGAGGTTCGCGTCCGGCAACGAGCCGGCCGCGCCCCGGAATGACAAGCTTGGGGCGGAACGCAGCACCAAACATTTTTTCCTATCCGCTGTTGACAATATCCCTTTATTGGATTATTTTCCCTTTGTCCTGCCCCGATGAGAGGGGCGAGCGCGATCGTCACGTTCGCGGGGCTGGATGCGGTGGACGCCGGAGATGCGGCGTCACGCGGTTCATGGGTGACGTCTGTCTTCGGGCAGGACGGATCTGCGCCAGCACTGCCACTGGCATGGAGACGGCCGACCCTGGGATGGACAGACTCCCTGGACAGTGTGACGGACGACCAACTCGAAACGCGTCCGGTCCAAGTGCTTGAGGCTCCCTGTCCCTCCGCCCTGGGACCGTAGTTTTGGTGAGAGGATCGTCGCCAAGGCAAAGTGCAAGCAAGCCGAAAAAACACCGCAGGCGGAACGTCGGGCACTTGCTCGGCGCCTCCGAAAGTCCTGATGCATTACCCATGCGGAAGACCGCATTGGCATCAGGCCCAAGGGTGCAACGGGCACCCGGCGTTCCGCACGCCCTCTCACAAGGGGGCGGGAATGCAAACAGACGACGGCGCCCCCGCGCCGCAAAACAACAGGGGCGATGACGCATGTCTGAAGAGCAGTGGCTGTTTGGAAGTTGGCCGACTTTTCAAGATAAGCCGAATAGCCTTTAATTACCTGGTGGCTTAAGCCGGAATTAAGGTTGCCTGCGACGATGGAATGGCGGCTTTGGCTACGGCTTCTTCTCGCTCGTGCCTCCCGAAACAAGCCTTCGGCGCAGCTCCAGCAGTGCCGATAGGATGACTGTCGCGCTTAGGTATTGGGGGTCGGCCTGCGCGCTGAGCCGGCGCCGCTTAGTTCGAGAGTAACGAGCCTTGCTAAAAGGGTTGCGGGATAAAGTTGGCCAATTACGCTTTCGATGTTGCATAGACTTCGTGCTAGCGGATGCACCGGAACGATGTCGCCGTACCCGGTCGATGTCAGAGTGACAAAGCTCATATAAAAGAGCGAAGCGGCGACGGACTGATCGTCCTCAAACGCTATTCCCTTGATCGCGTCTGGGGCTACCAGCCCTACAAAAAGGAACAGGGTTGCAAAGGCCACTGCAATCAAAAGGTACAGAAGGATCGCTCCAATAACCCGATGATAGGTAACAAGGCCGCGCCTGAATACGGCCTGAATCACGACAACACCCAAGGTGCAGGCGATGACCAACCATGCGCCCGCCAAAATGTGGAGGTGGTAGGGTACAGGGTAGTATATGCGCAGGAAGAATACTGCGATGTTGGAGACAAGGGCCAGAGACATTAAAATGAGGGCAGTTGGGCTGTTTGAAATGATTACCATGCTGACGATAATCGCCAGCAACAGGCCGTCAGCGAACAGATGGAAGGCGGTAATGCCCATTGCCTGGAGTGGTGCGAAAACAAAGATCAACAGCGTCAGTACGCAGGTCAGCACCGAGAGCAACCAATCAATACGTTCGCCGCGCAAGCGGCGCAGATCGCCGATGGGATTCCTCATCGTCCGGTGCTCCGAATGCGGAGAAACAGGGATTATCCCTGGGGTGAGTTAGTACTTTAGTGACACGGACGAGGGTGGCAATGCGAAATAACCCTCTTCACGGGCTCCTTTGGCCAGCTACGTGCGACGGGGCGGGGTGCGGCGGGACGCAGGGCAAGACTGGCCTGATAGCGCTGGTAGTATTTCTCATCTCCTGTCTCGACATAAAGACTGAGCGAATGTACCGCTTCCATCTGTCCTTTGGACCACTGGCTTTCGCCGGTGATATCGGCGCGAACGGCGGACAGGACGTTGATGCTCGTGCCTGCCAGACATGCCTGCAGCAAAACGATCGCAACGAACGGCCAGACGAACGCAAGAGATGGGGCACGCCCCTTGGATATTTTATCTCACTCATCGCTCGCGAACCCGGCAGAGACGCGAGCGCAACTGCGAAGTTCGGATGACCTTGATAGGCCGGCCTTCATCACAGACCACTGCTGTCCGCCTTGATAGCAGCCGCCGCTTAACGCGCGTTTCAATTCCGCGCAGTGATGGCGCCGCGATGAATCGCCGCGAATCCGCCGTGAAGAAAGAGATCAGAGAATTTGATTGGTCGTTTCCTGCGCAGCGGTTGAGGTCGCAAAAGACCTATCCAGATTGCCCGTTCTAATCCCTCCATGTCATTGCGAGGAGCGAAGCGACGCGGCAATCCAGAAAGCTGCACCAAAGAACTTAATTGCTTCATCACGAAAAACTCCCCGCAATGACGACCGGGAAGACGGAGTCCCCTATCGGAACCTGACCCGACCAGATAGGTTATCGTCCCATCATACCAGCGCACCCCACGCTCGCGGATCATTTGCATGACGACACTTCTCCTGAGCCATCAGGCCTCCCTCGACCACCTCACGCCGCCCGGGCATCCCGAACGCCCTGACCGCATAAGCGCCGTGGCGCAAGTCCTTGGCGAAGACCGCTTCAATGCGCTGGTGCGCGGCGAGGCGCCGGAGGGCGATCTCGACATCGTCAGCCTGTGCCATGACAATCACTACATCGACGAACTGCGCCACATCGCGCCGAGCAGCGGCCTCGTCTATCTCGACGGCGACACCGTCGATGTCGCCGGGCACCTGGGAAGCCGTGATGCGCGGCGTCGGCGGCGCAGTCGCGGCCACCGACGCGGTGATGAAAGGCGAACACAACAACGCTTTTGTCGCGACGCGTCCGCCCGGCCACCATGCCGAGCACAACAAGCCGATGGGCTTCTGCTTCTTCGATCAGGCCGCGATTGCGGCGCGATATGCGCAGCGCACCTACGGCATCGCCCGCGCCGCCGTGGTCGATTTCGACGTGCATCACGGCAACGGCACGCAGGACATCTTCTGGGCCGATCCCGACGCGTGATGTATTGCTCGACCCATCAGATGCCGCTGTTTCCCGGCACCGGCGCCTCGCAGGAGCGCGGCGAGCATGACACCGTCGTCAATGCGCCGCTGCATGACGGCGACGGCAGCGCAAAATTTCGCTCTGCCTTCGACAATCTCATCCTGCCGCAACTGCAGAAATTCGCGCCGGAACTGATCATCATCTCCGCCGGCTTCGACGCGCATCGCCGCGATCCGCTCGCGTCGCTCAATCTCGAGGCCGAGGATTTCGGCTGGGTGACGCGCAAGCTGATGGACCTCGCCGACAGCACCGCCGGCGGCCGCATTGTCTCGGTGCTCGAGGGTGGCTATGATCTGCAGGGTTTGAGAGAATCGGTCGCAGCGCATGTCACCGCGCTGATGGGCGCGTAACCGGGCGCGTCGCGCGCGGTGCAACATACCCGCCACAATACGCCCTCAAACATATCTTTGACTCTGCGCTTCCGAAAAGCGCAAACGGGAAAGCGAATGGCCGAGAACACGCACGCTGACGTCAAGAAGCTGACCTTCGAGACCGCGATCGAAGAACTGGAAACGATCGTGAAGCGCCTCGAAGACGGCAAGGTGCCGCTGGAAGAATCGGTCGCGATCTATGAGCGCGGCGAAGCCCTGAAGCGCCGCTGCGACGAATTGCTGCGTCAGGCCGAGGCGCGCGTCGACAAGATCACCACGGATTCGAACGGCAAAGCCGTCGGCACCGAACCGCTGGACGTCCAGTAAGCGCGTACCGCAAAATCGAGCTGGGCACGTAGATGTCCCGCAGCTCGCAACCTCCAGCGGCCGCTGCAGCGATTTAGCGCTTGGCGCATGGCGCGGCCTGTCTATAGTCCGCTGTCAGTCCGGGGAACCAGCGTGCGCGTCCAGCACCGTCATGTCATCTATGTGCAGGGATACGATCCGCGGGGCCTCGCGCAGTATTACCGCATGTTTCGCACCGAACTGCGCAAGTTCGGCCGGCTCTACGGCCTCGACCACCACGGTCGGCCGGCCGAAGGGCCACGCCGACGGCGAATTCGCCCAGAGTCCGCGTCCTGGCGCATCGAGACCGCCGGCGACGGCTGGCAGACCACGACCGATTACGATTTCCTGCGCTGGGAAGACCTGATCCAGCGCGACCTCGCCTGGCCGATCTGGCGGACGCTGGTCCACGCCATCGCCGATCTACTGGGGGCTGGTGTTTTCCGGCACCATGGGCCGGTTCTGGAAGGCGCATTGGCGGTTCGCCACCTTCATCAGCTGGCCGCACTTCCTGCTGCTGAACGAGGCGATCTGGTCGGCGGCCATCGCCTGGCTGCTTCGCGCTGCGGGCTGCAGGCGCTCGGAATGCACGGCTTGCTGGCCGGCTGCGGCGCTGTCGCGGTGTTCGTCGCCGTGCTCGGCACGCTGCTGAAATACACCGAGAAACACACTTACCTGCTCTATCTGATGGCCGACACCATCTTCACCTGGCAGTTCTCCCACGGCAATCGGCCGGACTGGGACGCCCGGATCGACCGTTTCGCGCAGCATCTGGTCAATGTCGCGCGGAATCACCGACGCGCAGGAAATCGTGCTGGTCGGCCACAGCTCCGGCTCGTTCCTCGGCTCCGAAATCCTCGCCCGCGCGCTGAAGCTCGATCCCGAGCTCGGCCGCCATGGGCCCCGCGTCGTGTTGCTGACGCTCGGCGGCAACATGCCGATCGTCGGCTTCCACAAGCGCGCCCAGGGATTTCCGCGACAATCTGCGCCTGCTGGCCGATGGAGCCGTCGATCGACTGGATCGACTGCCAGTCGCGCAAGGACGTCATGAACTTCTTCCCGTTCGACCCGGTCGCGGGCCACGGGATCGATGTCGGCTCAGCGCGCAACGGAACCCGACCATCGTACCGGTCCGGTTCCGCGAGATCATCCGCCCGGAGCACTACGACCGGTTCCGCTGGAAGTTTTTCCGAGTGCATTTCCAGTTCGTGATGGCCAATGAGCGGCCGCATGCCTACGATTTCTTCATGATCGTCTGCGGCCCGGTGCCGCTCGAGGAGCGCGTCAGCCAGCCGGCCGCAGCTCTGGCGCTGGTCAATGGCGATCCCGCCAGCCCGCGAAAATGCGTGGAAGAAGCTGGATTTGGGCGCGAAAAACGCACGGTTCCAGCCGGGTTCCCAGGCGGCCGAACCGGCGACACGGCGCATCGGTTAGGCACGCCGCGCGAATGTGCACAGCGCGTTGCCCTGCCATCTGCAGCAGGCACGGCGGTTGGCTTTGGCTGTCGCTTTGGTGTAAAGGGACGAGGACTATGCGCTGACGGGCAGGCTGCAACGCCGGCCGTTAACGTAGATAAGCGCTTCATTCATCTGGCGAAAATGATCAGATGAAGAGGCTGCCAAGCATGCTAGATATCACACTGAAAAATCGAAGCCCATTATAAGGCTTCGAAACAGGCTTCCCGGTTCTGGAGGCTGCGATAGTCCGAACGCGTCTTGCGCGTCAGCGCGACCAACTCGACGCCTACGCAGTCCCGGACATGTCAAATTGGAATAGTGCCGTGACCGATTTTAGTAAGACCCCGCTGCTCGATACCATCCACACGCCGGAAGATCTGCGCAAGCTGAAGATCGAGCAGGTTCGTCAGGTCGCCGACGAGCTGCGTCAGGAAACCATCGACGCGGTGTCCGTGACCGGCGGCCACTTCGGCGCCGGCCTCGGTGTCGTCGAACTGACCACCGCCCTTCATTACGTGTTCGATACGCCGCGCGACCGCATCATCTGGGACGTCGGCCATCAGGCCTATCCGCACAAGATCCTCACCGGTCGCCGCGACCGCATTCGCACCCTGCGCACCGCCGGTGGCCTGTCCGGCTTCACCAAGCGCAGCGAGAGCGAATACGATCCGTTTGGCGCTGCGCATTCCTCGACCTCGATCTCGGCCGGCCTCGGCATGGCCGTGGCGCGCGACCTCTCCGGCGGCAAGAACAACGTTATCGCCGTGATCGGTGACGGTTCGATGTCGGCGGGCATGGCCTATGAAGCCATGAACAATGCCGGCGCGATGAATTCCCGCCTGATCGTCATCCTCAACGACAACGACATGTCGATCGCGCCGCCGGTCGGCGCGATGTCGGCCTATCTGTCGCGGATGTATTCGGGCAAGACCTATCGCTCGCTGCGCGATGCCGCCAAGCAGCTCGGCAAGCATCTGCCGAAGCTGATCGCCGACCGTGCCGAGCGCGTCGAAGAATATTCCCGCGGCTTCATGGTCAATGGCGGCACGCTGTTCGAGGAACTCGGCTTCTATTATGTCGGCCCGATCGACGGTCATAACCTCGATCACCTGCTGCCCGTGCTGCAGAACGTCCGCGACATGGAAACCGGCCCGATCCTGGTTCACGTCGTGACCCAGAAGGGCAAGGGCTACGGTCCGGCTGAAGCCGCCGCCGACAAGTATCATGCGGTCGTCAAGTTCGACGTCGCCACCGGCGCACAGTCGAAGTCCAAGCCGAACGCGCCGTCCTACCAGAACGTGTTCGGCCAGAGCCTCGTCAAGGAAGCCGAGAAGGACGACAAGATCGTCGCCATCACCGCGGCGATGCCGTCGGGCACCGGCGTCGACATCTTCAACAAGGCCTTCCCGAACCGCACCTTCGACGTCGGCATCGCCGAGCAGCATGCGGTGACCTTCGCGGCCGGTCTGGCCACCGAAGGCTACAAGCCGTTCTGCGCGATCTACTCGACCTTCCTGCAGCGCGGCTACGACCAGATCGTCCACGACGTGGCGATCCAGAACCTGCCCGTGCGCTTCGCCATCGATCGCGCCGGCCTGGTCGGCGCCGACGGTGCGACCCATGCCGGTTCGTTCGACAATGCCTATCTCGGCTGCCTGCCGAACATGGTGATCATGGCGGCCTCCGACGAAGCCGAACTGGTGCACATGGTCGCCACCCAGGTCGCCATCAACGACTCGCCGAGCGCGCTGCGCTATCCGCGCGGCGAAGGCCGCGGCGTCGAGATGCCGGAAGTCGGCATCCCGCTCGGAAATCGGCAAGGGCCGCATCGTCCGCCAGGGCAAGCAAGTCGCCCTGCTCTCGTTCGGCACCCGTCTCGCCGAATGCGAGAAGGCCGCCGACGAACTCGCCGCGCACGGCCTCTCGGCCACCATCGCCGATGCGCGCTTCATGAAGCCGCTCGACGCTCGACATGATCCTCAAGCTGGCTCGCGAGCACGAGATCCTGCTGACCATCGAGGAAGGCTCGATCGGCGGCTTCGGCTCGCATGTCATGCAGCTGCTGGCCGAGAACGGCATGCTCGACGGCGGTTTGCGGATGCGCTCGCTGGTGCTGCCCGACATGTTCCAGGATCACGACTCGCCGGCGGCGATGTATGCCCAGGCGGGCCTGGACTCCAAGGGCATCGTCAAGAAGGTGTTCGAGACGCTCGGCAAGGATTTCAAGGCCGAGACCGTCAAGCTCGCCTAAGACTCTGATCGAACGCGACGACGCGTTCGCTGGAAGAAGATATCGCAACGAGGCAATTCGGCGTGAACAGCCGGATTGCCTCGTTCTCGTCTGAATTGGCTCGTCAATGTCGGCGCGGCACGCCATGACGACGGGGACTTCATGAATATCTATCTCGCAGGCCCCGACGTCTTCCTGCCGAATGCCGCCGAAATCGGCCGGCGCAAGGTCGCGCTCTGCAAGCGCTACGGCGCGCACGGCTTCTTCCCGCTCGATAACGCCGTCGACCTCGACGGCCAGCGACGCCTCGCGCCAGATCTTCCACGGCAACGAAGCGATGATGAACCGCTGCGACATCATCATCGCCAATCTCACGCCATTTCGCGGTCCCGGCGCCGATGCCGGCACCGTGTTCGAGCTCGGCTATCATGGCCGGCCACGGCAAGCTCTGCTTCGGCTATTGCAACGACCCGACCCTCTATCTCGACCGCGTCCGCCGCATGACCGAGATCACCGATCGTGATGGCCATCACGGTCGATGCGAACGGACTCACCGTTGAGAATTTCGGCCTCGCCGACAATCTGATGATGATCCACGCGCTCGATCTCTACGGTGCGCCGCTGATCGTTCCCCGCGAAGCGCCCGCGGATCTCTGGCAGGACCTGACGAGCTTCGAAGCCTGCCTGAAACTTGCTGCATCGCTACTGATCATGACCAAATCCCAGACCACTGCGGCGGCGCCGCGCAAGCGCGCCGATACGCTCCTCGTCGACCGCGGCATCTTCGAAAGCCGCGCCCGTGCGCAGGCCGCCATCGAGGCCGGCCTCGTCACCGCCAACGGCAAGGCAGGTCGCCAAAGTCTCCGAGCCGCTGCCGCTCGACGCTGCGATCGAGGCCGAGCCGGCGCATCCCTGGGTCTCGCGCGGCGGCGTCAAGCTGGCCGGCGCGCTCGAGCAGTATCCGATCGAGATCGAGGACCATGTCTGCCTCGACGTCGGCGCCTCCACCGGCGGCTTCACCGAAGTGCTGCTCGCCAATGGCGCCAGCATGGTGTTCTCCATCGATGTCGGCCACAGCCAGCTGCATCCGTCGCTGCACGGCCATCCGAAGATCGTCTCGATGGAAGAGACCGACATTCGCGCTTTCGAGAACAAGCGCCTGCCGGCGCGGCCCGACGTCGTGGTGATCGATGTCAGCTTCATTTCGCTGAAGGCGGTGCTGCCGGTCGCGCTCTCGCTCGCCGCCGCGCCGATGAGTCTGCTGGCGCTGATCAAGCCGCAATTCGAGGCCGACCGCAAACAATCCAAGCGCGGCATCATCAAGAACGCCGCCGTGCATCAGGCGATCTGCGACGACATCACCGACTTTTGCGAGAGACGCTCGGCTGCACCGATATCGAGGTCTTCCCGTCCTCCATCACCGGCGGCGACGGCAATATCGAATTCTTCATGGGTGCGCGGCGTGGCTGAACGCCTGACCATCGATCATGTCGGCCAGCGCGGCGACGGCGTCAGCCTCGCCGATCGGCGCGCCGCTCTTCGTGCCCTATCACGCTGCGCCGGCGAGATCGTCGACGACGGAACGCGACGACGAGCATCCGGAGCGTCGCCGGCTGCTGCAGATCGAGCAGCGCCAGCCCGGAACGCATCGATCCGTTCTGCACCTACTTCACGCGCTGCGGCGGCTGCGCGATCCAGCACTGGCAGCCGATCCCTATCAGGCCTGGAAGCGCCAGATCGTCATCGACACGCTGGCGCAGGCGAAGATCGACTGCCCGGTCGATCCGATCGTCGATGCCCATGGCGCCGGCCGCCGCCGCGTCACGCTGCATGCGCGGCGCGGCAGCGACGGCGAGACTGCGTGTCGGCTTTGCCGCAGCGGCAAGCCACGCCATCGTCGCCATCGACGCATGCCCGATCCTCGATCCGGCGCTCGACGGCGCGCTCGATGCCGCGCGCGCGCTGGCCGAGGTGCTGAAGCCGATCGGCAAGCCGCTCGACATCCAGGTCACCGCCGCCAGTAACGGCCTCGATATCGACGTCCGCGGCACCGGCCCGCTGTCGACCGCGATCATCGCCGCGCTGTCGCGCATTCGCCGACCAGCACAAGCTGGCGCGGCTGACGCGCCACGGCGAACTGGTGCTGATGCGCACGCCGCCGGTGGTCACCATGGGCAGCGCGCAGGTCACGCTGCCGCCGGGCTCGTTCCTGCAGGCCACCGCCGCCGGCGAAGACGCGCTCGGCGGCGCTTGGTGCTGCAGCACTGCAAGGGCGCCAAGACCATCGCCGACCTGTTCTGCGGCATCGGGCCGTTTGCGCTGCGGCTTGCAGCCAAGTCCAAGGTCACCGCCATCGACAGCGACGCCGGCGCGATCGCATCGCTGCAGCAGGCGATCAAGGACACCAAAGGCCTCAAGCCGATCAAGGCCGAGACGCGCGACCTGTTTCGCCGCCCGCTGGTGCGCGCAGGAACTGCGCGACATCGACGCCGTCGTGTTCGATCCGCCGCGCGCAGGGCGCGCAGGCGCAAGCCGAACGGCTCGCCGCGAGCAAGATCCCGCTCGTCGTCGCCGTGTCGTGCAACGTGCAGACCTTCGCGCGCGACGCGAAGATCCTGATCGACGGCGGCTACAAGCTGCGACGGCGTGACGCCGGTCGATCAATTCCGCCATACGCCGCATATCGAATTGGTGGCCCGCTTCACGACGATAGTTGCCTTTTCGCCGTCGCTTGCGCTGGAGTGGCAGCGACGCTGCCGCTCAAGAGCAGCATGGAGGCGACGTGACCACCCATCAGCATCCCGACATTCTGCCGCCCGGAATTCGCTCGCGCTTCGTCGAGGACATCAACGGTCTGCGCATGCATGTGCTGGAGGCCGGCTTCGAAACCCAGGGCCGCCCCTGCGTGCTGCTGCTGCACGGCTTTCCCGAACTGGCCTTCAGCTGGCGCAAGGTGATGCCGCAGCTCGCCGCGGCCGGCTATCACGTGATTGCGCCGGACCAGCGCGGCTATGGCCGCACCACCGGCTGGAGCGCCGACTATGACGGCGACCTGCGTCCGTTCAATCTGCTCAACCTCGTGCGCGATGCGCTCGGCCTCGTCGCGGCCTTCGGCTATCGCCATGTCGATGCGGTGGTCGGCCACGACTTCGGCAGCTCGGTCGCGGCCTGGTGCGCGCTGGTGCGGCCCGACGTGTTTCGCTCGGTGGTGCTGATGAGCGCGCCGTTCTCCGGGCCGCCGCCGCTGCCGTTCGACACCGCCGATCAGCCGCGCACCGCCGAAGGCGGAAGATCCCGTGCATCGCGACCTCGCGGCACTGCCGCGGCCGCGCAAACACTATCAATGGTACTACGCGACACGCGACGCCAACGATCACATGCAGCATGCGCCGCAGGGCGTGCATGATTTCCTGCGCGCCTATTATCACCACAAGAGCGCGGACTGGCCGGGCAACACGCCGCACTCCGTTGCAAGGCTGGACGGCGAGCGAACTGGCGAAACTGCCGACCTATTACGTGATGGACCGCGACCAGACCATGGCCGAGACCGTCGCCGCGGAAATGCCGTCGCCCGACGCAGATCGCATCGTGCAAGTGGCTGCCGGACAGTGAACTGGCCTTCTATGCCGGCGAATATGCCCGCACCGGCTTCCAGGGCGGACTGCAATGGTATCGCTGCAACACGACGGGCGCGTTCAGCGCCGACTACGAGATCTTTTCCGGCCGCACCATCGACGTGCCCGTCGTGCTTCATCTCGGGCAAGCAGGACTGGGGCATCTATCAGCGCCCCGGCGCCATCGAGGCGATGCAGACAGACCGCCTGCACCGACATGCGCGCCATGCACCTGATCGACGGCGCCGGCCATTGGGTGCAGCAGGAGCAACCGGAGGAGGTCAGCCGGTTGCTGCTTGAGTTCCTGACCGAAGACGGGAGCCACCTGATTGATCCAGATCATGCCTGCCTGCCGCATCTCCGCTTGGTATCTCTCGAACGCGGAATCCAGGGACGCCGCCACATTCGCGAAGCAGGCCATGACACAATCCACCACCGATCAGGCGCTGGCAGCCCGTCCCGCTTTGCCGCTACCGCGCTATACCAGCTATCCCGCCGCCAACCATTTCAACCCGTCGATCGGACACGATGACACCAGCAACTGGCTGACAGCCTTGCCGGATGGCGCCGCACTGTCGCTGTATCTGCACATTCCGTTCTGCAACGACCTCTGCTGGTATTGCGCCTGCAGCACCAAGGCGACGCGCCGCTACGAACCGGTGGCGCGTTACCTCGACACGCTGGAAGCCGAGATCGCCACCGTGTCGGGCCTGCTGCCGCGCCGGCACCGCGTGACGCACCTGCACTGGGGTGGCGGATCGCCTGACATCCTTACGGTCGCCGATATCCACCGGCTCGGCGACACGCTGCGACGCCATTTCTCCTTCGATGCCAATCCGGAATTCGCCGTCGAAATCGATCCCCGCCTGATGACGACCGCCAAGGCCGACGCCATGGTCGCGATCGGCGTCAACCGCATCTCGATCGGCGTGCAGGATTTCGACCCGACCGTACAGGCTGCGATCGGCCGCATGCAGAGTTTCGACCTGACGAAAGCGACCGTGGACATGTTCCGCGCGCGTGGCGTCGCATCCGTCAATGTCGATCTGGTCTATGGCCTGCCGCACCAGACCGAGGCAAGCCTGTCGCAGACCATCGCACAGGTGATCGCTCTGTCGCCTGACCGCATCGCCATGTTCGGCTATGCGCATCTACCCGCGCGCGCCACCAATCAACGGCTGATCGACGGCACGGCACTGCCAGGGCCTGTTGAACGACTGGCCATGGCCCGCCGCCTGACATCGCTGTTCGAACAAGCGGGCTACCTCAAACTCGGCCTCGATCATTTCGCCCGGCGAGACGACGGTCTGGCGACATCCCGCCTCAACCGCAACTTCCAAGGTTACACCACCGACAGGGCGGATACGTTGATCGGTCTCGGCGCGTCTGCGATTGGAAAATTCCCGCAAGGCTATGTGCAGAACGCTGTGGCAGCGGGCGACTATGCTAGCCGTGTGGCAGCGAACGGCCTTGCCACAGTACGCGGACGCAAGCTGACGCCGGACGATCGGCTGCGCGCCTTCGTCATCGAACGCCTGATGTGCGACTTCTCGTTTTCGGCCTCGGCCATGTCCCGTCAATTCGGTGACGCGGCTGACAGCGTGCTGCGCGAAGCCGATAGGGTCGTAGCTGACGATCCCGACGGGCTGGTCGAGCGGACCGCGGACGGATTTCGCCTGACCGCGCGCGGACGTCCGTTCGTGCGCAATATCTGCGCCCGGTTTGACGCGTATCTCAGCCCCGACATTGCCGCGAAGCATTCACTGTCGGTTTGAAGTCGCTGCATCCATCCACATGGTGTCATCGCCCGGCTTGACCCGGCGCCCCAGTAAACTCGGGTGCTGCGCTGTATACCGGGGCACCCGGTCAAGCCCGGTGGCGACAGCGATGAGTATTGTTCAGAGCTTAAGCTGTCACCAGCCGCCCCGCCTCCTCCATGCTCGACATCGCGCTCCACCGAGCAGATGCGCGACGATGGCCTTCTGCGTTTCGCTTTCCGATCACCGCGAACGGATCCGGTGCCATCAGACGATGATCGATCACGAGGCGCGACAGCAGCAGACGACGCGCGTCGCCGCGGCGGGCATGAATGCGATGCGCCTCCCAGGTCAGCGCCACGGCACTGGCCACGTGATAGAGCGCGCTGGTCGCGCGGCGCGCATCGCCTTCGTTGTCGGAACGCGCCGCCACCTCACGCGCAAATCCGATCGCCCGATCGGCCAGACCGCGCAGTCGGTCGCGCCAGGCCTGCGGCACGCTCGGGGAATCATCGAGCCGCGCATGCAGATCCGCGGCCAGCGCAGCTTCCGCGCCATGCCGCCCCACCGCGCGCGTCAGCGCATCGAGCGCGACGATATTGCCGGTGCCTTCCCAGATCGAGCCGAGATGCGCATCGCGCAGCAGGCGCGCCGTGGCGAATTCCTCGATGTAGCCGACGCCGCCGCGCATCTCCATCGCATCGCCGCAGACCTTTCGCGCGTCGCGGGTGGCGCGGAATTTCAGCGTCGGCGTCAGGATGCGCAGCAGCGCCGCAGCGTCCTGGCTGCCGGCCTCGGCGCGGTCCAGCGCATCCGCGGTGAGGAAGCTCATCGACAGCGCCTGCTCGGTCGCCAGCATGATCTTCATCAACTGCCGCCGCGCCAGCGGCATGTCGATGATGCGCTGGCCGAACACCACGCGGCCACGCGCCACCGTCATCGCATCGTGCCAGGCGCGGCGCATCAGCGCCGTCGACTTCACGCCATTCGACAGCCGCGATGAATTCACCATCTCCGCCATCTGCACGAAGCCGCGATCGAGCTTGCCGACCGCATAGGCGATTGCGCCTTCCAGCTTGATCTCGCCCGACGCCATCGAGCGCGTGCCGAGCTTGTCCTTCAGCCGCACGATCCGATAGTGATTGGGCGTGCCGTCATCGAGCGTGCGCGGCATCAGGAACAGGCCGACGCCCTTGGTGCCGCCGACCGCGCCTTCCGGCCGCGCCAGCAGCATCACCACTTTCGCATCGGCATTGGAGCAGAACCACTTTTCGCCGTACAGCCGCCAGTGATCGCCGTCCTGCACCGCACGTGGTGGTCAGCTTGCCGACGTCGGAGCCGCCTTCCTTCTCGGTCATGAACTGGCCGCCTTGGGTCAGCTTGCTCATGTCGGTCTGCGTCAGCCCGTCGAGATATTTCGCCTTCAGCGCGTCATCGCCGAATTTCGACAGCAGCTTCGCTGCGCCGTCGGTGACGTTGATCGGGCAGCCCATGCCGAACTCGGCCTGATTGAACAGGAACGTGAAGGCATGCTTCGCCGTCACCGGATAGGTCGAGGGCCAGCCCATGATGCCCTTGCGATGCGACAGCGCGTGAATGCCGAATTCGCCGAAGGCGGCGTTTTCCAGTTCGCGATAGGCCGGATGATATTCGACCCACTGCACGTCCTGGCCGAACTTGTCGCGCTGATGCAGCACCGGCCCGTGCCTGTCGGCCATGCGCCCGGCTTCATCGAGCGGGCCGCCGACGAGACCGCCGAGCCGATCGAGATGCGGCTCGATATGCTTGAACAGATCCTCCGGCAGATGAATGCGCAGCAGATCGGTCAGCGCCGGATCGGCGCGATAGAAATTCATGCCGGACGTATCGGGCGCGATCAGATTGGCGGCAATCTGGGCGATGGGCGTTCATGACGGCCTCTTGTGTTTGGCTGATGCGTTTCCATCTTCATCATGCGCCTGCATCAGCCTGCGAATAAAGTGCCCCAGCCGGAGATTCGACCCATGGAAATTCCGCATTACGAAACCGCCCTGATCGTCGGCGCCGGCGAAGGCATCAGCGCATCGCTGGCGCGGCTGCTGTCGAAGCAAGGTATCCGCGTCGCGCTGGCTGCGCGCAATCCCGGCAAGCTCGACGCGCTGTGCCAGGAAACCGGCGCCAAGGCCTTCGCCTGCGATGCCACGCAAGGCCGACGATGTCGCCAAGCTGTTCGCGGATGTCGAAGCGCCAGATCGGCGCGCCCGACATCGTCGTCTACAATGCCAGCCAGCGCGCCCGCGGCCCTTTCATCGAGCTCGCCCCCGACGATGTCGCGCAAGCCATCGCCGTCAGCGCCTTCGGCGGCTTCCTGGTCGCGCAGCAGGCGTTGCAGCGCATGCTGCCGAACAAGCACGGCGCCATCCTGTTCACCGGCGCCTCGGCCAGCATCAAGGGCTTTGCGCAGTCGGCGCCGTTCGCCATGGGCAAGTTCGCGCTGCGCGGCATGGCGCAGTCGCTGGCGCGCGAATTTGCGCCGCAAGGAATTCACATCGCGCATTTTGTCATCGACGGCGGTATTCGCAGCTCGGTGCGCGCCGAGCCGGCCGACAGGCCGGACTCCATGCTCGACCCCGATGCCATCGCCGTGAATTACTGGAACGTGCTGCAGCAGCCGCGCAGTGCCTGGAGTTCGGAGCTGGAAATCCGGCCGTGGGTGGAGAAGTTCTGACGCGATAGCGGGGGCGAGACATATGAGCGAAGCCATAAAGGTCATCGACACCGGCACCAACGAGTTGTTGTGCGAGATTCGCGAACGTGTTGCCGTCATCACCCTGAACCGGCCGGAAGCGCGCAACTCGCTGTCGGACCAGCTCACGCCCGCCTTGCGCAGGATGATCCGCACCTGCGGGGAAAATCCGGACGTCGGCGCGCTGCTGATCACCGGCGCAGGCACGGCCTTCTGCTCCGGCGGAGACGTCAAAGGCATGGGCGCGCATCGCAAGCAAGCCGTGCTGGAGATGTCGTTCGACGAGCGCGTGGCCGATCTGCAGGAGCGCCAGCGCTTGCTGACCGGTGCGCTGGTCGCCGTGCGCAAGCCGACCATCGCTGCCCTGCCCGGCCCCGCAGCTGGCGCTGGCCTTGCCATCGCCATGGCCTGCGATATCCGCATCGCAGCGCAATCGGCTTTCGTCTCGACCGGCTATCTGCGCGTCGGTCTCAGCGGCGACTATGGCATTGCCTGGCTGCTGACACGCCTTGTCGGCACTGCCCGCGCGCGCGAGCTGATGTTCACCGGCGAAAAGGTCGAAGCGAGCCGTGCCGAGGCCATCGGGTTGTTCAACCGCGTGGTGCCCGACGACCGGTTGCAGGACGAGGCCTTTGAACTCGCGCGCGGCATGGCACAGGGGCCGACACTGGCGCTGCGCTACATGAAGGACAATCTCGATGAAGCACTGGCCTTCGATTTCGCGACAGCGCGGGATCATGAAGCAGAACGGCTGATCCGCACCACCACGACGGCTGATCATCGTGAGGCCGTGCAGGCCTTCATCGAAAAGCGTCAGCCGAACTTCACAGGTAACTGAGCCGCCGCTAAGCCTTCGGCTTGGCGGCTGACGTCTTGGCGAAATCCACGAAGGCCCGCAGTGCTGCCGGCAGTTGTCGGCGGCTGGGATAATACATGAAGAAGCCGGGATAGGCCGGACACCAGTCGGCGAGGACGCGCACCAGTCTGCGCTTGGCGATCAGCTCCTCGACCTGCGCCTCGAACACGTAGGCCAGTCCGACGCCGTCCAGCGCGGCGTCCACCATCAGGTCCTGATCGTTCAGCGTGAGCGCGCCTGCCACGTCGATCTCGAGCTCGATGCCGCCGCGCTCGAACTCCCAGCGATACAGCGCGCCGCCCCAGAACCGATAGCGGATACATGGCAGGTCCTTGAGCTCATGCGGCGTCTGCGGCGGCTTGTGCCGCTTGAAGAAGCCGGGCGATGCCACGACGGCCGATCGCTGCCGCGGACCGATCGGCACGGCGATCATGTCTGCGGCGACGGTTTCGCCGAAGCGAATTCCCGCATCGAAGCCGGCCGAGACCATGTCGACCAGACCGTCATTGACGGCAACCTCGACATTGATCTCCGGATAGGCCTTCAGGAACCGCGTATCGATCGGCAGCAGCACCAGTTGGGCGGATTGCCGGGCGGCGTTGAAGCGCAACGTGCCCGCCGGCTTGCCGCGGAAATGGTTGAGGTCCTCCAGTGCGTCGTCGATGTCCTGGAACGCCGGACTGACGCGCGCGAACAGCCGCTCGCCGGCCTCGGTCAGCGCGACGCTGCGGGTGGTGCGGTTGACCAGCCGGACGTCGAGCCGCTCCTCGATGCCGCGCAGGGCGTGGCTCAGCGCCGAGGCCGACACGCCGAGCTCGACCGCCGCATTGCGGAAGCTGCGATGCCGGGCGATCGCCAGGAAGGTGGCGAGGTCGGCCGGGCCGATGCAAGCTCATTGATGAATCCTGCTCATGAACACGTGGAATAAATAGAGGATTATTTCAGTTCTGGCGAGCCGCTAGGTTGTCCTCCATCAGCCCGGCGACTGACGCCGGGCCATCACGGAAGGGAGACCACCATGCGTGTCTGGTTCATCACAGGAGCATCCCGCGGTTTCGGCGCCCTCATTGCGGCGGAAGCCCTGGCCCAGGGCGACGCCGTCGTTGCCACCGCCCGCGATCCCAACGCCGTCACGGCACGTCTCGGCAGCCATGAGCGCCTGCTGGCGACGCGGCTCGACGTCACCAACGAGGCCGAGGCCCATGAGGCCGCCGGCCTGGCCGTCAAGACGATTCGGCCGCATCGATGTGCTGGTCAACAATGCCGGCTATGGCCTGCTCGGCGCGGTCGAGGAAGCCAGCGCGAAGGAAGTCGAGCGCCTCTACGCCACCAACGTGTTCGGCCTGCTGGGCGTCACCCGCGCGGTGCTGCCGCATATGCGCCGCCAGCGATCCGGCCACATCATGAACATGTCGTCGGTCGGCGGTTATGCGGCTTCCCGGGCTGGGGCGTCTATGGCTCGACCAAGTTCGCCGTCGAAGGCATCACCGAAGCGCTGGCCGCCGAGGTCGCGCCGCTCGGCATTCATGTCACCGTGGTCGAGCCCGGCTTTTTCCGCACCGACTTCCTGGACGACAATTCGCTGGTGCGCACCGCGCTGGAGATCGACGACTATCACGCGACCGTCGGCAAGACCCGCAGCCATGCCGCCGACGTCAATCACGCGCAGCCCGGCGATCCCAGCAAGCTGGCCAAGGCCTTCATGCAGCTCGCCGCATGCCGAAGAACCCGCCGGTCCGCTTGCCGCTCGGCAGCGACACGGTTGCGCGGATCGAAGCCAAGCATGCGTTTGTCGAAAAGGAACTGGCCGCGTGGCGCGACGTGGCCACGTCGACGGACTTCGCGAAACAGAGCCAGCCTGACGGCGCGGTCGTCAAGCACGCGAGATTGCGACGAAGCAATCCAGAGCTCAGAGACGGGAATTGGATTGCTTCGTCGCGTCGCTTCCTTGCCTGAACGTGGCGACGCGATACTGCCCTGCGCTTAGGCAAGTATCGGCTGCAGCGATTGCGCTGCGAGGCGCCAGGTCGCACAGGGAATTCGCGGTGGCGCCGCATCGATCCGCTTTACGAAGCGCACCTGCTTCCAGTCGCCCGGCGTCGGCGCGAAGGTGAAGCCGGCCTTGCGAGCCAGTGCCAGCATTGCGTCGTTGGAGCGCAATGTATCGCCGAACAGCTGGTCGGCACCCAGCGCAGCAGCACGGCATTCCAGATTGGACATCAGTGCCACGCCGATGCCCTGGCCTTGCATGGAATCGCGCCACGGACAGACCCAGCTCGAAACCGCGACGTCGCTTCATCGAACGCGTAGCGGGCTTCGCCGACAATGGTCTCGACGCCATCGCGCGACATCGTCGCGACGACCGAGAAAGCCGTCGGCCTCGCCGACATGGATGAACCTGTCGAGTTGCCCGGCCGGCAATTCGCTGGCGGCGCCCATCAGGCGATTGTAGCGCGACCGCACCGACAGGCCGCGAAAATAGGCCTGCAGCGCGTCCGCATCGTCGAAGCTCGACGAACCGCACCGTCACCGCGGCGCCGCTGCGTGACAGCAGCACGTCGGAATACTGGCCGAGATCATCGAGGTTGAGATGTTGCATGGCAGTCTGCTCCCGGGCGGTCGGACCGTCCTTACGCGCGCCAGAACGGCTTGTCGGCCTCGGCCATCACGTCGCCGACCGACAGGCCGGCATCGCGGATGTCGCGCTCGCTCCAATGTGCCAGTTCGCGGCGCTGATGGGCGCGCTCCCGCCAGACGTGGACCGTCTCAGACGATCGACCGATGACGCCGGCGAGCATGATGATTTGTCATCGATTCATGGGTGCAAGTAGACATTTTGCTCTCCTGAAGCTAAATTTACTCAGCGAAATATCGGCTTCATTCTGGCCATCCGACAAACGACATTGTGCACCGCATCACATGAGACAAACTCATGGATATCGGACTGGATGGCCAAGGAGAGCGTCCATGAGCGCCCGGCTGCCGTCACTCAACGGACTGCGCGCCTTCGAGGCCGCGGCCCGGCATCTGAGCTTCACCAATGCGGCGGACGAGCTGAACGTCACGCAGACGGCGATCAGCCATCAGATCAAGCGGCTGGAAGAAGAGCTGGGGCTCCGACTGTTCATTCGGCAGAACCGTGCGCTGGCGCTGACGCCGCAGGGACGCGACTATCTGCCGGGCGTGCGCGCGGCGTTCAACGACCTGCGCCTTGCCACCGACCGGCTGAAGCGCCGCGACAACGACCATGTGCTGACCGTCAGCACGCTGGCCTCGATGGCCTCGAAATGGCTGCTGCCGCGGATTTCAGCGTTCCAGGGTGCGCATCCCGATATCGACGTCCGCATCACCACATCGACCAGCATGGTCGATTTCAAGAGCGGCGATGTCGATGCCGCGATCCGCTACGGCCGCGGCCAATGGCCGGGCTTGCGCGCCGACTGGCTGACGGCCGACGACCTGTTTCCGGTCTGCAGTCCGGCGCTGCTGACCGGCGACAAGGCCGCTGCGGAAGCCGGAGGATCTCGCCGGCCATACGCTGCTGCATTCGAGCGGCGGCTATGACGACGACTGGCGGCTCTGGCTCACCGCGGCCGGACTGCCGACCGATATCTCGAAGCAGCCCGGCCTGACCTTCGACATGATCTTCATGACCCTGCAGGCGGCGATCGACGGCCTCGGCGTCGCCATCGGCCGCACCACCTATGTGGAGGGCGATCTCGCCAAGGGCCGGCTGGTGGTGCCGTTCGACATGCGGACTGCCCGCCGATGCCGGCTTCTATCTGGTGTCGCCGCGAAGCCATCGTCGACTCGCGGAAACTGAAAGCGTTTCGCGATTGGCTGCTCTCCCAGGTCCCGCCGGAATGTGACCGCCCTGGCCGCTGATCGGCACTGCCGACATCACGTGTTCGCGAGCAGATCGCCATCCGAAACATGCTAGAAGTCTGGCCTGTTTCGGAATGGAGCTTGCGATGAATCGGACACACTGGCCGCGGTTTTCACCCTTCTGGCGCTGGCGCCTGCGCTCGCACAGCAGGCGTCTACACCGCCGGCAGCACCGCCGCCGCCCGATTTCTCCAAGGTCGAGATCAAGACCACCGACCTCGGCGACGGCGTCTATATGCTCGAAGGCCAGGGCGGCAACATGACGCTGGCCACGGCCAAGTCCGGCGCGATCCTCGTCGACAGCCAGTTCGCGCCGCTGCACGACAAGATCAAGGCGGCCATCGCCGCGGTGACACCGCAGCCGGTCAAGTATCTCGTCAACACGCATTTCCACGGCGACCACACCGGCGGCAACGAGGCCTTCGCCAATGAAGGCGCCACCATCGTCGCCAACGTCAAGGTCAGGACCCGCCTGGCCAAAGGCACCACGAATTTCCTGACCGGCGCGACAGAACCCGCCTGCGCCGAAGGCGGCGCTGCCGACCGAACACCTACACGCACCAGCTCAAGCTCAGCCTGCGCGGCCGCATCGCCGAACTGCGCCATCCCGAGAATGCGCATACCGACGGCGACACCTATGTCTACTTCAAGAGCGCCAATGTGCTTGCCACCGGCGACACATTCACCAATGGCCGCTATCCCAATATCGACGTGCTCAATGGCGGCAACATCAAGGGCATGATCGCGGCGACCGACGCCTATCTGAAACTGGCCAACGACAAGACCAAGATCGTGCCCGGCCACGGCCCGCTGGCCGACAAGGCTGCGCTGGTCGACTATCGCACCATGCTGGTGACCGCGCGCGATCGCATGGCCAAGCTGGTCAAGGACGGCAAGACCGAGGACGAGGTGCTGGCGGCCAAGCCATTCGCCGATCTCGACGCCAAATGGGCGCCGAACGAGACCGCCAGCAAGAATTTCATTCGCGTTGTCTATGGATCACTGGCGAAGAAGCCGTGGATCACGGCAAACCTGGGGAAGAAGTCATGAAAGATCTCATCCCGCTCGCCGAGAAGATCGCCATCGAGCTGATCGCACGCAAGCAGACCATCGGTGTCGCCGAATCCTCCACCGGCGGACTGATCTCCGCGGCGCTGCTGGCCGTGCCCGGCGCCTCCGCCTATTTCATCGGCGGCGGCGTGATCTATACCCGCGATGCGCGGCGCGTGCTGATGGACATTCCGAACGACGCCATGAAGGGCATGCGCTCGGCGTCCGAGCCCTATGCGCAGCTGCTGGCGAGAGCAGATCCGCGACCCGCCTCGGCTGCGACTGGGGCCTGTCGGAAACCGGCGCGACCGGCCCGTCCGGCAATCGCTATGGCGACGCTGCCGGCCATAGCTGCATCGCAGTCGCCGGCCCGCGGAACGAGGTCATGACGCTGGAAACCGGCAGCAACGACCGGCTGGCAACATGCACGTGTTCGCGCAGACGGCGCTGACGTTTCTGCTGAAGAATTTGCTGTCGGCGTAGCCGCATAGCGCGCAGCGCTGTCAGGTCCGGGTCACTGCGCTGCCGGCTTCGCCGTGCATGCGCGCTCCATCGGAATGACAGCGACTGCACGCCACCGCCATCGGCTCCGCCAGAATACACCGCACCACGCGATCTCCGCCAGCTCCACATTCGGCGGCGGCGCTTCGACGCAGCGCGGCTGCGCAAATTTGCAGCGCGGCGCGAACGAGCAATTCACCGGCGCCTTGTCGAGCGACGGCGGCGTGCCGGGAATGGTCTCCAAGCCGCGCGCCGCGCTTGGCGCCATGCACCGTCGAAGCCAGCAGGCCCGCGCGGATAGGGATGCACCGGCGGAGCGCACGATCTGGCTCAACGTGCCCTGCTCGACGATCTGGCCGGCATACATCACCGCGACGCGGTCGCAGATCTCGATGGCGACGCCGATATCGTGCGTGACGAAGATGATCGACATGCCGAATTCGCGCTGCAGCTCGCGCAGCAGCAACAGGATCTGGATCTGCACCGTGGCGTCGAGCGCCGTGGTCGGCTCGTCGGCCAGCAGGATCTTCGGCTTGCAGGCCAGCGCCAGCGCGATCATCGCGCGCTGCCGCATGCCGCCGGACATTTCGTGCGGATAGGCATCGAGGCGGCGCTTGGCCGACGGAATGCGCACCACTTCGAGCATCTCCAGCGCGCGCTTCGATGCCCTCGGCCTGGCTCTTGCCCTCGTGCCGCATCACGCTTTCGGCGATCTGCTGGCCGATCGTGTAGACCGGATCCAGCGCCAGCGCCGGCTCCTGGAAGATCATCGACACGCGTCTGGCCGCGAAACGCCGACAGCTCGTCATCGTCGAGCGCCAGCACGTCCTTGCCGAGCACATTGACGGTACCGGTGATCTGCGTGCGCTTCTTCGGCAGCAGCCGCATCAGCGCGCGCAGCGTGACGCTCTTGCCCGAGCCGGACTCGCCGAGCAGGCCGAGCACCTCGCCCTCGCCCAGCGAGAGGCTGAGATCGTTCACCGCATAGACGGTGCGCTCGCCGCCGAACCGGACGTTGAGATTGCGGACGTCGACCAGATTGCTCATGCCAGCTCCGGACACTTTTTGTGAAAGTCGGTGGCGCGCTGGAACGCGGCGCCGATGGTCAGCAACGTCGCTTCGTCGAACGGCCGGCCGATCAGCTGCATGCCGACCGGCAGCTTCGCCTTCGGTGAAGCCGGCGGGAATCGAGAGGCGAGGCAGGCCGAGATAGTTGATCGGCCGCGTGAAGCGCGTCAGCCGCTGGATCATCGCTTCGGCGCCGGGGCGTTGCCGACATCGGTCTCCGGCAATGGTCGGCGCCGCCCGGGCGACACCGGTGCCAGCACGGCATCGGTGCCGGTCACCGCGGCGAGATACGCCGCCAGCGCCGGGCCGCGCCAGCGCATCGCTTCGAGATAGGACACGCCGGTGATCGCCAGACCGTTCTGCAGGCGCATCAGGACCTGCGGGCCGTAATCCTGCGGCCGCTCGATCATCCAGCGCTTGTGCATGGCCGCGGCTTCGGTGGCGAGCACGAGCTGGCACGCCGCCGTGAGCTGGCGCTGATCGGGCAGATCGACCTCGACGATCTTGACGCCTTCGTCCTTCAGCGTCGCGATCGTGTTCTGCAGAATGGCAGCCGTATCGGCGTCGAGATCATCGACATAGAACGACTTGGGAATGCCGACGGTCATGCCCTTGGCCGACGCTCTCGTCGCCGCCATGTAGTCCGGCACGGGCGCGTGCTGGTGGTCGGATCGAGCGGATCGGCGCCGGCCATCAGGCCGGTGAGCAGCGCGCAATCCTCGACGGTGCGCGCCAGCGGGCCGACGGTGTCGAGCGACTGCGACAGCGGCATCGCGCCGGCGCGGCTGACCAGCCCGACCGTGGTCTTCAGGCCGGAGACGCCGCAAGAAATGCGCCGGCAGGCGGATCGAGCCGCCGGTGTCGGAGCCGAGCGCCGCAAAGGTCAGACGCGCGGCGACGGCCGAGCCCGAACCCGACGACGAACCGCCGGTGACGTGATCGACATGCCAGGGATTATGCACGGCGCCGTAATGAAGCGTTATGGCCGAGCGGGCCGTAGGCGAATTCGACCATCTGCAGCGAACCGAGCCGCACCGTGCCGGCATCCTTCAGCCGCTGCAGCGAGGTGGCCGTGGTGGTCGCCACCCAGTCGCGGCGGATCAGCGAGCCGCAGGTCACGACGTGGCCCTCGTCGTAATACATGTCCTTGTGCGCCAGCGGCACGCCATGCAGCGCGCCGCGGCTCTGCCCCTTGGCAAGCGCGGCATCGGCGGCATCGGCCGCCGTCAGCGCCGCATCGGCCTCGATCGACATATAGGCGTTGAGGCTCGGCTGCCATTTCGCGGCGCGGTCGAGGCAGGACTGCGTGGCTTCGCGCGACGAAATCTTCTTCGTGGCGATGGCGTCGGCGATTTCGGTCAGCGACAGCAGTGCGGGTTCGGTGACGCTCATTTCGCGGCCTTCGTATTCTGCACGGCGAGGAAGGTCGCGGGCTCGAGATCGAACGGCAGCGTGCCGGCGATGGCGGCGAAGCCTTCGAAGGCCGGGCCGATCGAATTGGCGATGCGCTCGGCAACCTCGTCGGAGACCGGAAGGCCGCTGACCTCGGTCATCGCCTTGATCTGTTTGGCTGTCGGTTTGGTCATGTCAGTGCGCTCCTGCAGCTGGTGCCTTGCTGTGGCCGGAACCGGGGATCGCCATGAAGCACGCGGCCTGATGGCCGGTCGCGGTGATTTCCGTCAGCTTCGGCGTGCCTCGCCGCACATCGCTTCGGCGAACGGGCAGCGGGTGTGGAAGCGGCAGCCGGACGGCGGATCGATCGGGTTCGGCGGATCGCCGGTGATCGGCGGCACTTCCGTGCGGTTGTCGGGATCGGACGACGGCATCGCCGCCAGCAATGCGCGCGTATAGGGATGCGCCGGCGCGTCCCAGACGTCGTCCACCGGACCGAGCTCGACGACTTCGCCGAGATACATCACCAGCACGCGGTCGGAGATGTAGCGCACGACGTTGAGATCGTGGCTGATGAACAGATAGGTCAGGCCGAATTCGCGCTTGAGATCGACCAGCAGGTTGAGCACCTGCGCCTCGACCGACTTGTCGAGCGCCGACACGGCTTCGTCGAGAATGACGAGACGCGGCGACAATGCCAGCGCACGCGCGATATTGACGCGCTGGCGCTGGCCGCCGGAGATCTCGTGCGGATAGCGATTGGCAAAAGTCTCCGGCCGCAGGCCGACCTTGCCGAGCAGCTCGCGCGCCAGCACCCGCGCGGCCTTGTCGGCCATGCCGTGCACCTTCGGTCCGAACGCGATGGATTCCTCGATGGTCAGGCGCGGATTGAGCGAGGCGTAGCTGTCCTGAAACACCATCTGCATGCCGCGGCGCAATTCGCGCAACGACAGTTCGCGGCCGACCGTCCGGCCGTCATAGATGATGTCGCCGGAATTGCGCGGCATCAGATGCATCAGCAGCCGCGCGGTGGTCGACTTGCCGCAGCCGGACTCGCCGACGATGCCGACGGTCTCGCCCTTGGCGATGGCGAACGACACATCGTCCACGGCGCGCACGGTCTTGCTCGGCGCGAACAATCCGCCGCGCACCGGGAAGTGTTTGGTCAGGCTGACGACCTGCAGCAGCGGCTGCGCAACGCCGCCGATATCTTCGAGCGGTTCGAGCTTGTCGATTTGTTCGACGATATCGGTCATGCCATCAGTTCCGGATATCCATGGCGCTGCGCATGCCGTCGCTCAGCAGGTTGAAGCAGATCGACACCGCGAAGATCATCGCACCGGGCAGAGCCGCCACCCACGGATTGACGTAGATCGCGGTGCGCAGCGTGTTCAGCATCAGGCCCCATTCCGGCTCCGGCGGCTTGGTGCCGAGGCCGAGGAACGACAGGCCGGCGGCGAGGATCATCGACACCGAGATCAGGCCGGTCGCGTAGACGAAGATCGAGCCGAGCACGTTGCCGAGCATGTGCACGCGCATGATGGTGAAGGCGCCGGCGCCCGAGGCGCGCGCGGCTTCCACATAGTCCATGTTGCGCACGCCGGTGGTGACGCTCTCGGCGACGCGCGTGATCTGCGGCACGAACACGATGGTCAGCGACACGATGGAATTGACGATGCCCGCGCCCAGCGCGCCGGAGATCGCAATCGCCAGCAGCACCGACGGGAAGGCGTAGAACACGTCGACGGTGCGCATGATCGCCGTGTTGAGCTTGCCGCCGACATAGCCGGCGACGAGGCCGAGCGAGGTGCCGATGATGAAAGCGAGGATCACCGGCAGGATGCCGATCAGCAGCGACAGCCGACCGCCATAGATCAGGCGCGCCAGCATGTCGCGGCCGAGTTCGTCGGTGCCGAGCGGATAGTTCGGCGTGCCGATGGCGCGCAGGCGGCGGATCATCGAGCCCTGATAGGGATCGGCGAGATCGCAGATAGGGCGCGAAGATCGCGGCGAGGAAGATCAGCAGCAGAATGAACGCGCAGACCATGCTGACCTTGTCGCGCGCGATGCGGCGGCCGACCGTGGCCCAGTAGCCGCGGGCCTTGGTGGCAGGCGCCGCCTGCAGGGCGGTATCCGTCATGGCGGTCATGAGAGGATATCCAGCATGGTCAGCTCCGCTTGATGCGCGGATCGATCGACGCCTGCGCGATATCGACCAGAAGATTGAGGAACGACGAAGAACAGCGCCAGCACCAGGATCGTGCCCTGCAGCAGCGGCAGGTCGCGCTGGAAGATCGCCGAGTTCAGCAGCAGCCCGGAACCGGGCCAGGAGAACACGGTCTCGATCAGGATCGAGCCGCCGAGCATGTAGCCGAGCTGCAGGCCCATCACCGCCAGCGCCGTCGGCGCCGCATTCTTGATGACGTGGCGGAACACCTTGGTTTCGCTGCAGGCCCTTGGCACGCAGCGCCTCGACGAAATCCTGCGACAGGATGTCGCCGGTCAGCGCGCGCACGGTGCGGGTGACGATGCCCATCGGAATGACCGAGGTCGTGATCGCCGGCAGCACCAGATATTTGATGTGCTCCCAGTCCCAGGCCCATGAGCCGGAGCCGCCGGGACCGGCGCCGACCGCGGGCAGCCAGTTGAGCTGCACCGAGAAGATGATGACCAGCACCATGCCGAGCCAGTAATGCGGCACCGAGACGCCGGCGATGGCGATCGAGGTCGCGACCTTGTCGACCCAGGTGTCGCGGAAGTAGCCGGCGATCAGGCCGAAGAACAGGCCGAGCGTGAAGCCGATCGCGGCGGCGGCGATCGCCAGCGTCACGGTATTGCCGACGGCGCGTCAGCACTTCGGCCAGCACCGGGCGGCCGGTGGCGATGGAGTTGCCGAGATCGCCATGCAGCGCGCGCCACAGCCACAGGCCGAACTGCACCGGCAGCGGACGATCGAAGCCGTAGGCGACGCGCAGCTGCTGCGCCAGTTCCTGCGACGCGTCGGCGGGAAGGATGGCGACGAGGGGATCGCCGGGCGTGATGTGCACCAGCAGGAAGCACACCAGCGCCACGCTGAGGACGATCGGAATCGACGTAGACGACGCGTCGCGCGATGTAGACGAACACTGGTCACCTTCAGTTCTCGTTCAGGGAGCCGCCTGTGGCGACTTCGCCCCTCTCCTATGCAGGAGAGAGGCGGCAAGCATCGGCTTGATGTACTGACCGAGTTCTTACGGCGTCATCGACACCGGCGAGAAGTCGACGAACCAGCTCTTCGGCTGCACGAAGCCCTTGATCTTCGGGCTCAGCGCACGCGGACCGACGTCATGGGCCACGTAGAGGAAGGCTGCGTCGTCGATCGACGCGGCGTTCAGTTCGGCCAGAGCCGCATCACGTGCCGCGGCATCGAAGGTGGTGCGCGCCTTGGTCACCAGCTCATCGAACTTCGGATTGTTGATGAAGCCCCAGTTGTTGGAGACCGGCGGCGCCATCGACGACTGCAGGAAGCGCACCAGTGCGAAGAACGGATCCATCGCCGCGTAGGTGACGTTGGTGGCGTTGGAGCCGTTCGCCGAGGGATCCTTGACGCCGCGGCGCCAGTTGGTGAACAGCGTGTTCCACTCGATGACGTCGAGCTTGACGTCGAAGTAGCACTCGGCGAGCGCCTGCTGCAGATACTCGTTCATCGGCAGCGGCAGCATCTGGCCGGAGCCCGATGCCGAGGTCTGCGTCTTCACTTCGAGCTTCTTGGTGGGGCCGAAGCCGGCTTCCTTCATCAGCGCCTGTGCGGCCTTCAGATCATACTTGATCTCGAAGGTCGGCTTGCCGCGCCAGGGATGGCCGGGCTCGAAGGTGCCGGTCGCGGGCACCATCAGGCCGGCGAGTGCGCACATTCGAGGCTCGTTGTTTGTTGCGGCCATCGCCGCCGTCATAGGCGCCGAGCCGCGCGGCGCGAGCCGAAACGGGTGATTAGCTATGAGCATCTCGATGGCGGACGTGCCGCTGACCACAGGGCCGGCCCGGATCGCGGCACAGCGGTATCGATTAGCCGCTATACGATTTATGATCCACTCGTCGCATCGGAAGTCGATGTCGCCGATCGTCCCCACAGCAAACTCATTCCAGGCCTTGCCCGGCGATGGACCAGTGGATGAGCACCGACAACGAAGTGGCGCTTCACATTGCGCAGGGCATAAAGTTCACCAACGACGACGATTTCATTCTGACGCCAGATGATCTGGAATCTGGACAAGGTGCTGAACGACAAGCGCGCCAAATTCGGCGAGTTCGCCGGAGCACCAGGTCAAGATCCGCCCTGCCATCGGTCGGCTACCGCCAAGATCGATGACGGCACCGTCATCGCCGCCAAGACCATGAACTCCTTCTTTCCCTATCAGATGGTGCTGGTTTCCTCGTCTCCAGCCCGCCCCATATGGAGAGGTCGGAAGGATGGACAAGTTCGCT
>CAVPUO010000003.1:0-321096 GCA_963708925.1 Ilumatobacteraceae bacterium | reverse complement strand
CTCAGTCCTATCCCTTGACTGCGCCCTCGGTGAGCGCGCGGATGAAGTAGCGTTGCAGGAGCAGGAAGAACGCCACCACGGGGATGCTGATGACGAGCGAGACGGCCATCAGCGCCGCCCAGTTCGAGCTGTTCTCCGTGAGGAAGAAGGCCTGCCCGACGGGGAGGGTGCGCAGTTTCGGGTCGCTCGTCAGTGTGGTGGCGAAGATGTACTCGTTCCACGCGCCGATGAAGGAGTAGATCGCCGTCGCGACGATGCCGGGAATCGTCAGGGGCAGGATGACGCGGATGAACGCGCCGAAGCGGGTGCAGCCGTCGATGCGCGCCGCTTTCTCCAGTTCCACCGGGATATTGTCGAAGAAGCCCTTGAGGAGCCAGATGGCGAGCGGCAGCGAGAAGGTGAGGTAGGCGAGTACGAGGCCGAAGTAGTTGTTCTGCAACTTCAGCGTCGCCATCAGCTGGAAGAGCGGCACGAGGAAGACGACGAGCGGGAACATATTCCGGCCGAGGATGAGGTAGAAGAAGGGGCCGCTGCCGGGGAAGACGAACCGAGCGAAGGCGTACGCCGCCGGCACCGCGATCAGCACCGAGAGGATCATCGTCGCGATGGCGACGATCGTGCTGTTGAGGAAGTAGCGCGCGATGTTGTTGTTGTTCGCCGCATGCACGTCCCACAACACGCGATAGGCCGAGAAGGTGATGTGGTGCGGGATCCAGCGTGGCGGGATGACGAACGCCTCCTGCGGGGTCTTGATCGAGGTGCTGAACATCCACGCAAACGGGAAGAGCGCGAAGATGCTCATCACGATCAGGAAGCCGTACGCCAACACTTTATCGATGAGGATACTCTCGATCCTGCGCCGCCGCCGCGTTCGCGCGACCAATTCGTCGTAGCCCGTCTCGCTCGTCGTCCCCTGTATCTTCGTGGCGACCGCCATTGCTACCCCTCCCGATCGGGAATCGATTGAACCGCAGAGACGCAGAGGACGCAGAGGAACGCGAAGAGGATTCAGAGAGATAATGGTGTGACGACCTGTAAGCCGACCTGGAATATCATCTTTCCTTTGCTTTTCTCCCCTTTCTCTCTGCGTCCTCTGCGTCTCTGCGGTTCATCGTATTTCCGTTAGCGGATACTGCCCGGCGCGGAGCCGATCGCGACCGGGCCGCCCACGCCCTCATCCTCGATGACGCGGTTCGAGCGGCCCTGCCGTGTCAGCAGACGGACGTAGAAGATGGCGAAGATCATCAGGGCGACGAAGATCATCACGCCGAGCGCGGAGGCCAGCTCGAAGTGCGGACTGCCGACGAACGCCTGCGAGTAGACGTGGGTGATGAAGATCTGCGAGCGATACGCCGGGCCGCCGCCCGTCAGGATCCAGACGATCGTGAAGGCGTTCACGTTGGCGATGATCAGCAGGATGCTGGCGACGGTGATGACCGGCATCAACTGCGGGACGGTGACATCGGTGAACCGGCGCCAGCGACCCGCGCCGTCGATCTTGGCGGCGTTATAGAGTTGCTCGGGGATGGCCTGTAACCCGGCAAGCAACATGATCATCGCGAAGGGGAACTCTTTCCAGACATTGACGAGGATGAGCGAGGGGAGCACGAGGCTCGTACTGTCGATGAACTTGATCGGTGTCTTGATGATGCCCATCTGGATCAGTAAACCACTGATGACGCCGAAGTCGGCGTGAAACATCCACTTCCAGACGAACGCCGCCGTCACCTGCCCGATGATGTAGGGGATGAAGAGGACGCTGCGGAAGAAGCCACGAAAGCGGATCGGGCGCGAGAGGAGAATCGCCGCCGCCAGGCCGAGAAAGAGCGCGAGCACCGTGCTCGCGAAGGTCCAGACGATCGTGTTTTTGACGACGATGCTGAAATGCTCGTCATGGACCGCGTCTTTGTAGTTGTCGAGGCCGACGAACTGCTCCCCGCCTCCGTACGGCGAGGTGTAGTGGACGCTGAGCCAGATCACTTTGATGAGCGGGTAGATGATCACCACGCCCATCACGATCAGCGCGGGCAATACATACAGATAATCGCCGCGATGCCTCCACATCTCGGTGAAGACATTCGCGCTCCCCGCCGCGCGTCGTGGCCTCCGAAGCGTTCGCGTTGCCGTAGCCAATCGAGCCCCCTCGGGGGCAGTGCGTGAGTGCTGAGTGCTGAGTAGCACTCAGCACTCAGCACTCAGCACTGCGTTACTTGCGCTTGGCGATCAGGTCGTTGACCTTCTTCGCGGCGTCCTGGCCCGGCCTGCTGCGGCGTCTTCGCCTTCGTCATCACGTCCTGCATCATCTGCGGCACGATCAGGTTCATGATGTCGGACGCCTCCGGGATCGGTCGGGAAGGAGATGCCGTACTGCAGCATCTCGGTCGTCACGTTGAGGAACTTGATTCTCCTGCGCGCGCTGCTGCTGCTCCGGCAGCTTGAAGGCGTCGCGGTTGCCGGGGTTGGAGGTCTTCCCACTGGTGGCGGAGCGACCAGTTCGGCGAGGTGCGATCCTTGACGATCGCCTTCGCGGCATCGAGGTCCTTCGCGCTCTTGAAGATGACGATGTTCGAGCCGCCGAAGACGACCGCGCGGCGCACCGGGCCCTTCGGCATCAGCGACGTAGTTCAGCTTCGCCGCCACATCCGGCGCCTTCTGCTTGACGACGCGCGTAGTCGTCGGGGTGGCCGATCATCATCGCCATTTCGCCGGAGACGAAGAGGTCGCGGTACTTCGATCTGCGTATTCGTGAGCGACGACTGCGGCGCCGAGCCGTTCGCGTACGATGACTCGGAGACCCACTGCAACGCCGCGATGTTGCCGTCGCTGTCGAAGCTGCGACTTCTGGTACTTCGGGTTGTCCGCCGTCTCATCGAGCGCGGCGCCGCCGTACGCCCAGCTGAGCGGCATGTAGCGGAACGGCGTGTTGCCCGCGTTCAGTTTCGCGACGAGGCCGTAGCCCGCCTTGCCCGTCTTGTCCTTGATCTGCTTGGAGAAGTTCTTGACGTCTTCCCACGTCTCCGGCGCCTTCGTTCGGGATCGAGCCCGGCCTTCTGGAAGATGTCCTTGTTGTAGATGAAGGCCGTCGTCTCGTTGTTCGTCGGGATGCCGTAGAGCTTGCCGTTCCAGGTGACGGACTTGAGCGCGCCCGGCCAGAACTTGTCCGCGCGTGTAGCCGAAGTCCGCGAGGTTGATCTCCGCGAGGCGCCGCTGCGTACGCGAACTCCGGCCCCCAGAGGATCGGCATGACGATCGACGTCCGGGCGCCTGGCCCGCGCGCATCGCGACGCGCAGCTTGTCGAGCATCGTCGTTGTAGGCGTACTGCTCTTCCTTGAAGGTGACATTCGGGCAGTGTCGTCTTCAGCGACTCCACCCACTGATCGTGATACTTCGCGCTCGGCAGGTCGGCGTCGTCGTACGTCGTCTGCCAGTAGCGGACGTTCCCCTTCGACGTCGCGTTCGGCGTGGCTGGCCGGAGCGGCACGAGCCCGCCCGGTCGCCGCGGTCGTCGTGCCGCCGGCAGGCGCGGCCGCGGAGCCGGCGGGCTTGCGTTGCCGCGTCGCTGCCGCTGCCCGGACGCGGTCGTCGCGGCGGGGCACTCGTCGCGGCGCGGTATCCTTGGCGGACTGCTCGGGCGTCTTCGCCTTCGTCAGCACGTCCTGGATCATCTGCGGCACCATCAGGTTCATGATATCCGCCCCCTCCGGGATGGCGGGGAAGGAGATACCGTACTGGAGCATCTCGGTGGTGACGTTGAGGAACTTGATCTCGTTCAGCCGCTGCTGCTCTTCCGGCAGGTTGAAGGCGTCGCGGTTGCCGGGGTTCGAGCTGGTCCAGATCAGGCGGATGGACCAGTACGGCGAGGTGCGGCTCTTGACGACCGCTTTGACCGCCTCCATGTCCTTCGCCGTCTTCGAGATGAACATGCTCCAGCCGCCGAAGGCGACCGCACGGCGCACCGGGCCCTTCGGCATCAGCACATAGTTCATTTTCGCCGCGACGTCCGGTGTCTTCGGTAGGGCGGCGGCGTACGCGACCGGGTGGTCGATCATCATCGCCACTTCGCCGGAGGTGAAGAGGTCCCGCACCTCGGTCTGCGTGTTCGTCAGCGAGGACTGCGGCGCGCCGCCGCTGGAATAGACATCGAGCATCCACTGGAGCGCCTGGATGTTGCCGGCGCTGTCGAACTGGGACTTCTGGTAGGTCGGGTTGTCGGCGGTCTCATCCAATGCCGCGCCGCCGTATGCCCAGGTGAGCGGCATGTAGCGGTAGGGGATATTGCCGTTGTTCAGCTTGGCGACCATGCCGAAGCCCGCCTTGCCGGTCTTGTCCTTGATCTGCTTGGCGAAGTTCTTGACATCCTCCCACGTCTCCGGCCCTTTGGCGGGGTCGAGCCCCGCCTTCTGGAAGATATCCGTGTTGTAGATGAAGGCCATCGTCTCGTTCTGCGTCGGGATGCCGTAGAGCTTGCCCTGCCAGGTCGCCGCCTTCAGCGCGCCCGGCCAGAACTGCTCGGGCTTGTAGCCGAAGTCCGCGAGGTTGATCTCCTGGAAGTAGCCGGAGGCGGCGAGTTCCGGGTCCCAGATCACCGTGACCACGGCGGCATCCGGTGTCTGCCCCGCGCGCGACACCACCCGCAACTTATCGAGCATGTCGCCGTAGGCGTATTGCTCTTCCTGGTAATTGCACGCCGGGCAGTTCGGTCTTGAGCGCTTGCACCCACTGATCGTGATACATCTGATCGGGGGTTCCTTGCGGGTCATAGGTGGACTGCCAGACGCGCGCGCTCCCCTTCGGCGTCGGGTTTGGCGTATTCGCCGGCGAGGTACCGGCGACGACTGACCCGCTCGGCGCGGAGCCGGCGACCTTGGTTGCCCCGGTTGCCCCGGCGGCTGCGCTGCTCGAAGCGGTGGTTGCGGCGGGCGCACTGGTCGCGGCGGGTGCGGGCGTCTGCCCGCCCGTGCCGCCCGACACGACCGGGGTTTGGCCGCCGGTGCCGCCCTGCAGGGCGGTCGCCTTCGGACCGACGGGTGTATTCGTGGCGCTGCTGCCGCCACCGCAGGCGGCGAGGAGCGCGGCCGCCGCCGACCCCGCCGCGAGTTTCAACATGCCACGCCGACTGAGGTGCTCTGCCACTGGGGGACTCCTCTCCTCATGCGCTGCGGTACACCCGAGAGGCGCGCATCACATGCTGTCGGGCAACAAGGACCGATCCGTCTTTTCGAAGACGAGAAGACCTTAACATTTCAGCGCGCGTATTGTCAAGAACGAGTCGGACGACCGGCACGATTTCGGCAGATTGCATAAGCGCCGTACGCAAATGTGCGCAGCACTTCGCCCGTTCGTGTAGAGTATTATCGGAAACGGTCGGGCCAGTCGTCGTCGTGAGCACCAACGGAGGAGCGCATGAAGATCACGGCCATCGAGACGATCCCGGTCGATCGCTACCTCTTCGTGCAGGTCCACACCGACGCGGGCATCACCGGGCTGGGCGAATCCGGCACCTGGGGCTTCCTCGAGGCGTCGGCGGCGGTCGTCGAGACCTTCAAGCGCTACCTGATCGGCCAGGACCCGCTGCGGATCGAGCACCACTGGCAGTACCTGTACCGCTGGACGCACTTCCGCGGCGCGGCGATCATGGGCGCGCTCAGCGCCATCGACATCGCGCTCTGGGACATCGCCGGCAAGCACTTCGGCGTGCCGTGCTACCAGCTGCTCGGCGGCAAGACGCGCGACAAGGCGCGCGTCTACTACCACGTCTTCGGCCAGACGCGCGAGGAGCTGGTGCAGGGCTGCATCGACGCGAAGGCGCAGGGCTTCACGGCGGTCGGCCACCTGACGCCCTTCGCCGACGAGCCGCGCGACCAGCCCTACTTCAAGACGCACGCCGCCAAGATGGGCGACGCCATCGAGACGGTGCGCCAGTACCGCGAGGCGGTCGGGCGACGAGGTCGACCTGTGCATCGAGATCCACCGCCGGCTGACGCCGGCCGAGGCGATCGTGCTGGCGCGCGGCATCGAGCCGTACCACCCCTACTTCTACGAGGACCCGATCCTGCCGGACAACTTCGACGCGATGGCGCTGGTCGCCGCAGCACATCAACATCCCGATCGCCACCGGCGAGCGGCTGCACACGATCTACGAGTTCGAGATGCTGCTGGCGCGCGGCGCGGTGCAGTACGTGCGGCCCGACGTCTGCATGTGCGGCGGGCTGACCGGCGCGAAGAAGATCGCCGCGCTGGCGGAGGCGCACCACGTCGGCGTCGTGCCGCACAACCCGCTCGGCCCGGTCAGCACGGCGGCCTGCATCCAACTCGCGGCGTGCATCCCGAACTTCGCCCTGCAGGAGTACCCGCTCGGCGAGGACCGCCCGCCGAAGAGCGAGATCGTCAAGACGACGGTGCAGCGCGAGGGCGGCTACCTGATCATCCCCGACGCGCCGGGCATCGGCATCGAACTGGCCGAGGACGCGGCGGAGCGCCACCCCTACAAGCCGCGCGCCGTCCGCACCCGCCTGCACGACGACGGCTCGGTGATGGATCAGTAGAAGCCCCCACCCCCATCTGCCCAGAGGGCACCCGCTCCGCTCGTCCGCCTGCGGGGGATCGACGACGGTCAACGCAGCGCGAGTGCCGGGAGTTCTCCCACGGGGGGATCGAACAGGCTCCAGAACTGCGCCGCGTCCTCGGCCGGTTCCCCTGTTGAGCGTCGCCGCACCTTCCTCCGCGGTACGCGGCCAGGAGAGCCGACCGGTCAGGAGGCCGCGGAGCGTCGGCTCGGTGGTCTGCATCTCGATCGTCGCGTCGGCGGGCGCGCCCGTGAGCACCTCCGCCACTGCGGAACGGATCGCCAGACCGTAGCTCGTGCCGGTATCGGTGCAGCGGAAGCACACCTGCATCTGCGTCCCATTGCTTCGCGCCGGGTCCAGTCGGGTCGCGAGTCGCGCGCAGCAGCAGGGGAATCGGCATCATCGCGGCGATGTCCGGATTCCCCAGGGCGCGCACCGCGTCAAGGAGCCTGGTGCGATCCAGCGTCCCGTCGATCTCCTTGGCGGCCATCAGGTAGTTGTTGCGCCAGATGGGGTTGCTCGCCCGATAGCCGAGTTGTCGCAGTGCGTCCGCCTTGAGTTGGCGCGCGGGCTGATCGTCGGGGTCTCGCCGCAGCACGTGGGTCAGGATCTCCGCCACCCAGCGGAAATCGCCGTCCGCGTGCGCCTGCGTCGCCGCGGCAACGACCGCATCGCGTCCGCCCATCGCCGCGACGTAGCGGGCCGATCGCTCGCGACGTGGCAATGGATCGATGGACGCGGGATCCCCCTCGAACCACCCGAAGTAGTTGGCGTAGACCTGCCGCACCGTCTGCTTGACGGTGCCGTAGAACTCACCGAGCCAGGGATGGGCGCGCAGGCGGGGCGGCAGCTCGGCGACCGCCTCGACCAGTTCGTCGGGCGTCAGTCCGCGTGCCATCAGGCGGACGGTCTGGTCGTGGACGTACTGCATCGCATCCCGATAGGCCACAAGCAAGTCCCGGACCTCGTCCTGCCCCGTGAGCGGGCGACCATGTCCGAAGATCAGCGCCTGTGCGTCATACCCCCGCAGCAGGTCGACCGCGCGGATCCACTGCCACGGATCGCGGACGGCGCCGCGCAGGGGGTACAGGTTCGGGAACGTTTCGCCCTGGATCACGTCCGCGACGTGCAGGACGCCCCGGTCGGGGAACCAGAGCACGATCTCATCGTCCGATTCGCTCGGCGCCTCGTGCAGGTGCACGCTGATGCCCGCCACCTCGATGTCGAGCGACCCGTGGAAGACGGTCGTCGGCGGCAGGAAGCCGATGGTGCCAATGCCCAACTGTGTCCCCAGGCCAGTCTCCACCCAACCCTCAGGGCCGCGATCGAGGTCGAAACCGAACGTGTAGGCCAACCGTAAGGGGGGCATGAGTCCGAGGCTCGGATTGCCCAGCTTCGTGGCTGCCAGACGCTCGTGGGCGTAAATCTCTACCTGCCCCGATTCGATCTCGGACGGATCGAGGATCCCGCGTACGCCGGAGATGTGGTCGGGATGGCTGTGGGTGTAGATCAACGCCTTGATCGGCTTGTCGCTCACCTTGCGCAGGTCGCCCAGCGCCCGTCGCGCGGCCTCCTCGGTCTCCAGGCAGTCGATGAGCAGAACCCCATCGGTCCCGACCACCATCGTCATGTTGGCTTGCCCGTAGCCGACCGCGACGTAGAAATCCTCGGCGACCTGATAGACGCCCTGCGCCATCGTCCGCGCATGGGCGGTGAGTCGCGCGGGGACCGTTGCGGCGTCGTGCGTAAAGGCAAGATTCTCACCAGTCAGGAAGAGCGGGGATGGGATCGGCATCGGGCACCTCGCAATCGGATCGAACGCTCATCATCGCAGCGTGACCTAGGCTACCGAAGCTCCGTGGACGCATCAAGAGCCCAAGGAGGCGAGGGCGGTGACGGGTCACATCGAGAGGGATCCGCTTGCCACGCTGAGTACACAAATACCGGGCAACTCATACGGCTACGTCCGCCGCGTTTCACGATCAGCGGAAGGATGGTCGGAATCGCCGAGCGTGGCTGCTTTTCGGGGGCGATGTGGGAGTAAGGGCATGGCTCGCACCGGCCCGAATCGACGCGAGGAGCGCCCAGACGGCGCTGAGATGGACGCCGAGGCTGAGGACGTGCAAGTCCTCGAAGAGATTATGCACCGCCACCGCGACGACGACCCCGACGCCGCCGAGGGCGAGGGCACGGGCGAACGGGATCGCGCGCCGTCCGCCGCACCGCGCCGATGCCCGTCGCCAGCACGCCGCCGATCAGCAGCAGGTACGCCGCCAGCCCGATCACGCCCGTCTCCGCCGTGATGTGGATGTAGTAGTTGTGCGCGTGGACCTGCGAGAGTCATGAACGGCGAGGTGAAGTACTTCGCGTCGTACTGCGCGCCGTAGTTGCCGAGGCCGACGCCCTGCCACGGGTGATCCTCCGCCATGTGGATGCCGCCGAACCAGTAGGCCATCCGCTCCTTGACGGCGAAGTTCTCCGGCGTGATCGGCACCTTGTAGTAATCGAGCAGGATGAGGCTGCTGCCGACGCTGCCGATCCGCTCCTGAATCGTCTTCGGCAGCACGCCCGCCCCGCCGAGGGCGAGCGTCGCAACCAGCAGCCCGGTGGCGATCAGCGCGGCGATCATCCAGCGCCGCCCGGCGAGCAGCATCATCACGAGGAACCCGACCGCCGCGCCGAACCACGCCCCGCGCGAGAGCGAGAGCGTGATGCCCGCCGCGAGCATCAGCGCCGTCGCGCCCGCGCCCGCGAGGATGATGAGCAGCCCGAGCAGCGGTAGGAGCGCCCGCCGCTCCTCGATCAAGCGGCCCACCGCGCGCCGCGAGCCATCGCCGCACCGCCGCCGGGAGGGCGAACACTGCCCAGAGCGAGACGGTCACGGCGAAGGGGAGGATCATTTCGAGATACCCGGCGTACGAGTTCGGTCGGCCGAAGGTGCCGAAGGAGCGCGCGATGCCGCCGACGAAGAAGGAGAGATTGCCGAGGCCGAGCTTGCTCTGCACCGTGCCGATGAACGCCTCCGCCGCTCGCGCCGACGAAGAAGCAGGCGACCAGCCCCGCCCAGTCCCGCCGCGTGCGCAGCGTGTCGCGCGCGATGACGTAGATCGCCAGCGCCTCGCCCCAGTGGAAGCCCTCGGTGAGCGTCGCCTTGATGTCCCCCGCGACGCGGCCCGAGGCGAGGATGGCGACATAGAAGAGGGCGAACCGCCAGACATTCGCGTCCCGCAGCACATCCCACCGCGCGCCGCGCAGCAGTTTGCCCGCCGCCCACGCGCCGAGTACGAGCAGAAAAGCCCCCTGCGTCGCCGTCAGCCCTTTGAGCGAGCCGTACTGCTGCACCGGCACCGAGAGCACGGCGAGATAGAGGCCATAGCGCGGCTCCGCCAGCGTGAGCAGCACGATCGCGCTCCCAATGATGAGCGCCGCGACCGCCATCGCGCCGACGTTCGCCAGCAGCCAGAGCGCGACGAGCGTCAGCAGCAGCATCAGCGCGGGCGGCGCGTACGCGATAGCCGCGTAGCTCGTCGATCCATCGGCTCGGTTGTAGGCGGGGAAGCGATGCGGGGAACTGCATATGGTGCGGGAACCTCACCCCCCGGCCCCCTCTCCATTGCCCTAGATAGGAGAGGGGGAGAAATGCGGGGAAATGTAGGGGCGCGTCCTGTGGGTGCCCGCTCTGCCCTGCGCTCAGTCCTCAGTCCTCAGTCCTCAGTCCTTGTGCGTTGAGGACCTGCTCGAAGTAGGGGATCGTGAGCCGCAGCCCCTCGTCGAGCGGGATGGTCGGCTCCCAGCCGACGAGCGTGCGCGCCTTCGTGATGTCCGGGCAGCGCCGGCTCGGGTCGTCCCCCACCGCCGTCGGCCGCTCCACGAACGGCAGGTCCCGATCCGTCGCCGCCAGGATCGCCTCCGCCAGCGAGCGGATCGTCCGCTCGTCCGGGTTGCCGAGGTTGATCACCTCGCCCTTCGCCCGCTCGCTCTCCATCACCGCCATCAGCCCGCGCACGAGGTCCGTCACGTAGCAGAAGGCCCGCGTCCGCTCGCCGCCGTCGTAGAGCGTCAGCGGCTCCCCGCGCAGCGCCTGCGACAGCAGGTTCGGGATCACCCGCCCATCGGCGATGTCCATGCGCGGGCCGTAGGTGTTGAAGATGCGCACGATGCGGATGTCCTGCCCGTAGAGTCCGGTGGTACTCCATCGTCAGCGACTCGGCGAACCGCTTGCTCTCGTCGTAGCAACTGCGCGGGCCCGACCGAGTTGACGTAGCCCCGATAGGTCTCGCGCTGCGGATGCTCCTGCGGGTCGCCGTACGCCTCGCTGGTGGAGGCGAGCAGCAGGCGGGCGCCCTTCGCCTTGGCGAGTTCGAGGAGGTGATAGGTGCCCGACGCAGTTGGTCAGGTGCGTCTCGATCGGGTGGCCGCGATACCCCTCCGGGCGAGGCGGGCGAGGCGAGGTGGTAGATGCGGTCGATCGGCGCCGGGATCGGGCAGATCGTCGACGATGTCCTGCCGGACGAAGGAGAAGCGGGGATGCTCCGCGAGGTGGGCGAGATTCGCCATGTTGCCGGTGATCAGGTTGTCCCAGACGACGACCTCATGCCCCTGCGGCGAGCAGGGCGTCCGTGAGATGCGAGCCGATGAACCCCGCCCCGCCCGCGACCAGAATACGCACGTCCGCTCCTCTTCCATTATCTACTCAAAGAAGAGGAGCGGAGTCGAACTTCTCAGTCCTCATGCTGCCCGGAGGGCGCCCGCAGTCCTCAGTCCTGCGTATCCTACACGGGATGGCGTCGTCCCGCGAGTGGGGCGGCCGGATTGGCGGAGGGCGGCGTCCGGGGCGCGGTGCGGCAGCTGGCGCATGGGCGACGCGCGCGCCGACCGGGAATCCGCCGCCATCATCGACCGGCCGGTCCAACGCGCAGACGCGGATAATCAGGATCGCGAACCAGAAGCCGTAGGCGAGCATGTGCAGGAAGTAATCCTGATCGACCATGCCATGCACCGTGAAATCGACGAGCGCCCCCGTCGCGCCGATCACGAGCGCGAAGCGGAGCAGATCGCCCTCCGCCTTCCGCCGCATCGCCGCGCGCCAGCCGCGCACCATGAACGGGACGAGCGTGAAGATCAGCCAGGCGAGGCCGAGCAGCCCGAGCCGGACGTAGAAATCGAGGATGAGATTGTGCGGGTGCGAGGTGAACCGCTCCTGCCAGGCGTCCGGCTTGATGTAGCGCGGGTATTGCGAGACGAACTGATCGAGGCCGACGCCCCAGGCGGGGTGATCGCGCAGCATCCGCGCCGTCGAGGCCCAGATATTGAGCCGCAGCCCGTCGCTGTCGCTCGTCGGGTGGATGAGCGAGGTGAACCGCTCGATGCCCGTCGCGAAGGCCGCGACCTGAGACGACCATCCCCGCCGCGACGTAGCCCACGATCAGTCGCCGGTTGCCGGTGGCGCAGATGAGCAGGAGCAGCGCCGCCGCGACGCCGATATAGCCGCCGCGCGAGAAGGAGAGGCCAATGCCGCCGAGCATCACCACCGTGGCGGCGAGGTACGCCCAGGTGCGCCAGCCGCGCGGCCCGAAGAAGACGTACGCCGCGGTGACGGGGACGATCCGGCCGAGATAGAGCGCCAGTTCGTTCGGATGGTGGAAGACGGAGCGGACGCGCCGCACGCCCTCCACGTCGAGGCCGCCGCCGCGCGCGAACTGCACGTAGGCGATCAGCGCGATGATCACGCCGGAGACGATCACCGCGTCCACGCCGAGGACGAGCAACCGGAAGAGCGCCGGTCGTCGCTCGCTCCCTTCGAGGAGCGCGGCGGCGAGCAGGAAGAGCACGACGGGGAAGAGGATCGTCATGCGGAACTCGCGGATGCTGTTGCCCCGGAACTCGCGGTCCGCGACGGTGAAGAGCGAGAAGAGGCCGAGCAGGAAGAGCGAGAGCGCCGCCCAGGTGCCGGGCTTGCGTGAGGAAGGCCATCAGTTCGGTCGGGAAGGCGCGAATCTCCTCCCGCGTCCACGTCTCCTCGACGATGACCGCCGCCAGCGTGCCGACAGCGGGCACGTAGGCCGGGAGCGCCGCCAGCGCGACATGCCCGAGCGTCGCGAGGAGGGCGATGCCGATGAGGAGCGCGGTACGGTCGAGATGGAGGTGCGCGGCGGGCGAGGTGACATCGTGGAAGGGGAAGGTGACGGGAATAATCATCGTCGACGAGCGCGGGACGCCGCAGCCCGATCAGCCCGACAATGGCGAGCGGCACGAGCGCCGTGATCGTGGAGGGCACGAGGAAAAGGAGCAGGACCGCCGCGCCGAGCGGCCAGAGCAGCGGCTCGCGGTAGACGCCTGCCGAGAGGCGGAGCGCCCTGCTCATCGCACGCTCGTTTCACGCATCGTCGCCACGCTCCGTCTCCCCGCCTTGCGCGCGCGGAAGTCATCCATCGCGCCGAGCGTCTCGGCGATCACCGTGCTGATCGCCCCCGCGCCGATCAGGATGACGCCGAGCGTCAGGAGTGGCACGACCCAACCGAACGGCGCGCGCCGCTGCACGAGGAAACTGCTCAACCGCACCGTCCCGCCCGTGGAGCGGAGGACGACCGTATGCGGGCCGTCCGCCAGATTGCTCGCCAACCGTGTCATCCCGTTGGTCGAGGCGGCGAGGGCGACCGTGCCGCCGTCCTTGCCGTCCACGGTGAGGCGAACCGGCCCGCCCGTGCCGATCGACCGCCAGATCGGTGCCGGTGAACGGGATCGTCAGCGCGGCATCCGGCGCAGTGCTCGCGAGCGTCGTCGCCGCACCCATCGGCGCGCTCCCATCCCGGCCCCGGCTGGATCAGCGCGTCCGTCGCGGCGGTGCGGCCGGTGCGGAGGGTCTGGTTGCGGGCGAACTGGCGCACCGCGTTCCACGCCGGGCGGGGCGTGAAATCGTAGTTGACGAGCGCGAAGTAGGGCTCCGGCTTCGGCGGCCCGACGGGGTTATTCGGGTCCTTGCCGAAGGTGCCGGGCCGCTCCGCCCAGCGGAAGCCCCAGATGAAGACCGTGCCCATCCACGGCCACTCCTCCTTCATCCGCGTCAGCCCGCCGACGAGATAGCGCGCCTGCGTCTGCTCGTCCACATTCGGCCCCCAGATGCTCGGCTCGCCGTTCCACCCCTTCGGCAGCGAGTTGTAGCCGAACTCGGTCGCCCAGACGGGCGTCGTCGTGTCGCCGTAGCGCGTCATGATGTCGTGGACGAGGATCGGGCGGGAGACATTGAAGCGGTCGGCGGAGAGGCGGCGGTCGTCCGGCGGCTCGCCGAGGCCGTAGACATTGACCGCCAGCACATCGAACGATCCCTTCGCCCCCGCCTGATACATCTGCTCGTAGAAGGCAATCTCCCAACTCGCGACGGGCGATGGCGTGGCAATCGTCAACTCGGATCGCAGGATCGACATGCTTCGGCAGCATGGCGAACGCCGGCCGCGACACGCAGAGCATCGACTGGTCGGTCGGCCATTGCATGTCCCAATGCCTGGATGCCGACGAGCAAGCCCGCGCTCTGCATCGGCGACTCATCGCGATGGTCGCGTCACGAACCAAGGGATTGTCGTCGTCCCAGCTCTTCGCTGACCGCGACGTTCCTGGCCGACACGTCGACGCATAACGACCGGTGGTGCTTCCCACCATGTGTCGCCGAGCTCGGCCAGGGCCTGCTGCGCCAGCGTGCCGGCCGACGTCCAGTCGCCCTCCATCGCGAGTGAGACCGATCTCAATGCTGCGATCTGCGCAGATGCGGTCGTCGGCCCATAGTGCTCCGCGTGCCAGGTCGCCTGGCGGACCGCCTCGACCAACCTCGATCGCGGCACCAGGATGTGACTGACCGCGAAGTCGATCAACGAATCGACATCGGCCGCGACCACTTCGCGTGGAATCGCCTCGATCGTACGAAGGATCGTGGCTTCGCGACCGCGGTCGTACAGCTCGGTGGATCGCGCGGCGAGCAGCCGAAGCGCCTCGCGCGGACGTTCGGCGAACAACCATTGCTCGAGGGCGCTCGCCGTCTCGTCGGCGCTCTCCAACCAGCGCGCTCACGTGCGTGGCACGGCTCGTGCATCGACCGTCAACCGAGTCTGTTCAGCAACACCGCGCGACGAGCGCGTGCAGGCGGAACCACCCATCTGATCCGACGCGGTAGACGAACAGGCCGTCTCCTCGCCCCGAAGCAGCAGCGATCCTGCGTCGGGGTTTCCTGTGATCGCGCCTGCGAGGCCGGCATTGACGCGATCGACAACCGAGATCTGCAGGAGGGTGTCGACGACATCGGGATCGCCCGCCGCAAGCACCTCGTGCCAGACGTAGTCGTTGGTCAGCAGTTGACTGCCGTCGGCAGGCCCGAATGGCACCAGCTGCACGCGCGCCGATCGCGGGCGAGACCGGTCAATTGCACACCGGCAGCCCACCCAACCGTGTAGACGGTCGCCTCGTCCAACTCCGTCTCGGTCATGTCTGGCGCAAGCCGCGCCACACTCCCGCGAGCCTCGGACATCGAGAATCGGAGTTCGGCGAAACGGAGCTCGATCAATTGGCCACGCACCCGAAGACGGTCGAGCGGTAGCCGTGGATCGGTTCGGCCGATCAGGATCACGTGCAGCCACGAGGCAGCTGTTGCACGAACAGCGACAGCGACTCGACCGTCTCCTCGCTCTTCAGCAAATGAACATCGTCGAGAACCAAGACACTCGCGTCTGAGGGGCTCGACTCCAGAACATCCAGCAGGGCACGTACGACGTCGAGGACCGGCATTCCCTCTTTCAGCGAGTCGTGCGCATCACTGCCGCATTCGGGAGCCAGTTGGTTGAGTGCCGCAACCACTCCGAACCAGAATTCGGCGTAGTTGTCGTCCGCCTCTTCGAGGGACAGCCAAGCGGTCCGCAGGTCGGTCGTGTCGATCCAGTTGGAAACCAGCTGCGACTTTCCCGAGCCGGCAGGGGCTACGACGAGTGTCAGCGGGGAATCCACGACCCGATCGAGCAGTCCGTTCAGTCGGTCTCGCGGAACGAAGTAGTCGGGATTTGTTGGCGCGCGGCAGCTTGGAACGCAGCAATGGCGACAGATTGACGCCCGCATTGTTCACCAGCTGCGACATCCCGTCGGCCATTGCGGTTGATCCTTCCGATTCGCGGTCAGCAAGAGCCAGGGTCCGGGGCCGTCACTTGGTGAATCACACAATGATCCCTCACAACCAGGTGTGATTCAAGTTAATGGCTCCGCACACGTACCAATCCACACAATTCACCCCTTCGCGGGTGATGGCCGCCCATCCCAGTCGCAGGGATGGTGTGATGGTTCGATCAACGAAAGGAACCCCACATGGTCGGCTACGTATATCCCCTTCTCGGCATCTTCTGGAGCATGCTGATCTTCTTCCTATGGGTCGCATGGTTCATGCTGCTGTTCAGGATCATCGGCGACATCTTCCGCAGTGCCGATCTCGGTGGACTTGCCAAAACCTTGTGGCTCATCTTCGTGATCTTCCTTCCGTTCCTGGGTGTACTGGTGTACTGCATCGCTCGCGGCGGCTCGATGGCCGAGCGCTCGTTCGCGGATGCCAGTGCCCGACAGGCCTCTTTCGATTCATACGTGCGGGAAACAGCAGCCGGTTCGGCGAGCTCAGCCGATGAGATCGCCAAGTTCGCGGGGCTTCGTGACCAGGGCGTCATCACCGAGGCCGAGTTCGCGGCAAAGAAGGCCCAAATACTGGCCTGACGTGACGTGGTGCCACCGCGCTCTGATCAGTGCGCTTGACCTCTGCGGCCCCCATGCGGGGCCGCAAGGGTCAAACGCCGAGTTGGCCGGCCGGGTCGCCGGAAGGCTTCACTGTCGGATATCGATTGCGGTAGACGATGGCCGCGGCGATGCCTGCGACGAGCGGTAGCCAATACGACACCAGCCTGTAGGCCAGGGTGGCCAAGGTCGCGTTCGCTGTGGAGAGTCCGGCCCAGACCAGCGTGACCGTCAGACCGGCCTCCACGAAACCGAGTCCGCCCGGTGTGATCGGGATCATTGCCAGCACGCTCGCGGCGACGTAGGCGAGGAGCAACGGAACGGACTCGACGCGGGCACCGGTTGCTGCGACAGCGGCGACGAGTGCGAAGTAATCGAACGCCCATTTGCTGACCACGGCGATGACGGCCCATGGCCAACGTGACCCGAGGGCGTGGCGTACCCGGTCGCGCTGCTCGAGCACACGCAGGGGCATCTCGGTGGATCGCGGCTTGCGCCGGCGGACGAGGTTGCGCACCCACTGGACGGCGCGAGCCAGTGTGCGGAGCAGGCCGTCGGTCGTGAACGCTGCGAACCCCAGGAGCACGAGAATGAGGAACGCGCCGGCGCCGAGCCACGAGGCGCGCTCCAAACGAGCATCGAGGTGGGCGAGTTTGAAGCTGAGAGGAACAGACAACGCGGCCAGTCCGAACAACGCTGTGGTGGTCAACAGCGAAACCGCCACGAGCCCGGACGCGGTTCGTGCCGGCTCCTCGCCTCCCCGAACCATGTAGTTGTATTGCAACGGCCCGCCTGCGGCCGCGCCGCCGGGGACGATCGAACTGACGCTGTTGCTGACGAGTTGCGACGTCGCGATCAGCAGCCAGTGCGAGCTCGATGTGGTGATGCCGATCAGCAGCCAGACGCACACGAAGCTGGCGAACTCCAGCAGGGCCATCACCGCGAACCACCACGGCCGGATCGCCGCCAGTTGGTCGAACGAGCCGAAGACTTCGACCAACGATGGCCACACGAAATACAGACCAACCGCCGCCAAGGCCAGCCGAACGATGCGGCCGAGCATCAGTGCAATCCGCTCAGATCCACTTCGAGATGTTAAGTGGGCGGCCGCTCGAAGCACGAGACGGTCCGGATTCACGCAGCAGTAACAATGCTGCAACCGACGTGACACGCGGGTGGCCTAGACACCACCCAAGCCATGGCCACGTCAGATGAGTTGCTCACGATCGAGCGTGTGGCCGTGCTGCAGCGCGTGGTGCTGCTCGGTGGCGTGCCGGGCAACAAGCTCGTCGCTGTGGCTCGTCTTCTCGAAGAAGTCCGAGTTGCGCCTGGGGAGACGGTCATCGAACGTGGCGCCGTCGAGGATTGGTTGTTCATCGTCGCTGTCGGAAAGGTCCGGGTGCACGTGGCCACTCGAACCCTCGTCGAGAGCGGACCCGGAGCCGTCGTCGGCGAACTCGCAGTACTTGCACCCGCGCCCCGATCTGCCTCGGTCACAGCCCTGGAGCCCACCCTGCTCCTGCGTCTCCGACGCGGGCCTTTCGAGGAGCTCCTCGACGATCGTCCGGAGATTGCGCGAGCCGTCATCTCCGCGCTTGCGCACCAGTTGCAGGCTGTGGCCGACGGTCATGTGAGTGTCGAGGCGTGATGGCGGTGGAGCGCCGGCCCGACTCGTCGAACCGGCGGATCGTGTTGCTTGCCGGGCAGGCCTTCGCTCTCGGTTTGATGGCTGCCTGGATCGCCATTCCTGCCAGCGCGATCTTTCTGGAGACCTACGGCTCGGGCCTTCTTCCCCTGACGTACATCGGAGCCGCGATCGCGGGCGCCGCGACCAGCGCAGCGCTCGCGGTCGCGGTCCGGCGACGCCCGCTTGTAGCGGTGGCAGTGAGAGTGCTCGCGTTCGTCGCAATCGCGTTGCTCGTGTCGTGGCTGCTGCTGTGGACGCTCGGCGCAGATTGGCTGTCGTTCGGATTGCTCGTGCTGGTACCGATCGTTGTACCAGTCGGGTTCATGTTGATCGTCGCACAGGCCGGGATGCTGCTCGACGTCCGAGCACTCAAGTCCCTCTATGGACGAGTCATCGCTGGATTCGCACTCGGATTCGTAGCAGGTGGAATCGCCGGACCCACCCTGATCGAGGTGCTCGGCAGCACCGAGCACCTCCTCGCCGGAGGAGCCGGTGCCGCCGGACTGTTCATGCTGCTCGTGACGATCACTCGCCGGAACTTCACCGCAGAGTTGTCGGGTGTGGACATTGAGGACTCGGAGATCGACCGTCCGACGCTTCGCTCCCTTCTGCGACATCGCTACGTCGCGCTGATCGTCGGGTTCCAGATGTTGTCCGCGATGGAGAGCCAATGGCTCGATTTCCTGGTGTTCGACCGAGCAGGAAAGCGGTACACCGATACCGACGACTTGGCCACGTTCATCAGTCGGTTCGTGGCGATCGCCTACGGCGCGGACATCGTCTTCCTCCTGCTGCTCGCCGGTGTGTTGATGAGCCGGTTCGGGCTCCGCTACGGGCTGACCGCGAATCCGATCGTCGTACTCGTTCTCCTCGGGACGATGATCACGGCGTCAGCACTACAAGGGTCGATCGCCACGAACGTTTTCGTTCTGGTCGTCGCGACTCGGGTCAGTGATCTGGTTTTGGCCGACGGGGCAGCTCGGACCTCGTTGAGCGCCGCGTACCAGGCAGTCCCGACCCGCGTACGACTGTCAGCGCAAGCGGCGATCGAAGGCCTCGCGGTGCCGGTCGCGATCGGCGTCAGTGGTGCGTTGTTGATGGTCTTGCGGGGGACCATCGGAACCGACGGGATGGCACTGCCAATTGCGACCAGCCTCGTCGTCGTGGCCTGGACCGTCGTTGCGTTCTTCGTCTACCGGGACTACCGGGTCAATCTCCTCGCGAATCTGCGCCATCGCGCCCTCGATCCATCGGAGCTGGCCATCGAGGGCTCGAGCACACTCGAAGCGATCCACCGCCTGGTCGACAGCCCCGACGAACGCGACGTGCGGCTGGGCCTCGACACCTTGACCGCGACCGGGCACGAGGATCTACACGCGTGCTTGCTCTCGCTGGCAACAGACGATCGGGCGAGCGTGCGCTCCGATGTGCTCGATCGGCTGGTCTCCGTGGATCCAATTGCGGCTGCGAGTGTGGCGCGCCGAGGTCTCGTCGATCCCAACCCCGAAGTTCGCGCCGCCAGCGTGCGGACGCTCGGACTGGTGGGCCGGGCCGCCGATTTGGATTCGATCTCGGCAAGGTTGGAGGATCCCAGCGCCGAGGTGCAGGTTGCCGCGGTGACATCGATGTTCGAACTCGGCGGTGACGCGGCATCTGCTCGCGTCAGTCTCGAAGTCGAGGCGTTGGTCGGCCACGAATCGTCCGAGGGACTCATCGTGGCCGCTCGAATGCTGGGAGCCTGCGACCACGGCGCGTCGATCGACCGAAGCCTGTTATCCACGCTGCTCAGCGCGGCGGATCACGATCTCGTCAACGCCGCCCTTCGGGCGATTCGATGGCCGGACGACGCGGGCGCGCTCCACGATGTCATGAGACATCTCGACCATCGCTCGACGGCGGAAGCAGCGGTCGACGCATTGGCGAGAAGTGGTGACACAGCGCTTTCCCTTGCAGACGAGGGGCTGCGTGGCAACTTTCACCTCGGCCAACATGGATGCGAACAACTCGCTCGGGTGTGCCGCGTGACCGGCGGCTCCAAGGCGGCCGACGTGCTGCGTCGCCACGTGGAGCACAGAGACCGAGAGGTTGGACTGGCAGTGATGAACGCCCTTGCGGTCATCGTCACTGGGATGACCACATCCGAGGAGTCCGTGCTGCGTGCCGATCTCGAACACGCCTGTCATGTTGTCCGTGCGATCGTGACGCTGGAGCACTCCCCTGGCGCAGGCGCACTGCGCGAAGCATTGCGCGACGAGTTGGATCTACTTCGACGACGAGTGCTCGCCGTCTTGTCGATTCACCACGGCGTCGGTGAGCTGAACACGGTCGGCTTCCAGCTGGCGCAGCAGAGCACCAACCTGCACTCGATCGCGATGGAATGGCTCGACGTCACCTTGGTCGGGATCGAGCGGCCTTCGTTGGCCCTGCTCGAACCCAGGGCGAGCCTTGCGGACCGACACGCGAGTTTGACGAGATGGTTCCCACTCCCGTCGATCTCACCCGAAACAGTCCTGATCGATGTTGTCGAGGACCCTGACGATCGGTGGCGGCGCCCGTGGCTCACAGCGTGCGCGCTCCTCGCCGGCGCCGACTCACCCGAGCTCGGTCTCGAGCATCTGGCCGAAACTCTCAGGGAGTCCCCGGTGGAAGAGCATCGCCACCACTGGCACATCGTGTCCGACACGATCGCGGGAATCCGTCGACGTCGGAGCCTCGAGGCTGCATGATGCGACACCTTCGCTGCGGATTCGCCTCGGTGGACGCCAACGGCGCCCGGGACATGTCCCGGGCGCCTGATGGTGGGGCCTGTGGAAAGTGACGTGCGGGTCAGACGGCTGCCACGCGGTCGGTGCGGGTGACCATCCGAGGGATCAGCAGACTGGCGACAACAACAACGGCGCCGGCAACGACGGCGAGCCAGGCGAGGCCGGTCTCGAGCGCAAGGGAATCCCGGAACGAGTCGACCTGGACTGCGCCGACGAAGCCGGCGACACCCAGCACGAGACCGAAGAACACCGATGCGCCGCGTGACTTGGATGCTGCACAGAGCAGCAAGCACAGGCCGATGCCCGCCTCGATGATGCCGAGTGTCGCGGTGTGGGTGAAGCCGAGCACCTCGACGACCGGGTCCTGCATCGAACCGTCGAAGCCTGCACGTGTCATCGCAATGAGGCCGATGAGGAGGAAGGCCAAGCCCACTACGCCGACAACGACGGAATCGAACGCATACCGGCGCCCGTACGACGTGGCAACGGTTTCGTGAGCTGCGGGTGCGGGCTGCACCACCACCCGCTCGGCGACCGGTGCCGGCGTCACAGCTGCGACGGGAGCAGCGAGCGCCGGTTCGGCCACGGCGGCGACCGGAGCACCAACCACAGGTTCGGCTACGGCCTCGACGGGGGTCGCGACCGTCGGGTCCCCCACGATGGGTCGGCCGTCAGCATCGACGGCCTCGGCCGTCTCGAATCTGTTCGGATAGGGATTTGGTTGAACGGACATGACGGCCTCAGACCACGTGCCACGTGCCGTGGCCGTTGACTGCCCGATAGACCAGCAGGGCAATGACAGCTCCGACGATGGAGCCGATGATGCCCGAAGCCTGGAATGCTCCATCGGCCGCGTCCTTGTGCGTCAGGGCGTAGCCGATGAAGCCGCCGATGAAGGACCCGACGATACCGAGCACCATCGTGGCGAGCACGGACATGGAGTCCCTGCCTGGCACCAGCGCCCGGGCGATGAATCCTGCGACCAATCCGATCACAATGAGGTAAAGGATGAACCCAATCATTTGTCTGTCTCCTGTCTAATGGGAGGGTCATCCCTCCGCTGTGTTGACAGGCACATTTCCCGGTGTACATCGCGATCAAACTCATATAGCATCACAAACACCGCGACGGGCCGCAGATCAACTGTCGACAGTCGCACCAGCTTGCCTGATGTCTCGGGGCGCGACAAAGAGTCATCTGATGCACAGATGACCGAGTCGATAGTTTCCGGAGTTCACTTCATCAGCTGCCCTTGGGTTTCTTCTCCTTGTCTTGACCAGGCGGTGCATTGTTGTGTGGACCGGGAGCCGGATCCTTCTTGTTCCCGGCGGGCGGGGCGGGCGACGCCGCCACCGTGGTCGCTGTCGCCTGGGTCGGGTCCGTTCCGATGACGTCGGCGCAGAACTCTGCGACGGTCTGCCCTGCTGCATCGGCAGCGGCCTGCAGGTTCCTCATCGCGATCGAGTTCTGATTGGCGGGACTGTCGCTGCGGTGGACAGCCCATGCCCGGCACAGCCCCTGTTTCGCTGGGCCCGTGGCGTCGGGTCCTTGACCGGGAGTCGGCACTGGCTCCTGAGCCGTCGGATCCAGGCCGGGACGTGTCGAGACCGGGGTGCCGTTGACTGCCGGGTCCTGTCCGCCCCGGCCGTCGACGACTCCTCCAACTCTGTCGAGGTGGTGGAGAGGTCGGTGTTCACCGAGGTCGTGCTGCCCGCTAGCGAGGTTGCAGCGGCAGCATCGTGCGCGTCGGTGGCTCGTTCGTCCTCGGGATCTGGAATGCTGACGCCGAGATGAGAACTGACGCGAGCGACGGCCGACTGAGCAGCGTCGGGAAGGTTGCCGGTTGCGGCCGCGGTCGACGTGCCGACGAACAACACAGCGCCTGCAATCGCGATGCGGGCTGCGGTCTTCGACACGACGAGTCGACGCCGAGCATCGAGGTCGGACACCAGCGCGGGCTCGGCAATGGTGCGGACCATTGCACCGATCACCGCAGCCTCAGATCCCAACTCCTCAGCCGTTCCGGGCAGCCGGGTGCGATCGAAGAGGTCGTCGAGCCAGACCGAGCTTGCATCCTCCCCCGCCGGGGAATCGAAGTCGTCGATCTCGCTCACATATGAGAGATCGTCTCAGGGTCCGAATTCGTTACAACCAATCTGCGGAAGGACGCGGGCCTTCAGGCGTGCGATGGCACGATGATGCGTGACCCGAACCCAGTTCTCGTCGCGACCGAGCACCGCAGCAACTTCTCGGGCATTGAGATCGCCGAGCACTCGCAACAGCACCACATCGGCTTGATCGCGCGTCAGGTGGGCGACGATGAAGTCGACAGCTTGTTGTGCAGTCGTGTTCTCCAGTGCCATTTCTTCGCCCGAAGAAGCCTCCCTCTCGTCCGGTACTTCGGACACAGGATGGGTTTGTCGCCGCGTCCTCGTGCGTCGATCGTCGGCCAGCCTCTGGCGGGCAATAGTGAAGAGCCATGCGGTGAATGCTCCAACGTCTCCGTCGAAGGCGTGAATCTGGGCGGCGACTGCGACCCACGTCTCTCCGGCGATGTCGTCGGCACGTCCTGGTTCCCGGGCTCGCAGATATCGGAGCACGCGCTGGATGGAAGGTCCGGAACAACGACGAGAGCCCTGCTTCGTCGCCGCGCTTCGCGGCCTCCAGGTCTCCGGAGAAGCCACCGTGGTTAGGGACGATGCCCGAGAGGGTAATCACCGGTTGTAACGAATCGCATTGCTGAGACGATCTCCCTACGCGAGGAAGATCGACGATTCCGTGCTGTCGAGAGGATTTGAATGCGCAGGAACGGAAGGTGATGGCAAAGCCACCGGTCACGGACCCGCTGCGCCCCGACGGCCGGCGGCGCCGCTCGAAGAACCCCCAGGACCCGATCGTCGCCGAGCTGTTCAGCGTCGAGCGGCTGGAGCAGCACGCCCGAACGTTGGCAGCGGCGCAGAAGGTCACTGGCAATCCCCGTCGTGGGCAGCCGGTGCGGCCACGGGTCGCCGAAAACGGGCAGATCCTGCTCGACGCGTACCGGACGCTGGCGCGGGCCATCAAGGACGAACGCTCGATCACGCCCGCCGCCGAGTGGCTGGTCGACAACTACCCGATCGTCGATGAACAACTCCGTGAAATCCGCGATGACCTTCCGCAGAACTACTACGACCAGCTACCGAAACTGACCGGAGGTCACCTCGAGGGCTACCCACGGGTGCTCGGCCTCGCCTGGGCGTACCTGGCGCACACGGACAGTCGCTTCGATCCGGAGAGCCTCCGTCGAATGGTGCTCGCCTATCAGGAGGTCGAGCCGCTGACGATCGGAGAGCTGTGGGCGATCGCGATCAGCCTGCGCATCCTCCTCGTCGAGAACCTCCGACGGCTGTCGGAACAGATCATCCTCAGTCGAGACGCGCGGCAATCCGCCGACGAAATCGCCGATCGCTTGCTGGGACTCGGTCAAGCGGCACCGACGGCATCGGCGGCTGCTCTGCGACAGCTCCTGCCCGACAAGCTGCCGACCGCCGCGAGCGTGCAGCTGTTCCAGCGTCTTCGCGACCAGGATCCTGCTGTCACTCCCGCGCTGGGATTGCTCGAGGAACGTCTGGTTGCCCAGGGAACGACCGCAGAGGAAACGGTGCGGCTCGAGCATCAGCGACAGGCGACGATGAACGTCACCGTCCGCAACGTCATCACCAGCATGCGGCTCATCTCGTCGCTCGATTGGGCGCAGTTCGTCGAAGGCGTCGGTGTGGTCGACCGGATCATGCGGCAGGACAGTTCGTTCGCCGAGCTCGACTTCGACACGCGCGACGCCTACCGCAAGGCCATCGAGGAGTTGGCCAGGGGCTCGGCTTGGACCGAGTCCGACGTTGCTGAGAAGGCGATCGCCATGGCCAAGTCGCCACCAGGGTTCAGCGATCGCTCGGAGATCGCGCCTCGTTACCGAGATCCCGGCTACTACTTGGTGTCCGACGGTCGCGCGCTGCTCGAGCGCGAGCTTGCAGTCCGTCCCGCCGTGTCGACCCGACTGCGGCGTGCATATATCCGTTTCCCCTCGACGGGCTACCTCGGAACGATGTTGCTCCTCACCGCTGCCTTCCTGGCTGTGCCCCTCGTGCTATCCCGGGACCGAGGTGTCATGTCCGGCGACATCGTCATCATCACGTTGTTTGCTGTGATACCCGCATCCGACCTCGCGGTCGCCCTTGTGAACCTGATGGTCACCAAGATCCTCGGCCCGAAACCACTGCCGCGCCTCGACCTCGACGACGGAGTGCCACCGGAACTACGCACGTTGGTCGTCGTTCCGATGCTGCTGACGAACACCGACGACATCGAGTCGCTCGTCGGTGGCTTGGAGGTGCACTACCTGGCGAACCGAGAGGGTGATCTCCGATTCGCGTTGCTGTCGGATTGGCTCGACGCAGACACCGAGCATGTCGCCGGCGACGAGGAACTCCTCGCGACCGCGGCCGCCGGCATCGACCTGCTCAACGAGCGACACGGCGACGCTCCTGGGGGCGGCGCGAGGTTCCTGCTCTTCCACCGAAAGCGAACGTGGAACGAGTCCGAGGGACGCTGGATGGGGTGGGAGCGCAAACGCGGCAAGCTGCAAGAGCTCAACGCGATGCTCCGCGGCTCGACGACCGGCATCTTGACGACAGAACGACCGGCATCGACTCCACCGACCGGTGTTCGTTACGTCGTGACCCTCGACGCCGATACGCGACTGCCGCGTGGCGCAGTCGGCCAACTGGTCGGAACGATCGCGCATCCGCTGAACCGGCCGACGTTCGATGCAACGACCGGCCGAGTGATCCAGGGCTACGGCATTCTGCAGCCTCGTATCACGCCGACGCTTCCGGCCGAACAAGGCGGATCGCTCTTTCAGCGCATCTTCGCCGGCTCAGCGGGAATCGACCCATACGCATCCGCGGTCTCCGACGTGTATCAGGACCTCTTCCAGGAGGGAAGCTTCACGGGCAAGGGCATCTACGACCTCGACGCGTTCGAGGCGGCGCTGCACGACCGGGTACCCGAGAACACGCTGCTCAGTCACGACCTGTTCGAGGGTGTCTTCGCACGCGCCGGACTGGTGACCAACATCGAGCTCTTCGACGAGTTTCCTTCCAACTACCTCGTGTCGGCCACCCGGCAACAGCGTTGGGCGCGCGGCGACTGGCAACTGCTGCCGTGGATCCTCGATCAGGCCCGCGATGCAAATGGCAATCGCGACAGGAGCTCCATCCCGGGCATCGCCCGATGGAAGATGCTCGACAACCTGCGTCGCACCCTGTCGGCACCATTCATGGTGGCGACACTCGTGGCGGCGTGGACGCTGCCGTCGGTCCTCACCGGGCTGTGGACCGCATTTGTCATGGCGATGGTGATCGTGCCGGCCGCACTGCCGGTGCTGTTGAGCCTCCTGCCGCGGCGCAAGGGCATATCGAAACGCAGTCATCTCCGCGCAGTAGGCGAAGACATTCTGATTGCCGGCGCGCACGTCGTGCTCGGCGTCACCTTCGCGGCCCACCAGGCGTGGATGATGCTCGTGGCGATCGGTCGAACGGTGACGCGGGTCTACATCACGAAGCGCCACCTACTCGAGTGGATGACCGCAGCCCAGGCCAAATCCAACCTCAGTCTCAACGTCGCCGCGTTCTACCGGCAGATGGCCGGAGGGACCGGCCTCGCCATTGCAACCGCTGTCGTCGTCGCCGCGGTGAAGCCCAACGCGATCTGGATCGCACTGCCGTTCCTCGTCCTGTGGCTGCTCTCGCCCGTCGTGGCCCGTTGGGTCAGCCTTCCGGCTTCGGCGTCACCAGCGGGAGAGCTGTCGAACGACGACGTGGAAACCCTCCGCCTGATCGCCCGTCGGACGTGGCTCTTCTTCGAGACATTCGTCGCGCCGGACGACCATGGGCTGCCACCCGACAACTTCCAGGACGACCCGAGCCCCGTGGTCGCACACCGCACCTCGCCGACCAACATCGGCATGTACCTGCTGGCAACTGTGACCGCGCGCGACTTCGGCTGGATCGGGACGGTCGACATGATCGAGCGTCTCGAAGAGACCATGTCGACGGTCGGCAAACTCGAGCTCTTCCGCGGTCATCTGTACAACTGGTACGACACGCGCGACCTGCGCCGGCTCGAGCCTGCGTACATCTCCTCGGTCGACAGCGGCAACCTCGCCGGGCATCTGCTGACGTTGTCGAGCGCCTGTCGGCAGATGATCGATCAACCGCTTCCGGTCGAGGAGGCAGTGAAGGGGATCGACGACGCCGTCACGTTGGCTCGCGGCGCTGCGGACGCGATCGCGGACGACCGGCGCAGCCAGACACTGACCCGACGGCACCTCGACGAGGCTCTCCGGTTTCCGGAGCAGTACAGCGCGAAGGTCGGGTCGACACCGAAGGCGTGGTCGACCCACCTGGTCGAGCTCTCGGCGATGTCGCGAACGCTGTCGGACGTTGCCTCGGCGTTCACCGCCGAACGCGGAGAGGGTCGCGAGACAGAGTTGGTCACGTGGGCCGAAGCGACCCACAAGGTCGTCACCAGCCACATGCGCGACACAGCGATGTTCGAACCGTCCCCTCAGGTCGACGACTTCCCGACGATTGCCGAGCTCGCCGATTCGCAACTCGCGCCCGGTGAACCCGGATCGCAGGCCGCCGCGGCGATCGTTCGCCGGCTGCAATCGATCGCCGAGACGGCCGACCGTCTCGTCCGCGAGATGGACTTCGGCTTCCTGTTCGATCCGACTCGGAAGCTCTTCTCGATCGGCTTCAGGGTGCTCGACGGCGCCCTGGACGCGAGCTACTACGACCTGCTGGCCTCGGAGGCGCGTCTCACCAGCTTCCTGGCCATCGCCAAGGGCGACGTTCCACCCGACCACTGGTTCCGGCTCGGCCGCGCCCTGACACCCGTCGGCCGAGGCTCGGCGCTCGATGTCGTGGTCGGGCTCGATGTTCGAGTACCTGATGCCGGCGCTCGTCATGCGAGCACCTGCCAACAGCCTGCTCGAGCAGACCAATCGACTGGTCGTCGCCCGGCAGATCCAATACGCCGCAGAGCTGGGGGTGCCGTGGGGCATCTCCGAATCGGGCTTCAACGCCCGCGACCTCGACCAGGCCTATCAGTACTCGAGCTTCGGTGTACCCGGGCTCGGCCTGAAGCGCGGGCTCAGCGACGACGTGGTGATCGCTCCGTACGCCACGGCGCTCGCCGCGATGATCGATCCGGAGGCCGCGCTGCGCAACTTCGCCCGCTTGGCGAAGGTTGGCGCGAAGGGACGCTACGGATTTCGTGAAGCCCTCGACTACACCGCCCGGCGGCTGCCCGAGGGCGAGTCAGTGGCCATCGTCAGCAGCTACATGGCCCACCACCAAGGAATGGCGCTGGTGGCCCTCGGCAACGTTCTCCACAGCCGCGTGATGGTCGAGCGCTTCCATGCCGACCCGATTGTGGAAGCCACCGAGTTGCTGCTGCAGGAGCGGATGCCGCGCAACGTCCTCGTTGCCAGGAACCGCGCGCCGAAGAGGTGAAGGGCGCCGATGTTCGCGACCTCGTGCCACCGATGCTGCGGCGCTTCCAGTCGCCTCACGACGCGATCCCGCGCACGCACCTGCTGTCGAACGGTCGCTACGCAGTGATGGTGACCGCCGCCGGGTCGGGCTACAGCCGCTGGCGCGACATCGCCGTGACTCGCTGGCGTGAAGACGTGACCCGCGACTCGTGGGGCAGCTATCTGTTCCTGCGCGACATGGACAGCGGCGCCGTGTGGTCTGCAGGTCACCAACCCAGCGGCGTCGACGCCGATCGCTACGAGGTCACCTACTCCGAGGACCACGTCGAGATCTCTCGGCGCGACGGCTCGATCGCGACGAACCTGACGATCGTCGTCTCGGCGGAGCACGACGCCGAGATCCGCACGGGTCACCCTGACCAACCTCGGGTCGCAGCGCCGCGAGATCGAACTGACGTCGTACGCCGAGATCGCGCTCGCCACGCAGGCGGCCGACGTGGCTCACCCGGCCTTTCAGAACCTGTTCGTGCAGACCGAGTTCGTTCCCGAGCCTCGGCGCGCTGCTCGCTACACGCCGACCGAGGTCCGAGCGACGAGCACCGATCTGGGCCGCACACGTCGCAGCCGTCGAAGAGGACGGGGCGGCGCTGATCCAGTACGAAACCGATCGAGCCCGCTTCCTCGGCCGTGGTCATTCGGTCCGGTCGGCCGATCTCGGTGATCGACGGACGTCCGCTGTCGAACACGGTCGGCGCAGTGCTCGACCCGATCTTCAGCCTCCGCTGCCGCGTCAGCCTCGCTCCTGGCTCGACCGTGCACGCGATCTTCTCGACGGTCGTGGCCGCGTCGCGCGACGAGGTCCTCGACCTCGCCGACAAGTACCGCGAGCCGGCCACCTTCGAGCGGGCGGCGATCCTGGCCTGGACGCAGGCACAGGTCCAGCTCCATCACCTCGGGATCGACTCCGACGAAGCGCACCTCTTCCAGCGTCTCGCCAACCGGATCCTGTATTCAGACCCGTCGCTGCGCCCGGCGCCGGGCTTGCTCGCTCGCAACGAACGCGGCGCGTCGGGTCTGTGGCCATTCGGCATCTCAGGAGACCTGCCGATCGTCCTGGTGCGCATCGACGAGATGGAGGACATCGACATCGTCCGGCAGCTGCTGCGCGCTCACGAGTACTGGCGCCTGAAGTTGCTCGACGTCGACCTCGTGATCGTCAACGAGCACGGCCCCACCTACGTCCAACACCTCCACGATTCGCTCGAAACGCTGGTGCGCACCAGCCAGTCGACTCGTCCCGAGGACCACCCGGGTCAGGGACGGGTGTTCATCCTCCGCGGCGAACAACTCTCCGACGAGGACCGCACGCTTCTCCAGGCGGCGGCGCGGGCCGTGCTGCTCAGCCGTCGCGGCAGTCTCGCCGATCAGGTCAGCCGGCTCGAACGAACTGAGAGGATCCCGGCGCGGCCACCAGCACCGATTTCGAAGCCACCGAAGAACGAGCCCACCGAGCCGCGACCAGAGCTCGAGTTCTTCAACGGTCTCGGTGGCTTTGCCGACGGAGGACGTCGAGTACGTGACGACGCTCGGTCCCGGTCAGTCGACGCCTGCCCCGTGGCTGAACGTGATCGCCAATCCGTCGTTCGGCTTCCAGGTCTCGGAATCGGGGTCCGGCTACACGTGGTCGGGCAACAGCCGCGAGAACCAACTGACCCCATGGTCCAACGATCCGGTCAGCGACCCGGCCGGCGAGGCGATCTACGTCCGCGACGAGGACACGGCCGAGGTGTGGTGCGCGACGGCCCTGCCCGATCCGCTGCGAGGAATCGACCTACGTCGCCCGCCATGGCGCGGGCTACAGCCGGTTCGAGCATCTGCACCACGGCATCCAACTCGAATCTGGTGCAGTTCGTCGCACCCGACGATCCCGTCAAGGTCTCGGTGCTCACCATCGAGAACCGCTCAGGACGCGCCCGGCGACTGTCGGTCACTGCCTATGCCGAATGGGTGCTCGGCACGTCGCGTGGCGCAAGCGCGGCCGCGCATCGTGACCGCGTTGGATCCCGCAACGCGGGCCCTGCTGATTCGAAACCCGTGGAACACCGAGTTCCGCAATCGAGTCGCGTTCCTCGACGTCGGCGGGCGCCAGACTGCGTGGACCGCCGACCGCACCGAGTTCCTCGGTCGCAATGGCGGACCCGACCGGCCGGCCGGCCTCGACCGCGGGCAACGGCTGCTCGAGGCGTCGGGCGCTGGTCTCGATCCGTGCGCTGCGCTGCAAACCGGGATCGACCTTGCAAGCGGGGCGACGAGCAGAAGTCGTCGTGCTGCTCGGCGAGGCGGCGGACGCGGCCACGGTGACCGACCTGATCCGACGCGTGCGGGCTCAGGATCATCGAGCAACGCTTCGCGCGATCGGAGACTATTGGGACGACACCCAGGGAACGATCCAGGTGCGCACGCCTGATCGATCGATGGACATCATGCTGAACCACTGGCTGATCTATCAGACGTTGGCCTGCCGGGTGTGGGCGAGGACGGCGTTCTATCAAGCCGGCGGCGCATACGGCTTCCGCGACCAACTGCAAGACGTCATCGCGCTGGTCACTGCGCGGCGCGAGCTGACCAGGGAACACATCCTGAAGGCGGCCGCGCATCAGTTCGTCGAAGGAGACGTGCAGCACTGGTGGCACCCGCCGTCGGGCCGAGGAGTTCGCACCAAGATCTCCGACGATCGTCTGTGGCTGCCGTACGCCGTCGATCGTTACATCGCGGTGACCGGTGACGCTGCGCATTCTCGACGAGCTCGTGACATACATCGAAGGGCCACTCGCTGCGGCCCGATCAGAACGATGCGTACTTCCAGCCGGAAACGTCGCAGGACGCCGTGTCGTTGTTCGAACACTGCGCGGCCGCGCTCGACCGAAGCCTCGGCATCGGCACGCACGGTCTGCCGCTGATGGGCTCGGGCGACTGGAACGACGGCATGGACCGCGTCGGTCACGACGGCACGCGGCGAGAGCGTCTGGCTCGGCTGGTTCCTGCACATCGCGCTCGCGGCGTTCGTACCGATCGCCGAAGCGCGAGGCGAGCGTGTCCGCGCCGAGACGTTGGCGCGCACACATGACCGCGCTCGAACGCGCGCTCGAACGTGATGGCTGGGACGGCGACTGGTACCGCCGCGCCTTCTTCGACGACGGAACACCGCTCGGCTCGGCTGCCAACGCCGAATGCAGGATCGACTCGATCGCCCAATCGTGGGCGGTCCTGTCGGGAGCCGGCGACCCGGCGCACGCCGAACGAGCGATGGCCGCGGTGCACGAATACCTCGTACGGCTCGGCGATGGGCTCGTGCTGCTGTTCACTCCGCCGTTCGACCATTCGGACCTCGACCCCGGATACATCAAGGGCTACCTGCCCGGCATTCGCGAGAACGGCGGCCAGTACACGCACGGCGCGATCTGGTCGGTGCTCGCGTTCGCGGCGCTGGGTGACGGCGACAAGGCCGGCGAGCTGTTCTCGCGTCCTCAACCCGATCAACCATGCCAGCACGCGTGCCGGCGTACATCGGTACAAGGTCGAGCCGTACGTCATGGCCGCCGACGTCTACGCCGAGCCGCCGCACGTCGGTCGTGGCGGCTGGACGTGGTACACCGGATCGGCCGGTTGGATGTACCAGGCAGGCGTCGAGTGGATCCTCGGATTCCGACTGCGTGGCAGCACCCTCGTGCTCGACCCGTGCATCCCACGGGCCTGGCCGGGCTTCGAGATCACCTTCCGCTATCACAGCGCGAAGTACGAGATCATCGTGGAGAATCCGCAGTCCGTCAGTCGCGGCGTGACATCAACCGAGCTCGACGGGCACGCGCTCGAGAGTGGGGTCCCGATCCCTCTCGTCGACGACGGCGTCACCCATCACGTTCGGCTGGTGCTCGGTCAGCCGTGAACGTCGGCTTCGCCGGTCACGGAGCCAATTGCGAAACGAACTGGTCGATGTGAGCCGACACGATCTCGGCGTGTGATTCCTGCGGCGAGTGTTCTGCGTCGGGCACGACGACCAGTCGTGCCGAAGGAGCCTTTCGCTCGATGTAGGTGCCGGACGCGGCGTACTCCGGCCGGTCCAATGCACCGGCGATGAAGAGGATCGGTGTGTCGATGCTCGCCAACCGATCCATCACAATCGAGTCTTCCTGGAGGTTGAGGTCTGCCACTGGCTCCGGGAGACCGAATCGATGTGCGTTTCGACGCGACCGATCGTTCCACTCCTCGCGTTTCGCGGGATCACGAAATCCTGGACCAGTGCTGACCACCACGATCCCGCGAAGCGCTCCGGGTCTCGTCGCGGCGTAGGCGAGCGAGAGGTAGCCGCCGAGCGAGTGACCGACGAGCACCGCCCGCTCGTCGAGATCGGACACCACGTCGTCCAACTGCTCGAGCACCCGATCCCGGGTGTAGTCCGATGGGTCCGTTGTCACGCTCGACTGTCCGTGCCCGGGCAAGTCGAGGCCAATCACCCGATAGCGGTCCTTGGAGGATGTTTCGCACGCGAGCCAGGTCTCCATCGAGGTGCCGAGGCCGTGGATGAACACCAGTGGCGGCCCGTCGCCCGCTACCTCGAGATGGATGTGCATTTCGCTTCGTCGGTCACGGTCCGCTGAACACGGCCTCGTGGTCGCCCGCGGTGTTCGCGTAGTACGCAGCCTTCGGGTCGTAGTCCGCCGCGTCCGATTCCCAGCTCGCCAGCTCGGCGCGACCGACCACGTGCCAGTGCACCTCGTCGGGCCCGTCGGCAAGACGCAACGTGCGCTGAGCCGTGTACATCCGGGCGAGCGGCGTCCATTGCGAGACACCCGCGGCGCCGTGCACCTGAATCGCTTCGTCGATGATCTCGCAGACACGGATCGGCACCATCGCCTTGACAGCGCTGACCCAGACGCGAGCCTCGGCGTTGCCGAGCTCGTCCATCGCCTTCGCCGCAGTCAGCACCATCCGCCGCATCGACTCGATCTCGATGCGCGCCTTGGCCAGCGTCTCGACGTTGCGACCCAAGTTGGAGATCCGCTTCCCGAACGCCTCGCGGGACAGACCGCGCACGGCCATCAACTCCAGTGCCTTCTCGGCCGCGCCGACCGACCGCATGCAGTGGTGGATGCGACCTGGGCCGAGGCGAACCTGCGAGATCTCGAAGCCGCGGCCCTCCCCCAGCAGCATGTTCGACTCGGGCACGCGCACATCCGTGAACCTCAGGTGCATGTGGCCGTGTGGCGCATCGTCCTCACCGAACACCTGCATCGCACCGAGGATCTCGACACCGGGCGCATCCATCGGGACGAGGATCTGCGACTGGCGCTTGTGTGGCGGCCCGTCCGGGCTCGTCTGCACCATCACGATCATGATCTTGCAACGCGGATCGCCGGCGCCGGAGATGTAGAACTTCTCGCCGTTGATCACCCACTCGTTGCCGTCGCGCACCGCCCGGCAGGCGATGTTCTTGGCGTCCGACGACGGCACGTCGGGCTCGGTCATCGCGTACGCCGAACGGATCTCACCGTTGAGCAACGGCGTCAACCACTCGCGCTTCTGCTCCTCGGTACCGACGCGCTCCAGCACTTCCATGTTGCCGGTGTCGGGTGCCGAGCAGTTGAGACATTCCGAGGCGATCCGGTTCTTGCCGAGCTCGATCGCGATGTAGGCGTAGTCGAGGTTCGACAGTCCGACACCCGTCTCGGCATCCGGCAGGAAGAAGTTCCACAGACCCTGCTGCTTCGCCTTCGCCTTGATCGAATCGAGCAGCTCGAGTTGGCCCTCGCCGTAACCCCAGCGCTCGGCCCGGCCTTCACCGAGCCGGTGGTACTCCTCGGTGTGTGGGTCGACCTCGGTCTCGATGAACTGCTTCACCGCATCGAACAACGGCCGAGCCGCCTCCGACATTCGCAAATCGAACATGTCGACCGTGGTCTTCAACGCCGTCATCAGCTGCTCCATTCCTGTGGTGTGTCCGCCCAATACTCGCGAGTATCGGAACCCTGGCCACGAATCCCGCGACCCTGGCAGCGGGATGGTCCGTATGGGACCATCCTGATGACAGCGATGGCTCGGATCGTCGTGTCGCACCGGCGGCGCACACTGCGGGCGATGTCGGCTGGTCTCGCCGATCTCGGCGGCCACGGCGTTGCTGATGGTCGTGGCGCGGCACGTCTGCACGGACTCGACAGCTTCGCGTGCGCCCTGCCGGAGATTTGTCGTTCCTCGCGCCCACCGCATGTTCTCAACGGACGCAGCGGTGTGCTCGACCGGTCGACCGCTGACGCGGGCCGACATCGTCACCGTGCAAGGTTTCAGATGCGTGACCGCGGAACGGTTGACCCTCGATACACCGCTGTTCGGCTGCACCAAAGCCGAGACCGAGAATGCGATCGATTCGTCGATACGGCTGCGTCTGGTCGCCGAGCAACGGTTGCGCGCTCGTGTGGTTCGCGAGCACTGCGCGGGATGAACGGCAGCCGTCAGCTGCTCGACGCACTCGTCGACGCAGGCCGTCGTCAGCCGAGCTCGGGAAGGTTCACGGGATTCGGCCGCGGATGACACGCGCCACAGAACACGGCGTCGTCGACGACAAGCGCCCGAACAGGCTCGGATCGTTCGAGCAGCTCGAGGATGAAGGGTCGCGTCGTGACGTGGTTCTCGCAGACGGCACGGCCGCAAAACCGGCACGTCGCCACCGCCGTCCGTTGACAATGCCAGCAATTCATCCAAGCGCTCCCTTCAAGCCTGCGTACGCTATTCGCGCTCGAACGCAACGGTGTGGGACGGTGCCCCGGCACGGTCCCCGAACGCGCCGGCGACGAGCTGCTGAAATCCGACCCGGTCGAGCCGGAAGATGCGAGCAGGTGTGAGGCTGCGAACGGTCGCGGCCCGGGGCGCGTCGCTGAGGAGGGCGCGCTCACCGAAGTAGCCACCGGGTTCGCACGACCCCACGTGCCGGCCATCGACCAGAACCTCGAACTGTCCGTCGCCAACGGCATAGAAGGCGTCTCCGACCTGCGCCCTGCTCGACGACTGCGGTGCCGGGTGGAACGTTCATCCACGACCCGTGCTCGCGAAGTCGAAGCAGCTCGCCCGTCGACACGTTGGCGAACGGCGGCAGCGCACGCAGGGCCGCGAGCTCGTAGAGCGTCGGCGCGAATTCCGGCAATGCGACGCGATCGGCGAGCATGCGATCGAACGTCCCCTTGTCGATCACGAACAGCTCCGCGCGACGTCGTGCCCGCACGGTCGCGTTTCGACGAGCGCCGGTCACGAGACCGATCACACCGAACGACTCACCGGCGCCGAGTGTCTGCATCACCCGATCCGCGCCGTCGGCGTCCTCCTCGATCACTTCGAGCGTCCCCGACCGCACCACGTAAAAGGCGTCGGCGACATCGCCCTGGCGAACAACCGAGGTGCCGGTGCCGACGTGACGGCGCTCGACACGTCCGGCGATGTCGTTCAAGATCTCGACGGGCAGATCCTCGAACGACGGCAACGCGTCGACGAGCGCGGCCGCCTCGATGCGCCAACTGCGTTGCATCCGGAACCGGACCCGATCGCAACCAAGACGCGACTCCACGGCCGACCACTCGAGCGAGCGCGACGAGACCGCGAATGATGGGCGCTGCGAGGAACGACACGAGCACGACGAGCCCCACGACGCCCGCCGGACCCGCGTTCCACAGTGAGCCGATCAGGCCACCGAATGTGCGCTCCCAGAACCAGAACGTCGACACGAGAACGAAGACAGTGAAGGCGACGCCGACGGTGCCGAAGAGGAGGAGTCCCACGTCTTCCGACGAGAATCGTTCGCGGCGGCGGAGTTTGGCCCACAGGTCGTGGCGCACGAACGCCAACGATCGAGGACGCAGATCGGGCATGCGGATGGCATCCGACAGCATCCAGTAGCCGTCGAGTTCGAGCATCGGCGTGAGGTTGATCAGCAGCACGTAGTAGTTGACGACGACGAAGCTGAACAGCACCGGCGCGAGGAAGCCGTGCGGCCATTGCCACAACGCGATCGCGGCGAGACCCGACGCGATCAGCTCGAAGTACGGGACCGCCGAACGACTGAGCGATGCGCGCCTCGCGATCGAGCATCAACGCGTCCGACGAGTCCACGAAGAACGCCGGGGCGCCGAAGTACATGCGAAAGCCGGCGCTGCGAACGCGACGGCCGTGGTGGACGAGGACGGCCGCATGACCGAGCTCGTGGATGAAGATCAGCAAGAGGTTGAGCGCGAAGAGCAGCGCGACCCACGCTCCCAACGATCGCGTCTCGTACGCCAGACCGTGACGTGTCACCACCGCCGCGAACGCGACAAGTCCGCCGACGGCGACGAGGGAGGACAACACGATCCCGACCGGGCGGAACAGATGGCGAAGCCCATGCCGATAGCACCACTGGGTGAGCTTCTCGGCCCCCGACCAGTGGATCGTCAGTGTGCGCGAGAAGTTCGCCAGTCGAGCCTGCACGCCGGTCGGGGCGAGCGCCCGTTTCACCGCGGCGTCGACGTCGACGTACTCGTCTGTGAGAAAGCCGCCGGAGTGCAACGAGCGCACCAGGTCGACAACGGTCGCTGCGTCGAGCTCACCGGACGCATCGAGCTGAGCCACGACGATCTCACCCAGCGTTCGCGTCCCGTCGAGCAACGGCAGAAGATCGAACTCCACGGCGTCGAGACGGTAGTAGCTGAGGTCGCGAGTGTTCGCGACCATGCCATAGACGAGGCCGCCCCTGGCCTCGAATCGTTTGACCTCGACCCACGCGGCGAGCTCGGGCTTCCAGACCGAACCGTCGACCTCCGCCGCCAGAGACTCCCAGATGTCGAGCGTTGCACTCATCCGATCGTCGATCCCGAATGTCGGCGGGTTGACACAACAAGTGTCGGCGGGATGACAGACGAGACACCGTGAATGGTGTTGAGTGTCATCAACACCCCGCACCACTTGGAGGCACGAAATGAGCGAGAAGAAGATTGATCCGAAGAACCCGAACACGGCGCCGAAGCTCGAGGCAGACGGATGGCCCCACCGAGGAGAGCCGTACTTCGCAGCGTGTCGCCAGCAGGACGGCCAGCCGCACGGCCAGCCGCACGGTCAATCGCACGGCCAATCGCACTGTCAACAAGAGGATCATCTAGCCCATCGCGCATGTGGACGGCCATGCAGCGCTCGGTCGGGTTTCGACCCGATCGAGCGCTGCTTGCGCGTCTGGCGCGCGTCGTCAGCGTCAGCGACACCGGCGGCGGATCTCTTCGTGATCGACGATCTCGATCCGGCCGCGCTCGATGTGTAGCGCCCCGTCCTGCTGTGCCTTGGCCAGCACCTTGTTGACGGTCTGCCGGGTCACGCCCGCGAGCTGGGCGATCTCGTCCTGACCGAGCGGCACGCAGGTCGTCGCCTCACCATTTCGATACATCTCGGCGAGCTCGTGAACGCGGCGCAGCACCCGAGTCTCCACGGGAAGGTACAGCGCCTCGACGAGCGCCGCCGAGAGCCGTCGCACCTCCGCCACCGACGCGGTGATGAGGAAGTCGTCGACGCACGGGCGTTCCTTGCGCAGTGCGGTGAACGATTCACGGTCGAGCATCATCGTCTCGGTGGCATCGAGCGCCGTCACGGTCGCCGCGCGCGGAGCAGGCGAGATCAACGCGAACTCGCCGAAGACGTCGTCGGGGCCGAGCACCCGCAGGATCGCCTGATCGCCGCGGGGTGTCGATGTCTTGATGGACACGTGCCCCTTGACAATGAGGTGCAGCGTGTCGCCGGGGTCACCCTCGTGAAAGATCACCTGGCCGCGAGCGAAGCGGCGACGCCGCATGAGGGCCCACAGCGCGCGGCGAGCATCGTCGTCCAGCCCACCGAACAGTCCGCCGCCCACGAGGTGCATTCTTGCAGGGATCGCCTCCGTCCAAAGAGTGATGCCGGAGCCAGCCGAAGGCGCTAGCTCCGCGTGGTCGAGCGAAACTCGTGCCAGGCTTCGACTTGCACGATCGCGCTCGCCGGCGTGTAATCGGCATCTCGCGGATACGGAACGCCGCGATAGTGACGAGACAACGCGTCGATATCTGCCCAGTCGAGGTCAGGGCGTATTTCGACCACCGAACCACGCACGGACACGTGCTCGTACCAGTCGTCGCCGAGGACAGTCAATGAGACTCGTCCGTCGCGCGTCAGGCAGCGAGCACGAAAACCCGCGGCGTCCATCGACAGCAGGAATCGGGCGTTGCCTTGCCAGAGATACCACGTGGCAACCGTGCTCGGGGACTCGTCGGGCCGCAGACTGCCGATGATCGCCGGTCGTGGAGCGAGCAGAAACTCTTCGAGATCAGCGGGGAGCGGGAGGTTCGGCACGGCGGTCATCATGAGCGAACGTTTCGACCAGCGCAAGGGTGACGGCCGGTCGCCGGTCGTCAGCCGCCGGAGTCGTGCATGTAGGTGTCCCACACCGACTTCGATCCGGTGTGGCCGGCTTGCACAATGGTGACGACCGTTCCCACCGCGGCGAGGACCGTCAGTGCCGACACCGCGATGTCGAGCAATCGACGATTGCGAGTCGGGGCCGGCGCGTTCTGGTCTTCCTGGCGACCACTACGTTCCTGCCACCACGGCAGAAACACGAAGACGACCAGCAGCATGAGAAAGAGCAGAGCGACGTTGCGCGACGTCTCACCGAGGTCCGCATGGTGACGCCAGCGGCTGGCTGCCTGGCGTCCTTCGACAGCGACGACTCGGTTCCCGAGCTCCTCGCCGGCCTGCGCGGCGAGTGTCGCACCCGAGCGCGCCGACGACGCCCATCGCGAGGACGACCCACCGGTAGCGACGATGCCACTCCGGTTTGATCAGCATCACGATCACACCGATCGCCGCAAGCGGCAGCAGCACGATCGGAATGTGGACGAGCAAGGGGTGTGCCGGGAGGCCGAACAGTGTGTCCATGGCGGCACACGCTAGAAGGGTCCGTTGGGCCTTGCGTGTCGTGGAGCGAGGTTCCCAGCTGGCTCTGATCCCGGCTGTGAGCGAGCTGTGAGCTGGCCGTTCAGGGTGCAACTCGCGGTATCCGGACGGCTTGACTGGTGGAGTGAATGTGTTGGTGGTCGACGACGAGCCGTCGATCGTCGACGCGATCGCGACGGCGTTGCGATACGAGGGGTACGACGTGGCCGAGGCGCGTACCGGCCGAGCCGGGCTGTCGGCGGCACAGACGGGCAACGTCGACTCTGATCGTGCTCGACGTGATGCTGCCGGACATCGACGGCTTCGAGGTTGCCCGCCGGTTGCGCGCAGATGGCGTGGCGACACCGATCCTGTTCCTCACCGCGAAGGACGCACTCGACGACAAGGTGCAGGGCTTCAACGCCGGCGGCGACGACTACGTGACCAAACCGTTCTCCCTCGCGGAAATCGTGCTGCGAGTGAAAGCGATCCTGCAGAGAACCCAGCGCGCCGATTCGGCCGCGGACACGCAGTTGGCGTTCGCCGACATCGTTCTCGACCCGGACACCCACGAGGTGCGACGGGCCGGAACGTTGATCGAGCTGACAGCGACCGAGTTCAACCTGCTGCGCTTCTTCATGCTCAACCCGCGCCGCGTGCTGTCCGAAGCCGCAGATCCTCGATCACGTGTGGCACTACGACTTCGACGGAGACTCGAACATCCTGGAGACGTATGTCAGCTACCTGCGCAAGAAGATCAACCAGTACGGGCCGCCGTTGATCCACACGGTGCGACTGGTCGGGTACGTGCTCCGCGAGACGGGGTCGACGAGTGATGCGGAGCAGTCGGTGATGTCCTTGCGTGCCCGCCTCGTCGCCGCGGTGTGTGTCGTGTCGCTTGTTGCGCTCGGGTCCGCGGGGATTGCGACCTACGCACTGTTCTCACAGTCGCAGCTTCGCCAGATCGACGACTCGTTGCAGCGCACCCACGAACCGTTGGAGACGCTGATCGCCTCCGAGGGCGGCAGCGCCGGCGACCAACTCGGCACCGCTGTCGACAACGACGGCGGAACGACCGACGGCGGGGCAGGCGTCACCGATGCCGACCACGATCTCGACCGCTCGATCGAGCAACTCGCACCTGGTCAGCTCGTCATCGTGCTCGACCCGAGTCAGGCGGTCGAAGTCTCGGTGCCGGCTCGCGAGCCGGGCCACGAACCCGCTCTCGATCGATGTCGCCGATCTCACGCTCCCGCCCGAAAGCACCGCCGATTCCCGCGACCAGCCGTCGTACTTCACACTGACCGCCGGCGACGATTCGAACGTACGAGTGCGTGTCTCACGGCTACGCCGACGGCAGCGTGCTCGTCATCGGTCTCTCATTGAACGAAGCGAGGGAGTCCGCGTCGGCGGCTTGTGACGATCGGAGCGATCGTCGCCGCGGTCTCGCTGCTCGTCGCCGCGGTGCTGGGCTGGCTGCTGGTAGGAGTGGGTCTGCGCCCGTTGCGCGAGGTGGAAGAGACCGCGCTCGCCATCGCGTCCGGCGGGGATCTCGACCACGAGGTGCCAGGTGAGAACAGCCAGACCGAGGTCGGTCGATTGGCTGCCGCGCTCAACACGATGCTCCGCCGCATCCGCGGTGCGTTCTCCGAGCGAGACGCGAAGGAGCGTGCGTTGGAGGAGTCGGAAGCCCGGATGCGTCGATTCGTCGCCGACGTGTCACACGAGTTGCGCACTCCGCTGGCCGCCGTGACGGCGTACACCGAGCTGTTCGAACGCGGCGCGCGGGATCGACCCGAAGATCTGGAACGAGCCTTGCGCGGCATCAGCCTCGAGGCCAGCCGCATGGGCGAGCTCGTCGAGGAGCTGCTGTTGCTGGCTCACCTCGACGAGGGCCGGCCGCTCGAACGGCGCCGCATCGATGTCGTCGAGGTCGTCGTCGACGCGGTCGCGGCCGCACGAGCGGTCTCGCCCGATTGGCCGATCACGTTGCGGGTCACAGACGTCGTCACGATCGAAGGCGACGCCAGCAGATTGCGGCAAGTGCTCGACAACCTCCTCTCCAACGTACGCACGCACACACCAGCAGGGACGTCGACATCGGTCGAGGTCGGTATTCACGACCAACACGCCACGATCGTCGTCGCCGACAACGGCCCAGGCATGACGAGCGAGCAATCAGCCACGGGTGTTCGAACGGTTCTTCCGCGCCGACCCGTCGCGTTCACGACTGTCGGGCGGAGCTGGTCTTGGGATGGCAATCGTTCATGCGCTCGTGACCGCCCACGGCGGCGACATCGCGCTGGAGACCTCACCCGGTCACGGGGTTCGAATCACGGTGTCACTGCCGCTCTCGACACCGAGCGATGCCCCGCGCGGCACTGACCGCGAGTCAATCGATCACGAGGTCGGTTGATGGACCAGTGGTGGTGGTATCTGACTCGCTGCGACCGGCATCGTTGCCACGATCCTGGCAGTCGGCTCATTGGTGTTCGGTGCGTTCTTCTCAGCGCGCAACACCGGCAGCCGCAAGACACCGGCCTGGTGGCTCGACCTGCACAACTACCTGGGCGGGCTCGCGCTGATCTTCACCGGAGCACATGTGGTGGCCTCGGTGCTGGATCCCAACTCGGGCATCGGAATCATTCAGGTCCTGATCCCAGGTACGGCCGGGGCGACCGCGTGGGCGATCACGTGGGGAGTGCTCGCGACCTACACGTTCGCGATCGCCGTGTTCACGTCGTGGCCGCGCCGACGCTTCACACGACGAGTGTGGCGTTGGTTGCACATCACCTCGATCGCGGGGGTGGCCATGGCCGGCGTCCACGGGTTCCAGCTCGGCTCAGATGCGAACACACGATTGTTCGAGGCCGGGCTACTGGTCGCTGCGGGCATCACCGTGTACGCAGTCGCGCTGCGGCTGATCGGAGTTGTCTCGCGAGTTGCTCGATCCTGAAAGCGACCTGCGCAAGTTCTCAGCTCGTTCCAATGTGGTACCCAGGCACTCCTCAGCATCGGATGGTTCGATGGTCGCATGGCAGCACACGCAGGACCCCCGATCGGCGACCCACTGCTCGAGCGACTCGAACGATTGGGCGCACGGCAACGTAGCGCGCCAACTCGAGCAACCCCACCGCCGACAAAGCGCACCGGTCGTCGCCACCCGGCCCGCGGGGCACGCCTCGGTGCGCTGATCGCAAGTTGCGCGACAACTGGCGGGTTGGCGTTCTTCTTCGGCATCGACACGTCGCACGCAAGCTCATCGGCCACAGGTCTCGTCGCCCCGATTGCGACGGCGAGTTCGCCGACGTCGGTGGCGGCCCCAGCCGCCACGACAGCTACTCCTGCCACTGACAGCTACTCCTGCCGCGACGGTCACCTCCAGTACGACTGCGCAGACCGTGGCCGTGGCCACGTCTGCTGCCGCGGCCGACACCGTCGCCGCCTTCGATGGCCACACCATCGACACACGGTACGGGCCAGTGCAGGTCCAGGCCCAAGTCCGAAATGGCAGCCTCGTCGCAGTCGCGGTCGTCCAGTATCCCAACTCCGACGGCAAGAGCGTCCGCATCAACAGGCGGGCGTTGCCCACGTTGCAGAGCGAGGCATTGACTGCACAGAGCGCTCGCGTCGACACGGTCTCCGGTGCGACGTATACGAGCAACGCCTACGTCAAGTCGCTGCAATCGGCCATCGACGAAGCGCGAGCCGCCGGTGCGATGACAGCGTGACGGTCCGAGCCACGGTGGGCGCGTTGCACCACGTCGAACACGTGATGGGCATGGCAATCTCGTTCGACATCCGCGAGCCCCTGCCGGATTCCGGCGCTCTCGACGACGTGCTGCGGTGGCTGCAACACGTCGACGCGACGTTCAGCACCTACCGCGACGACAGTGAGATCACGCGCTTCGGTCGCCGCGAGCTCGGTATCGACGAGCTCAGCCGCGAGGTGAACGACGTCCTGCTGCGCTGCATCGAGCTCACTGACGAGACGGACGGCGCATTCGATGCATTCGCCGTACCCGCACCCAACGGCACATCGCTCGATCCGTCCGGGTTCGTGAAAGGCTGGTCGATCGAGCGTGCTGCGGCGATGCTCGACGTCGCGGGCGCGATGAACTTCTGCATCAACGCTGGAGGTGACATTGCGGTGCGCGGCCAGCCCTCGCCGGGCGAGGCCTGGCAAGTCGGAGTTCGCCATCCGGTCCTCGACGACCAGCTCGCACTGGTACTCGCGGTGCGCGGTCCGGTCGGTATCGCCACATCGGCGACATACGAGCGCGGCGCGCACATCATCGACCCGCGCATCGCAGCACCGACCACCGAGCTCGCCAGCGCGACCGTGATCGGGCCTGACCTCGGCGTCGCAGACGCGTACGCAACGGCCGCCTTCGTCATGGGCGTCGACGCCATCGATTGGATCGAGACCCGCCCGGGATACCACGCCTACCTCATCACCCACGACGGCACCACGTGCTGGAGCAGCCGTTTTCCGCATCCAAAGGCGTAAGACCAAACCATTTTGTGACCTAATTCGTGTCATTACGAAATGATGACGAAGGGGCCGATGTGAAACGCAGACTCACGATCGCATATCTCCTGTCAGCCGCGACATCGTTGGGAGTGGGGTACGTCGCGATCCTCGCGATCGCCGACGCCCACGCTCCACCTGTCTCGGCGCTGCAATCAACCAATGCCAGCCCGGTCGAAGTGGTGCAGGACTACATCGTCGTTCAGTCCTCCACTTCCAGCACGACCGTCTGCCACCACCTCGACCAGCACCCCGCTGACTGCTGTCGATGCTGTGCCGGTTCCGCTCGAGCCTCACAACCCTGATGGCCGACGCCGTCGCGCTGCCCACCGAACCGGAGGCGGTCGTGGCCCCGGCTCCGCCGACGGCTGAGCCGGCTCCGGCCGCCACCGAGCCGAGTCCACCGCCGACCACGCCGGAGGAGCCACCTTCGAACCCCGCCGCTCCGGAGCGGACGTCCCCGCCGCACCACCGCACCGGCCGAGCGACCCCCAATCCCTGAAGGCTGCAGGGAGCCCGAGTTCAGGAGAGGCGAGTGGAGATGCGATGACGACTGAACTGAACAAGGAACAGTTGGCGAGGCTCGCCCAGCTGAGCAAACGCAAGCCCTCCACACCAGCACCGTCCTCTTCTCACCCATGGCGTCCACCGACCGGCCCTCCGATCACGCTCGACGTCGGCGTCGGACCAACTGCACCCGTCGTGGTGCCGATCGTCGATCGGCACACCAGTGTTCGCCTGTTCGGCAGTCGCCGTCGTCACGTCGCTGCCGCAGGCCGAGTCCTGGCGACGGGACTGGCGACATCTGGGTTCCTCGCCACGATTGCAGCGCTCGCCACGGCCGACGCTCGCACCCCGCCATCTCAGAACGCGACCGCCGCGACGCCGACGACGGTGCTCGAAACCATTCATCGAGTCTTCTACGTCGACGAATTCGGCAACCCGATCGCACCCCCGACGACGTCGATTGCGGGGGACGTCACCGAGACGACCACCACGCTTGTCGCCGCCGACCCGACGGCGCACCACCACGACCACAACGCCAGCCGTGGCACCCCTCGATACGACCCCCGCCACGTTGCCGACATCGCCCGCACCCGCCGGCAATGCACCTGCACCTGCGGCTACTCCGGCGCCGGCCGCGCCCACTCCTGGTGTCGCTCCGGCTGCACCTGCTACCGGCCGCCCGGCTCCCGCGCCAGCTCCGACTCCTGCGCCCGCACCGGAGCCTGCCCCGGCACCGACTCCCGCCCCGCCGCACCTGCACCCACTCCGGCACCTGCACCTGCACCGGCCCCTGCTCCCGCACCACCCGTGACCACGCCGCCCCCTGCCCCTGCTCCACCGCCGACTCCGCCTCCTTGTCAGGGCAGTGGGTGCTGATACGGCGGTGGCCCGACAACGGAGGTGGCACCGATCAACCGCTCATGTCATGGGATCTCCTGGTGAGATTCTGGTCGATGGCGCAGCCGAGCTGATTCCACAGGGTTTCACTCGCCTACGCCAGCTCGAGCAGACGTGGAGCCGCTTCCTTCCGAGTAGCGAGCTCAACCGTCTGCAGGCCCGGCGGGGCGAATGGCTGGAGTGCAGCGACGATCTCGTCGGTGCGCTCCAGCTCTGCCGGCAGATGTACACCGAGACCGGCGGGCTGTTCGACCCGAGCATCCGAGAGAGCCTCGAACAACATGGCTACGACCGCACGTTTGCCGACATCGTCGGACGAAGGTTTGTCCCGCGCCCCCTGTCGCCGCCGTGCCGGCGCCAGGGCTCGCCGGTTTGGAGATCACGGGCAACTGGGTGCGACTGCGCAGCGGGTTGTCGATCGATCTCGGTGGCATCGGCAAAGGCCTCGCTGCCGACATCGTTGCCGACGAGCTGATCGCATGCGGGCGCGAACTCGGCCTACGTGTCACTCGGCGGCGACATCCACTCCGCGGGCGAACCGGTCGACGACGAGGGTTGGCAGGTTCCATTGCTGCACCCGGCTACAGGCGAAACGGTCGGCCACCACTCACTGTTCTCCGGTGCTGTGGTGATGAGCACCATCCTGATTCGAAGGTGGACACGCGGGGCGGATGTGCACCACCACATCATCGACCCTCGATCCGGTCGGCCGACCGACACCGATCTCGTAGCGGTCGCAGTCGCCGACCACACCGCTGCGCGTGCGCGAGGCGCTGGCCAAATCGGCGATCATCGCCGGCAGCTGCGAGGGCGCCGCACTTCTTCGAGAGGCCAGGGTGAAGGCCTGGCTGATCAGCGACGACCGCGTTCACACTGTGCGGGACGAGACCGACCGATGACCTGTTCTCGCCGACGGACAGCAAGTTGAGTAGCGCCTTGGGCTCCCGAGCTCGAAAGCGCTGCAGTTCCACGTTGCAGCCCATCCGGTGCGACTGAATCATCCGATCCAACCGAGACCGGCGCGACGGCCTTTCGCAGACGGCCCGTTGCCCACCACCCTGCGCCCACGAGGAGCACCCAGAATGCGGCCAATGCAGCCGCAAGCGGGGTCCACGAACGCGTCGAGACCACTACCGGAACGCGAGGAACGGGAGCCGGCTCCACCTGCCACGAAGCGACCACCGGTGGTAGCGGAAGTGAGGGCCGGCTGACGTCGACCTCGACGCGATAGAGGCCGGGGCTCGGTACGTTCACGTCGCCCCACTCGACCACACCATCGGCCGGCCGGCCGACGCGCTCGGCGACCACAGCGCCATCGCCGCCGACGACGCGGACCGTGACGCTGTCGACAGGGCCGGGAGACGGTCGACGGGTGTCCAGCACTCGGATCTGGACCAGGTTCGGACCAGGTCGGGCGGGTTCGATCGAGGCGCTCACGGTGAGATCGCGTGCGTCGGTCGTGACGACCTGTGGCGCGGCAACGGCGACCGGAGAGAACTGAGGTCCACGGGCGGGCGCCGACCCGACCAACAGCGCAGCGACCACCACCCCGACGCCGGCAACGGCGAGTTCCAGCGGAAGCAAGCCGGGTTCGTTGCCACGCACGACACGACGCCGGGCCAACGCGCCGAGAACCGCCAAGCCGACGATGACTGCGATCTTGATCACGATCCGGTGGCCATATGTCGTCGAGAAGAGGGCCGTCACCGTGGCCACGACCCTGCCGCTGAGGAGGAAGCCGCTGGCGCCGGTGGCCGCGAGACCGATCACTGCGAGCGAACTGATGGACGGCCACAGCGAACGCAAGCGATGGTCGCGCAACGCGAGCAACCACATTGCGGCCACGGCGCCGATCCACATGCACAGCGAGCCGAGATGAACGGTGCGAAGCAGCACGCCGACGAGGAACGAGCCTCCGATGCCGGCGTGACCCCCGTACGCGGCCGCGACGACGAAGCCGGCGGCGATCAGGGCAAGGATGCGGACGACCGACCATCGTGCACTCTGGTTGCTCGCCCGTCGCAGCAGGCGCGCTCCCCACCACATTCCGATGGCGAGTTGCACGCCGATGAGGGCGCGGCGCCCGGGATCACTGCGAAGCAGGATGCTCGACCACGGAACGTTGCGAAGTCCAACGGAGACAGCGTCCGCGACGAGCAAGCCGACCCAGCCGACTGCGACAACGGCGGCGGACATCACCGCCAACTTCGTGACCTCGTAGAAGCGACGACGGCCCGCACGCACCATCAAGACGGCGACAACGACCGCACCGACGCCGAGCAGAAGAGCTCCGTCGGTCACGGCCCGGAGCGCGATCGACAGCCACGAACTGTCGACCAGTTGACCTGATTCCGACGGGGGCGCGGCAACGCCGATCCCGAACGAGATCGACCCGACGGTCCTGTGCAGATCTGCTGGATCAACGACCACGTATCGCAATATGTACGCCCCGCGTTGCAGGTGTGGCAGCTCCGCAAGAAGGGTGGCCTGGCCGTCCGTGGTCGTCAGCCGCAGAGGTTGATCCGTGTCGGTCCCGAGGTGCAGCAACCTGACGGCCGATGCCGTCGCCAACACCGGCTCGCTGAACCGGAGCTCGGCGATCGGAGGTGACTTGGCGAGCACTGAGCCATCGACGAGGTTCGAATCGACGAACGATGCGTGAGCGGCGACGAGCGTCGCCGGAAGGAGGACGAAGGTGGCGACGGCGCAGAGCACCGAGCCGCACCACCGTTTCATCCGCTTGTCGTGGTCGTTGTCGCGGGGGCGGCCGACACCGCCGGTGTCAGCGTGCCGTCGGCACCGATCTTCACCGTCGCCAAGCTCGCACGTGGCGCAGTCACCACCGGGGTCTTGCGTGTAGCTGTCGATCTTGCCCGTGTACTCCCCCTTCAGCGCCCCGACGCCCGTGACGGTGAGAGTGTGATCGATGTCGTCGCCGACACCTTTGAAGGGGAGGAACACCGAGCCACCCGCGTCGTCCCGGGTGACGGTGACGTCCTGGCAGGTTCCGTCGAAGCAGACGTGCAGCGGCTCGCTGCCTCCACGTGCCAAGGCACCGGCGAGGTCGGCCACATAGAACGTGATGCCTTCCTTGCACTTGGTGCAGTCCTGGCAGGCAACCATCGTGAACGCGACCGCGATGATGCCGATGCTGCGGAGCATGGAGAGTGCGCTCACAGCACCGGCACGTTCTCGAGCGCGAGGTCGCCGACCTTGATCGTGACGATCGAACCGGGCGTCACGCCACCCTTGGCGTTGGCCAGGAGTATGTAGTCGGTCGTGCCGGCGGCCTGCGTCTTGCCGACATGGCTGTGACCGACCATGCCCGGGATCCTTGTATTCGACCCCGCGGCTGTCGACGATGAGGCGGCGCCAGATCCGTTCCGTGTATTGCCTCGGTCTTGGCACTGTCGAGCACTTGGTAGTGGATCTGGATCATCCCTCCACCGGCGGTCACGTCGACGACGGTGAACCGAATGCCGTAGGTCGCCTCGATCTCTGCGCTGACTGGCATCGTGGCGAACCGCATCGGGTTGCTGGGATGTGGCGTTGGTGGCCTCCGGACGCCAGCCTCGAGCAAGCAATACAGCAAGCACGATTGCCACCAACGCCAGCCCCAGGGAGATCCTCCGGATCACCGACCACGCCGACCGACGCGATGTCGGAAACTGTCCCTCGGACACGTGGTCGACTTTGTCGTCGATCAGCGTCACGGCGTCGTCGCCGTTGTGGTGGGCGCGTCGGTCGTCGACGAAACATCAGTTGTCGTCGAATCGTTCGAACCGGCGATCGTGGTCGTTGTCGTCGAATCGTTCGCCGCGGGATCCGTGGTCGTCGTCGTCGACGACTCGGTCGTCGTCGGAGTCGACGATGTCGTCGTCGTCGAGTCATTCGGCAACGGATCGCCAGCAGGTGCGAGACCGGCTGCCGCGACCGGAGCGTCGGGTGGCCACACGTAGAAGAAGGTGAGTGCTCCACCGAATCCATGCGTGGTGCCGTGGTTCATCTGTCGACCTTGATCCATCAGCGAGTAGAGCTGTCCCTGCAGGGCATCCGATGGTATGGACACGACCAGATCTGCGGTCTCGCCCGGCCCGACGAGCGGGGAGATGAAGGTCTGCGGATCGGTGTACGCCGAAGCATTTCGGCCCGAGCAGCGTCTGACGCATTCCCAGGATGCCCATCGACTTGTCGGTGACGCCAGCGTTGACACTGCGCAAGAGCACGCTGTCGCCGGCCCTCACGTCGATGACGTCGGTGTCGGGGAACGCCTTGCCGTTGACGACGTGGTACACCTTGCGCGGCGAGCCGTCTGGGTTCGGTGATTGCCCGAAGTACCCCATCTCGAAACCGGCCTCACCGGTAGCGAACGCGTAGTCGAGATCCGTCGTCGCAATCAGCACCTCGTCGCTGTACGAGACCGCTCCGTCGTAGGCGCAGCTCAAGGTCGGGCTGGTGCACCCTGCCGGCGTCACGATCAGTGTCCCGACCAGCCCCATCGCCACTTGGCGCGGCGCATCAGGGTTCGTGCCAGGTTGGAACACCGAGGTGCCCACCTTGTCTGCGACGACGGTGTACACGTTGCCGACGTGGCTCACGTCGCTCGCAGGGATGCTGGGGAACGACAGATCGATCGGATCGCTGATGCCCGACTGCGACAGGTTGATCGTCAGCGTCGTACCTTGCGGGACCTTGATCGTCGAGTTGGGTGAGCCGGCCAGCGCCACAGCCGCACCATTGACACCGAACCCGTAGAACGGCAGGTGCTGCACGTTGTTCACCGTGTCGTTGATGTCGATCGAGCCCACGCCAGCTGCGAGGTCGATAGTGCAGCTGGCCGTGCAGGTCGGGGTGATCGACAGGAAACGCTGCTGGCGCAACGGGTGCCAGCACCGCGTCGGCCGAAGGTCGCGGCATGCACCACCGCGGCGCCACCAGCCAGACCGGCGATGGCGATCGCCGCAGCGACCAACCGCTTCGTATTCTTCTTGGTACCCATCAAAGTGCCTTCCCGCCGGGTTGCTGGTCGTGGTTGGGTGTTCGCTGTCGTGTCGTTCATCGTGTGCTTCTCCATCAGTCGCAATCCAGGTTCAGTCGCGGCCTGTGCTGCAGCCGGCGGTTCGACCTTGATGAGTGTCAACATCCCGCCGAACGTGATGCCGTAGTTGGTGACCTGAGTCAGGTCGTGGTTGTGAGCGACGTGGTAGTACTCGCCGCACTGCGTCTTGGTGAGGATCCCAGGGTTCAGCTGACCGCTGTCACCGAGGTACGGCGAGCCACTCCAGAAATCACCCTCCTGCAGGTTCAGCGATTGCGGCCAAGCGGCTGGCAGGCGATGACCATCGGTATCGCTGTAGGTCTCCTCATTGGTCCACCGGAACGTGGCGTCGACTGTCGCGCCCGGACCGACCAGGATGTTGAACTTGCCCTCGGTGTTGTCGTTGCCGGCGGGGTGTTCGACCGTCGAGGCGCCCTTCATCAGCGAGCCGTCCTCAGCGATCACGTGCTCGTGATTCGAGTGAGGATGGAAGTCGTAGCCGGCAACACCGACCGCGACGTATCGAAGCATCGCATCGAGCGGGTTGGCGTGCGGATCCCATGGCTGGACGTGGGCCATCGACCCGTACGGTTGCGATGGCAACCACGGAGCGTTGTTCGGTGCCAAGGTGTCGGGCATCGAACGCCCGTTGATCATGAAGTAGTGGGCCTCGTAGCGCATTCGGGTACGCATTCCAGTTGAGGCTTTCCGGGGTCGCCACGTGCTGTTCCATGAAGGTGTGGACACCCGGATCGATCTCGGACAGCATCAAGATGTTCTCCATCTTGGGAGCGCTGTCGTAGATCGCCGACGGATCGCACTTGTCGGGCGTAGCCGGGTCGACATCGGCGTAGGCGCACGCCGCGTGTGCCGCTGCGGCCGTCGCGTCCGCGAGAGTCATCCCCGCATCTGCATTCGTCTGGCCGGGCGCGGTGCCATCCTCGTAGGGAATCGCCAGGATGTCCTCGGGCGTGATCGTGATCCCCGCCGGCCGGACGACGAGTGCACCGAACAGACCCATCTGCACCTGTAGCTGCGGATCCGAACCGCTCTCGTAGAGATAGGTCCCAGCAGACGTCGCTGTGAAGCTGTACGTCACCGCACCGCCGGGTGGCGCCTCTGGAACGAGCGCAATCAGGGCGCCGGTCACGTCGACGAGCGGACCCACCGGAGTACCACTGCCGGCCGGCGACGTCACGTCAGCCTGTCCGGGGAACTGGATCGAGGTGGCGACCGGAAGCTGGTTGGTCAGGACGACATCGATGATCTCGCCTTCGTTCGCACAGAGCACCGGCCCCGGTAGCTGGAACGCTCCCGATGCACCGCCGTCGCCATAACCCCAGTCGTAGATCGCGTTGCCATCGGGCTCGCTCGTGTAGCCGTCGCTCGCTGTCAGGTTGAACACACGGTGTCCGGGATTCGAGACCGTGTCACCGTTCGTGCACACCATCCCCTCACTCATCGGATCGCCGGGTGCGGCCTGCGTGTTGCCGCCCAATGGCACCAGCGAAGCTCCGGTCGCGCACAGGCCGGCAACACCGACCCACACTGCGATCCGTGTGCTGCGGCGCCGTCGCGCCACGTTGGGTTCGTTCCCGCTCATTTCGTCCCCGTTCTTGATCTTGTCGTTGTTCATGTGTCCGCCCGCCTTAGATCTGCGCCGAATTTGGGCGCGCTGTAGACGCCTGCCGAGTCCTGCGCCAGCACCCAGTACTTCGAGGTCGCCGCAGGGTTCGGGTTCGCAACGCGGATGTGGAAGGTGTCCGGCTCGCCCGCGACGAACGTCGTGGAGCGCCACTGGTTGCTGCCGATCGACGGCGCATTGTTGCTGCGCACCCACCACAGGTTGGAGAGGTAGGTGCCCGGGTTGTGCGCGTAGTCGACGGTGACGGTTCCGTCGAGGAACTTTCCGGCAGGGGTTCGATGACCGGTCGCCGAGATGACGGGCGCCGCATGTTGCGCGAGTTCGGGGAACTCGCCGGCCCAGGCGACCTCGTTCGCCCAGCCATTCGGCTTCAGCTGTGGCCCGAGCCCTGCGATCACTCGGACCTCGCTGCGTTGTCCGCCGACCCAGGCAGTCGGAGCCGTCTGCACTGCCCGTGTAGTGCGACAGTGCCCCGGTCGTAGAAGGCGTAGGTCCCCTCCGCCGGTGCAGTGAAGAACACGTCGCGACTCTCGCCGGGACCGATCTGGATCGAGTCCGTCGCCTTGCGCTGTGCGCTCGGCGGCACGTACCGGGCATCGCGACCGAGCACATCGACCTCGAGTCCCGGGAACACGATCGTGTGATCGAGGAAGCCGAGGTTGGCGAAGCGGATCAGAATTCGCTCGCCAGGCGCTGCCTGCACGAGCGAGCTCAGCGGATTGCTGAAGAGCCTCGAGCATCTGGATTGGCGTCGCCGTTGGGCAGTTCGTTGGGAATCGGACACCGTGAGCCATTCGATGCTCGAGTCTGAGCGAACAGCTGACCATGCCGAATCGCGGACACCGTTGGGCTCGAGCGTGTCGGGATAGGACCGACCGTTCATCGTCCAGAAGTCGGCGTGGAAGTCGGTCCAGTCGGTTGCCTGGATGTGGGCGTCACCGAAGTGCGCACGAGTGTCGATCTCGCTGAGCATGATCGCGAACTCGCGGTCGTAGCCCGTCTCGCCCGACACGTCTCCGTCGGCAACGCCGTAGGCCTTCTGTGGATGTGCATCGAGCCCGACGGTGTCGTGTGGGTCCGGCTTGACGAACACGATGCCGTGCATACCCATGGTGACGTGCTCGACGTCCTCGAAGTGGCAGTGGTACATGTACGTGCCGGCGTCCTGCGGTCGGTACACGTAGGTGAAGTCGTGGCCGATCGCGACCGCGATCGAGCTCTCCGGCACCCCGTCGTAGAACGGGATCGCGTTGCGGAACCCGTGCCAGTGCAAGGTGTGACCGTCGACCAGATCGGGTCGCAGCTGCAGACCGAGGTTGGTCAGTTCGACCCAGATCTCTTCGCCGACCGTCGAGTAGAACGAGCGGTGCGCAGATCTGCGTGTGCCCCTTCTGTGCTGCAACCTGCGAGCGGTCGAGACCCGTCACATTGCGGAAGCAGAAGGCATAGGTCGTGGTGTTGCGCAGGATCGGCCAACGGATCCGGGAAGTACGGATCGATCGGCTTGGCACCCCTGCTCGGCCCGACGGACGGGTTCGCGGCGCGAGAGGCATCGACACCCAGCCGTCGGTTCCGGCAAGGGCGAAGTGGCGAATCGCCACCTGGTGGTGCCGTCGACAACCTCGGCTGTCGGCTCTCGACCGGCAGCCGGGTCGAGGCCGACCGGCGCCGAGACTGCGCGGCGACGGGTTCGAACCGCCCGCGGTGATCAACGCTCGTGCACCGCCGGCAGTCCCGAGCAGCACCGCTGCCCCGGCTCCTCCGAGGGCCAAGAACTTTCGTCGCCCGATCAGAGCGGGCATGCCACCCGTCTCATTCTCAGTTCCGCTCGTCACGTCCATATCGTCCCTTCTCGATCCGATTCCGGTCATATCCGTCCGATTCCGTGTCCGCCGATTCATGCCGTCACCGTGACCGTGCTCGAGGCGCTGTTGGTTCCGACGCATGTCGGGTCCGTGAAGCCCGACGGCGGCGTGAGCGTCACGATGTTGAGGACCGGCAGTTCCCCTGGAAGAACGGGAACAACGGGTTGGTCAACGTGGCGCTGATCATGAACGTGACCGTGCCGCCGCCGGCGATGTTCACCGAGCGATTGCTCGGCACCACCGCTCCCGCTAGCTCCTCCACAACTCGAGCCTGCCGTTGCAGTACACGTCCACGAGTCGAGCGTCATGCCCGAGCGCGCCGTTCTCGTTGAACGTGGCGCCCGTCGCCGTGTCGGCACCGACGCTGTTGGTCAGCGTGACCGTGTAGAGCACGGTTCGGGCGGCAGCGTTCCCTGTCCGTGGAACCGTCGCCTTGTTCGCCGACTTGGTGACGGCGAGATCACCGCCGAACGCATGGATCGTGTCGGTGTCGGTGGCCGAGTTGTTCGCGGTGTTCGGCTCGGTATCCGCTGCGCCCTTTGGTCACCGTCGCCGTGTTGGCGACCGAGCCGGTGGCGTTGGTGCGCACTGTGGCCTGCACCGTGAACGTCACGGGGCACCGACCGGCACCGTTCAGCAGCCTGCTGATGTTGCCGGTGCTGCTCGCCGAGCCGCCACACGTTGCACCGCCCGTTGTCGCGCAGGTCCAGGTTGCGTTCTGCAGCTGGCTCGGGATCGTGTCGGTGACCTGTGCGTTGGTGGCCGTGTTCGGCCCGGTGTTCGTACACCACGATGGTGTAGGTGGCGGCGGCTCCCTGATTCACCGTCGTGACTCCATCGGTCTTCGTCATGGCCAGATCGACATTGTTGGGCACGAACAACTCGTCGGCGCCACGCTCGTAGCCGCCCGATGGACGACTCTCGTTGTCGATGTCGTGATTCGGTGCATTGACTGTCGCGTTCGGTTGCGTGGCCGTTGTAGCTCGCCGCACCGCTGTTGATCGCCAATGTCGTGCTCGATCCAGTCGTCAGGTGGTAGTTGGCCAGCAAGTTGACCGGCACCATGTGCGCGACGATAACAGGGAACGACACGTTGGTGTTCGTGCGCCACATCAGGCTGTCGACCACGAAGTCCTGCGGGTTGACGAAGCCGACACCGCCGCTGGGCGCCGGCAACGTGCCGTCGATCGTCGGGTCGATGTTGTTGGTCCCGCCGGCCATGTAGCTGTAGGCGCTGTCGACGTGCTGCAGTTGGCAGTGGTCGAGGCGTTGGTGGTGTTGGAGGATGCGTCGAACGCAAACGGACTGCCACACGTGTTGGTCAACCGGTTGAACGCGTTGCACAGCCCCGACGTCGACGACACGCCGACGTCCCAACGCTGGATCGCCGTCACGCTGTCGAGCGGATCACCGATGCCGTGGATCGCGCTCTCGTTGAAGTTCACCATCGATGGCAGCACGGCCCATCCGGCCCGGTTGTCGGCGAAGATGTTGTTCAGCAACCTCGGCTTCGACCAGTTCGGTGAGTTGTTGGGAAGGCTCGCCTGCAGCAGTGTGGAGTTTCCGCCCGACGACAAGCCGGCAGGGTTCGCCGGCTTGATCCCGTCGGCCAAGCGCAGCGTTGGTGGCCGCCGTCGCCGTCGTGATGTTCTTGACGATGGTGTTGTTGACCAGCGTGACGTTCGGAGCGAATCGTCGAGCGCCACACCAGCCACCCTCGTGGGTCGAAAGGTTGTTGGCGATGATGTTGTTCTCGACCAGTTCGGCGAAGTTGCCGGCCATCAGGAACCTGAGGCCGCCACCGTCGTCGTTGGACTGGTTGGAGATCAACGTGTTGCCGTCGATCGTCACCGCACCGGCACCGGGGCTGAGTGCGTTGTTGTTCGCCGGCAGGGCGCCGGCGATCATGATGCCGCCACCCTCGTCGTAACCCTGGTTGTAGTAGATGCGGTTACGAGTGATGCTGCCGTTGTCGGAGCGGCCGTAGTGCGAGATGGCCCCGCCGTACTCGGCGGAGAAGTTTCCGCAGAAGTCGTTGCCGGTCACCGTTGTAGTTGTTCGGCTCCCGACGAACAGCCCGAGTGCGCCGGCCAGGTTGGTCCCGCCGTTGGCGACGATGCGGTTGTTGGCAACGTTGACGCGATCGTTGTGGTTGCTCTGGTCAGCGTTCAGTCGTTCCCGGCAGATCGGGCGTACCGATTCGGATCGTTCCGTACGATGCCACCATTCGACTGGATCTGGTTGTTCGTGATGTTGAAGTCACGAACGTACTGATCGGTCATGATCGCACCGCCCTGCGACGGGACCGGGGTTGGTCGGGCCGCGGCGTCGAGTCGGTACGCCGATCCCGGGATGGTGTTGATGTTTCCGGGGTTGCCCTGCTGGTCGCCACCGGTGAAGAAGAGCCGTCGACGCCCGACCGGAAGACGGATGGTGCTGGTCGGGGCCGAGTTGCCGCCGTACTGGCCCTGCGTCTCGGCGATGGCAGGATGCCCTCGCCTTCGGGCAACTCGGTGCCGGCCGGTCACCCGCCCGTGGCCGATGCCGTTGGCGCCGAAGGTTCGCCAATCGTCGGAGTAGCTGCCGTCGGCGGTGTCCTGATTGCCTCCCGGCAGGAACGACCTGCGTGGCCGACCAGAACTGCGAGGCGTCGATGTTGGTGCCGTAGACGATGTCGGTGTTGCTGGTTGCACCGCCCGGGCCCACGCCCTGCAGCATGACCTTGCCGTGCAGCACCACGTTCTCGAAGTACGCCGCGAACGGGTTGTGCGGCGCGTAGTTCGGGGCCGTGTTCGGGTAGATCACGACCAGCTTGGGCGGGTTGTTGCCGTTGTCTGCTGGCGTTGTAGGCGGCTTGGACGGCTCGCTGGATGGCACGGCCGTTCGGGGCGTTGACACCCGTGTTGTTGGCGTTGCCCACATTGGCACCGTTGACGTCGACTCCGAAGAACCCGACCGGGGTGTCGGTTGCAGCGTCCCAGGCATCGTGCAGCGGCGTGTACTGACGTGCGCCGGCGTTGTCGGTGGTGATCGCCGGTGTCACTTCGTACACATCGGTCTTGCGGAGGTACGCCGTGCTACCGCTTCCGCTGTTCGGCGACAGGCGGTGGAAGGTCAAACCGTTCACGGTCGATAGACCGCTGCTGGCTGTTGGTGATGGATGAGCTGGTACGGGCCCGGGGTGACCGCATGTCGGCACTTGAAAGTGATCTTGGTGTCAGTCCATACGAGGTTCGGTCCGTTGACCGTGGTGTTCCCGAGTCTCAGGACACCGGGCGAGCTGCCGAAGCCGACCCCTTGATTACGAAGTCGTGAGGCCGCAGTCGGTTGCTGGGTCGTAGTACGGCTTGTCGATGGCGAACAGCGTCGGGTTGGTCACATCCAACTTGCACAAACTGAGTGCACCGAACTGTGCGGCCGGGCCCTCGATCGTGATGCCGTTGTGTGTCGGCGCCTGGTCGACCGGATGGACCACGCCTGGCCATGCTTGGAACTCCGTTGCGATGGTACGGAACTGCGGGTTGTAGTCGGTGTTCCGGTGCGCCAGCGTGCCTGGGTCGTTGCCGACGAGTCGATAGACGTTCGGGCACGGACCGGCGGGCAACGGGCAGTTGTAGGTGTCCGTCGACGGCAGCAGGACTTCGTAGAAGCCGTTGACGTCGCTGTGCGCAGTCAGCTTCCAGTTGCCGTTCTCGTCGTACACACCGACCGGAACATTCGACGCCGGTGCCACCTCGCCCAGCAGGACGCTGCGGCGGTCGGTGTCGACATTGAGGTCGTCGTTGACGAGGCCGTAGAACTTCGTCGGGATCGGCACGTCCGTGAACATCGAGAACCCTGCCGGCATCGAGCGGCCACCGGCCACCGTCACCAACTTGGCATCGCAGATCGGCATCTGGCGTCCTGCGTACGGGTTGCCGCCGGCCGCGTTGAGGTCAGGGTTCACCGCATCCTGGCCGGTGCCCGATCCGGGATCGGTCACGTCGGGAACGGTCCACAGGGATCCGGCGCACAAAGCGACGGTGCCCGCACCCAGGGAGTTGCGGTCGTAGCGAATCGGCGAATCGGCGGTGACGGTCAACCCGTAGCCCCCACCGTCGGGTTCACCGGTAGATGCATACCCGCCTTGCGGCACGTAGCTGTCGCCCGTCATGACGTTGATCGACGTCTCGTCGGTGAACCGGTACAGCCGCTTGGCTGTGCCTCCTACCGTGTAACCACCGACGTTGGGATCCTCTGTGGTGGTCGTGTTGATCGTGTCGACCGGGTTGACGGCCTCGACGATGTAGTCACCCGAGATCGAGCGGCATCGCCGCATCGGGATTGTTCTGCGCGTCTGCGTAGACCGCCTCGAGGTCTGGACCGCCGGCTGGCGCCGCGGCGAGCGTCTCGGGCTTGATCAGACTGGTCAAGGCGTAGTTGCCGTCGACGGTTCCGTTGCCACCGATCTGCATGCTCTTCATCGGCGCGTCCAGACAATCAGCCGACTGCTCGGGCGTCAGGCCCGGCACGTCAGGATTGTGCGAGTAGTCGACGACGGCCGGCGCATCCGGCAGCGCCAACTCGCCCTCGAGATGATTGCCGTTGAGGTCGAGGGCCTTGCAGCCGATCGGCCGCTGGAAGCTCTCGGTCACGTAGTAGTCGAACGGCTTGCAGTCCTGTCCATCGAGGACTGCGTTCGTCCCGCGGAGGGTGTCGGGACGAAGGCAGTTGTCGACCCCGTACTGCTGGATTGCTCCCGTCGGCGTCTTGATCAACTCGCCGTTGTCGTCACGTCTGGGTCTTCCACAGTTGCATCGAGATGCCCGAGACGCCGGGTTGGTAGTCTTCCTGCGCAGAGAAAGCCGGATCGAACTCGTTGCGGGTGACGTCGTAGGTCACTGTGCCGACGATGCCGCCGTTCTCGTTCTTCGGGGCGGCACCGACGCCCGACCAGTAGTCGGTCCCGGTGCCGTAGGCCTGCACTCCCCATTCGATGGTGCCGGACAGACCGATCACTGGGCTGGAACGTCGATGTCGACCTGTGCCGACGAGACCGTGTGCGGAACCGGATCGTTGTCCGACGTGTAGGTGTAGCCGGTGTTCTTGTAGCGCGGGTTGTATGCCTCGAGCGATGAGGTACTGGCCGAGGGGGTAGCCCTGTCCCATGTCGAACTCGCCCTTGTCGTTGGTCACGGCGATGGTCTGCACCCTGATCCTGCAACGAGTTGCCACGCGTGCGCTCACCGAGGGTGAAGTCGGGAACTCCGGGCTCGCCGGGGTCACGGAAGCCATCACCGTCGAGGTCGTTGAAGATGACACCCTTGAGGTCGGTGAACCAACCTGGCAACAGGATGTCACCGACGTCGGTCACGTTGACGGTGGGCCGATTGGCGGCGCTGGGAACCGAGGTCGGATTCGGTCCGTTGACCTTCTGCAGCGTCACGGTGCGACCGTTGGTCGACACGGACTTGACCTCGAAATTGCCGTCCCACGCCGGGTCGGCACTCGTGAAGAACACGATGTCGCCGACGATGAGGCCGGCGTTGTTGCTGAACGTCACAGTCGGCACACCACCGGGGAGCGTCACCGTCTGCACGGTGACGGTCGGGCTCGTCGAACTGGTCACGTGGTACTGCATCACGGCGAGGATGTAGTCCTGCGTCTCGTCCCAGAAGGCCACGACGTAGTCCCCCGTCTGCAGATGGTTGACATCGAACGTGCCGTCGCTGCGAGCGCGCCCCGCCCAGACGACCGAGTCGGTCGGGGCGTTGCACGTCGCGATGCAGCTGACCGACACCACGCCGTCTTCGATCGGGCCGTCCTCTTTCGCATTGGCGAGGTTGGTGCCGGCCAACGGCGTGCCGCCGCCTGAACCGATGTAGGCGCGGCCGATCTTGATCGTGCCCTTGATCTCTCCGTTGCCGGTTCCACCGAGGAACCCGCGGGACGCGTCGTAGTACGCCCTTTCAGCCGCAGAGTTCGTTCCGGCCGCTTCGGCGTTCGCCCACACCTGGTCGTTGTTCGTGAGCTTGACGAAACCGGCGATCACCGGCGGCACTCGCTCGCCGCCGACGACCAACTCGGTGTCGTAGCCATCGATGCCTTCGATCAGCCACGCATCCCAGTCGTGGCCGCCCTCGAGGGTGGTCGTGCGAACCCATGTATCGCCGTTGTGTGTCCGCGGGTCCGGCGGCACGACCGTGACCGCGTAGCGGTTCGGACCCATGTTCGGAATCACGATATCTCCGTAGTGATCCGACAGGCAGGTCGACTCGGTGCCCGACGAGCGCGCCACCCGACGAACCGCCATTGGCGAACACGATCGGGTTGGGAGTGCCATCGTCGTTCAGCAAGATGTTGCCGAACTCATCGGTCTGGTACTGCGTGCACAGCGGATTGCCGTACACGTCGGTCGTGGTCTCCGCCAGGACGTCGTTGATCTTCACCGAGAAGCCGGACATGTCGGTCGTCGGATCGGCGACCAGGTTGGGATCGGTCGAGCCACCGCAGTTGGTTGCGACCTGTTGGGGTGTGGCGACATCGCACGTGAGCAACGTCTCCGTCTGGCCGTCCCACTGGCTGTTTGTCGAAGCGTTGTCGTTGAAGACGTGGACGCGGATCGTGTTCGTCTTCTTCGGCAACGGGTTCATTCGTACGATGAAGGGCTTGCCGACCTCTTCGTTGACGGAGTAGATCGCGCCGTTGCGCACTTCGAAGTGGACGCCGTCGATCTTGAACCCGCCGGCCGTGACCGAGATGAGGTACTTGTGATCCCCGCGGCCGGCGAGGTTGGCGATGTTCGCCGCATTGGTCTGGTCGCCACTGGCGATCACGGTCGAGTGACCCGACGATGCATGGACGGATGGCCAGGGGCAGTCGGCGAGATTGCCATCGCCGGCAGTGGCGTACATGGCCAGCACAGGGTTCGTGGCGACCTCCGCAGCAGTCGGCTTTGCCCGGGTGGGAAGGCAGTTGGCGATGTTCGCCTCGGTGAACGACGGATCCCCGGTGCTGTCGTCCTCGTTGACGAGCCACTTGAACTCGTCGACGCGGTCGCCCTTCAGCACCCCTGTGTTGTACGGCGGATCGTTTGGCCCATTGCTCGAGCTCTCGACGCACAGGCTGTCGAGCGCCACAGACGCGATAGGCGCGCAATCACTGCTGCCGCCCGCCGCTTGCACTTGGACCGAACCGGAGATCATCAACACCGGCACCGTCATGCCGATGACCACTGCGGTAGCGCCCAGCATCTTCCGCCAATTTCGCAACATCATCCATCCCCGCTCTCGTCGTGCCTGGTGGGATCCAAGGCTCCGGCGCCGGCCACTCGGCCGACTCGTGGTCGGATCGAGGCATGGCAATGAATTCGCGAAAAGCAATCGTCCCTCACGCCCGTCCCTTTCGTCCCTTTTCGTTTTCGGAGCCGTCCGCTACCGAAAGTGAGCGGACTATACGTAGGGATTAGGACCTTGTCCAGCAAAACTTTTTTCTGTGTTAAATCTCTGACTTTGTGCGGTCAATCCACCACTCGACGTCAAGATTTCGAGCTCAATTCGCGACGAGCGACGACTTGAGTCTGCAGCCCAGAGTCGGCATCGGGGGCCTCGGCGCGACCTGTCTCGCCAATGGTCTTCATACCACGGTAGTAGACTCCGCGTCTCATGACGCTCGACCGAAGGGACGGTTCGGCGGGGCTGAAAAGCCTACGCGGCACGGTTGGCGCGACCATCGTTTTCACCGCGCTCACCATCATCGGTCTCAGCATCGGATGGCTCTGGCTGTTTCAACGCACCGCACAGAGCTCTGCTGTGCGCGACGCGGGCCAGTACGGAGCACTCAGCGGCAAGGCTGCGCTGGCGCCGTTCATCACCGATGAGCTGCTCGACGGCGACAAGGAAGCGCTCGCGAAAGCGGCAATCGCGGGTCAAGCGTTGATCGAACAAGGCGGAGCTGCCCACGTGAAGTTGTGGACGACCGAGGGCCGGGTGCTGTGGTCCGATGAGACGCCTCTGGTCGGACGGACCTTCGCCTTCGAGGACGACGAGAAGGAGCTGCTCGACGGCGAAGGCACATTGGCGACTCTCAGCAAGCTCGCCAAGGATGAGAACAGGTTCGAGATCGAGAACGGCGAGACCGAGTTGCTGCAGGTGTACTTCGGATGGAAGACGAAGTCGGGTGCACCGATGGTCGTGGAGACGTACTATCCGGCGAAGCTCGTCGGTGACCGCGCCTCGAACAATCGACACAGCTTCTTGCCGCTGCTGCTCGCCGGCTTCGTGCTGCTGACGATCGTTCAGATCCCCTTGGCCCGCGCCCTGGTGAAGCGCCTGAGGAGGCTGCAGGCGGAGCGCGAGCTGCTTCTCGAACGAGTCATCACCTCCAGTGACCTGGAGCGTCGCAGGATCGCGGCGAAGGTCCACGACGGGGCAGTCCAGGAACTGATCGGCATCACCTTCAGCCTCTCCGCGGCCGCCGATGAGGCATCCCCTCCGATGGACGAGCGGCTCGGCGGCTTGGCAGTCGCCACTCGGCACACGGTGCGGAGTCTCCGTTCGTTGCTGAACAGCATCTATCCCGTCGAGGTACCGGCGAGCGGCTGGCTCGCAGGCCTCGATCCCACCATCAGCGCACTCCGCCAACGCGGTGTGATCGTCGATGTCAAGGTGCCCGAGGTTCGATTGGCGCCCGCCAACGAGGCACTGCTCCTGCGCGTCGGTCGTGAGGCCCTGCGCAACGTCGATGCCCACGCCCGCGCCTCGTTGGTCACCATCACCATGACCAAGTCGGGCTATGCAGTGAACTTGTCGATCGCCGACAACGGGGTCGGCTTCAACCGGGAGATGGCCGAGTCGCAACGACAAGGCGGCCATCTCGGTCTGCAACTCCTCCGTGACCTCGCCGAGGACATGGGAGCGGAGCTTGTCATCGATTCCACACCGGGTTCGGGCACCACCGTCCATCTCGAGTTGGAGGAGAATCGATGATCAGGCGATCGGCTCTGGAAGCTCGTGCCATAACGCTGTGAAGCGCGAACGCAGCCTCGAAAGCTCTTCGAGGTGAGTGGCCGAGAGCGCGTCGATCATTCTGGAACCCGCTCGCGTCAGCCCGAGCCGAACAACACGATGGTCGTCAGGATTCTCGAGGCGCTCGAGCAATCCCGCCGCTACTGCCCGGTCGACCAATTCGACGGCGCTGTGGTGCCGCAGGAGGAGATGCTCGGCGACATCGCCGATCGATGGAAGTCCTCCGTGGCCTTTCACCGCGAGGAGCAGTTGGTGCTGTGCGCCAGTGAGCCCCACAGATCGTGCTTGGCCGTCGCTCCAGTGCAGGAATCGCCGAAGTCCATCACGGAACGCGAGTAGTCGTTCGAAGTCAGCCTGCTCGAGTAACTCGACCGAATGATTCATATCGTGACACGATATTATCTTGATCCGATGATTGTGCGCACCCCTACCAAACGGCTCCTCCTCCTGGCTTCCCTTGGCGCGCTGCTGGGTGTCCTCGGTGGCCTGGCCGCTTGGGTGCTCGTCCACCTCATCGCGGTGATCACCAACGCCGCGCTCTTCCACGAGTTCTCCGCCACTCCGCAGTCACTTGCCACCTTCGACCCTGGCTGGCCACTGTTCGTCGTGGCCGTCGCCGGAGCGCTACTGATCAGCACACTCGCCAAATGGGCACCAGTGATCCGCGGCCATGGCATTCCCGAGGCCATGGAGGCCGTGCTGACGAAGCAGAGTCGCGTCGCTCCCCGGACGGCCATCGCCAAGCCGATATCCGCCGCGATCGCCATCGGCACGGGCGCACCGTTCGGCGCCGAAGGCCCAATCATCGTCACCGGTGGATCGATTGGGTCGTTGCTCGGCCAAGTGATTCCAGTGACACCATCGGAACGAAAGATCCTTCTCGCTGCCGGCGCCGCGGCCGGAATGTCGGCGACGTTCGGCGCACCGATCGCAGCGGTGGTGCTCGCCATCGAGCTGTTGCTCTTCGAGTTCTCCGTGCGCGCCTTCATCCCTCTCGTCGTCGCGGCGTCGATCGCCGGGGGGATGCACTCTGCGTTGTTCGGTAGCGGACCGCTCTTCCAAGTTCCGGCCAACGACTACGCAGGGCTCGGAGTCCTGCCGGCGTTCGCGCTGCTCGGCTTGGCCTGCGGGGTGCTCGCCATTGTCATCAGCCGAGGTCTGTTCTTCGTCGAGGACTTGTACCGAAAGCTGCCGATCAGCAACTTCTGGCACCCGGCGCTCGGCGCGATCGGCTTCGCGACCGTCGGATTGTTCGTGCCGCGAGCACTGGGAGTCGGCTACGACGCCATCGACGATGTGCTCAATGCCCGCCTCGCCGTCGGATCCGTCGCGGCGCTCGCCCTCGGCAAGCTGGTCGCGTGGTGGCTCGCTCTTGGATCCGGTACCTCGGGCGGCACGCTCGCGCCGATCCTGCTCATCAGTTCATCCTTCGGCACGGTCGTCGGCTTCGGCCTCAACCACGTACTACCCGGTCCACCAGTCGCGCTCGGCGCGTTCGCCATCGTCGCCATGGCCGCGACGTTCGGCGCCGCGACCCAGGCGACGTTCACTGCAATTGTCTTCGTGTTCGAGCTCACTCGCGACTACGAAGTCATCCTGCCGCTGATGCTGGCCAGCGTCATTGCGGACCTCGTGTACTCCGCGGTCAACGAGGACAGCCTGATGACCGAGAAGCTTCGACGTCGCGGACTGCGCATAGGCCGCCACTACGGGATCGACCCGTTCGCCAGCACGCATGTTGTCGACATCATGACGACATCGGTGTCCACCATGGCTGCGGCAGCGACCATCGGCGACGCCCGCCGACGTTTCGCCGACGGTGGTCATGGCGCCTACCCAATCGTCGACGGCGGCCACATCATCGGAATCGTCTCGCGGGGTGACGTCTTACGTAACAGCAGCCCCGACGACGATCTCCTCGTCGACCACACCACTCGTCAGGTGGTGACGGTTCACGAAGGCGACACAGCGCAGAGAGCCCTCAGGGTGATGGTCGACGAGCACGTCGAGCATGTTCCTGTCGTCGACGACGACGGCCGTCTCGTCGGCATCTGCACACGTACCGACCTGCTGAAGGTACGACGCCGCCAACTCGACCTCGAACAGGTCCAGGCAGGTGCGACCCCGCTCCGACGCATCCGCAACCGGTGACAACCCGTTCGGAGCGATCGGTCTCCGCGAGGTGACCTGAGTGCGGGACCGACCGTCCACGCGGTCCCGCACTCGTTCACGTCTCGATCAGTGGCGATCCACCTCGAGCAATCGGCCGCCGGTGAAGATCCCGTCGGTGACGTACACGTCTCCACCTGTCACCACCACACCGCCCGGCTGCGATAGCTCCCCTGCAGCGAGCTCAGTTCGTCGCTGGTGACGGCGGCCGTTGTCGCGGACCTCGAGAAGAACCCCGGGCGGAAACACTCCCGTGGTCTCGCCCGCTTCGAATGCCAACACTCCATCGGCGGCCAGCTCGTAGACGTACAGGCGGCCCGTCGCTGTCACGAGGAGTGGTGAGAGCATCACTATTCAGACCGCTCGGCCGAGCTACCATCGCGATTGCCATCGAGCCCCGGCCCCGTCCCGCCCGTCCAAGCGAACGCCGGGGCTCTGGCGCGGTCTGGGGCACGGAGAGCAGCGTTTGAAGTGACGCCCCTCGCGGCATTGCTCCGGCGTGTCGATCGATGCTGCCTCTTCAACATCAGATTGCGTCGGGAGATCTCCTCGTCGCTCAGCGCACCGTTTGATCTGTCAGGATTAGGCGTCCCAGAAGGGCGCTGTTCTCGAGGTGACCGATGAACATTCGATCGACGCCGCTCGACAAACTCACTGTGACCGTCATCGTCGACAACGAGACCGACGGGTTGTCGAGCGTCGACGCCGGCATACCGCAGCGTTCCGAGATGGCGTCGTTGCTGGAGCGGATCGCGCCGACGCGTCAGCACGACGGCAGCGACTGCATCCCCGTGTTCGATCACTTGTGCGTTGCATGTCATGGGCTGTCGGTGCTCATCACTGGAGAGGCCGACAACGAGCGGCACACCGCACTGTTCGACGTCGGGCCGTACGGCGACGTCTGGGTCGACAATGCCAAGCGGTTGGGCATCGACATCTCGAACATCGAGCGAGTGTTCCTGTCGCATTGGCACTGGGATCACAGTGGCGGCTTCCCGGTAGCCCTCAGCGCAATCACCGGCGCACGACGCGCCGCCGGCCTCGATGATCCCGTGATCGTCGACGTGCATCCGGATCGTCCGGACCAACGTGGCGTCCGCACCGCATCGGGGACCATCTCCATGCTCCCCGAGGAGCCGACACTGGCTTCACTCGCCGACGCCGCAGGAGCGATCGAGTTGCACGACGAACCTCACCTGTTCGGCGGCGGGTTCTTTCTCGGTAGCGGTGCGATCGCCCGCACGACGAGCTATGAGCTCGGCCTTGCCGGCCATCACACGTTCCGCGGCGACGTCGGCGAACCGGACCCACTGATCATGGACGAGCGGTTCGTTGCCGCCGAAGTGCGCGGCCGCGGTGTGACGGTGCTGTCGGCGTGCTCGCATGCCGGCATCGTCAACGCCTGCCTCGGAGCTCGTGCGCACTTCCCGGACGTCGACACCGACCTGGTGCTCGGTGGGTTCCATCTCGCCGGTGCCGTGATGGAGCAGCGAATCGGGGTCACCGTGAAAGATCTCGCCGAACTCGTGCGACCGCGAATTCTCGCCCCTGGCCACTGCACCGGTTGGCGAGCCAAGGCGGCGCTCGCCAACCGCTTTGCACCAGGCCACTACGCCCCCAGTGCGGTGGGCACGAGCTTCGTCCTGCATGCAGAAGCAACGTCCGACTGACACTTCGGTCCGCACATCTTGCGTCAGCTCGTCCGTGGGGGCAGGATGCGCTCGTGTCAAGCTCAGGCGGTGGTTCCGACGATGGCCGCCTCGCGGACCTGCAGACGCTGACTGACACCAATCTTACGTCTCTCGACCTCGACAACTTGCTCGACGAGTTGCTGGCACGCGTGCGCGACATCCTCGCTGTCGACACGGCAGCGGTGCTCCTCTTCGAGCGGGGGGCGGACGGGCTGGTGGCGAGAGCAGCGTGTGGCATCGAGGACGAGGTTCGCCAAGGAGTACGCGTTCCCGTCGGAGTCGGCTTCGCCGGGCGGATCGCGGCAACGAGGCAGACCGTGCGGTTGGACCGGGTCGACTCGACGACGGTCTCCAATCCGATCCTGTGGGAAAAGGGCATCAAGACGATGCTCGGCGTTCCGCTGCTGCGCGGCGACGAACTCCTGGGCGTGCTGCACGTCGGACGACTCGACGGCCGACCGTTCAGCGACGGCGACGAGGTGCTCCTCCAAGTGGTCGCCGATCGTATCGCGGGGGCGATCCAGACCCGCCAGCTCGCGGACGAACGGGCGGCGACCGGACTGCTCGAACGCAGCCTGTTACCGACGAAGCTGCCGAAGTGTCCGGGACTCGCCTTCGCGACGCGCTACGTGGGCGCCGAACACAAGACGATCGGCGGTGACTGGTACGACCTCTTCACTGTCGCGTCGGGTCAACTGTGGATCGTCATGGGCGACGTCGCCGGTCATGGTCTGCAAGCGGCGGTCGTGATGGGACGGATCCGAAGTGCGCTCCGCGCGTATTCGCTGCTCGATGAGCCGCCGGAGCGCGTGCTTGATCTTGTCGACCGCAAGGTGAACCACTTCGAGATCGGAGCGATGGCGACGGTGGCGTGCGCCGTCCTCGACCCGCCGTACGACACGATGACGATCGCGGTAGCTGGGCATCCACCACCGGTGATCGCGGCGCCGGGGCAACGAGCTGCGCTGGCGGAGGTCGAACCGAGTCCCCCGATCGGAACACGTCTCTCGTTCGGAAACCGTCGGTCAACGACGATTCCGCTCGCGCCCGATTCCGTGGTCGCGTTCTACACCGACGGCCTCATCGAACGCCGCGGTGAATCACTCGACGTCGGCTTCTCGCGTCTGCGGCAAGCAATGTCGCTCGGCCCGCCCGAGGACGTCGCACGCGACATCATGCGACACGTCATCGGCGACTACGTCCCGCAGGACGACATCGCGCTGGTCGTCATGCGCCGAAGCGACGTGTCGGAGAGGTCCTCAGCCGGTCGTCACTCCAAGGTGTGATCGTGATTGGTTCGCTGTTGATCGACGATCGTCGGAGATAGGTTGCCGTACAGCAGGGCGCGGCCGCCCGGCTGGCGAACCGCCGGCGACCAGTGGACGTGTACGTAAGTGGTTCACTGGAGATACGTAGTGGTTACTGACGCCGCGCCTGTCGGGGTGGCGCATCATGTCCGGCTATGCGACCTTTCATCATCATGGCCCTCGTGCTCGTCGAGGTGGCACTGTGGCAGTGGCGCGTGGCCGTCACCCACCGCGGCCACTACGTGCGCGGCGCCGCGCTGGGCGGCATCGGCGCCGTCATCCAGATCACCGTGGTGCTTCGCCTCGTGGGCGACGTCGGCGGGTTCGCGTGCATCGCCGGCTACGCGGCCGGAGTTGCGTTGGGGGTTGCTGCCGGCAGCATCCTCGATCGCCGCGCTACGCCACAGGTCCTGAAGGTGCAGGTGATCGCGCCGAGCCGGCACCTCTTGCCCGCGGCCGTGCGCGCGGCCGGCTGGCCGGTCACGCAATTCGACGCGCGCGGTGACCAGGGGGACCTGGACGTGATCAACATCGCCATCGACGGTCGCCACATGGCGAGACTGGAACAGTTGGTCGACAGCATCAGTCCCGACGCCGTGTGGATCATCGAGCGCGTCCACCGCGGGCGTGGCCTCGCGGTACCTCTCGCAGCGCCCGGCTACTCGACGACGTCGACGTAGATGACTTCGACCGCGTTGTTGCCGTAGCCGAGCCGGTTCCACGGCGGAACCTCTGGCTGCACGTTGCCCGCGGCATCCGTGGCTCGAGCACGGACGGTGTGCCTGCCCACGTGATCGGGCGTCCAGTCGAACGACCAGTCTTGCCATTGGTATGGACCCTTGGTCGGCGCGAGCTTGGCCGGAATCCAATCGCCCTCGCCCGTGAGACTGACGTCGACGCGTGTGATGGGGCCGGTACCCGACCATGCCTTGCCGCGAATCGTGTGGGTGCCCGATGCGAGCTCGGCTGCGGGCGACGGGTCGGTGATGCGGGCTCGCACTCGCATCAGCGTCACTGGTTCGTGCGGGCGGTCGGGCCATTCGTAGATGTAGTGCCCAGTCTGGAACTCGCCGACGTACGGCGACATGAGGATGTCGATCCGACGCAGCCATTTGACCGAGGCAACCGCGAACCAGTTCGGCACGATGATCCGGAAGGGAGCTCCGTGATCGGGTCGCAGTGGTTCGCCGTTCATCTCGTAGGCGATCAGGATCTCCGGTGACGGATGAGTCGCAAGAGCGAGCGGCAGCGAGCGAGTGAAGGTCAAGTCGTCCTTGTTCGGGTTGGCCACGATTGGATGGAGGTGATAGGGCCCGCTGTCGGCTCCCTCGAATCGGACGTCGACCCCGTTGGACGTGGGCCCGGCCAGCGCGAGCACCTCGTGCAGCAGGGCCCCTTTCCAGCTGGCAGTCGACACTGCGAAGCCGCCCCACGGTTCACCGATCGGAAGGGGGCGCATCTCGCGGCGGCCATTGCCGGCGCACTCCAGGGTGACGGCACGCTCGACGGCCGGCATCGCCCGCAGATCGTCCAGGGTCAGGGTGATCGGGCGCTCGACGGCACCACCGATCTCGAGCGTCCCGTCGTGTGATGGCACCGCAAAGTTGTTGCGAACGTAGTGCAGCTCGGTGGGGGTCGTCTCGCCCTTCAGGGCCTCGCGCGGGGCTTCTGCGTTGTAGGGAGACGAGTTGATCATCTGAAGGGCGGAACGATCCCGTTCGAGGCCGTTGGTCATTGCCATTTTGTCTCCCCGTGTGCGGATCTGTCGGCTTCGTCTGCCGGGCATCTGTACCCGATGTCCGTGGGACCAGCCACCACGGCCGGTGAAGTCGACGAAGGTCGAGACGGCTCAGATCGAGGTTCGGCTGACTGTAGCGCTGCCCCAGCGGCTCCTGTGCCGCCTGCACATCCTGGCGAGCAGACATCTGGTCACTGAGCCAACGTTTCGTCCTTCGGCATCGCAAACGCGATCGAGTTGCCATCGGGATCCTTGATCATGATTGTCTCTACCCGATCGTTGCGTGCCGGCTCGACGTTGGACGCCGCGCCACAGCTCTCGAGCATTCGAGCTGTCTCGTCGATGTCGCTCACAACGATGGTGCACGATCCTCGGCCCGCCCTCTCGGGCCCCGAGTACACCTGCAGGCCTCCCCCGCCGTCGAATTGCCATTCGATGACTTCAGGCATCGGACAGCGTGCCGGGGCCGAAGAGCCGCTCATACCAAGCCGAGACCGTTGAGATGTCACCCACGGCGAGACTCGCGAGTGCGTTGGTAATAGTCATGCGTCGCGACTACCCGAACGTCGCTCGGGCGAAACCGTGGCCGCCACCCACCACGGTGCCGACATGCGGGTTGCCGACCTTTTCGTTGCCCCACGTGTCGTTTGGGCAATCCGCGACTCGGGTACGAGAAACCTGACGACCACGCGGGAGCGCTATGGACCAACCCGACTCCGAACTGACCTCCACACTCACCCTGTTGGCGCTAGCGGTGCTCACCGAACGATCGCTCACCGACGACCTGCAACGTCTCCTCAAGGTCGCGATGCATCACTTCGAAAGCAGTTCCGGAGGCAGCATCGCCCTACTCGTCGACGGCAAGCCGTCGACAGTCGCGGTCACCGACCACGTCGCACTGGAGCTGGATCTGGCTCAGTACCACAACGACGAAGGCCCGTGCCTCACCGCGCTCGGCGGCCGCAGCGTCCGGGTCGCACATCTGCCGGAAGACGAACGCTTTCCACACTTCGCCATCGGCGCCGCGGACCAGCGAATCCACAGCGTGCTCTCAACACCGATCCACTACAACGACCAGGTCATCGGCACGCTCAATCTGTATTCGCGGCAGACCGACGCATTCGACGACAACGACGAAGCCATCGCGCTCCTGGTTGCGGTTCAGGCCGCCAACGCGATCGCCAAGTCCGAACTACTCACCTCAGCGACCTCGGTACGCGATCAGCTGCAAGCCCAGTACGACGACCGCACCCTGATCTCCCGCGCTCAAGGTGTCCTCATGGCCGTACAGGAGTGCAGCACCGCTCAAGCACTGCGTCTCATGCACAGCGCCGCCAACGAGAACATGGAATCGCTCGTCGTGATCGCCACACGAATCCTCGACGCAGTGCAATCCGATTCCCCACCGGCAAGCTGACGGGTCTCAGAACTTCTCTCGGGGAAAGCCCGGGCAATCAGCCGCTCGCGCCTTGGTCGAACCTCGCCAGGAGTCGGGGTACTTCTTCGAGCAGTTCGCGCGCGATGAAGCTCGTCGTTCCGAGCCGCTCGCTCAACCGATTTCCGGCGGATCCGTGGACCAGTGTGGCCCAGCACGCTGCTTGCGCAGGGTCGCCGCAGCGCGCTGCTGCACCGGCCGCGAGCCCGGCGAGGACATCGCCCGACCCGGATGTTCCGAGACCTGGCGTCGCCGGTTTCGCTCGCCATCGTCGGTCATCGTGAGATGTCACATCGGCGAAGCAGGTGATCACGGCGCCCAATTCGCGAGCTGCTGCCATTGCCTGATCGGTCGCATCGTGGAGCCCGAGCGAGTTGATCAGCTCTTGCATCTCATCGCGGTTGGGCGTCAGCAACAGCCGGCTCGCGATCCGCTTCCTCGCGCCATGGTCAAGAGCCGAGACCGCCTCCAACGCCGCGGCATCGGCGACCAGTACTGCGTCAGATGCGAGTTGTTCGGTGACCAGATCGACAATGTCTCGAATGGACTCAGGACCCGCCAACCCCGGACCGACGAGGACGGCCTGCGCGCCACAGATGTGCTCCGACAACGTGTTCGCGAGATGCTGCGAGAACTGTGGGTCGTGCGAGTCTGGGAAGCGCGAGCACCATCGCTTCTGGCATGGCGATCGACAAGCCGGTTGCGACCGGTGCTGCAGTCGCAATCTGCAAGCGTCCGGCTCCCATGCGCAGCGCCGCAGTCCCGGCGAGCAGCGCTGCACCCGCAGTCGTGGCAGACCCGGCGATCACCAAGACCGTGCCGCGCGCATGCTTGTCGCCGTGCTCGTCGAGCGGCAGCGGCCACGAACGCAGCAGGTCATCATCGAGCGGAGTTGGGACGACCTGCCGATCAGCGGGGGGCGACGGGTGCATCGGGTGCCTCCGTCACCGGTTCGTTGGCATCCTCGAGCGGCGCCGTCCAACCGGCGAGTTCGAGTCGTGGGATGCCGTCCTTCTGCGTGATGTACGTCGTCAACGAGCAGTTGGCGATCCGGCCGCCTCCGAGCGCAAGCGCTTCCTTTTCGTCGAGATCCTCCATGAGGTAGCGCATCAACACGATGACGACCTCGTGCGTGACCAGCAGCACCCGTCGACCACTATGTTCCCGACCGATCGAATCGCGAAGTGATCTCAGTCGCAGTGCGACGTCGACCCAACTCTCACCGCCCGGAGGTCGGTGGTAGAACTTGCCGAGACGCTGTCGACGCTGGAACTCCTCTGGAAAGCGCGCTCTGACGCCCTCGTGGGTGAGTAGATCAAGGATCCCGAGTTCACGCTCGCGAAGGCGTTCGTCTTGGTGAACCTTCACATCGAGACCGGCAGCTTTGAGGACACGCGCTGCCGTGTCGACGGCGCGCACGTACGGCGACGCAAGGACCACGTCGGGACGGTTGTCGGCAGGCTGCTTCGACAGCCAGTTTCCGAATGCCTCGGCCTGGCGTTGTCCGAGTTCGGACAGCGGCACGTCCATGTCGCGGTCCGCGATGTCGAGCACGTCGAGTCCCTTGCCGCGCGGGCGTCACGGATCACGTTGCCTTGACTCTGCCCGTGCCGAAGCAGCCACACGGCCGCGGGTTCGGTCAAACGCCCAGCACCGCGCGAGATCAATCTGCTTGGCCATGACCCCCGAAATACCCGCAGGGAAACGGCGTCAATCGCTGCGCCGAGCCGTCGAGGCTGTGGGTCGTCACACGGGCGCCGCCGGCCCATATCCCAGCCCACAGCACAAATCGACGCGCGGACGAACAGGTCCATCACGGTCGACTGCGAACTCCGATTCGCCCGGGTCTTCTCGCGTACCATATGATTCCGCCGATGTTCACCCATTCGGATGACGAACTGCTCCGGCTCTGGTATCAGGCCTACGAGCCGGCCGTCGCCGTCGACGTGACGCCCGACGAGCTCATCGTTCGTTCAACACGCCGGGGGCGCTACACAGTGCGATGCAAACGCACCACAGATCTGCAGCGCGACCTCGATGCAGCACTCGCTGAGCTCGTGGAACAAATCTCCTAACAGTTCCGCCCATCAAAGCCAGCCAGAGTTCGTAGGGGCCGGCCAACGTCCGCATTGAACCAACGGGCAGCGACAGTTACGGTGCGGTCATGCGCTGTGGCGCCGGAACGAGGGGGTCGTGATCTGTGGCTGAGTTGATCCTCGGCCCCATGCTGCGGCATGTGTCCGAAAACTCGGCCACCATCTGGGTCGAGACCACTGAACGCTGCACCGTCGAGATACTCGGGCATTCGAGCCCGACCTTCTGCGTCGCGGGCCACCACTATGCCCTGGTCATTGTGGAAGGCCTCGAGGCGGCGACGTCGATCGAGTACCGGGTAACGCTAGATGGAGAGCTGCGCTGGCCGCGCGCCGACAGTTCGTTGCCGCCAAGCCGAATTCGGACGATCGACGGAGAGGGGACATGCAAGATCGTCTTCGGCTCGTGCCGGACGGCTGCCCCGCATGACGCGCCGTGGTCGCTCGAGATCGCCCTCGATTCGCGTGGACGCGGCGTCGATGCATTACACGTCTACGCAATGTGGATGGTGGATCACCCGCCAGAAGAATGGCCGGCGTTGGCCGTGTTCCTCGGTGATCAGATCTACGCCGACGACTCGTCGCCAAAGACCCGCGAACGCATAGCCGTGGCCCGCAACAGTCTCGACCACTACGACCCGGAGAAAGGGTTGCCACCTGAGCTCGTGGACGGGTTCGAGGAATACACGTGGCTGTATCAGGAGTCGTGGTCGCTCGAGTTCGAGCAGTGGTTCTTCGCAAACGTGCCAACGGTGATGATCTTCGACGACCACGACATGATCGACGATTGGAACATCTCGGATATCTGGGTACGCGAGGTCCGTACGAAGCGCTGGTGGCAGGATCACGTGGTCGGCGGGTTGATGACCTACTGGCTGTACCAGCACCTCGGCAACCTGAGTCCAGAAGCGGTGAGATCGGAAGGCGTGCTCGTAGCGCTCGGTCGGGTCGAAGATGGCGAGCAGGTGTTGCGCGACTGGGCGATGCAGGCCGAGGAGTTCTCTCCCGTCGCCGGCAGATATCGCTTCAGCATCGTGCGTGATATCGGTCGGGTACGACTGGTGCTGATCGACTCACGAAATGCGCGGCTGCTCGAGCCAAAGCACCGCAGGATGGTCGACGACGAGGAGTGGCAGTGGGTGGTGGACGCCTGCCACGCCGATGTCGATCACCTGCTGATCGGCACCTCGCTTCCGGCGTTCGTGCCCGGCGGCCTGCACGACTTCCAGGACTGGAGCGAAGCGATCTGCGACGGCGTGTGGGGCTGGCCTGGACGGAAGTTCGGAGAGTGGATCCGCGTCAAGGCCGACTTGGATGACTGGGCGGCGTTCCGCGGGTCGTTCAACGCTCTCGTCGACCTGCTCTGCGAGGTGGGCGCAAGTTCGCGACCGAATGCTCCTGCGACAATCTCGGTGTTGGCGGGCGACATCCACTTCTCGTATGCGTCGGAGATCCGATTTCCGCAGCCGATGAAGTCGCGCGTGCACCAGCTGGTGAGCTCACCGATCCGCAACGCCTTGAGGCCGCCCGAGAGCACGGCGATGCGCCTCGCCAAGTCGAGGTTCGCTGCGGCCCTTGGTCGGGTACTGCGACGTGGCGCGGGCCGAAGGCGGCCGGAATTCTTCTGGCAGATCGATGTAGGTCCTGTCTTCGCCAACAGCCTTGGCGAGCTCTCGTTCCAGTCACGGGCTGCAAGCCTGTGCATACTCCAAGCCCGTCCTCACGAAGACGACGCCAAACCGGAGTTCGACGAACTCATCGAGATCGATCTGGTGGCAGGGGCGCATTCACGAGCTGGTGCAACGTTGCATCACGGAGCTTGAAGCCGCCGAGGCACGGACTTCTGCGAACGCGGCGCTGACGGGAATCGACACCCTCGACGAAATATTCACCGGTGTTAGGCCTGAGGGTCTGCAACGCTCGGTACATGGCCGAGCCGAGCGTGTTCCTGACCACCGATCGACTCGTGCTGCGACGGTTCACGCTCGACGACGCCGACGAGCTGCTCGCGCTCGACAGCGACCCGTTGGTGCGACGGTTCGTGGAGGACGGCGAGCCCGTCACCCGCGACAACGCGGTCGAGACGATCGAGCACTGGATGGGGTACCACGAACGGTCCGATCTGTTCGGGTTCTGGGCGGCGATCGAGCGGGCGACCGGGCGGTTCCTCGGTTGGTTTCACTTCCGGCCGGGCGACGGTCACGGCGACGACGAACCTGAGCTCGGGTACCGCCTGATCTCGTCGGCGTGGGGCAGAGGCCTCGCGACAGAGGGGTCGATCGCGCTGATCGACAAGGGTTTCTCGACCGGCCGCATACGCCGAGTGCTGGCCGAGACGATGGCTGTCAACGTGGGATCGCGGCGTGTGATGGAGAAGGCCGGCATGCGCCTCGTACGCACCTTCCGTGCTGAATGGCCGGTTCGCATCCCCGGCGACGAGGAGGGCGACGTCGAGTATGCCATCACCTCCGACGAGTGGCGGGCTGCCAGAGGCTGACCGGTACACCGATCAGATCGTTGTCAACCAGATCAACGCGAACAGTTCGCTTACTGACCGTGCTGGATGCGGCACAGGCCAGCGAACCCGCCGGCGATGTGACCCGATCAGGTGAACCGAGTTCAGCACGGTTTGGGCTCGTAGCAGCCGGGGAAGTCCGGCGCGTACATCGCAATGGCCGATCGTTCGAACACGCTTCCGGAAAGGAGTCGACCATGCGCGCAGCAGTGTGGCACGGCCGCAACGACGTACAAGTGGACACGGTCCCCGACCCGACCATCCAGCAACCGACCGACGCGATCATTCGCGTGACCTCGTCGGGGCTGTGTGGATCTGATCTCCACCTGTACACGGTGATGGCTCCGTTCATGACTCCCGGCGACATCCTCGGCCACGAACCGATGGGTGTCGTCGAAGCGGTCGGATCTGACGTCGCGAATCTCCGTGTCGGTGACAGGGTGGTGGTGCCGTTCAACATCGCCTGCGGACACTGCTTCATGTGCGAGCAGGGCCTGCAGTCACAGTGTGAGACGACGCAGGTGCACGAGCACGGTTGCGGCGCGGCGTTGTTCGGCTACACCAAGCTCTACGGCCAGGTACCGGGCGGTCAGGCCGAGTTGTTGCGAGTTCCGCACGCCGACTACGGCCCGGTGGTCGTGCCCGAAGGCGTGCCGGACGATCGGTACTTGTTCCTGTCCGATGTGCTCCCGACGGCGTGGCAAGCAGTCCAATACGCATCGGTACCGAAGGATGGATCATTGGTCGTGCTCGGCCTCGGGCCCATCGGCGACATGTCGTGTCGCGTCGCCAGACAGCTCGGCATCGACAACATCATCGCGATCGATCTGGTCCCAGAACGTCTCCAACGAGCGCTCGATCGTGGGATCGAGGTGCTGAATCTCGAGGACTTCAGCGCCGACACGGACCTTGTCGAACACATCCGCAGTCGAACCGGTGGCCGTGGGCCCGATGCCGTAATCGACGCGGTCGGTATGGAAGCGCACGGATCGCCCGCGGCGAAGATGGCGCACAAGATGACCGAATTCATTCCCAACGCGCTTGCCGAACGGTTGATGCGCAAGGCCGGAATCGACCGCCTCGCCGCGGTGCATCTGGCGATCGACATCATCCGCCGAGGTGGCACGATCTCGTTGATCGGCGTGTACGGCGGCATGACCGATCCAATACCGATGATGACCTTGTTCGACAAGCAGATCCAGATACGAATGGGCCAAGCGAACGTTCGCCGGTGGGTCGACGACATCGTGCCGCTGCTCGACGACTCTGATCCGTTGGGTGTCGATTCGTTCGCCACCCACCACCTGCCGCTGGCTGACGCGCCGGCGGCGTACGAGATGTTCCAGAAGAAGCACGACGGTGCCGTCAAAGTCGTGTTCAACCCGTGACAACGACACGACGGACCGACCGTGCCGTCATCGACGACCGCTGATAAGGCGGCGCGCCTCGAACGGCGCCAGGCAGCCCTTGCTGCTCGCGAGCAGATGTCGCCAATGTCACCCGCACACGACAGGTTTCGGATCGCGACGTGGAACGTCAACTCGCTACGGAGCAGGGCGCCGGCGCTCGACCGATTCCTCGAACGTGCTCGACCGAATGTGATCTGCCTGCAAGAGACGAAAGCCTCCGTACTGGCGCCGGAGCCGGCCGCTGTGTTCGAGCGACACCGCTACCACGTCACATACGCCGGTGCTGGCGCGTACAACGGCGTCGCCATCGCATCGCTCGACCCGATCACACCCGATGCGAGTTCGGGTCGTATCGACCGCGAACACCTCGATCGTGAACCGCGCCTTGTCAGCTGCATCACCGGTTCGCACAGGCCGATACGCGTCGTCAGTGTGTACGTTCCGCACGGTCGCGAGATCGGGCATTGGCACTACGACTACAAGCTCGAGTTCCTCCGCCAGTTGGCGGCCCAGGTGCGCGACTGGCTCACCGACGGCCATCTCGTCATTGCCGGCGACTTCAACGTCGCGCCGACGGACAGCGACATCTTTCACCCGAACGCATTCGTCGGGCTCACACACGTCACCGAACTCGAGCGCGCAGCCTGGCAAGCAGTACTCGACGCAGGACTTGTCGATCTCGACGCGGCGCGATGGGGAGCACATCAGCGACGCTTCACATGGTGGAACCACGGCCTCAACTACCAACGAAATCTCGGCATGCGAATCGACCTCATCGCCGCCGACCGACAACTCGCCGCACGACTCGACACCACATGGATCGACCACATCGAACGAGGCGCCGCAAAGCCCTCCGATCACGCCGCGCTCATCGCCGATTTCCACATCCCGACCGGTCGGTGACCACAGCGATACAGCTGGGTGTGAATCCGCTATCGATGCTGCGAGGCCGGCCGATGTCGCGGTCCGCAATATCTAAAACGTCGAGACCTTTGCCGCGCCGCGTTACGGATCACGTTGCCTTGACTCTGCCCGTGGCGGAGCAGCCACACGGCTGCGGGTTCGGTCAACACGATGTGTCCACAGGCACGGGCGCCATCAATCGGTTGACCATGCCGACGCAAATAGCCGTAGCAGAACAGCGTCAATCGCTCGGTCCCCCGATCAGCCACATCGGTGAGAATTGCCAACGCGTCCTTGCCGACCGCAACTCAGCTGGACAGCTTCCCACCGAGTTCTTGCTTCACTGGATGACAGTTCGGGTACGAGTCCGCGGTGCGCAGACCTTCACGGACCTGGCAATGGCAATGCTCCGCACCGGTTCGAGCCGACGCCGAGAGCGTGTTCGTTCCGTGCTCGGAGATCCCCGACGCCAACGTCGGCGACGCAGTCGTCGTCACACCCCGCTCCGGCGGGCCAGTCCGTACCGGCACCATCGCCGCGTGGACCGAAGGTGACGACGAGATGTTCTTTCGCCTCACACTCGAACGATCCGACTGAGCTACGCGTTGGATGCGCGTGAGGTTTGTCCGCGCGTTTGAAGTCGGCGACGATGCGGAATTGCTCCTTCGTGTTGTCCGAGCGAGGAGCTTCGCAGGTCTTCGACGGGCCTTCGTTGTGGCGGATCGAGGCTGCACAGGATTTGGGGCTGGGTCCAGACGAGCTCATCGCGGCGATGAGTCCCGGACCGGCCTTCCCCGCAGTGTTGCGGACCGTCGAGGCGGCGTTCGAGGTCCGGCCGAGAGTGATCGTCGACCTCGGTGCTGGAACCGGTGGGGTGAGCGAATGGTTGCGGGTCACTACAGGAGCGACCGTGTACGCCGTCGAGCCTGAGGACGGGGCTCGGCGGGCGGCGCGGCACGCCTTTCCTCACCTCCACGTCGTCGACGGAAGCGCCGACGCGGCAGGGCTGCCGGGCGGCGTCGCCGATGCCGTCGTGCTGTCGGGCGTCATCTCGCTGATGAGCGACATTGATGCTGAGCTCATCGAGGTCGACCGGTTGCTGACGAGATCTGGATCGGTCGCGATCGCTGATCTCTTCAGTGGTACCGACGTCGCGGTGTATTCAACGCCCAACGTCTTCCGTAGCGTCGAAGATGTGACGCGCACCTTGCACGGCCACGGGTTCAGCGTCACCGAACTCGGCCTCGGCGACGCCGTACCTGACCCTTCGTGGGCAGCAGCGGCACGACGCGTCGACGAATGGATCGAGAAGAACTGCAGCGACCGGCAGGGATACCTTGAATGGCGCGCGGACCGCCGACATCTGCAGCATCACATCGAGTCCGACGGCCTCTTTGGAGGATGCATCGTCGCCCGGCACACCTCGTGAGTTCGTCGACGCCCGGGAAGTCCAGCGTGGAGCTCGCACTCGGCGAGCGCCCGTAGCGGCACCGTCGCCTCGACCTGGGATTGCCCAATCGACGATGCGGGTAGCTCTGGACGATGGCAAGTGCATCGAAGTCTGCGATCCGTGCTGCACGCGGCAGTACGAGCCGGGCACACCCCTCGCGGACCCAACTGGCTGTCGTCGGTGCGCTGGACCGACGGATCACCTTGCCCTGCCTGTGGCACAACTCTGCAGCGCCACCGAGTAGGAGGCCGAACTGCTGTGAGCTGTCCACAGTGCCAGCGTTGATGGTCCTTGATCCACCGATCACATCACCCGAATGAGTGAAGTCCGGTCTTGAACGGTGGTCGAGCAAATGAGACAATGTTTCGGGTTCAGATCGGTAGCCCGAGACAGCGAAGACGAGTTTCGATGGGCGATCTCTTACAGGTCGAGTCATGCCGACAGGATGGCGTCACAGTGGTCGTCGTCCGTGGCGAGATCGATGCCGCGTCGGCGCCTTTGCTCCAGAGCACGTGCGATCAGGTCGCTGCCGACGGGCACGTCGTCGTCGACATGTCGGAAGTGACATTCATCGATTCCAGCGGGCTTCACGTATTGCTTCTTCTAGCAATGCGGCTACTCGATGGTGATGGAGTGCTGCAGGTCCGACGGCCATCGTCGAAGGTGCAGCGTCTCTTCGAGGTCGCTGGGGTTACAGAAGTCCTGCTGCCAGAGGAGGCACGATGAGGTGCAGTTTCGAAGACAGCGAGTCAGGGCGAGCGGAACAAGCAATTGTCGATGCTTGGATATCCGCGACCGAGTGCAGCGGTGTGAGCGAGATCATCGTCGAGCACGACGCCGTCATCCTGCGCGGCACACGACCCAGCGGCCGGGAGGTGTCGGGCACCGCGCTGCGGCACGGTGACCTGTTTGCGGAACTGAGCGACGCACTCGCGGTGTTGCGTCGTCCCTCCGACAACACCGGCGAACTTCCCGTGACCGTGGCGACGATGACACCCCCATCGACGTCAAATCCTCACCTCGAACTCGACTACACGACGACCACCTAGGCACAGACGTCGATCTCGACGACACCTCGCGTAACAGAGCCGCTGCGGCGACGTCGAGGAGATGTGCCTTGCTGACGCGGGCATCCACTCCGCCAGCGGTCTTGACCGACTTCGTTCGGGCTTCGACACCGGTCTTCGCGTCTTGGTCGTCACTCGGGCCGGGTTCGTCCTTCGGCTCCCAATGATCGCCTACCTTTTCGAAGGAGTGCTGATCTCGTCACCGCGATCGACAAGGCCAACCGCAGTGCCACAGCCGAGGCGACACCCCGGTCGAAGGCCCGCTGTCGTCATTCGTGTGGGCGCGATGGGTGCTGTGGGTTCCCAGGCAGGCGCCGGCGGCCCGAATCACCCACCCGCAGCGCAAAATCTGCGCAAACAAACTGGAGGCGACGATGGGAATCGAACCCATGTACAGGGCTTTGCAGGCCCTTGCCTGAACCACTCGGCCACGTCGCCGTGTCAGGTCACGATGCCGCGACCAGGACAAGACCGCACACGATATCGCCTTCGCCAAACACATGGCGGATGAGTCATGTGGTTGTGCAGGGACGATGCAGGAATGTTGGGAGCTTTGTAGCTCGACCAACGCGCAGCGTGAGAAAGCCGTTACGCATCAAGGATCGATCGACGGGGTTAGCAGACCGTCCCTCAGCTAACCCCGTCGGTCGAATCTTGAACTGAAGGACCCGTCCCGACCCGCCGGTGATGTGTCGCCGCCACGAGCAGGCCCGCTACGACCCATCTGCTCGCTCCGACACTCACCGCCGATCAGCTGTTTGCCGCTTCAGTTGTGATCCGTCCCCTTGATTGTTGTACTTGCCCATCCGAGGTTCTGCTGGTGCGTCGCCTCGACGTGTTGCATGGTGCCACGGCCTCCAAGAATTGAAAAGCCATCGGAGCGCGATTGGGCCGAATGACCTATCGCCTGAAAATGTGCGTTGTGATGCACTCCGACGGAAGAATCTGTTAGAACGCTCTACGTGGTTTGAGGCCGTCCGCGCTGTCACGTAGGGCGCGAGAATCGGGGTTCCGCGGCCAGCCCGGTTTCGTGTGCGCGCGGACCCACCGGTCTACCCTCTGCACATGGTCGCATTCGGAATCAAGACACCGCCGCAGCATGGTCCGTGGGCCGACTTCCTCGATGTGTGGCGCGCCGCGGACGACATGGAGATCTTCGAATCGGCGTGGACGATGGACCACTTCTACCCGCTCACTCCCCCGATGGACGGCACGCACTTGGAGAGCTGGGCAGTGCTGGCGGCCTTGGCGCAAGCGACGAAGCGACTGCGGCTCGGCTGCATGGTCAACGGCATGCACTACCGCCATCCCGCGGTCACGGCCAACGCCGCGGTCACGCTGGATCACATCTCCGGTGGCCGGTTCAGCCTCGGGCTCGGCGCAGGGTGGTTCGAGCCCGAGTCGATTGCGTACGGCATTCCCCTCGGCACCCTGACGGAGCGATTCGACCGCTTCGACGAGGGTCTCGAGGTCATCACATCACTGCTGACCAACGAGTACACCGACTTCAGCGGCAAGTACTACCAACTGACCAACGCCCGCTGTGAGCCGAAGCCGGTGCAAGCCAAGATCCCGATCGTGATCGGCGGCAAGGGGCCGAACCGCACATTGCCCGCCGTCGCTCGATGGGCCGATCATTGGGACATGACCGGGGCCGAGAGCCCGGCGACGTGGAAGGTTCTCAGCGACGTCCTCGACCAACGGTGCGCGGCGATCGGTCGCAATCCTGCGGAGATCCGCCGTTCGATCCACCTGATGTGGGCGGAGGAGGCGGACCCGTCGGCCATGGCCGCGAACGCGGTCAGCTTCGGAGAGGCCGGAGTCGACCTGGTGATCTTCTCGATGCGCGCCCCCTACAAGGTGTCGCGCATCGAACCACTGGTGAAGGCGCTCGAGGCAGCCGTCTGACGTTCGTCCGAGTGTCTCCGGCCCACCCGGGGTGCACGGAAACACTCCTTCGGACACGCCGGGCCGGAAACACTCGAACGGGCTAGCCGAGGTCGATGTGGACGGTGTCGTTCTCGACCTTGGTCGGATAGGTCTTCAGGTCGACTCGAATGGGCGCACCCTTGCCCTCACCGGTGCGGATGTCGAAGCGGCCGTTGTGCTTCGGGCACTCGATGATGTAGTCCATCAACAGACCGTCGGCGAGCATCGCGTGCTCGTGGGTGCACGTGCCATCCGACGCGAAGTAGGTGTCGTCGGGCGAGCGGTAGACCGCGTACTCGCAGCCGTCGTGCTCGAACGGGATCACGTCCTCCCGATCGATGTCGTCGATCCCGCACACCACGATCCAATTCGGCACTCGACGTTCCTAACTCGTGGTACCGACCGCGTTGGAACGGTCGGGTAGCTGACGCTGGATGCAGTACTGGTAGTCCTTGCGCTGGCGAAGCAGCACCGGCATGAACTCGCCGAACGCAGCGGCGATGCTCGGCGCGCGGCGTCGGGAGATCGTCCTTGATCTCGGCGTGCAGCGCCGGCAAGGCATGGAACGGGACCATCGGGAACATGTGGTGCTCGACGTGGTAGTTCATGTTCCAATACACGAAGCGGCTGAACGGGTTCATGTACACGGTGCGGCTGTTGAGCCGATGATCGGTGACGTCCTCGGCGAGACCGCTGTGCTGCGTGAGACCGGTGACGATGTGGTGCCATGCGCCGTACATGCGCGGCAGCCCGATGACCATCGCCGGCAGGATGCTGGCCGACATCACACATGCCACGACGACCGCGGCATAGATCATCAACCACGCACGCGCGGTCCAGTACGTCTTCGGCCATTCGGTGTCGGGAACGAAGGTCGCCTCTTCCGCTGTCATCCGGCCGGATGCGTGGATGAACATGTGCTTGAACGCCTGAGGCACCGCCAAGAGCCCGAAGAAGTCGAGCGGCGATGTGACCGAGCGGCGGAGGACGGTGGGCGACGATCTCGGGATCGCGACCGACGATGATCGTGTCGGTGTGATGCCGTGCATGGCTCCATCGCCACACGGTGGGATCGCGCATGATCATGAAGCACGCCAAGTTGTAGACGACCGTGTTCATCCATCGCGTCTTGAACGCCGTCCCGTGGCCGCACTCGTGCCACCGCGCATCCGAGGCCGACCCGTACAGCACGCCGTACACCGCGAAGCACAGCAGCGACCACACGGAGAACCACAGGTAGACGCCGAGACCGCCGAACAGCACCAGGAGCCCGATCCACAGCAACGTGTCGCGGATGGCCGGGCCGTTACGCCGCTGCATGAGCTCCTTCATCCGCTTGCGCGGGACGTCGGTTCGGTACCACTGCGCCTGCGACAGGCCGCGTTCGACAGCGCGACGTGACTCCGGCGCCGATCAACGAGTAGTCACGCTTCTCCATGGTTGCCACGCGGACGCGATCGTAGCTGGCAGGTGTGATCGGACATGATTGGCGGACTCGATCATGGAACTCCTGCGCCGCGCCCTTGCCGTCATTGCCTGCGGCCTGATCGCCGTGTCGTGCGGCGCGACGGGATCGCCGATGGCGCTCACCACCACCACCGTGCCCGCTGCGCCTGCAGCGAAGATCGGAGACGCTGCGGTGCAGGTCGTCGCCAACGGCTGCAGCACGGTCGAGGTGCATGGCGCCGGTCTGATGGTCGCGCCCGGCAGGATCGCCACCGTTGCCCATGTAGTCGCCGGCGCCAAGGACATCGAAGTGCGCGGTGCGCAGGGCACCTCGACCGGCGACGGTGGTCTACTTCGATCCGATCCTCGACGTCGCAGTGTTGAAGGTCGATCCCGACCTGGCACCCTCGATTCCGATCGGCGCGGCGTCACCCGGTGATCAAGGAAGCGTGATCGTGTATCGCGACGACGCTCCTGTCGAACTGCCGGCCGGCGTACAACGGCTGGTCAACATTCGGACCGCCGACATCTACGGCGAGGGCAAGCACGTGCGTCCCGGCTACGAGCTGACGCTCGACATCCGTGCAGGCGACTCCGGTGCTGTCGTCGTGATCCACGACAAGGCCGTCGCCCTCGTGTGGGCGACGAGCCGTCAGGCCGACGCTCGCGCCTGGGCGATGCGCACCTCGTTGATCGCCGACCATCTTGGCGACGACACGCAGGTCGACAACGGCGACTGCGCTTCGTGAGTCACGTTGCAGCCAAACCTTCAGCAAGTATCGACGATTCGGGGAACAGCACGGGAGCGTTGAACCCAGCGGCAGCGAGTTGACGACCGGTCATCCGAAGGCCGCTCTCGAGCCAAGCCGGCTGGAGTCGGGCGATGTCGTCGTTGACGCGTCCGATGGGGATTCGAGAGACGTCGTACATCCGATCGTCGTCGAGCCCGACGAGTCGAATCGGGCTGGTGTGCAGCGAAGGCCCGGAGCTCAGTCGGGTGCAGGCGAACACCGCCTCGGTCTGATCGTCCGAGACGACACCGTGCACCATCACGTGAGGATCCGGATGGTCGAGGCGCACGACACGTGCCGTGATGCAGCAACGGGCGAAGCCGCTTGTGGATGGCGATGATCTCGGCGAGGTCGGCGCGGTCCTGGTCCGACGCCTTCAGCAGGTTCCACTCGATGCCGAGCGAGCCGAACATCGCCGCGATCGCCCGGAAGCCGAGACGATGCGAACGGCCCGTCGTGTGCGCGACCGGTGAGCCGATGTGGGTGCCCATCAACTCGGGCGGGAACAACAGCGAGAAGCCTCGTTGGATCTGCTGACGGTCGAGTGCGTCGATCGAGTCGCTGGTCCAGGCGCGGTCGGTGCGTTCGAAGATCCCGAAATCGACGCGGCCTCCTCCGCCCGGCACACGTCTCGAACTCGACACCCGGATGCTCGACGCGCAGCGCATCGAACAGCGCGTAGACGCCGAGCGTCTGTCGATGCACACCCGACCGACCGGCCGACGTCGGCGCGACCAGATCGCGGTTCATGTCCCACTTCACGTAGGCGATGTCGTGATCTCGAAGCAAGGCATGCAAGTGCTCGAACAAGTACTCGCACACCTCCGGTCGGCCGAGATCGAGAACGAGTTGGTTGCGAGCCATGACGGCCGGGTAGCGATCGTCGACGAGCGTCCACTCGGGATGAGCGCGATACAGGTCCGAATCCGGGTTGACCATCTCCGGCTCGACCCAGATGCCGAACTGCATGCCGAGGCCACGCACGTGATCGATCAGCGGAGTGAGCCCGTTCGTCCACACTGTCGTGTCGACCCACCAGTCACCGAGGCCGGCGTTGTCGCTGCGCCGCGAGTGGAACCAGCCGTCGTCGACGACGAAGCGCTCGACTCCACACGACGCGGCGATGTCGGCGAGCCCGCGAAGTGTGTCGAAATCGTGATCGAAGTACACCGCCTCCCAGATGTTCAACAACACCGGACGCGGCGTCGACGGGATGCTGCGGACGGCTTCGCATGTATGCGTGGAACGCATTGGACACCGCGTTCAAACCTGCGCCGGAGTACGCCGCGTAGACCATCGGAGCGTCGTAGTGCTCCCCCGGCTGCAAGGTGACCTCGCCGGATGCCAGCAGCTCGCCGAGTCTGCAGTGACCTCCTCGCATCGGTCACCGAATCGCAGACGATCTCGTAGTTGCCACTCCAACCGATGTGGCAACCCCAGACCTCGCCGCTGTGCTCGGCGAAGGCAGGCGTGCCGGCGAACACAACACCGAGCCGCTCGTGCGATGTCTTGCCACGCCGGTTCTCGACCGTCACGCAATTGCCGATCCACGACGTGCGCGTCTGACCGAACTCGTTGGTCCACCGCCCACCGACCGTCAGCAACTCCTGAGCCTGGGCCGGCACCGGAAGGCTGAGCCGAAGTCCCTCGAGCGAGTACGGCGACGCGCCATCGTTCGAGATCGACGCGCCGAACGTGGCGACCCCGCTGGGGTGCAGGTCGATGGAGAGGGTCACCGACAACCCAGCGGAAGCGTCGGCCAGAACGAACCTCGCGCGAGTTCGATTCGACATCGCTCGACACCATCAGGAACTGCGGTGCGAAGTCGCTCCCGTCGGGTCGATGACCTTCGAGGCCGGGAGTACCGAACCAGCCGACACTCGCCTCGGCGATCAGCCCGAGTGGCGGGTCGACGTCGAGACCTCCACGTGGCACCGGCCGCTGCAGGGCCGGCACGAACGCCTTGATCGGTGTCGCCGAGCGGCGCGCCCCAGTGCGCGAGGCGAGGCATGCCGCCGTCGCTCGTGATCAGGAGGCTGGTGTCGCCGTTGGTGAGATGTGCGAGCAGCTGCACCGCTCGGTCGGTTGGTTCAGTCGTCGGCATGGTCATCCTCATTGGTGTCGATCGAGTCTGCAGGATCTGTTCGTGAACGCGACGGGCCGCAGCATCGAGTCGGGCATGAACCCGATTGCGATCGGCAGTCCCGAGCACCGCGATCAACCAGCACACCCACAGCGAATGGAACATCCACCACGGCGGCCAGTACGCCAGCGAGTCGCCGGCGTTCTCGCGGACGGCGGCATACGCGAACAGGAGGTACAGGGCGGCAGTGACGATCGGTCAGCAGCGTGGCCGCCCACCATCGCATCCAGAAGAAGAGCATGGCCGCGCTGATGCCTGCTGCGACGGGCGGGATCAGCCACCACTTCCAACCGACCGCGGTCGGATCACTCGGCAGCAGGGAGTCCTTGTTGACGATGGCCACGGCACCCGCCACGATGCCGCCGATCGCGTACACGTACGGTCGCAGCTCCCAGAGGCTGCTGCGCGCCGGGCGAATCTTCCGCTCCACCAGCCCCACGATCACCACGGACAGCACGACACCGATGGCCCAGAGCACCCAGCTACCCGTGGTGTTGCTGGCGCGGACTGCAGCCATCACACAGACGGTCCAAGCAATCGCCGCAGCAGCGCGCCGACCGGCCAAGACGACGCCGGCCAACGCCAACAGCAGCGGTCGGACAACCGTCAACGCCACCTGGGCGACCCTGCCGAGGCCGAGGCGCAACATCTTCGACGCCGTGATGACGCCACGGATCGTCGTGCTGGTCAGCGTCCTCGATCCGAGCAGGGCGCTGAGGCGGCGCTCGTCGGTCGCCCACGCCTTGAACTGATCAGAGCTCGTCGCCTTCTCGAAGTCCGGCTGCGGTCCACCGTGTTCGTCGAGTAGCTGATGTTGACGCTGCTCGAGCAACCAGTTCTTGACATCCTCCACGGAATGGTCGGCGGTCGTGAATCCGTTAGCCGCCAGAAATCCACTGTCACGAAGCGTCTGCATTGCCTCGCGATCGAGCACCACATCGAGTAATGCGCGGACGCTGTCGAGCCGGCCCCACCACCAATCGTTGGTCCGCCAGTCGCGCGCGAAGAACGCGCCGAGGTGGTGCAACTGGAGACCGGCGATCTTTTGTTGGCCCGGTGGAGCGAGCTTCTCGAACGCGTCGGACGCCGGCGAGGACACGTTGCCCGCAATGCGCACGAACTCGATGGGCTGGTCGCTCGCCACCGATTCGGCGGCCAATGGCAGGAGCGCGAGGTCGAGGTCCTCGGGCGTGGTGCCGCCCGTCTTCAGCTGTCGCAGCACCTCTGCCGCCGGCGATCGAAGCGATTCGGGGGGATCAGGGAACTCGTCGATGATCTGCTTCGTGAGCGTCGCGAGGTGCACGGCCAGTGGATGACCGCCGTCGCTGCGCGTGGCCGCCGAGAGGTCCCACGAGGCGATCGCCTTCCAGGTCTCGTCGTCGAGCTCGTCGCCGACAACGAGCTGCTCGAGCTCGACGCGCGAGGCGATCAGACGAGTCGTCGGCGCCGAGCCGGGACCGTGTCCGAGGAAGCGGGCCAACTGGTAGCTCGTGATGACGTCGCACAACAGCAGCAGTTCGTAGATGCTCGGCTGAACGTCGTCGAAATCGACGCCGGGCGCGTCGGGCGCGACCAACCCGATGATCCGTTGCAACCCGAGCGCGATGCGTCGCGCCGCGATCGCAATGAGCACCTCCGGACCACTCGTGGTCGCCAGGACGTCGGCGGCCAGTTCGGCCTTCGACGGGTCATCCGGCCCATCGATCAACGGGACCAGACGCTCGACGTTGGGCGCATGCCAGGTGAGCTCGCTCGGCGGATCGATCGCGGCGCGGAGGAGCATCGCCGAGCACACGCTCTGCGCCAGCTGAGCGCGCTCGTCGCCATCGATTCGGAAGCCGGACGCTGCGAACGATCGGAGCAGCGACTCGCCTTCGTCGCGCCGCCGATCGACCGCGTCGTTGTGCTCGCGCAACAGCTCGATGTCTTCGCGGATCGTCTCCTTGCGCTTGCCGAAGAACGACTCCACCACCTTCAACGCAGTCGCCGGGTCGTCATCGGCATGCGCGCCGCGGCGACCACCTGGATCAGGGTGGAGGTACAGCAGCACGCGCCGGACGCGCTGCTCCGCCGGACTGTTCGCGATGGCTCGGATCGCGCGCGAGATCGGCACGTTGTCGATGACGCCGCCGTCCATCACTTCGACCTCGTCGCGCAGCCGGGTGAAGCCACCGACCAGGCGACTGCCGAACGACGACCGCTGGAACCTGACGGGCTCGAACAAGCCGGGCAGGCTCGACGTCGCCCGGCCGACGAGCGCCAATGCCTCGACATTTCCCTTCACGAGGTGCGAAGGCTCGAACCCGTCGAGGCCACGGGATGCCGGCCCGCGGCGCGTGATGTGAAAGTAGGCGTCGCTGCGCGTCTCGGCGATCGGTGCTCCAGGCACGTCCCTGAACTCGATGGGGTTCGCACGCACCAGGGTCGCGCTCGCGAACACGGCAAGGTTCTGCGTGAGCGGTGTCGCGGCGACCGGCTTGTCGAGCGCCTCGAACAGCGATCGCTTGAAGTACGCACCCTTCAGCACCGCCCGCTTGTCGTACTCCGTGGAGTGCCTCGGACCCTTCAACAGGGTGTCGATGTCGGCATGGTCTTCCCACAACGGAAGGAACTCGGCAAATGGTGTCCCCGACCGGATGGACTGCGCCATCAGCACCGCGTTCAACCCGCCGGCCGAGGCCCCGGTCATCACGTCGACGAGCGCTTCGCGTTGGAACCCGCACGCTTCGAGGAGGTCTCCCCAGAACCCCTCGCCACGGCGGAGGCAATCGATCTCGCTGACCGCGCCACCGATCCACACCGCCAGGCTGACGCCACCGTTCATCGACAGCGCGAGGCGTAGCTCACGCGGTGGACGAGCGGACATGGTTCGGCACCATACCCCCGAGCCGCTGCCGGCTGTTCGACGTCGGTTCAGCCCTTGGCGTCCGACCAGCGATCGATCACGCTGACCTCGGCGACGAACCTGACGGCGTCGCTCGGCGCCCAGTGAGCCGCAGCATCGCCGAGGCTTTCGACCAACAAGTCGGCAACAGCGGCACCGTGTTCGATCGGCGCGTGCACCAACAACTCGTCGTGCAGACACAGCACCACGTGAGAGCCGAACGAGGCTGCACGAGACCTGACCGTGACCGCCCACACCTTGAAGAACTCCGCGGCCGCGCCCTGCACCATCGCGTTGCGGCCGTAGCGACCTCGCGCTGCAGCTCGGCTCCGATTGTCGCGATCACTGACGTCGTCGTCGGCGCTACCCGATCCCATTCGCACCAGCCGGCCGCCGTACGTGCGTATGTCGCGAGCAACCTGCCCCGAGACGTCGGCCTCGGTCAGGTAGCGCATGGCCACGGGGTAGGCGAGCTCGAGACCGCGCAGCGCCACTGCCCCGTGCCCGGTGGTCTGTCCGTACATCGCTCCGAGCACGGCCACCTTCGCGGTTGCCCGATCGACCCCGAGTTGCTCGGCGACGGGCAGGTACATGTCATCCTCCGCGGTTGCCTTCGCAAGGGCTGCATCGCCCGAGACGGCCGCGAGGATGCGCGGCTCGATCTGCCCGAGGTCGGCACGCACGAAGACATGGCCGGGCTCGGCGATCACTGCCGACCGCAGATGTGCCGGCATGTTGTGCAGCCCCGCCGACGCAGTCATACGACCTGCGGCGCCGTCGCTGCCCGACCACGTCGCCGCGCAGACGACCGTCCGCGCCGAGGTGCTCGTCGAGCCAGCTGTACCCGAACGTCGTGGCCATGCGTTCCGCCTTGCGCCACTCCAACAACGCTTCGATCAGTGGGTGCGAATCGCGGATCGCCTCGAGCCGCCAGGCGCGGGTGTCGGGGAGCTCGACGCCGATGCTGCGCAGCAACGACTTCACCTGTGCGGGGTTTCGAAGATCACACTGCGGGCTCGTCGCGTGGCGCAACACTTCGTCGTCGCGAGCCCTGCGTCGTTCGACCGCATCGGCCTCGTTCAAGGGACGTGGACCGACGAAGGATGCGACGATCGACTCCGCCTCGGCGCGATCCATGGGAAGGCCGTCGTGGGCGAGTTCCGCACACAGCAGTTCGGCAGCAGACTCCGACCTGGCGACGGACCGGGCCATCGGTCGATCATCCAGGAGCTCGAGGCGTCGATCCTGCAGGTTGGCAACGTCGATGGCCAGCGTCGCCCAGCGGGCGAGGCGGCCCGTCGTCCATTCGAAGTCCGGTGCCAGCCATTCCGGCTTCAGGTAGCCGTCGGCGCGCAGAGGCTCATCCGGCTCTCCGTCGTCAGGCTCGGTGAACAGGTCGACCGGCGCGGTCACCGGAAGGCGGTCGGTCGGGAGGTCGTGCAGCTGTGCCCATGCTCGTGCCGGGTCCATCCGCCAACCACCGGTCAGGAGTCGTTGCACGGCCGCTGTGTGCCAGCACTTCGTCAGCCGCAGACCAGCGTCGACGAGCAGTGCCGGCTCGCTCCCCCACACGACCCAACGCGGACGCAGGGCGATCTCGATGCTGCGGACGATGTCGGCGGGGCTCTGCGACGCGATCGCAATTGACCAGCCGTCCGACAAGGCGAGTCCGAGGCCCACCCCGGGTGCGATCGTCAGGGCGAGCAATCCGCCGCGTCGAAGGCCGGCCTCGTTGAGATCATCGACGATGGACACAGATCAAGCGGCCTCGGTCGTCTCCGTCTTCACAGCAACACGCTAGATGTCATGTCGTTACTGTGGACCACATGAGTTCTACAACCCCGATGCCCGCGGTGTTCGTCGGGCACGGCAGCCCGATGAACGCGTTGGAGCAGAATCGGTACACGGAATCCTGGACCCGGTTCGGCAGCAGCACTCCGCGACCTCGCGCGATCGTGGCCATCTCTGCGCACTGGTACATCAACGCGACAGCCGTGACCGCGATGGCAAAGCCGAAGACCATCCACGATTTCTTCGGCTTTCCGGACGAGCTCTTCGCGATGCAATATCCCGCGCCGGGCAGCCGCGATCTTGCCGAGGAGATCGCCGAGGTCGTCAAGCCGACGTGGGTCGGCAGCGACCTCGACAGCTGGGGGCTCGACCACGGCACCTGGTCGGTGCTGGTGCACATGTTCCCCGACGCCGACATCCCCGTCGTGCAGCTGTCGATCGACGCGACGAAGCCGTTCGACTACCACGTCGCGCTCGGCTCGCAGCTGTCCTCGCTCCGCGACAGCGGGGTGTTGATCGTCGGTAGCGGGAACGTCGTGCACAACCTCGGGCTGATCCGGTGGGACCAGCCCGACGCCGCCTTCGACTGGGCGCTCGACTTCAACGAGGCCGCGATCGGACTGATGTCGAACGACCCCGGCTCTGCTGCCGATCTGCAACGACAACAACACTTCCGGCTCGCGGTGCCAACGCCAGATCACTTCATCCCGCTGCTGTACATCGCCGGGCTCGCGCACGCCGCCGACAGCACCGCAGAGGTGTTGATCGACGGCTACGCGATGGGTTCGCTGTCGATGACCAGCTTCACCGTCTAGAGGTCGACGCCGAACTGCTTGAGGAAGGTCAGCAGGTCGTCGGCGTGCTCTTCCTCGACAGCGAGGATCTGCTCCATCAGGCGGCGAGTGGTGATGTCGCCGTCGCCGAGCCAGCGCACGATCTCGCTGTACGACGCGATGGCTACCCGCTCGGCCACGAGGTCTTCCTTGATCATGTCGATCAGGTCAGTGCCTTCGACGTACTCGGCGTGACTGCGGGCAACAAGTGTCGCCGGGTTGAAATCGGGCTCACCCTGCAACTGCACGATCCGTGCTGCGATCTGGTCGGCGTGGCCCTGCTCTTCGGCTGCGTGCTGCAGGAACTCTGCGGCAACCGAAGCCGAGTTGATGCCGTCGGCCATGTAGTAGTGCCGCTTGTACCGCAACACACACACCAGCTCGGTAGCAAGCGCCTCGTTGAGCACCTTGATCACACGCTCGCGGTCGGCGGAGTAGTTGGCCGTGAGTGGACCCTGGTCGATGTGCGCGCGGGCATTCTCGCGAAGAGTCTTGACGTCTGACAGATGATCGCCGACGGCTGTGGTGCTCATGGTGTCCTCTTTCCGGATCGTTTCGCCTTCGCCCCGTGACGTTAGCCCGAGTCCGGCTCGTGTTCGTGGGGACAGTCGTACCCTTCCGGGTGACACGTCAAACTCTGCTAGTAGTGGGTGATGTCAGATACCGAAGCCACCAAATGGGCCGCCGGAACAGCGTTCGTCGACGGTGAGTTCTGTCCCATCGGCGAGGCCAAGATCTCGATTCTCGACATGGGCGTGACGCGTTCGGATTGCACGTACGACGTCGTCGGTGTATGGGACGGACGGTTCTTCCGGCTCGACGCTCACCTCGATCGTTTCCTGCACAGCGTCGCCCAACTTCGCTTGGACATCGGCGTGTCGCGTGACGACCTCGAGGCGATCCTCCACGAATGTGTCAGCCGCGCCGGCCTGCAGCGCGCCTACGTGTCGATGACGTGCACGCGTGGTCGGCCCGCACCGGGTAGCCGCGATCTACGCACCTGCCGTAACAACCTCTATTGCTTCGCCGTTCCCTACATCTGGGTGAGCCCGGAGGAGCAGCAGAAGACCGGGGCCAGCATGTGGATCAGCGAGATCCCACGCATCCCACCGGAGAGCGTGGATCCATCGGTGAAGAACTATCACTGGCTCGATCTCGACATGGCGCTGTTCGATGCGTACGACCACGGCGCGCAGATGGTGGTGCTGCGCGACCTCAGCGGCGCGATCACCGAAGGACCCGGCTACAACATCTTCGCCTTCGTCGACGGACGCTGGCTCACACCCGCGAGCGGCACCTTGATGGGCGTGACACGGCGCACGTTGCTCGACCTCTGCGACGAGAGCAGCAACCCTGCCGAGGAAGGCCGGCTGACCGCGGACGAACTGCTGCGAGCCGACGAGGTACTCACCTGCACGACCGCCGGCGGCGTGATGCCGGTGACGACGCTGAACGGCAAACCGATCGGCGACGGAAGCGTTGGCTCGCGCACCACGGATCTCCGCGACCGGTATTGGCAACGGCACTCCGATCCGGCCTGGTCGACGGCCGTGCGCTACTCGACCAACCAACTCGCCAGCAGCTGAGAGTGGCCACCGGATTCCTGCACCCCGGTGCCATGGGCGCGTCACTGGCTGCGACGTGTACCGGTGTGCGGTTGTGGTGCGGCGACGGCAGGTCCGACGCAACACGCGAGCGAGCCGCGGCAGCAGGGCTGGAGGACGTCGGATCCATAGAGGCGATGTCGCAACGCGCCGACGTGATCGTCTCGGTCTGTCCACCCGGCTCGGCCGCCGAAGTTGCCGCACAGGTAGTGGCCACGGGGTTCGACGGCATCTATGTCGACGTGAACGCAATCTCCCCCGCCACGTCTCGCCAGATCGGTAGCCAGTTCGCCCGCTTCGTCGACGGAGGGGTCGTCGGGCCGCCTGTTCGATCGGCGGGGTCGACGCGCCTCTACCTGGCGGGCGACGATGCCGACGTGGTCGCTGCACTGTGGGACGGGACGCTGCTCGAGACGCGTGTGGTCGCTGGCGGTGCAGGCGCCGCATCGGCCGTGAAGGTCTGCTTCGCCGCTTGGACGAAAGGGCACCGCCGCGCTGCTGCTGGCCATTCGGGCGCTCGCTGCCGCCGAGGGTGTCGAGGATGCGCTGCTCGTCGAGTGGGCGACATCGATGCCGGGCATGGACGAGCAATCCGCAACGCGCTGCATCGGGCAACGCACCGAAGGCGTGGCGATTCGCCGGCGAGCTCGAGGAGATCGCGGCGAGCTTCGCCGCGCACGAACCTCCCCGACGGCTTCGGCACGGCCGCGGCCGACGTGTACGCGCGCATGGCCGGCTTCAAGGACACGACGAACGCAACCACTCGCGAAGGTCGTCGAGGCGCGATCAGACGCGTAGACGGAGGATGACGACGAGGACGGGCAGAAGCTTCACGGAAGAGTAGCGATCGTGACGGGATCCTCGAGCGGCATCGGCGAGGCAGACCGCTCGCCGCCTCTCCGACCTCGGCGCGACGGTCGTCGTCAACTCGTCGTCGTCGACCGAAGCAGGGATGGCGATCGCCGACTCCTTCCGTCCGAGTCGTTGTACGTCCAGGCAGACATCAGCGATCAAGCACAGGGACAGGATCTGATCGCCCGGACGGTCGATCGGTTCGGCCGCCTCGACGTCCTCGTCAACAACGCCGGATGGACAACGCGAGTGCCTCACGCCGATCTCGAGGCGCTCGACCGACGACATCTTTCGCAAGACCTTCGACGTCAACGTGTTCGGCACGTGGTGGCTGACCAAGGCGGCGATGCCGCACCTTCGCCAGTCCCCCATCGGAAACGTCGTGACCGTCACCTCGATCGCCGGGATGCGACCCATCGGATCGTCGATTGCCTACGCGATGTCGAAGGCGGCCCTGAACCACATGACTGCACTGCTCGCCAAGTCGTGCGGACCGGTGCGCGTCAACGCGGTGGCCCCGGGGCTCGTCGACACTCCATGGACCTCGCAATGGCCGGACCAGCACGCCTCGGTCGCGGCGACGACCCCGATGCACCGGTCGGCAACTCCCGAGGACTGCGCCGAAGCCATCCTGGCGTTGATCCAGAGCTCGTACATCACCGGCCATGTGGTCGTCGTCGACGGCGGAACGTCGCTGGTGATCTAGAAAGGCGTCACGCCGACCGCTCTTTGCTTATGCTCGTAGGTGTGACCGAACCCTCGGCCGAACTGAGTCGCGTGTACGACGGAGACCTGCGAACGCTTCGCCAGGCGCGTGCCGACGTGATCAAGTGGATGTCGAGCCAAGGTGCCGACGAGGGGACGCAAGAGCGCAGCGCGTTGATCGTCAGTGAGCTCTGCTCCAATGCGATTCAGAACTCCCCCGGTTTGGCGTACACGTTGAAGGTCGTCCGTGTCGACGACAGTGCGGAAATATCGGTGCGCAATCGACCCATCGACAAGCAGCCACCTGCGCGTGAGCTGTGGCGTCCGGCCGGCGATCTGTCGTTACGGGAGCTGTCGTTGCGTGGCCGCGGACTGGCGATCGTCGATTCGCTGTCGGAGGAAGTGACGATCGAGCATCGCGGGAACGATCTCGTGGTGACGGCGCGCCTTCACCTCGTGCTCGACCACGTGTGACTCTGCTCAGTGAGTGACGTGCTCAGTTGGCGACGGGCGCTTCGGGCTCGTGCACGACAGTGAGGGCGTTGTTCAACCCGGTGACCTCCAACAGCCGCTGCACCAGACCGCGTGGGCTGACCAGCTCGTAGGCGACACCACGCTCGTCGGCCGCCTGCGCGCCGATGAGGATCGCCTTGATCGCCGAGGAGTCGGCGAACCTGAGATCCGCGAGCTGCACACGGACAATGCGCTTGCCCATGTCGACAGCGCCGGACAGCACATCACCGACCTGGTCGGCGTCTGCCATGTCGAGCTCTCCGGCGATACGTACGACCACGCTGTCGGTCGTCGTGTCGACGTCGACAGTGCAAGTGCTGAGTGTCAACCGCGTCGGCACACTCGCCAACGAGGAGCTGTCTTCCATCTGTCCCTCCGAGCGGGGTCTGGGCACGGCACTACGAGATGTCTCCGGCTTCGGACCATACCGTTCGGGCGGTGCAACGTCAATCCAACAGGTGACGTTGAGATTGAAACCCCCCCGACATGGCAATATTTCTCACGTGAGCTCCGCCCGCACTCGTCGACGGCTTCCGTTCGTCATTTTCCTAGGCGGACTAGGACTTCTTCTCGGACTTGCCATCGGTTGCCGGGTGCTGTTCAACCAAGCGGAGGACCGCCTGCTGCAGCAGCGAACCAACGAGGCCAGCGCCGTGCTGCAGGGCGGCGTCACCGGCGTGAGGGCGCCGCTCGACGCAGCGGCGAAGATCGCCGACCGCACCGATGGCGATGCGGCCATGTTCACCAACATCCTCGGCCCGGTCGTCGGCAAGGAAACAGGCAAGAGCTACACATCGGCGGCCCTGTTTCGCGTCGGCGACACCACGCCGGTCGCAGTGCTCGGCGACCCCATCGCACTCCCCGGAAGCGCTGACGGCGCCGTTCAGGCGATGCTCGACGCGGCCATCTCAAAGCCGGCGCCGCCGGCCACGCAACAGTTCGTCGTACTCGATCTCCTCGCCGCCGGGCCGCGCAAGCTCGGCTACGCCGTCCCGAGCGGCAACACGGACGCCACCTACGTCGTGTACGCAGAGCGCACCCTGTCGCCCGACCCCAACGTGCGGACGCGGACCGACCAGCCGTTCGCACAGCTCGACTACGCGATCTACATCGGCGATCAGCCGACGACCGACCGCTTGATCAGCGCAAGCGTTCGCGACCTTCCGCTGGAAGGTCGTACCGCCGAGAAGACGACCGCGTTCGGCAACAACTCACTGCTGCTCGTCATGACGCCGATCGGAAACCTCAGCGGTGATCTGTTCGCCAACCTGTGGTGGATCGTTGCGCTCGGCGGAGCCTTGGTGGCAGCGGGTTTCGCGATCCTGACGCGACGGCTGCTCGAACGACGCGACACAGCCATGGCTCTGGCATCCGACAACGAGCGCCTCTACGACGAGCAACGCCACATCGCCGAAACCCTGCAGTTGGGGTTGCTGCCGCAGCACTTCGACGCACCCGATGGCGTCACCGTGGCCGCAAGGTATTGGCCGGCCGGCGCGGCGAACCTGATCGGTGGCGACTTCTACGACATGTTCCTTGCCTCCGAGGATCGATGGGGATTTGCGATCGGCGACGTGTGCGGCAAGGGCATCGAGGCGGCGGCATTGACCGGCTTGGCCCGCCACACGCTGCGCGCCGCGGCTCGAAACTCCTCGTCGCCCACCGACGTCTTGCATGCGGTGCACCACGCGCTGCACGAGCATCAACCCGTCACGTTCTGCACGGCGTGCTTCGGGTTCCTCTCGCCGCTGCGAAGGTGGGGGCTACCGGATCGAGCTGTCGCTCGGTGGTCATCCGCAACCGCTGTTGCGGCACAGTGATGGGTCGGTCGAGCCGGTCGGCACCATGGGCATGCTCCTGGGAATGCTGGAACCGACATTGTCGACCACCGTCGTCGATGTCATGCCGGGCGACACGTTGGTGTCGTACACCGACGGTCTCACCGATGCACCCGCCGACAAAGCCGTCTCGGTCGAGGAACTCGCGGAGCTCCTCGAAACCGACGGCGATCAGCCGATCGAGCAGTTGGCGGATTCGATCCGTGTGCTGAAACGAGGACGTCGACCGTTGGGAAGCGACGACGACACGGCGTTGCTGATCCTTCGCTTCGACGTAGTCCCAGCGTTGCCGACGACAGCAGCATCCCCATTCGCTGACGAGCATGCGACGACGGCTGCAGGCCAGCCGGCCTCGAGATGAGCTGAACCTCCGGAATGGGCGATTGACGGAGCCCGCTGAATGGGTATTGCCAGGGGCATGACTTCCCTCCAGGAATACGTCACCCAGCAATTTCCCCATCACGACATCGACATGTTGGAACCTCGGGACTCCAGCGATCTCGAGTTGACCGACAACACCGTGGTCTCGTTCGTCGTCGGCAGTCGGGCGGGACTCGACCTGTTGAGCAGCTTCCGTCAGTCCGTGCCCAACTCTCGTGTCGCTGCAGTGACCGTCAAGCCGACGGATCCCAGCGTCGTGCCCACCGGCGACGAGGACGGCGACGGTGTCGTCGACCTGCCGGTACGTCGCGTCGCCGCATACGGCGTGATCGGTTTCGTCGCTGTCGGCGTCCTCGGCGCGCTGATCGCCGCCATCACGACCGACTCGGCAACGAGCATCGCGATCGCCGCAGTCTTCGCAGGAATCATCGGCGCCATCGTCGGGGCGATCGTCGGTGGGTCTCGGCTGGCCGGCCAACGAGCGACCTCGCAGCCGCGCGCACCGGGGCGAGACATCACGGTCGTCGCCGCCTTCCTCGACGACGACGCGAGCGCCGCGTCGTTGGCGCGATCGGTGGGGCCTGCCGCCAACTACGAGGTTCGGATCGTCGATCACGATGGAGGGTGGCGAAGCCCTGGCACGGCGTGAGCCGGTTCAGCTGATCTCGAAGTTGTCGCGCACGATCGACAGCGCCACGTCGCTGATCTGGCGGTGATGGTTACGCGCATACGAGCGCAGCCGTTCGAACGCCGTGTCGATGTCGACGGAGTGCCGCTCAGCGATCATCCCTTTCGCCTGCTCGAGGCGAACACGACTGGTCAACGCGGTTTGCAACTGGATCGAGGCGTTCTTCGATGATCGGATCGCACGCTCCTGGAGAAGTCCGATCGTCGCCATCTGTGCAAGTGCACGAGCGAGCGTTCGATCGGCGTCGCTCATGTGGCCTCGCTTCGTACGCAGCAGGCTGAGGGCACCGATCACCTGACTTCGCAGCCGAAGCGGGATGCTGTGCACCGAACGAAAGCCGAACCCGACCGCCTCCCGCGAGAAGTGATACCAGCGTTCGGTTTCGACGGTGAGATCCGGGCTGGAGACCGGTTCGCCTGTCATGAACGCGTCGAGACACGGACCATCCCGATTCTGCAGTTCCAGGAGTTCGAGAAGGCGTGAGCGTTCGCTCGACGAGGCAACGACCTGCAGGCTCCCGAGCCCGTCGCTGACCATGATTCCTGCCTCGTCTGCGTCCACCAACGACACACATCGCTCGCTGAGCAGCCCGAGGAACTCGATCACGTCGTAGTCCTGGATCAGGGTGTCAGCCAGCTGCACGAGCGTGTCGACCACGGTCGCCTCACGAGTCTCCGAGATCTGCCGCCGGTCCGAGTCAGTCACGGTGCCATACCTCGAGACGGAGCCGCCGGCCGACGATGTCACCCGCGACATCGGCGAGCGAGCGGTCGACTGCGAAGGCGAAGGCTCGCATCCGCAGCAATGCTTCTTCGACCGAGATGCCGAGTTGCACCGCGGTCATTCCACTGGCGTGATGCACGACGGCCAGATGCGCCCACGGCTGATCGGGCTCGGCATCAAGACCGAGTTCGCGAGCCTGACCCGAGTCGTCCGAGCCGTGGATGGCCAGGGCTGCCATGTCGGCCAAGATCAGCGCGTCGTCTACATCGGAGTCGCTGAGCAAATGCACCTCGCGGGAGTACAGGTCGAGCGCGCCGATCGATTCGTTACCGACCATGAGCGGAAACCCGTACACCGAACGCGCGCCGAAACTCAGCGCTGCCGGGGCAAACGCCGGCCACCGCTGGCGAGCGGCCATGCTGCCCAGATCGATCTCGATCGCCGGCAGTCCGGTGTCCATCGCATCGATGCAAGGTCCTTCCTGCGTGGTCATCTGCGTGCTCTCGATCGCCTCGGCGATGGGGTCGGATGCGCCCACCGAACGGTGCTGACCCGACGACACCAACCCGACAGAGGCGCCATCGACATCCATTGCTTCTCGACACACGAGACAGATTCGAGAAGGGATCGGCAGCGCACGATCGACGTGTCGCGCCTGCACCAAGCCGAGAAGACGCTCCAGCCGCGCCTCGTTCACTGTGACCCCATCGACCTGGAATCTAGCTGTCGAGGCAGCCCACAGGCTCACATCGTGTCGGGCTCGAAGACGGGAAGCGTGCCGCCGACGCCGAGCTCGGCCATGTGCTCGACGGATTCGGCCGTGCTCTCGTGGGTGGCGATGTGCGGCAGGTAGCGGTAGACGACGACTGCCGCGATCGCGGCAAGAGCGGCACCGACCGTCACAGCGAAGTGGATGCCCGACACGAACGAATGCTCGGCCGCCGACGTGACGATCTGCGCTTGGGTCGGGGGCAGCGTCTTGGCGGCATCGAGTGCGCCGGCCAAAGAGGATTGCACGGCCGCCTGGGATTCGGCGGGGATGGCGTTGCCGAAGCCGCTGATCAGGTTTCCGTAACGAGATGCGGCAAGGCTGCCGAGCACAGCGACACCGAGCGCCGCGCCGAGCTCTCGGGTCGCGTCGTTCATCGCCGATCCGGTTCCCGCTCGCCGCGCCGGAACTGCCGACATGATCGACGTCGTCATCGGCGACATCGCCAGCGCGATGCCGGTCGTCAGCGGAGCGATGCAGCAGAACACGTAGAGGTACGAGGTGTTGGTATCGAGGCCGCGGAACATCAGGAGGGCGAGAGCCACCAGCGACATGCCGGTGGCGACGACGCGATGTGCGCCGAATCGTGCCGCGAGACGCGGCGTGCGGGTGGCGACGATCACCATGATCGGCGACATCGGCAAGAAGCGCAGCGACGCCCCGAGCGGGCTGAAGCCGAGGATCAGCTGGAAGTACTGGGTGATGAGGAACATCACGCCGAACATCGCCAGGAAGATCAGGATCATGCCGCCGCTACCGGCGCTGAACGCCGGGTTGCGGAACAGGCTCATGTCGAGCATCGGCTCCTCGACGCGCAACTCCCACGCCACGAACGCCGCAAGAACGACTATCGCGAATGCAAAAGCGCCGAGGGTCGAACCGCTGCTCCAACCGTGTTCGGGAGCTTGGATCAGGCCATACACGAGGCTGCCGATACCGACGATCGAGAGCACGGCTCCAATCGGATCCAACGGTGCTTTCTCAGGGTCACGCGACTTGGGCACGAGGAAGTGGCCGGCGATCAGTGCGAGGGCGATGATCGGGACGTTGATCAGGAAGACGGATCCGTACCAGAAGTGGCCGAGCAGGAAGCCGCTGGCGACGGGACCGATGGCGCCGGCACCACCGGCAGTCGCCGCCCAGATGGCGATCGCCTTGGTGCGCTCGTACGGCGGGAACACGTTGACGAGGATCGACAGCGTCGAGGGCATGATCAGCGCGGCGCCGGCACCCATCATCGCCCGGTACCCGATCAGCTGATTGACACTCGTCGCGCGCAGATGCCAGCGAAGCGCTGAAGAGGAAGATCATGAGGCCGAGCTGCAGCGCGCCCTTGCGCCCGAAGCGGTCGCCGAGCGCCCCTGCCGTGAACAGCAGTCCGGCGAACACCAGCGAGTACGCGGCGACGACCCATTGCAACTGCGAGTTGCTGGCGTGCAGGTGCTCGGAGAGTGTTGGCAGCGCAACGTTGAGGCTGGAGTTGCCGACCGACACGATCATCAGGCTGAGGCAGAGGACCGCCAAGGTCCACCAGCGGCGTGGATCGAGGGCCGATTCTTCCGGCAGGAATTGGGTGTGTGAGCTGTGGTCAGACAAGGGAGGGAACCTGTTCTTCGATGACGCGGTCGATGCGACTCGCCCAACGATATTGGCGAAACCCGCACTTGGCACATATGACAGATGGCACGTTTCTCGCATTTGTGCCGCCCTATGCTGGAGGCGTGACCGCGACCATGGGCCTGCGCGAGATGAAGAAGGAGCGCACCCGCTCCGACATCGTCCGCGTCGCCACGCGCATGTTCGCCAGCAGGGGTTTCGACGACGTGACCGTCGACGAGATCGCCGCCGAGGCCGAGGTGTCGCACCGAACCTTCTACCGCTACTTCGCCACCAAGGAGGAGTTGGTACTGGGCACGCTGCAGCACGGACTCGACGACTTCGTCAACATGTTCACGAAGCGACCGCGGTCGGAATCGGTGATCGCCTCGGTCCGTGGCGCCATCATGGATCTGGCCGCCAACTACGAGCACGACCTCGACAACGACCGCCAGCGGGCGGCGCTCGTGCGCGCCACGCCCTCGCTGCAGCAGCGCCAGAACGAGCGCCATGCAGCGTTCGAGAACGCGATGGTGCCGCTGATCGCCGACCGACTCGACGTCGACCCGGCCGACGACATCCGCCCTGCCCTGATTGCGGGATGTGCCGTCGCAGCGATCCGGGCAGCGACCTCACAATGGCTCCTCGGCGACGAGAATCGACCGCTGCTGCCCATCGTCGAACAGGCACTCTCGATGCTGACGAAAGCATTCGACAACATCGGCTGATTTTCACGGCAGCCTTTGGCCTGCCACGTGCGGCCCTGGCAGTGTTGGGGTGTGCAAGTCCGACCCGCGTCGCCTCGTGGTGTTGGCTCGCCTGACGGGTCGGGCAAGCGGAAGAGCGTTGTCAGCAGTCGAACACTCGGCGCGATGGCAGTCGGTGTCACGATCCTGGTGTTCTCCTTCGCCTCGACGCTGGTGAAGAGGGCCGGCACCGCGGCAGAGCTCGTCGCCTTCTGGCGGATGGTCATCACGTCGCTCGTGTGGAACGGCATCGTGCTGGCGACCGGGCGTCGCCCGAGCTGGCGGAGCATCCGCCTGGCCGCGCTGCCCGGCGTCTTCTTCGGCCTCGACATCGCCTTCTTCTACCTCGGAGCGACCCACAACTCGGTCGCCAACGCGGAGATGATCAGCGCGATGACACCGTTCATCGTCGTGCCGATCGGCGCCGCGTTCTTCGGCGAACGACTGCATTCACGCGCCCTGTTCTTCGCGTTCTTCGCGGTCGGCGGCGTGGCGATCGTGTTGTTCGCCGCGCCGTCAGATGGCGACGCGTCGCTGCGCGGCTGCATCTTCGGCGTCATCGCGCTGCTGTGCTGGGCCGGGTACATCTCGGGCACACGACGCCTGCGTGGCGAGATGGACGTTGCCAGCTACATGGCGGCGATGACCCCGGTAGCGACCGTCGCCGTGCTGCCGCTCGCGATCATGCATGGCGACATGCTGTCCGTCACGGCGCACGGATGGAAGTACATCGTGCTGCTGACGTTCATGACCGGCGTGCTCGCCCACGGCCTGATGGTGTTCGCCCAGAGCACGATCCCGATCGGCAGCATCGGCATCGCACAGGTCGCGCAACCGGCGCTGGCCGCGCTGTGGTCGTTCCTGCTGCTCGACGAAGTGCTGAACGGGTGGCAGTTGATCGGGATGGCGATCGTGATCGGCGGGCTGCTGGGATTCGTGGTGCTGAACCAACGCAACAACCTGCAGGCAGGCACGCCGGCGGAGCCCGTGTCGGCAACCGAACACGCTTGACGACGTGCGACTAGCGTCGCCTCGATGTTGACGGCGTTCCTCACGCACAACCCCGAGGACCTCGGTGCCTACTACGCACGAGCGCTGCCCGAGCTGGCATCGATCGCACGGGTCGTACACAACCCGCTCGATCGCGACCTGACCACACCCGAGGTGATCGCCGCCGCGGAGGGCTGCGATGTGATCATCGCCCATCGATCCACAGCGGGGGAAGCGGTTCTGTTCGACGCGTTGCCGGGCCTGCTCGCCTTCTTGCGATGCGCCGTCGACATCAGCACGATCGACGTTCCGGCGGCAAGCTCGGCCGGGGTGATCATCGGTCACGCCGACAAGAGCTTCGTACCATCGACTGCGGAACTGGCCCTCGGACTGATGCTCGATCTGGCGCGCAATGTCAGCGAGTCGACGATCGACTTCCGCGCCGGCGTCGCACCACCGCAGCGACCCGGACGTCAACTGCGCGGGCGCACTGCGGGCATCATCGGCTACGGCGCGATCGGCTCGTACCTGGCGGACCTGTTGCGCTGTGTGGGCATGCACGTGGTCGTCTGCGATCCGGTCGCGGACGCCACCGTCGACGGCTTCGAGCAGGCGAGCTTCGAACAGCTGCTGGCGACCGCCGACTTCGTGCTCCCGCTGGCTCCTGCCTCTGCCGCGACGGAGAACCTCATCGACACCCAGGCCTTGGCTGCCATGCGACAGGGCGCCATGCTCGTCAACGTGTCGCGCGGCGAGCTGATCGACGAGTCCGCGGTCGCCGCCGCTCTCGACTCCGGCCACCTCGGCGGGTTCGCGATGGACGTCGGTCGTGCACCCGACCAGCGACCTTCACCACTGCTCGCGGCACGATCCGGCGTTGTTGCGACCCCGCACCTCGGAGGCCTCACGCCGGAGAACGCCGACGCGCAAGCGTCGAGCTCGGTGGAACAAGTACGCGCGATCCTGACGGGCGAGATGCCACCGCGAGTCGTCAACCCCGATCACGCCGACCGGTTACGTGCATGGTGGAAGACGGCATGAGCGAGCCTCGGTTCCCTGCCGGCGCATGCGACACGCACATGCACTTCTACGACAGCCGATATGCCGCGTCGCCGTCGTCACTGCTGCGACCGCCCGACGCGACGATCGATCAGTATCGCCATGTACAGGCGTCGCTGGGTCTGCAGCGCGTCGTCGTGGTGCAACCGAGCACCTACGGGCTCGACAACTCGTGCACGCTCGACGCGGTGGCCGAGTTCGGCGGCAACGCACGGGCAGTGGTGGTCGTCGATGACGAAACGTCCGACGACGAGCTCGAGCAACTGACCCGACGCGGCGCGCGAGGTGCCCGCTTCCACATGCTGCCAGGAGGCGCGGTCCCATGGGAGATCATGCCGGCGGTCGCCGAGAAGATCGCGCCGTTCGGATGGCACATCCAACTGCAGATGAACGGACGCGATCTGATCGACAGGTTCGACACTCTCGTTGCGCTGCCCACGCCGCTGGTCGTCGATCACGTCGGTCGATTCATGCCTCCCGTCGACCCCGATGACGAACGATTCTCCGTCCTGCTGCGCCTGCTCGAAACCGGGCGTTGCTGGGTGAAGCTGTCGGCGCCGTACGAATCTGCGGTCGACCCGACCCACCAATACGAAGCGGTCGCGGGCCTCGTGCACGCACTGATCGAACACGCGCCGGACCGCATGTTGTGGGCCACCAACTGGCCGCATCCGGGGCAAGCCGATCCGCCGTCGTTGAACCGTCTCGCCCGGTTGGCGTTCGAGTGGATGCCCGACGACACGACCCGGCGGCGCATCCTCGTCGACAACCCTTCCACGCTCTACACGTTCGAACACACAGGAGAGTCATGACCGCTCACTACGCCTCGTACCCGTCGCTGTTCGATCGGACCGTCTTCATCACCGGCGGCGCCGACGGCATCGGCAGCGCGATGGTCCAGCAGTTCGCACTGCAGGGCAGCAAGGTTGCGTTCGTCGACAAGAACGTTCCATACGCACACGCCACGATCCAACGGTGTGTCGACGCCGGCGCGACACATGCGCCGATCTTCTTCGAGGTGGACTTGCTCGACATCGCCGCGCTGCAGACAGCATGCGCCGATGCGGTGACGGCGCTCGGCGGTGTATCAGTGCTCGTCAACAACGCGGCCAACGACGATCGGCACGACTGGCGCGACGTGACACCCGAGTACTTCGACAACCGGATCAACACCAACTTGCGCCACTACTTCTTCGCCATCCAGGCACTCGCCCCGCAGATGCTCGAGGCCGGCTCGGGCTCGATCGTCAACATCGGTTCGAGCAGCTACATGATGAAGGAGGACGGCTTTCCGGGCTACGCGATCGCCAAGTCCGCCGTCGAAGGAATCACCCGCACCATGGCCCGCACGTTCGGTCCTCGCGGTGTGCGGGTCAACACCGTGCTGCCGGGCTGGGTGCCCACCGAACGACAACTGGCGAAGTGGTGGACGCCGGAGGGCGAGCAGCGAACCATGGACAATCAGTCGATCAAGCGCCGGATCCTCCCCGAAGAGTTCGCCCAGATGGTCTTGTTCCTCGCCGCCGACGACGGCGCGGCGTGCACCGCCCAACAGTTCCTCGTCGACGGCGGCCGCCGCTAGCGGGCATCGTTCAGCTTTCGGTGAGCGTCGGCGACTTGCTGGGTGAGACGTTGCAATTGGTCCGAGACCCGAACGCTGGGCACCGTCGGGTCGCGCGAGCAGCCGCGCGGTTTCCGGAAGCTGGGCGAGGTCTGCGTCCAGGCGATCAGCAGCCATCGCGATCCTCTCCGGCGGCCGGGTTCGCTCGCCCCCGCGCATCACCTCGATCAGCACTGGTGAGGTCCCCGCCGGCGCCGTCTCCGATCGTTCCGCAAGTACGTCGTCGATGCCGACAGCGGACCTGAACACCTGCTTGGCGCCCGGCATCGACTGCTTTCCCTCCGACAACTTCATCGTCGGCTCCCCCGCGTACTCGACGAGCTTGTACACCGTCTCCAACGACGGCGCGTCGGCCGACACTCCAATTCTCGTGCCGACGCCGAACGCATTGATCGGGGCGCCTTCATCGAGCAGCCGCTCGACATCGAACTCGTCGAGCCCGCCGCTGACGATGATGGTCGCGTCCTGTCGACCCGCCGCGTCGAGCTTCTCGCGTGTTCGCCGCGATAGCTCCAGAAGATCGCCACTGTCGATGCGCACCGCAAGCCTGTCGCTGCGACCGAGCGCCTCGGCGACGTCGATCGCGGTCTCGACACCGGTGATGGTGTCGTACGTGTCGACGAGGAACGCGGTCCGGTCGGGAAAGTCCGTTGCCATCGCGATGAACGCTTCGCGCTCGGTGGGAAATGCTTCGACATACGAGTGGGCCATGGTGCCGACGGCAGGCACACCGAGCCGCCGAGCCGCCTCGACGTTGCTGGTGCCGGCGAACCCCGCGATGGCTGCAGCTCGTGCTGCCGCCATCGACGCCTCGATCCCGTGTGTGCGGCGGAGCGAGAAGTCGACCAACGAGGCCCGGCCGCGCGCCGCGAGCGAGCACCGCGTTGCCTTCGTTGCCAGCACAGTCTGGAAGGTGATCTGGTTGAGCAGGATCGATTCGACGAGCTGTGCCTCGGGTAGTGGCGCGGTCACTTCGAGCAGCGGCTCGTTCGGCAGCACCACACGTCCCTCGGGAATCGCCCAGACATCGCCGGTGAACCGAAGCGCAGCGAACGCGTCGACCGCCGCGGCATCGAACCCCTGACCCGCGAGCCACGAGAGATCGGCGGCGTCGAACGCGAATTCTTCGAGCACGGTGAGCACGCTGTCGAGTCCGGCAGCAACGAGAAAGCCGCGATCACGCGGAAGATCGCGGACGAACAGGCTGAACGTGGCGCTCTGCGTCATCCCACGGGACAGATAGCTGGCAGCCATCGTCAACTCGTACAGATCGGTTGTCAGCGCCACGCTCATGGCACCAGAACTATCACTCGGCGGTGAGGATTCCCGCTTCGCTGATTCGCCGCGCCACATCCTCGGGCATCGTCTGCAACGAGTCGAGCGTCGGCTCGAGGTGCACTCTGTTCGCCTCGAGCAGTTCGATCGTTACCCCAACGGGCGGATGATCTTGCCCGAAGAGGTAACGCTCGCCTTCGGTCAGATCCACCAACGACCGCGAGAACGTCAACAGGAAGCCACGACGCACGGGATCGGCCTCCACGAACGTGACACTCAACGGCATCGGCGGCGGATCGGAGTCCCACGGCCAATGTCCTGGCTCGCCGGTGTTGATCTGGTGCTGGATGTCGTTCCAGTACGCGATCAGGTCGGTGTCGTCGGGATTCGCCGGATCCAGCCGATGGGCGTCGGGGAAGTACTCGTAGAAGACGTAGTCGGTCCATTCGTTCAGAGTCTGCTCGCGAATCTCGACCCATTCCTGCACCCACTGCTGCTGGTTGGGATCGTCAGGATCGAGACGCTGCGGAGCGTCGGGATGGTCGGCGCGAACCGTCGATCGACCTCTTCGAAGAGTTGCGCTTGCGTGGGGATAGCCATGCCGCATTTTCCGGCCGACTGCCGTATTGGTCAATGTGCGCCAGGGCAGATTCGGCGTCACCAAGGGACGTCCGCGAGTTGCACATCGTGTCGAAGGTGATCCAACGAATCCGTCACGTTGCTCTCGCCGGTCGACAACAGATGGTGCAGTCGCACCAGCGTGATTCGGTGCGCGTGTTGGTGCACAGGCCACGGCGTTCGCTCGCCACTGCTGTCGAAGCAACTGATCTCCGCCGGCCGCGCAATCGGCCCTGCGTCGACCCTCACCACGAGGCGTTTGTCGCGGGCAAGTGCGTGCAGCGTCGCCTCTTCGGCACCGGCCGACGTGGCGACGCCGTTGAGGAGCACCGTCGTCTGCGGGTGCTCGGCCATCGTCGCTTCGATCGCATAGTGGGTCGCAGATGTCGTGAAGCACACGCAACGACGCAGCCTCGCCCAGCACGACACGCAGGAGCGCGAGTTGCTCGACGAACGACGCCTGGAAGCTGCCGGTCGTTCTGATCGTGCTCTCCAGGATGTCGACGTTCGACTCCCCGAGCAGATCGCCGACATCGGCGAGGCGCGGCGCGTATCGCGGCGCGGGCATCACGATGCATCCCGATCGACCGGCGATCTCTGCGACGGCGGCGAGCGCGTCGGGCGTCAGCTCTCCGGCCCGATCGATCACCACAGCGCGGGTGCTCGCCGAGCACGCACGTTCGAGGTGACCGGGTTCGGGCGCCGAGATCAGCACGACCTCGGCGTCTTCCTCCACCAGCCGGTAGCTGTTGGGTAGACCGGCCAACACCGTGTGATGCAGGTCGGCATCGGACCCATTGGCATGGATCGAAACGGTGTAGGTGGTACTCACGACGGGTCGACCTGATCAGCGAGGTCGAGGGCGAACACCACATCGCCCACGACATCGGCCAACGGGATCAGCGGTTCGGACTCGCCCACCGCGGCGTCGTAGATGGCCACCCACTCCTGCTGATATCCGTTGGTGTCGAACTCGAACACTCTCGTCGAGCCGCCACTGGTCAACTCGGCGCGCGCTGAGCCGGCAAGGACGAACGATGGTGGAAAGGAGATGCGCAGGTCGCTGTGCGCACCGACCGTCCGCACCGTCCAGTGCGCCGGCCATCGACCTCCCATGTATCCGAACAGCTCGAGCGTGCGGTCCTCGTCGGACACCACCATCGCGTATCCCCACGGCTTGATGAACGATGCGGACGAGACCTTGCCCAGGTGTGGATGGAACTGGCGCAGCACCGGAGCGCTGTGAATGACGAGGCCGAGGGCTGCGTCGCGGAGCATGACCGAATCCGGCAGCTGTGTCGTGGCCGGCGGAGGCGGGAACGTCGACGCCGGCTCGATGGATTGCTCGGTGAACACATCGTTCGACGGCAGGAAGATCGTCGACTGAGTGAACACCGACTCGTCGCCGAGCTCGAGCCAAGCAGTACGGGCCGCGCGGTAGGCCGGGTCGTACGCATGCATCGCACCGACGACGACGTTGGTACCCGATGCAGTCGCTGCCTCTCGGATCTGCGCCGCCTCGAGATGGCTCAGCGCGAGCGGCTTCTCGCACAGCACGGCCGACTTGCCGGCCTGACACGCGGCGATCGTCTGCTCCGCGTGCAACGCGTTGGGACTGCACACCACGACGACGTCGACTGCTGGGTTCTGCACGATCTCGTCCGCATCGGTCGTGAACGTCGCGCCACAACGTTCGGCGACTCGCTCGGCGATGCCCGCATCGACGTCCATCACACCGACGACATGGAAACGCTCGGGATCGCCGGCGAGCACGGGCAGATGGATCGCCTGCGTCACCAGGCCCGCGCCGAGAAACCCCACCCCCAATGAGCGACTCATGCAGCAGATACTCGCAGACGATGCGAGGCGGTGCTCAGACGGCGGCGGCAGGCGCCTCTGCAAATGTTCGGTACAGCAACGCGCCCACGACACCACCGACGATCGGGGCCAACCAGAACAGCCACAGTTGCCCGAGTGCCCAGCTCTCGCCGCCGAATGCCAGCATGATCGCCGGGCCGGTGGAGCGGGCCGGGTTGACCGACGTGTTCGTCACCGGGATGCTCACGAGGTGGATGAGGGTCAGCGAGAGGCCGATCGCGAGCGCCTCGAACCCCTTCGACGCACGACTGTCGGTCGCGCCCATGATCACGATGAGGAAGACGGCAGTGAGCACGATCTCGATCAGCAGGCACGCACCCAAGTTGTAGAGACCTGGTGAGTGGTCGCCGTAGCCGTTGGATGCAAAACCTCCGGCAGCCAAGCTGTCCGCTGTCGTACCGCGTCGACCGACCGCGATCACCCACAACGTGCCGGAAGCCGCGATCGCAGCAACGACCTGCGTCACGATGTACGCCGGCGCATCCTTCCAAAGGAACCGCTTGGCGCTGGCCAGCCCGATCGTGATCGCAGGATTGAAATGACCACCTGAGATGTGGCCCAACGCGTAGGCCATGGTCACCACGGTGAGGCCGAAGGCGAGCGATACGCCGACGAAGCCGATGCCGAGGCCCGTGTCCGTGCCCGTCGGGCTGAGGAAGCTCGCCGCGAGGACAGCGGCGCCGGTGCCTCCGAAGACGAGGACGTAGGTGCCGACGAACTCTGCGAAGAGCGTTGATTTTCGGTTCACTGCTTCTCCATTCTCGAGTGCCTGATCCGGGATCAGGCGGGATCTGGAATACCGAGCCCCCGGCGGCCGATGTCGTTGAGATCGTCGATCATGAACCGGTCGGTCCATGTCTGCTCGTAGTGCTCCGCGGGAAAGTCCGTCGGGCTCGACCCGCCGACAAATGCATCGCGCACCGACTGGGCATACGTCTCGTTGCGGGCGCACCAGGGAGCGGCCGGGATGTACATCACATTGCCCCAACCCTGCTGGTCGACTACTGGTGCGACGCTGTGGATCATGTCGCTGTGCCACCACACGGAATCACCGGCGCGGACATCGGGGATCCCGCTCGAGGCTTCGAGCAACAGCGCGTGCCAGCGTTCGGTGATCGGCAATACCTGGTTGGGTGCTACGCCGCACATGTCGTCGTCGGGAACATCGTCGAGCAGTGGCCGCAGCAGAACGTAGGCCATGGCTTCGGGGATCGGCACCGTGTGCAGCACGCCTTGGTCGTGGTCCATGTCGGACAGCGCGGTCCAACCCTGGAACGTGCGAAACGCCGCGCACATCGTGGAGCTCGGGTACTGCGCGCCGATGGTGCGATGCGCCGCATCCCACGGGTCGTAGAGCTCCGGCGTGCCGTCGAACAGATGATGGAACGCATCTTGCGAGGTGCGCGTCATCCAGAGATCGAGGGTGCCGGAGTCGAGGTGAGCGCCGAGGCCCTTCGAGGTCGCGCCAGGTGGTCGTCGTCTGATGCGATCCGGGTAGATCGCGTCGCGTGTCGAATCGAACCAGCGCACGCCGTCCGACTCACTGACCCACTGCTCGTCGAGAAAGCGCTGCACCTGCGCCATCCGATCGCTCTGGCGCGCCTCCATCTGTGCACGCGACCAGTAGATGGGATAGATCTCCGGCTTGGATCCGACGCTTCCGAAGAAGTCGTCACCGGGTCCGCGGTACGTCTCGAAGAACCGGTTTCGTTCGACGTAGTCGACGATGCTCTGGTCCCAATCGAGCGCCTGCTGGCGCGGGAAGTGCCCACGCACGACGACACATCCGCGGCTGTGCAACAGCGCAAGATCGTCCGTCGACACGGTGCCGTCGGCGATGTCGTCGTAGGCGATCACCGGCCACACCTCGCGACCATCGGCCTTCGCCGCAGCAATCTCCTCGACGCAGGCGCGTATGCGTTCTTCGACAACTGCGAACACGTCTTCGAGCGATCGTCCGGAACCTTGGATGCGCGCCCGAAGCGCGTTCTTCATCTGCGAGATCGCCGCGGGCCGATCGGTCGGCGACGTCTCCCAATGCGGTAGCTCCGGCAGGACGCTGACGTCGGTTCCGTTGGCGACAGACATTGGGCACCCCTCGCTAGACCTCCCAAAACGTAGTCCGCGACAGGTGGCCAGTGTGACGACTCCGCCACGCCGCGAGGTCAGGCGGGCTCGTCGCCCTCTTCGAGGAGGTCCTCGCGGACGGCAACGGTGGTTTCGACGGTGAGCTCGTCTTCGCTGAACTCGCCATCACCGTCGACGTCGACACCCGTGATGGTCGTCGACTCGATGATGTCGGGAACACCATCGCCATCGACGTCATAGCCGGTGACCGTCGTTCGTTCGACGATGTCGGGAACTCCATCACCGTCGATGTCGTACGCCGTGATGGTCGTCTGCTCGACGACGTCGGCAATGCCATCGCCGTCGATGTCGGCGACCGCCGTCGTGACTTCACGAACGGCATCGGCCTGACCATCGTCGTCGACATCGATCAAGGTCGTCTCGACGACCACTTCCACTTCACCTTCGGCTTCGTCATTCGTATCGCTCATCGGGCGAGTCAAGCACGGTCACCGACCCGGCGCAAAATGAACTTGCAGAGATCGCGGATCTAGCATCGGGCTCACGAAATGCACACGAGAAACGTCTACTTGATATGAAGACGTCGATGCCATCTGCTCGCAGCCGCATGGCGACCAGCCGTCTTGGCGGCGTCCCCACCGTGCTCCCGCCTCCGGGCGCAACTCGGGCGGGACAGTTGTCGCTCGGGCTGGACGGTGACCTGGCCGAGGTCGGACGCCGGCCGGAATCGCGAACCGTCACCCGACCACTTGCGGACGTCGTGCACATCAGCAACTGGTTGACACCCGACGAGCAGAACGCAGTGGTCGCCCAGTTCCGCGAATGGGCGCTCCCACCAGCAGGGCTCCGTCATCCCCGAGTCCCGACCGGCCACCTGATGAGCGTGCAATCCGTGTGCCTCGGCTGGCACTGGCAGCCATACCTCTACTCGCGAACCGCCGACGACACTGATCGCTCGCCGGTGAAGCCACTGCCCGCTGCTCTCATCGCGATGGCCCGCCGCGCCGTCACCGACGCTGCACCACTCGGCGATGATCTGCCCTTCGATCCCGACGCGGCCATCGTCAACTTCTACGAACCGAGCGCGCGCCTTGGCTTGCACCAGGACGGCGAGGAGCCGTCCGATGCACCGGTTGTCACGATCAGCCTCGGTGACACGTGCACGTTTCGAATGGCAGGCGTCGATCGACGTACCGGGCCCTTCACCGATGTCGAACTTCGATCTGGCGATCTACTCGTGTTCGGTGGTCAGAACCGGCGCATCTACCACGGCGTTCCAAAGGTGTTCGACGACACCTCTCCCCCGTGGCTCGACCTGCCGCCGGGAAGGCTGAGCATCACAGTCCGCGAGACCGGCCTCTCGTAAGCCGGCTCAGGCGGCGTCGTGGAAGACGAGGCCGAGGGTCAGACGGTGGCCGGAGCGAATCACTGAGACGCCGTGACGTACCGGCGCCGCAGTCCATCCTCGCTTCGAGGCAACGGGGCGATCACGGGTGGTGAAGACGAGACCATCACCATGTGGGATCGTGACCGAAGTGGCCCGCGACTGGGCCCTCGGACGCTGCTCGTACACGATGAACTCGCCGCCGATGTGGTCGACGCCGGGCGTGCTGAGGTTGATCACGACTTGCAGTGGAAACACCAGGTCGCCGTACAGATCTCGGTGCAGTGCATTCCAGTCGCCTTCGCCGTACTTGAGGAGGATCGGCGTCGACCTGGTCTGACCGGCGGCATGACACATGTCGAGCCACTCGTCGAGGGTGTCCGGCCACGGTGCATCCCGGCCGAGTCGCGTCCACCACGCACGGGCGATGGGCAGCAGACGCGGATAGAGCGACCGTTTCAACTCGACGACCGCGTCGGGGAACGGTGGCGTGAAGTATCGATACTCCCCTTCGCCGAACCGGTAGCGAGCCATGTCGATCGTCGAACGGAACCGTGCGTCGTCGCCGTACAACGCGGCGATCGATTCGGTCTCGTCGTCGGCAAGGAGTGGGCCGATCAGCGCGCAGCCGAGCTCGTCGAGCTCGGACGTGATCGACGGCCAATCCGCGGCGTCGACACGTTCCTTCCACGCATTGACCGTCACGTCGCCGCCTCGAGATCGAGCAGTGTGCGCTTCGCCGCAACGCCCCCGAGGTATCCCCCCATCTCGCCATCCGACCGCACCACTCGATGGCACGGAACCACGACCGGCAGCGGGTTCGTCGCACACGCAGACCCCACGGCTCGCACAGCCTTCGGGTTGCCGGCGAGTCGCGCAACGCTCGCGTAGCTGGCCGTCTCGCCGTATCGAATCTGCGGCAGGGTATGGAGCACCGAACTACGGAAGCCTTTCGAGAGCTGCCAGTCGAGCCGGAGCTCGAACGTGTGGCGGCGACCGTCGAAGTACTCGTCGAGTTCGCGCGCCGTTTCGTCGAGCCGCGCCGGGGCGAGGAGGATCCGCGGACTGACCCGATCGGCCAGTGCCTGCAGAACTGCGTCGTGGTCTTCGCTGGCGAACGCGATTCGTACGAGTCCGACGTCGGTCGCAGCAAGAAGAAGCGAGCCGATCGGTGTGTCGAGTGTGCGGTAGGCGACGTCGAGGATTCCGTCGATCTCCGCGCCCGCCGCCAGACGTTCGTGAAGCCGACGGAGGTCGTCAGTGTTGCCGTCGAGGCTTCGGACGAGTGTGGCGGCCAGTTCGGTTTCAGTCTTCATCGATTGCTCGTTTCGTTGTCGTGGCGCCCGCGTAGGCGCGCCGCAGGTTCGAGATTCCGTCCGCCGCAGCGCGGCGCGCGGCGGCCGCGGTGCCGCCGACGATGGCGGCTACTTCGGTGTACGGAAGACCAGCCAGGTAGTGATACGCAACGGCCTGTCGTTGCTTCGGCGGAAGGTCGCGCAAGGCATCGACCAGCTCGACGTCTCCATCGACCGCGTTGTCGGCATCGATGGCCGATGTGTCAGGCGGCGCTGCCATCGGCGTTGCATGCCTCGCGACCTTTCTCGTGATGTCGATTGCCTTGCGATGGGCGATCGTCACCAACCACGCCTCGACGTTCGCATCAGCCGGCAGATCCGGGTAGGCGCGCATCGCAGCCATGAACGTCTCGGACCACGCATCATCGGCGTCGACGGCAGAGACCACCGCACGACAGACGCGCAGGACCGTGGCTCCGTGCGTCGACACGATCGCCTCGAAGGTCGGCTTCCGTGTCACGTGATGTAGACGTTCGGCGTCCGCATCGTGTGAGGTCGGGACAGCCGGCACCGATGGCGGAGGAGCGGTCACGCCGAACGATATCCGGGCTGCAGAATCCGGCTGCGATGGCGTGCTTTCATCATGCAACCATTCCGGTTTACACTGGCAAGATGCTCGGCAAGACGTACGACTCCGAGGTGTGCTCGGCCGCACGTGCCCTGGAGCTGGTCGGTGAACGCTGGAGCCTGCTGATCATCAGAAATGCGTTGTTCGCCGGTGCCACTCGATACAGCGATTTCCGCTCTCTCGCCATTGCCACGAACATCCTCAAGTCCCGACTCGACAGCTTCATCGAATCCGGGATCATGGAGCGCCGCGGCTCGATGCGGAACCCCGAGCACTACGAGTACGTGCTGACCGAGAAGGGTCGTGATCTGGCCACCGTCGTCGTCGCATTGACCGAATGGGGCGACCGCTGGCTGGCCCCGGATGGTCCTCCGATGCTGTACACGCACTCGGTCTGCGGCGGGCAGATCAGCGTCCAGGCCACATGCGTGAACTGTGGCGAGATACACGAGCCAACGGAGATCGGCGTTCTTCCTGGGCCAGGGATGCGCAGCGTCTGACGCGCTCATTCCACTTGCATCATGCAAGCGGAAGTCGTACTCTGCTTGCATCATGCCACTGAGTACCGACGCCAGTCCGCGAGCGACGTTCGAGCGCGACCTCGAGCCCCTTCGTGTCGAGCTGAGGGCGTACTGCTATCGGATGCTCGGTTCCGCGTTCGACGCCGAGGACGCTGTACAGGAGGTGCTGATTCGCGGGTGGCGTCACATCGACCGCTTCGAGGGTCGCGCCTCGCTGAAATCGTGGCTCTACCGCATCGCCACCAACGTCTGCCTCGACGCGATCGCCGGACGGCAACGGCGCGCACTGCCGGCAGGCTTCAACGGTCCAGGTCGTCCGGACGATCCGCTCGGATCGGCGCTCGCCGCACACGAGTGGGTCGAGCCGATCCCCGATCGATGGGTCGTGCCGGCTGGAGTCGATCCCGCCGAGCGTGCCGTCGTGCGAGATTCGGTGCGGCTCGCGTTCGTGGCCGCGTTGCAGGTGCTCCCTGCGAAACAGCGGGCCGCCCTGATCCTGCGCGATGTGCTGGCTTGGCACCCGCACGAGATCGCCGAGCTCTTGGGCACCACCGTGGTCTCGGTCAACAGCTCGCTGCAGCGAGCACGACAGGCGCTCGCTGCCATCGACAGCGGGGAACGTTCCGTGTCCGAACGCGGCGAGGAAGCGTCGGAGAGATTGCTGCAGCGGTACGTCAACGCGTTCGAGGAGTACGACGTCGAGTCCTTGGTGGCCCTGCTCCACGAGGACGCGACGTGGATGATGCCGCCATTCCCGTTGTGGTTCCGCGGCGCGGCAGACATCGGCGCGTGGTTCATCGCCAAGCCGCGGGACTGCAGAGCGATCCGTTTCGTGCCGCTCGAGTTGAACGGCTCGGCGGGGTTCGCTCTCTACCGGCCATCGGCGACAGGTGACTGCTACGAGGCGTTCGGCGTGCAGGTGCTCGAGGTCCGCGCTGACGTGATCACCGCCGTCGACACGTTCATCGACTCGCGACTGGTGACACTGTTCGGCGGCTCAGCAGCACTCCCCCTCTGAGGGGTCGCCGCCCACGACGGGCAACGCGTCGGCAAGGCCCGCGAGATGTATCAGTGCCGTGAGCTCCTTCCGTGCTCCCACGATGCGGATCATGTTGCCGTGTTGGCGGGCGATCAACTGCAGCCGGGCGAGCGCGCCGACAAGTCCGAAGCATGCGGTCGCCTCTTGCGTGTCACACGTGACGACCTCGTCGCTGTCGGGCTCCAGGGACGCGCGCAGGATGCCGCAGAGGTGCGCCGTCTGCGCGTCATCGACGATGCCCACAAGTGTCAACACCATGGTTGTTGTGACTGTCGACACGAGCCGTCGTCACCGCGATGACAACGCGGCGACGCGGCGGTCGTAACGGGAAGAGCCCACCGCTGGGGCGAACAACCCGCACAACGCAATCGAGGAGATCCATGTCGACCACTGCAACCAGTCCAAGAAATCCCGCATTGATTCTCGCGCTCGTGTGCGGGGTCAGTTTCATGCTGAGCCTCGACATCGCCGTCGTCAATGTGGCTCTACCGGCGATCCAAGCCGAGCTCGGTGCCGCGCAATCCGATCTGCAGTGGGTGGTCATCACCTACGGGTTGACTCTCGGCGGCTTCCTGCTGCTGGGCGGGCGGACCGCCGATCTCTTCGGCCACAAGCGCGTCGTGATCGCCGGTCTCGGCGTGTTCACGGCGGCGTCGCTAGCCGCAGGAATGTCGAATTCGTTGGGCCTCTTGGTCGCAGCCCGAGCGATGCAAGGCTTGGGAGCCGCGTTCGCCGCACCGGCCGCGCTGTCGATCCTCACCGGGACGTTCCGTGAGGGGCCGGAGCGAACGAAAGCGCTCGGAGTCTTCGGCGGAGTCAGCGGATCCGCAGCGTCGGTCGGCGTCATCGCCGGCGGCGTGATCACGTCCGGACCGGGATGGCAGTGGATCTTTCTCGTCAACGTACCGATCGGCGTCGGCCTGATCACGATGATGGCCCTGCGGCTCGCACCCGACGTCCGCCGAGCCCGCGGACCGGCGGATGTGCTCGGCGCCGTGCTCGTGACGAGCGGCCTGATGTCGGTCGTCTACGCGATCAACAAGAGCATCGACGACGGCTGGACGTCGGCAACGACCATCGCGTTCCTCGCCGCCGGCGCTGTGCTCCTCGCACTGTTCATCGCCTGCGAGCGGCGGGCGGTGTCGCCACTGCTGCCGCTGTCGATGTTCCGTCGCCGAACGCTCACCACCGCCAACATCGTCGCCGTGCTGGTGTGGGGCACGTTCTTCGCGACCATCTTCCAGGCCTCCTTGTTCATGCAGCAGGTTCTGGAGTATTCGGCGGTGCAGACCGGGGTTGCGTACATCGCGATCGCCGGGACCGTGGTTGTCGTGGCGCTCGGATTCGCGGCGAAGCTCGTGCAGCGCGGTGGGTCGTGGGGCGCTCTGGTCGTCGGCCAAACTGCAGCGGCGATCGGGCTGCTGCTGCTGAGCCAGGCGCCGGTCGACGCCGCGTACTGGCCCGATCTCTTCCCGGGATTCCTGCTCGTCGGCATCGGAGTAGGGCTCAGCGGCATGGCCCTCCAGGTCGCCGCGTTCATCGGCGTGGAGCAATCGGTCGCCGGGCTCGCGGGTGGCATGGTCGAGACCGCTCGCGAAGTCGGCGGCGCCGTCGGAGTCGCCATCGTCGCGACCGTCGCGGTTGGTCACGCCAACGACGTGCTCGCCTCACTCGGCGGAGCGAGCAAGCGGTCCCCGTCGCCCTGACTGCCGGCTTCGAGCGCGGTTCGATCGTCGCCGCCGGCATGGCGATCGCCGCAGCTCTCGCGGCCGGTCTGCTCCTGCGCCCTGCCGAGCGAGCGACCGAAGCCATTCATTCCACCACCCAAGCAACTCCAACACCTCAACACGAACAAGGAGCAATCAGATGAACATCACGGACAAGGCGGTTCTGATCACAGGCGCGAATCGCGGTATCGGACAAGCGTTGGTGACCGAGGCGCTGAGGCTCGGCGCGAAACGCGTGTATGCCGCCTCACGCCAGCCGCTGACCCACTCCGACGCGCGAGTCACATCGCTCACATTCGACCTCACCGATGCGGCGCAGATCGACGCCGCCGCCAGCGAGGTCGACGCGCTCGACGTTCTCATCAACAACGCCGGCATCTCTCTGGTCGACGATCTCGAAGATCGCGAGGCGCTCGATCAACACCTCGCGGTCAACCTCTTCGGCACGTACGCCGTGACGCAAGCGTTCCTGCCGGTACTCACGGGGTCTCGGGGCGCGGTGGTCAACGTGGTGTCCTTGGCGGCATTCGCTCCTGTTCCGGTGATGCCCGCGTACTCGATCTCCAAGGCAGCGATGTTCTCGCTGACGCAGTCGCAGCGCGCCCTGTTCGCCGGCCGGGGCATCGATGTGCACGCGGTCCTGGCCGGACCGGTCGATACCGACATGTCGCGAGACCTCGACATTCCCAAGGCGTCTCCGGACTCGGTTGCAGCAGCGATCTTCGAGGGCGTCGAGAACGGCGAGGAGGAGATCTTTCCGGATCCGATGTCGCAGCCGATGGCAGAGGGATGGCGCAACGGGCAAGCCAAGGCGTTCGAGCGGGGTACTGCCGCAATGCTCCCCGCGCAACGCCGCAGCTTCACAACGTCGTTCACCGTCGAGCAATCGCCGCAGGAGGTGTTCGCGGCGATCAACAACGTACGGGAGTGGTGGACAGGCGACATCGAGGGCAACACGAGCAAGCTCGGCGACGAGTTCACCTATCGCTACGAGGACATCCACCGCAGCACGCAGAAGATCATCGAATCGATTCCGGACGAGCGAATCGTGTGGCATGTCGAAGACGCCTACCTCAGCTTTGCCGACGACAAGACCGAGTGGATCGGAACGGACATCACCTTCGAGATCGCACCACAGCACGATCGCACCGAGGTGCGCTTCACGCACGTCGGCTTGGTTCCCCAGTTCGAGTGCTTCGACAACTGTTCGAACGCGTGGGGCTTCTACATCAACGGAAGCCTCCGGAGCCTGATCACCACCGGCCGCGCATCGGCCCGATCATGAGCGACCTGTCGGACAGGACGACAGTGATCGTCGGCGACGAGTCGCGGCCTCGGCCGCGGCATCGCCCACGCGTTCGCGGCAGCCGGAGCCCCGGTGATCGCGGTGGCGCGAAGCGGGCCCGCGCTGACCGAACTGGCGGCGACAAGCGCGAACATCCGGATCGAGGTCGCGGACGCGGTGGACGATTCTGTGGCACGACGCGTGCTCGACCGGTACGACCCGGAGATCCTCGTTGTGGTCGCGGGCGCGACTCCAGCGATGCGCCCGCTGCGGGAACAGACGTGGGACTCGTTCTCCGTCAGCTGGCACGCCGACGTGAAGATTGCATTCACGTGGGTGCGCGAGGCCCTGCTGAAACCGCTCGCGCCCGGCAGCACGATCGTGGTGGTCAGCAGCGGCGCAGCCATCGGTGGATCACCTGCGAGCGGCGGCTACGCCGGATCCAAGGCCACCCAGCGATTCATCGCCGCCTATGCCCAGGACGAGTCTCGCCGCGCCGGACTAGATATTACGGTGACGACGGTGATGCCGACGATGACGCCGCTGGGAGATGTCGGCAAGGCAGGAGTTCGCTCGTACTCGGCGCGTAGCGGCCTGACCGAGGAGGCATTCATCGAACAGCTCGGCGACTTGTTGACGCCGGAGATCGCTGGGTCCGCGCTCGTCGACCTCGTCCAGCTCCGACAACGCAACGATCGCGCCTGACTATCTCCTGAGTGCCACCGGGTTGCAGAGCGTGTCGTGAACACCGACGTGACCAGCCGATCGGATGTCGAGCCGCGCGACCAGTCGCGTGAGTCGAGCCGCGGTCACCTGCTTCCTCGTGCTGTTCGCTGTCGGAATCGCGGCCGGGCTGGTGCAGTGGCTCGATAACACCGACACCACGAGCACTGGCGCGGGCGTAGCCGTCGCCAATGTCGTCCACTGCCTGATCGCGGCGATCGCGATCGGTCTGGTGATCCTCGTGCATCGCCGGCATCCGGCACGTCTGCGTGCGTTCGCCCGGTCGCCGTTCACCGCTGCCGGTTGGCGCAACCTGCTGTCGGCCACGATCGCGGTGCCGCGCTGGTTCGTCGACATCGGCCGCGCAGTGTCGGGCCGGCAGTCGCCTCGACGTCCCTTGGGTCGTCTGCTCCTCGGTCTACCGGCGGGCATCGTGCTGACCGTCGCGGCGATCCTCGTCTGGTATACGCCACTACGCGCCGGCCTGCAGGTGTTTGCCGCACTCGATCCCGACTTCACTCGCGATGCCTGGGGCGGGCCGAGCTACCTCGGAGCGTCGCTGGCGCACTGGATGGACGGCGTCCTGATGTTCTACGCCGCGACGGCACTGATCGCCGCGTTGCTGCCTTGGCAACGCGGCGAGGGCGACTAGTTGTGCCCGTCCTCGCGGTCGGACTGTCGATGCGACTGTTTCCCGGTGCTCTCGATGTTCTCCAGCCCGACAGCCAGCCGCAGCTCGTAGATGTCGTCGCGCAGGTCATCGTCGTCGTGACGATCCGAGATGTGCTCCATCAGGTCGGCCATTCCGTCGGCGATCGCGTTGAGCTTGTGCTGCACAGCCTGGTCACTTCGAGTCTGGCTGTTCTGCAGCAGCGCGACCATCAGGAACGTGATGATCGTCGTGGTGGTGTTGATCTCCAGTTGGTACTGGCCGTTGAGGAACGCTGAGAAGCTGCCTCGGCGATGATCGTCGATGAGCCCTGGATCAACCAGACGATCACCAGCAACAGGCAGAAGGCGAAGAACGGTGCTCGGCTGGCCATCTGCGCGGTGAGGCCGGCGAACCGGTCGAAGAAGCCGACCCGGCTCGACACATCGCTCGGCTTCAGCAATCTGTCGGGAGTGGACCGGTCGGGTTTCGGGGAGGGCGTTCCATTGTTCACGTTGCCACCATATGACGACCGGCGAAAATGTGACTGCGATCAGGCGGGGCCGAGCGGCAGGGTGCTGTCCTTCGCGCGGCAGCTCGATGAACGTGCGGCCGGGCTGCAGTTGCGATGACCGTGCCGTCGTCGGCGACCAGCGTGAACGGATCGTGGATGTCGTTGCGTGTCCAAGTGCCGTGGATGTAGTTGCCGCCGGTGAAGACGAACGCCTCGCCCGTACCGAGTGGTCTGTGCATCGGGGCTACCGGAGATGCCGGGCGCGTAATCCATCGCCAGCACGACGACGTTGTCGGTGCTGATCTGGCCGCTGTTGCGGTCCATGTGCGGGTTGCCTTCCATCTCCGCGGTAGTACACGCCGTCCTCGGCGTTCCATGTCCAATCGACATCGATGGAGTCGAGCTTCATCGACACGCCGGCGCTCGGCGTGCCGGCCGCCGGCAGCACCCGGCTCGCGGTACGCGAACTGCTGCTTCGCAGGCGGCGCGAACGGCGGCGTCTGCGTGTACAGATCGGCTGTCTTCGAGTAGAGGTTGTGCGGGATCCGAGCGGTCCTTGGCGCGGTAGTACACCTTGGCGTGGCTCGGGCCGATGTTGACCAGTTCGCTGTTGTCGATCTCGTTGGTCACCGTCGCGTTGCCGCCGCTCCATGCGAACAGCGGATGGTCGAGCGCGGTGAACAGGTAGACGTCCTGGATGCCGCCGGAACGGATCGGTCCGACCGGGATCGCTGTCGCCGCTCTGGAACACCATCGCGAATCGGGTGATGTTGTCGTTGACGATCTCTTCGAACACGAGGTCGGCTTCGTTGAAACCGCTCTGCGGACGGGCTCCGCCGGCGTTGTCGATCTTGACGACCAGCGCCGGACGAGCGGCGATCACCGGATCCGGGTTCGCGACCCCGGTCAGCGGATACACCGGGTCGGGTGCCACGGTCGTGGTGGTCGCAGCCTCCGTGGTGGTCGTCGTCCTCGGTGGTGGTGGTCGATTCCTCGGTGGTGGTCGGAGCCGCCTTCGCCGCCGTCGTGGTCGCTGCCGCCGTCGTGGCAGATGCGTTGCTGCTGCTGTCGCTGCTGCAGGCTGCGGCCGTTCCGACGAGGGCGAGCAGGCCGAAGGCACAGCCGAAACGGCGCATCGTCGACTGGCGTGATGTGTGTGGTCGCATTGGAACCATTCTGGCCAGTCGGGCTCCGCTCAACCCGGTCACCCTGACGACGTCGCAGGTCGCGGCTATCGGGAGCGAGGGATTCACGACGGGTATGGTCGGCAGATGAACAACGAGACCCTCGTCGTCGGACAGATCTTCACCGCTGATCTGCAGCAGATGTTCGCTGAGGCGATGCTCGTCCGCGACGGGAAGATCGTGGCGATCGGTGACCGGAGCGACGTGTCGAGCCTCGCGGGCCCCGACGCCTCGCACCTCGACATCACCGACGGCTTGGTGCTGCCCGGCTTCGTCGATGCGCATTGCCATCTCGTGCAGATGGGTGCCCACCTCGACCGCTGCCAGCTGCACGCTGCGAGATCGCTCGACGACATCGGCGCATTGATCGCCGCCTGGGCGTCGGCAAACCCCACGGCGCCCCGCGTGCTCGGCAGCGGGTGGCTGTTCTCAGCCGTACCGGACGGTAAGCCGACGCGCCAGATGCTCGACGCGATCGTCGACGACCGGCCGGTCTACCTCGACGCCAACGACCTCCACTCGGTGTGGGCCAACTCACGGGCCCTCGCCGAGCTCGAGATCGACGATCACACGCCCGATCCGATCGGTGGGCGAATCGTTCGAGACGCTGCCGGTGTCGCAACGGGCCTGCTGCTGGAGAACGCCGGCTACCACATGGCCTGGCCGCGGATGCTCGAGTCGAACGACGATGTTCGCGACGCCTGGCTGTCGAGGGCGATCACTGCGTATCAACACGCCGGAACCACCACCTGTGTCGACATGGCCCTCGGCCACGACGCGCTGGCGGCCATACATCGATCGATGAAGGCGGCGCCGGCCGGTCTTCGTATCGTGGCCCACTGGCTGATCAATCGGTCCGCAGATCCGGACGACGAGATCGCGCAGGTCGAGGAAGCCATCGAGTTCGCACGATCGAATCGCGATGAGTTCTTCGAGGTGGTCGGCATCAAGCTGGTCCTCGACGGAACCATCGACGCATGCACCGCCTGTCTACGCAGTCCGTACACCAACGGCGAAGTCGGCGAGATGATCTGGGACCGCGCCGCGCTGCAGCCTGTAGTGCTGGCCGCGGATCGCGCAGGTTTGCAGATCGCGATGCACGCCATCGGTGACCTGGCCGTGGCGACCGCGATCGATGTCCTCGAGGAAGCCAGCCACGACCGAGCCGCTCGTGGCGATCGCACCGAGCGTCGTCATCGGATCGAACACCTCGAGTACGTCGAGCCGCACGACATCGCGCGGATGCACGCCGCGGGGATCACGGCATCGATGCAACCCGTGCACTGCGACCCGTCGATCATGCCGAACTGGGAGGCAATGCTCGGACCCGAGCGTGCGTCACGCGGATTCGCCTGGCCCGAGTACGTCGGAGCGAACGTGGCCCTCGCATTCGGAACCGACGCGCCGACCGCGCCGCATCCGGCGCTCCCGAACATGTACATCGCCACGACACGCCGCTCGCCCTCGGACCCCACACTCTCGCCGCACCGACCCGACTTCGCCGTGTCGATGGCCGACGCCATCGGTCATGCGACTCGTGATGCCGCATGGGCAAGTTTCAAGGAGACGGAGATCGGAACATTGGCTGTCGGTCGCTCCGCGGACTTCGTCGTCATCGATCGGGACCCGTTCCGGGACGGGCCCGACGCACTCCTCGAAGCGCGTGTGCAACGAACAGTCCTCGGTGGTCGCGTCGTCTACGAACGCTGACCGTCAGCAGTACCTGCGGACCGTGGGGTACGGGTCGATTGCCGCCCCGCCACCGGGATGGATCTCGAAGTGGAGGTGGTTGGCGGTCGTGTCACCCGTGTGGCCGACGAAGCCGATGACCTCGCCCGCAGCGACGTTCCGCGACGCCCCGGCATATGACGAGAGGTGGGCATAGAAGTACCGGTTGCCGTCGTCACCGTCGAGCGAGATCGAATTACCCCCGAGCGACGTCGAGTGCATGTTGGCCGCGCCACTGACGACCGCCACCAGCGGTGTGCCGTACGGGCTCATCATGTCGACGCCCTCGTGTTTGCGGCCACCCGAGCGCGGCGCGCCGTACGTGTCGCCGAACGCCGCCGGACCGGCGACGGGACAGATGAAGGACGCGTTGCTGACGACGGGTGCCGGATCCGGGGCCGGCGGATCGGGTTCAGGTGCGGGGTCGGCCGATGGAGACGCGGCGGGAGACGGTGCGGTCGTCGGCTGCACGCCGCCACCCCGGGCAGCGAACGACGGGCCGGCGACGGTGACGATCGGCGCTGTGGCCGCTTGTCGAATCGCCGCCTTCGCGTGGCGCTCCGCTGCCGCCTTGGCCTCCTCCTGCTTCTGCTTGGCGAGCTGCGCGTCGTAGGCCCGCTTCACCTCGGCGTTCTTCAATTGATCGCGAAGTGTGGCGAGATCCTCGAGCTGCGAGTTGATCTCGGTCTGACGGCTGTCGAGAGCTTTGACGAGCTGCGCGTTCTGGGCTTCGAGCGAATCGAGGTGGGCCTGCTGCGCCTGCAGGTCGTCACGAGCTGCATCGAGTGTGTCGAGGTCCGCAGTTCCGGCGTCCAACGCGATGTCCTTCAACGCGTTCATCTGCATCGTCTCGGTCACGTCGCCTGTCATCAGCAGGATCGACGGTGCAGCGCCGGAAGTGAACCGATCGACGACGATCCGGGCGAGAGCGTTCTGCATGTCCTGGTAGTGCGCCGAGGCCGCAGCGATCTGGGTCTGGCTCGTCTGGATCTGCGCGGCGACGTCCTGCTGGCGGATCTGTGCCTCGGACCACAACTTGGCCGTCTTGTCGGCCTTGGCCTGGATGCGCAGGATCTCGGCCGCCACCTGATCCGATGTCGTCGCCGTCGCTGTGCGAGCGGGAAACACGGTTGCGAGCAGTGCCATCGTCAAGACGGCACCACAGATCCGCCGACGTGAGACGCGTCCGCCCGCCATACATTTCAATCTCATGTCGCCGCAAGGCTAACTCCGACATAAAACCGTAACAAGTCCCCATATTTCCGTCGAGTTCAGTGGTCGCGGCCGCGCACCTTGTCGATCTGACGTCGATCTCGCTTCGTCGGGCGGCCTGTGCCGCGGTCGCGAGCGGCGAACAGTGGCTGGACGTTGTGCTCTCGTTCGGGTGGCGGCGGGCTGTGATCCTCGAAGCATTCGGATGCTCGAACGGCATCGACTCGCTTGACGATCAGCCTCGTGACGTCGACGATTCGCTCTCGCTGATTGACGCGTGCTTCCACGTGGTCACCGACCCTGACGGGTGAGGCTGGTTTCGCCGACGCGCCGTTGATCCTCACATGCCCACCACGACAGACCGTCGACGCGTCCCACGGAGTCTTGGTGATCCGCACGGCATGCAGCCACTGGTCGATGCGCACTGAATCGATAGATGAAGTCTGGCATCCGACGCGCCGTGGGCGGACCCGGCACGAGCGATCGTCTACGCAGCTGGCACTGCGCGATCGGCGAGCCACTTCGCCCATCGTGGTTCATCGCGTTTCGCAGCAGCGGCGCCGTCGGCGCCGTACAGGTACGACCAGATCGAGACACTGACCTGATCCCCGTTTCCCTCGACGGCGACGATTGCCGTGCCAGGTGCCGGCTCGTCGACTGCAAGGGCAAGCCTCCACGACGCGACGTCCACGACCGTTCCCGCGAGCGTCGGCGCATCGTCGGCGTTGGTCTCGATTCGGTCACCGACCGCAGGAGTCGGCGCGAATGCCGAGTTGGTCCGTCAACCGGGCCCATGCCTCGTCCCGCGGTCCTGCCCACTGCGCCGTGGGAAGTGACGCTGTCGCCGTCTGCCCGCGGAAGTGCGCGAGGTGCAGTTTGAGGTTGAGCAGGAACAGACCCCAACCCTCTGTCATCGCGTCGTACTGGTTGTCCCACTCCTCCCCCGTTCCGAAGCCGCTGTTCACGAGCCGGACGATGCACGTGCCGCCGTCACGCGCTTCGATCAACCACTCGAACGCCATCCCGCCGGCACCTTCGCCACCGTCGAAGACGATTCGACGCGGCGGTTCCCACGCGGCAACTCGTCCGGGTACCTCCATCTCGGGTCCGGGTCCGAACCTGGCGACTGCGGCACCACCCTCGCGTTCCTCGACCGTGTGCGGCACGTACCACGAGGAGATGCCGGGCCCTGTGGCGATCGCTCGCCACACCTCCTCCGGAGTGCCGATGACTTCGACCTCGAGCTCGAGGGAACGATTCTCGTCATCCATGGTCAGGTCTCCTTGTGCTTCGGTGGAATCGGATGCGCAGCGACGACGAGTCGATGCCACCGACCATTGACCGCGCGTTCATCGTGATACTTCGCCGCCAATGACGCGACGGCAGCAGTGAGCTCCGACGTGAACGCAGCTCGATCGGCGGCAGAAGCGAATCGAATCTCGCTGTCGATCGCAAGCGTCGCCAACGGCTTGCGCGCCTTGTCGGCACGACGTGCCAACCCGGCGACTTCGCCGACCATTCGAGCCGCCACGGCGATGAGGTAGCGCGTCGACAACCGGTCGGTCCGAGACGGGTCTGCGGCGCTGTGACCGAGCGTCGCGGGCGACAACACGTATGTCCGCGCCGATGCGAGCATCACGCGCTCGGTCAAGCCACGCTTCGCACGTTCCTCGACGACGCGAACAAGGTTGTGTCGTTCGAGGGTGCGCAAGTGGTAGTTGACCTGCTGGCGTGGCAGGCCGAGCGCGGCGGCAACGGTCGTCGATGATCCCGGCTCGGCCAGGACCGCAAGGACCTTGGCTCGCACCGGGTCCAGCGCTGCCATGGCGGCAGCGGGATCGTCAATCACCTCGACGTCCAACACGTCGAAAAGTCTGCCATTCGACAAATCAATTTGTCAAATGATGACCGCCACCGATGTGGTCGATGTCAGTGCTTCATCACGAGATGTTGCATCGTGTCGAGGGCCCAGGCGCGCCACTCCTGGGTGGTCCAGCCGCTCTCGTTCACCAGGCGATGCCAACTGATCGGGCCGGTGATCAACAACGCGATGTCGACGAGATGCGACATCGGCACATCGTCGCGCAGATGCCCGGCCGCCGCGCCCAGGAACAGTTCGGTGTCGGTTCGGACCTGCCGCTCGAGATCGGCGGCCAGTTCAGCAACCGCAGGGTCGCTGCCGGCCAGCGACTGCGTCAAGGCGATGAGATGGGCGCTTCGGGAATGGATCATCACAGCGACCTCGACGGCCAGCCGCAACCGCTCCGCGACATTCGGCTCGGTGAAGATCGCCTGCGGCTCGGGCCGCTCGATGATCGCGAGGTCTTCGTGGTCGCCGGCGATGGCGACGTCGACCACGCGACGCAGGATGCCGGCCTTGTTGGTGAACACGGCGTAGACGGTCTGTGGCGATGTGCCGGCGTCGCGAGCGATCTGTTCGATCGACGTCGCCGCGTAGCCATCGCGCACGAACCTGACGTGAGCCGCGTCGATGATCCGCTCCTGACGCTCGGTCGCGTCGCGCTGGCGACCGCTGCCGTCGTAGCGGCGTTTGGCGGGTGCCGTGATTCTTGTTGACACGAGTTCTCTACTTTCGTTAGAGTGCACTCTCTCGAATAGATAACACCCTAGCAGAAGGAGAACGAAATGAACACGTCCGTCAACGTCGCCGGACCCGAATCACCGGTCGAGCTGCCCGCCTTCCTCGACGGCTTCCGCGCCATCCACCGTGCAATGCGCCGGGATGCCGCCCGCTTGGAGGTCGTTGCGGAAGGCATCTGCTGATCGCCGTCGAGCCCGCCAGCTGGCCCGGTGGTACGACCACTTCCTCGTCTCGATCGAGCACCACCACCAGCGCGAGGACCTCGTCGTGTGGCCCCTGCTGATCGATCGCGAGCCCCTCTTCGCCGCCGAGGCGGTGAGCCTGCAGCACGACCACGAGGTGCTCGACGAAGCGCTGCACTCTGTAGCGAAGGCGCTCCACGACCTCGTCGATGGGAGCGCTGCGGATTCCGGTCGACTGGTCGCTACCGCAACCCGACTCCGTCGCCATCTCGACGAGCACCTCGACCGCGAAGAGGCCGCGGCCTTTCCACGGATCGCCCGCAGCTTCACGGCCGACGAGTACCACGAGGTCGAGGAAGAGCTCCGAAAGGGCTTGTCTCTGCCCGCGCTCGCGTTCGAAGCACCGTGGGTGATGGAAGGCCTTCCCGCCGAACAGACCGCGGCGATGATCGGGTCAGTGCCGATGGTGTTGCAAGTCCTTTACTACGTCGCGTTCCGCCCTCGATATCGCCACATCGCTGCCATCCTCGGGGAGGTGTCGAGGTGAGTCAGGTCCACACCGATCGCATGCTCGATCTCGAAACCATCGTCGACACCGCCGCACGTTTCATCACCACGGAATACTCCTCGCTGACTGCAACAGGCGCTCCGATCACATGGCCAGTCACGCCCTACCGCGGCGACAACGGCACGCTCGACGTTTCCACCGGGCTGACGTATCCACTGAAGGCCGAGCGAGCCCGTCGTGACCGCCGGGTCGCGCTCTCGTTCAGTTTCCCCGCCGGTTCCGGGCTCGCGCCGGCGCCTGTGATCGCCGTTCAGGGTCTAGCGACCGTGCCGCGACCGCGACCTCGTTGCGACCAGCAGCCGTTATGTCCGCGTTTCCCGCGAGAGGTTCCCCGAGGCGTACGACTCGATGCCGACATGGATCATGCGGCGGCTCGACTGGTACTGGACCCGGATGTGGATCGAGGTCACGCCGACTCGAGTGCTGTGGTGGGAGGACGGCGACCTCGCCCGGGCACCGCAACAATGGCTCGCGCCGGAAGGTACGGACGCGCCGCCGTCGGACCCACCACCATCCGGCCGCGGCGCCGGGTCGTGGAGCCCGGCGAACGTCGACTGGCGCGTGCGAACCGACGGGGTGCTCGAGCGACTCGGTCTACCGGTGTTGACCGTCGTCGACGACAACGGCTTCCCGATGCCGCTGAAGGTCCGCTCAGCGAGGAGCGTTGCCGACGGGTTCGCGGTCGTGCCTCCTGCGGGGGTCGAGGTGCGGCCTGGCCCGGCCTTCCTCAGCTTCCACACCCACGCCGAACAGTTCGACGGGCAAGAGAACGTCGGGCTCGCCGGCACCGCATCGCTCGGGAAATTGCCGCGCGGCGAGACCGAGGTACGGGTTCGTGTGGATCGAGCCCTCGCCGACTTCGGGGTGCCGCGTAACAAGGTGCGCAATGCGCTGCACCTGATGAAAGCCGGTCGCCGACTCCACCCCCGCCTGCAAGCCGAAGCCGCTCGCCGCGGTACGACGGTGCCGCGTTTCGACGAGCTGCGGTGCTAAGAAAGTGCAATCCGCGCTCTCCTGGTTGGAACGGTTTTGGCAATCACGCTCGCGATGTCCGCTTGCGGTAGCGACTCGTCGAACGACGCTGCGGCGACGACGACAAGCGTTGCCATCAACGTCCCCGACATCGTCGGCCTCTCCGTGGCCGACGCCACGGCGAAGCTCGAAGCCGAGGGGTTGACGCTGCGGGTCGTCATGCGCGACGGCGAGAACCTGGCTGTCACCGCCGACTTCCTGGAGAATCGCGTCAACGTCGCAACGGAAACGAAGGACGGCACCGAGGTCGTGACCCAGGTCGTGTCGACCGGCTAGCTCCATCGCTCGACGGTTAGGGTCGCTGGACGTGAGGCCGCGGATACGGATGAAGCCGGCAAGATCTGGCGAGCCGAGGTGGATCGTCGTGATCGGATCGACAGTCGCCTTCGGTGCCGCCTTCGCGTCCGTCATCCCGCCCGGAACGGCGCTGTATTGGTACGTCTTTCCACTGTTCGGCATCGCCGTGCCGTACCTCGTCCAGGTTCGTCGCGAGCTCACGCCGCGCTGGTGGCTGACGTTCGCCGCGGCGAGTGTCGTCAGCCCGATCGCGCTCGCCCGCGACTGGGCGTTCTCCGGACACATCCTCTGGAACGTTCTGCTGCTCGGCCACGTTGCCACAACTCCCGCCCGCAACACCGCGTGGGTGCCTGTGTTCGGCGCATCACTCGTTCATCTGTTCACACTGAAGGCGGCCACGCAGACAGGACGCGATCTCGTCGGTGGCATTCTCTCCGCGGCACTCGCCGGCGGCACCCTGTTTGGCTTCAGCACGCGAAACGGCGGCGCCGTTCGGGTGTCGATCGATAGCAGTCACGCGCAGCGGCGGGCGAGCTCGGTGGGGGATTCGAGGCCATGATCGGACTGCACAACAACGGTCGAGAGATCCGGATGGAAAGTCCCCATCTACCCCAACGGCCAAGGCCCTCGACGACGAGCAGGTTTTCAGTCGGCGGCGTACGCGATGAGTGACGCGTACTCTCCTCTGTCTGCCAGTTGTAGCGCCGAGATGTACGCGGCCCGGCTCGCCGGGGTGTTCGACTCGTCGGGTCTCCAAGACAGCGTGCCCTCACCGTTCACGTGGAGATACAGGTCGGCGACGAAACGGGCGTGGCGGCCATTGCCATTGACGTAGGGATGGACTTGCACGATTCGGTGGTGGATCCGCACGGCTGTCTCGATCCGATCGAACGTGTTGTGGTCATGCCAGTACCGGGCATCATCCAGTGCGTCTTTGAGCCGGACGACAATCTCAGCCGGGTCGACGCCCACGTTCGTGTCCCTCGTCCGTCGCGTGCCCGCCCACTTCCAGACATTGCTGAACATCCGCCGGTGGATTGCATCGAGGGTTCTGGTCTGCAGCAGCGTGTCCGCATCGACGATGCCTCTTTGCGAGAAAGCCCAGACACGTGCACTGAGGATGTTGTCACGCTCGACTGCGTTCAGGTCTGCGCGAGTTGCGACGTCCGTGGGAATCAGACGATCCAACTCGTCGGGACCAAGCGGGGTCGCGCCCGATGGCTCATCGCCCCACCCCCACGTTGTCACTCGTCCCATAGCCGTCGAGAGGCTGCAAGCTGCAATGCAACGCGATCGAGTGCTGCCTGCAACTCGTCGGGGTCGGTCACGGCCTGGTTCTCCAGCTCCATCGAACGGTCGACCGCCCGCACCATCGTGGCGGCCTTTCGGTGCGCATGAGCCAGCACGGTCTGCTCGAGCGAGCCGCTGCGGGGCACCAGTGCGTACACGAGCTCACAGTCAAGAGCGTCCGCAGCGCGGCGGAGCGTCGCGAGCTGAATCGTGCCGTTCGCTTCGGAATGCTCGAGCTGAACCACAGTTGGTTGCGTCACTCTCATTCGGGACGCGAGCTGCCGAGTCGACATGCCGAGTGCATCTCGCACTGCTCGGACCCATCCAAGGCGCGGACGTGCCTGGAGTTCTGCGATGGACGCCTTTCGATATCTCTGATCAAGTCGTCGACGAGCAGCCTCGCGCAACTGGGTATTGTCCATCGTCGATCCCTTCGATAGGTTGCAACCAATCTAGATCGAGACTTCGATTGTTTACAACCTATCAATCTGATGAAATTCGATAGTCCCTGTACGATCAGACGTTGAGAGTCGCGGCAGCCACGGCGGCATCGACAAGGCTGCGCATGGCTTTGCCGATGGTTCGCAACAGCGCGGGATCGCGCGCCGTTCGGGTGAGGATGAACCCGCCCTCGAGGGCGGCCACCACTGTGGTAGCGAGCCGACGCGCCGCTGCTGCACGCAGTCCGGCACCACGCAGCCGACTCGCCAGGGCCAGCTGCCAACTCGCGAACACCTCGTTGCTGACCTGGCGAAGCGGCTCGCTCGTGCTGGCCACCTCGCGGGCGATGCCCCCTATCGGGCAGATGTCGATGAAGTCGGTCTCGACCAGTACGTCGGCGGCTCCGTCGAAGAACTGCTGCACGGCGTCGCCAGGATCCGATGCGCCATCGGCGATCATCTCGAACAACTGAAGGTACGCGGCCCCAGTTGTGTGCAACACCTCGGCTGTCAGTTGCTCCTTGCCTCCCGGGAAGAAGTGGTACAGCGAACCCATCGTTGCGTGCGCGGCCACCGTGATGTCTTTCACCGACGCGCCGTTGAACCCACTGCGCCGGAAGGTCTCGGCGGCGGCCGTGAGTATCTGGTCGCGCGTGTTTGCCATCTCCTCGACATTAGAGCAATCGCTCTACTAGAGTGACCGCTCTAGTGGACACGTCATGCGACAAGCTCGACCATCGTCTCCGCCGCGCCGGCCTCGTGTTCGCGGTCGGGTCTGCAATCCACGTCGCCGACCACCTCCGCCGCGGCCAGGGAAGCATCAGCGACACCCTGTACGCGCTCGGCAACACCGCCCTCGTATTACAGGTGGTCACGATCACCCTCATCGCGACGCACCATCGGCTGGCACCCATGGTTGCCGCGGTGGCCGGGCCAAGCCTGGCAATCGGCTTCTTCGCCGCTCATTGGCTCCCCCATTGGAGCGCAATCAGTGATCCCGTTTGGGAAGTCACGTCGATTCGGTGGCTGTCGGTGATCGCATCGATCCTCGAGATCGTTGGTGCCGTGATGGTCGGCGCAGCCGGCGTTTCGATCGTGCTCCGTGACGCTCGCACAGAACACGCGGCGGGGTAGATCGGACGGGACAACACCAAGAGGACAAGCGCGGGCCACACTGGGCGAGACATGGCTGCGCTCGTCGACCTCCTGCCAGTTGCCGGTGCTGATCCATCGACGGTGCTCGATGTCTTCGCGGAGTGGGCGACCGCCAGCGGGCGCCCGCTGTACGGCCATCAGGAGGAGGCGGCGCTCGCACTCGCAGCCGACGAACATGTCGTGCTGGCGACGCCGACTGGTTCCGGGAAGAGTCTGGTCGCGATCGCTGGGATCGTGCTTGCGCTGAACGCCGGACGCCGCGCAGTGTGGACCGCGCCGATCAAGGCCCTCGTCGCCGAGAAGTTCTTCGATCTCGTCGACCTGCTCGGAGCCGAGCAGGTCGGTCTGGCCACTGGTGATGCATCGATCAACCCGGGCGCACCGGTGCTCGTGTGCACGGCAGAGGTACTGGCGAATCATGCGCTCGCGCACGGTGCCGCAGCCGGGTTCGGCTTCGCGTGCCTCGACGAGTTCCACTACTACGCCGACCGCGATCGGGGCTGGGCGTGGCAGATCCCGCTGCTCGAGATGACGAACTGCCAGATGTTGCTCGCATCGGCGACGCTCGGTGACATGACCCCGATCATCACGGACCTCGAACGGCGCTCCGGCCGATCGGTGACCGCAGTGACGTCGGTGGATCGACCGACCCCGCTGTACCACCAATGGCGCATGACGTCGGTCGCCGACAGCGTGCTGGACGCAGTGAAGGAAGGCCTCAGCCCGGTCTACGTCGTCCACGCCAACCAGGCAGCCGCAATCGAACGAGCGCAATCGTTGGTCAGCATGTCGGTGACCACTCGTTCACAGCGGGAAGCGATCGTCGCAGCGATGGCCGGCGAGAAGATGGGGCGGGGCTTCGGCCTCACGCTCGACCGGCTGATCCGCAACGGAGTCGGCGTCCACCATGCCGGGATGCTCCCCCGCTACCGGAGGCTCGTCGAACGGCTCGCCGGTGCCGGGCTCCTCCCGGTGATCTGCGGAACCGACACACTCGGCGTCGGCGTGAACATCCCCATCCGCACGGTGCTGATGACTGCCCTCACCAAGTTCGACGGATCGCGCGTGCGGATGTTCACCGTCCGCGAGTTCCATCAGTTGGCGGGTCGGGCGGGACGTCCCGGATTCGATCCCGATGGTCACGTCTGGGTGCAGGCCCCCGACCACGTGATCGAGAATTCCCGTGCGCTCGCCAAGGCCGGCGACGACCCGAAGGCGCGGCGCAAAGCGACCAAGGCCAAGGCACCGGAAGGCTTCGTCCACTACGACGAGGCCTCGATGCAGCGCCTCATCACTGGAAGCCCCGAACCCCTGACGTCTCGCTTCCGGGTCACCCCTGATCTCGTGGCGACGGTGCTCGGGCGACCGGACGGTCCTCGGGCCCTGAAGCACTTGCTGCGCACGAACCACGAGCCCGACGCCCGTCGTGCTCAACATCGTCGGCGGGCCGATCGAGGTCTACCGCATGCTCGAGGCCGCCGGCGTCGCCGAGCGACGACGCGACGACAAAGGCCGATGCCTCGGGGTACGGATCGGGTCGCTCATCGAAGGCGAAGACGAGCGAGGCGAGTTGCGCTTCTCATCACCTCTGATGCCGTTCGCGATCGAGGTGATCGCAACGCTCGACCGCGAAGACCCGACCTATGTCGCCGACGTCGTCAGCGTGGTCGAGTCGGTGCTCGACGACCCACGCCAGATTCTCGACGCGCAAGAGCACGCTGCCCGTGGCGTCGAGGTTGCCCGACTCAAATCGGAACACGTGGAGTACGAGGAGCGCATGGAACGCCTCGAAGGCATCACTTGGCCGCGCCCGCTCGCCGACGTGCTCGAGAGCTGCGTCGCCACGTACCGCGAGCACCACCCGTGGATTGCCGACGATCCGTCACCGAAGTCGATCCTGCGCGAGATGCTCGAAAGCGGCGACAGCTTCGCCACCTTCGTGGGCCGGTACCGTCTGGACCGCAGCGAAGGGCTCGTCCTTCGTTACCTGACCGATGCGTGGCGAACCCTCGACCGTTCGCTTCCCGAAGACGTCTACACCTCCGATCTCGAGGACATCGTCGAATGGCTGGACGCGCTGATCCGAGCCACCGACGCCACACTTCTCGATGAATGGACGCGCCTGGCCGGCGGACCCGTTCACGAGCGCCACGCGCCAGAGGCATTGACCGCCATGCGAACCGGTCCCCCGGCTGCATGGCGGACAGCAGTCCGCACCGCCGCGTTCGGCTTGGGTCGAGCTGCTGGCTGCTCGCTCGCACGCAGTACTCGCCAGCCGGACCGGATGGAGCGAGTCACAGATCACCGACGCGATGCTCCCCTACTGGACAGAGTACGGAGGCATCGGCATCGATGCCGATGCACGTTCAGCGGCACACTTCACGCTGGTCGAGGAACCTGGCCAATGGACGATCACGCAACAACTCGTCGACCCCGACGGCGATGGCGAGTGGCGATTCGTCGCTACCGTCGACCTCGCCCTCGCAGAAGCCGAGGGCGCTCCGACGATGCAGCTCCAACACATCGGTAGACAGTGATTGTGAACGCCGAGGGAATAGTTCGTCCGACACGAGGCAGTACGCGATAGCTCTCCTACCGTTTTGAACCGTGAAGCTCGCGTGGTTCGTTCCGTCGACCGAGATCGTTGTCGTCGACACCTGGGATGTCCTTCGCGAGCTCGCTGCGGCCTCGGACCAGTCCGGCGTGACGTGGTGGATTGGCGATCGGCACGAACCCACGGTCGCCGAGGGTTGTGGGCGCCTTGAGTTCCTCCACGAGCATGGCGCGTCTCCGTATGCATTCACGCCGCAGGAGCGCCAGCCGCGCCTCTTCATCGACCGCGTATGGCTCGACAATGAAGAGGTCGAGCTCCTGATCTCGCAATTGAACTTGGACCTGTACAGCCGCTACCCGGAGCCCGGTGCGCTCATCTTCAGCCTCGAGACCGCCGACATCGTGGATGGCGTCGGCGCGTTGCTGATGGCCGAGCTCGATGGCGAGCCCGTCGGGTGCGGTGCATTCCGTGTGATGGACGATCTGCCGGGATCGGTCGAGATCAAGCGTCTGTATGTAACGCTGGCCGGGCGGGGAAAGAAGATCGGTAGCGCCCTGCTGGCCGAGCTGGAGCGAAAGGCCGAAGCGTGTGGTGCTCGACGTTTCGCGCTGGAGACCGGACCGAGACAGCCCGAGGCGAAGCGGATTTTCGAGGCGGCCGGCTACGTCGTCTGCGAACCGTGGGGCCAATTCATCGGCAAGGAGTTCAGCATCTGCATGGAGAAGGTGCTCGCGCCGAGCCGAACGTAACTAGTTGCTTGCATCATGCAATCGCCATCGGTAAGGCTTGCACCATGGCAACGTCAGTGACGGCTTCGTCGAGTCCCGGATCCATCGTGCGCGCCTTTCAGGAACGCATGGAAGCTCGCGATTGGAATGCTGCCGGCGACCTACTGGCACCTGATCTCGAGCTGCGGTTCTCGGCGACGGGCGAAGTCTTTCGTGGCTCGAACTTCCTGGCCATGAACATCGCCTATCCAGAGGGATGGACGATCTACGTCGACGAGGTGATCGAAGCCGGCAACCGCGTCGCCTGCCAGCTCCGCGTCGAGATGGACGGTCAGACCTTCTGGTGTGCAGGCTTCTACACCGTCGAGGCCGGTCGGATCGTCGATGGGGTCGAGCACTGGGTCACAGGCGGCGCCGACGAACCGCCCGAGTGGCGTGCCGCGTTCACGAGTCCCGACTGAATGCTTGCTCACGGGTCGCTTGGCTTCAACAGCGGCCGAACGACGCCCCGACTACTTGAACTTGAACGATGCGGTATGCATGGATCCGTCACTCAGGTTCAGTCGCATCTCACGACACAGGTTGGCGTACGTCTTGGGCGTCTTCCAGTTGAACTGCCACCACCCATTGCCGAGATATTGAAGTCCCGAGTTCCCGGTGTAGTCCTCGACCACATCGAGGGGTGCGTTCGACGAGCAGCTTCCGCTGACCGTGGTGACACTGCTGAAGCTGGCCGGATCGGCGACTCCAACACCTTGGAAGTTGGTGACCCGCCACTTGATCGGAATGGCCTGGCCTGCCTTCGCCGAGTTGATGACAGGGAGGTTGTCGATCGGGGCGGAGAAACCTTGGAAGGCGTACGCCACCGAGTACTCGCAGGCGGAAGTGGCGGAGTTACCAGCGTTGTCATGACCGGTGACGTCGGCGCTGAACGATCCGACGTGGCTCGTGTCAACGTCCGCCGAGACCGGGCTTGCCGCAGGACCGGAGTCACCATCTGTCACCGTTGCCGACACCGAGGCACCGGGCTGACCGATGATGAACGACGGTGCGTTTCCACACTGCACCTGCGGTGGGGTCGTGTCGCCCGTCGACACTGTCGTGCTCTGGTGCGGAACCACAACGGATTGGTTGCCGTTCACCGTGACCGTGACAGTGCCGGCGTTGCCGAGATTGTCGACGCGGTAGCTACCGCCACCAAGGTCGGCGATCTTTGCAGTTGCGCCTTGAGGAACCGTCACGACCACCAGTCCGGCGCCGATAGTGACCTCCGCCGATCCGGCGATGACTGAAACAGTGAGCGAGCCGCACGTCACGACCACTTCGGAACCGGGTGCGAGCTTGAGAGTCATACCGCAGACCGAGAAGGTCGCCTTGCTCGTGCCGGTCCCGGCAACGGTGACTCGCACCCCGTCCGGTGCGGGTGCGTCGGAGATCGTCACAGGATGTCCGTTCGCGTCGACGATCGATCCGGTTGTCGGCAACGGAGTGTTGTCGTCGGCGAACGCGCCAGGCTGTCCAGCAACTTCCAACACATCGTCGATGCCGTTGTCGTTGCCATCCGGGGAGACCACCGGTTGCAGCAGGACAGCATGGATCACCAAACTTCCCGGTGTTGTCGGGTCGGGTAGTAGCACGGTTCCGGCAATCTGTCCGGCGTCGTTGATCTTCTCAGCGGTCTCGATGCCGAGATCTACGATGCCGTCGGCAACCGTCCACGAGAACCCATGCAGTGTGTTGCTACCGGGATACGTGGAGTAGCCGACAACCTGGCCGCTCGCGTTGATCGACCTCGGCTCGGTCTCGCGCCCGCCGAAACCTGGGATCTCGATCATCCCCGTCGACGTCGACCAGAAGAATGCAACGTCGTTCTCGTCTGCGTCGCTGGACCGTCCGACGACCTGTCCGGATTCGTTGAAGTCGGTAGGCGTTCCGAAGGAACCGCCGAGTGTTCCGAGATCGACGAGGCCAGTCGCAGATGTCCACATGAACGGACGGATCGCGCCGGACGGTATGCGACCGTCGCCGACCACCGCTCCACTTTCATTCACCTGCAGTGCTTGAGTCGCGCTTCCGAGTGTGCCGAGATCGGTCATGACACCTGTCGCCGAGCGCAGGAATGCGTGACCAGTCGAGCGGTTGGTGATGGCGATCGTGCCGGCGTTGTTGATGTCCGAGGCGGACGTGTCCTCACCGGGACTACCGAGGTCGACCATCCCTCCGCCAGAGGTCCACAGAAATGCGTGTGCGTTTGTGGCGGTCTCGGCAAGGCCGACTACCACTCCGTTGTCGTTCACCGCCGCCGCCCGGGATTGCAGGCCGCCCAACGTCCCGAGATTGACGATCGTGCGGCCGGGGCTCCATCGAAATCCCTGATCAGGTAAAGGACCTGAGTTGTGAGAACTGCGCCCGACGATCTGTCCACTCGAATTGATGTCTGTTCCCAGGATCGCGTCGGCACCCACGAAGTTGCCGACGTCGACGAGCCCACCCGACGACGACCAATTGGCGGTCCGCTCGATCCCTTGGTCGTCCTGGGAGTTCACGATCACCTGGCCAGATTCACTCAGACCCGATGGGTACGATGAGCGGTCAGGACTCTGAAGGTCGATCGTGGTGAATGTCGGCTGAACGGCTTTCGCCGATTCCAACGCGAATGGGCCCGCAGCGAGCAGGACCGTAGCGAGTACCGCTCCCCAACGAAGCGCGCTTCTACCACCAACTGCAAGCATTGATCCGTCCCCAATGTTCTCGAGCCGCCAGACCCCCTGCCTGGCGGTACGAGAAAGACCTTAACATGCGACAGGCGGGCACATTGACGGGCAATCAGATGGGCAACGTGCGGCCCACGGACGGCGGCTGCAGCAGCCTTGACCAGGACTTCAATGGAGCGACGACGGAATTCGAACCCCGCGGCAACGCTGCTGAGGGTGCGACGCGTCAAGCTTGAGTTCTGGATTGGCCGTTGTGGGATCATGCAACTCGTGAGCAGTGAGGTGTTGCGAGTCGTCCAACTCAACATGGATTCGATCTTCGGGTCTCGGTGGCCGGACCGACGGAAGGAAGTCGTCACGTGGCTCGATTTTCTGAATGCCGACGTGGTCTGCCTGCAGGAGGTCTGGGAGGACCATCGCCGCCCGAACACAGCCGGTTGGATCGCCGAGCACCTCAACGGGGTCTGGCACTGCGCGTTCGAAGGGTTCGCGCTGCCGGATCCCGAAGCGATTGGTTCCCACCCTTCAGTGAGGTTCGGTTCCACGATTCTGAGCAGGTGGCCGATCGATGCAGTCGAGTTGATGGCGCTCCCGATCAGCCGCCAGGAGGATGATCGACCCCATGTGACGATGCGAGTGCCGTTCGTGCCGCCGGGCGTGCCCTACGAGTTCCTCCACGCCCGGACCGCCGGGATCGACGTCTACAGCACCCACCTCCACTCGGCCGTAGGACAGGCAGCCCAACGTGTGCAGCAGGTGCTCTTCATCGACGACGCGATCGAACGGACCTGTGATCCGTCGGCAGCGATGCCACCGGTGCTCTGTGGCGACTTCAACGCGGGGCCGGACGCCGACGAGATCCGATTCCTCACAGGCAATGCTGTGATCGACGGAAGGAGCACCTATTTCCAGGATGCGTGGGCCGTACTCCACGGCTCAGGTGGTGTGACCTGGGACCCCAACAACCCGTCGGTGGCGAACGACTACCACCCTCGCCGCATCGACTACGTCTTCGTTGGCGACCCGCGATACCGCGACGGAGGCGCTGGTCGAGTAGTGAGTGCCGAGTTGGCGTTCAACGAACCGAGGACGGGTGTCTTTGCGAGCGACCACTACGGGCTCAGTGTGGACATCGCCTGGCCGACGCGTCCAGCGTGACCCGTCGATCGCGCATCCGCGCTGCCCCACAACGCTGACGGACAACGCGTGCCGATCGGAAGGTGCGATGACGTGTTGAGTGTCGTGGGGTTGTCAGGGCGGGGAAGGAGTACCGGTGCCGATCATCGAGTTGCGGGTGACGAGGGCCGCCAGCTCGTCGGGCGACCAGCCCTCGGTGCCCTCCGGCCGCACCGGCAGCACCATGAACCGCTGCTCCGACGTCGAGTCAACGACGCGCACCTCGACATCGTCGCCGAGCTCCATCCCGAACTCCGCGAGCACGGCGCACGGCTCGCGTACGACGCGGCTGCGGTACTCGAACGACTTGTACCAGGCGGGCGGGTCGCCGAGCACCGCCCCTGGGTAGCAGGAGCACAATGACCTTGTGCGGCGCGACACCGAGCACCCACGGCATCAAGTTGACCTCCGCCCTAACGTCTCGAGCCGCGCGTTCTCGGCTGGCCATCCATGCAGCACTCTCGTCAACCGGGACGGAAGCCATGCCGCGCTATCGTGCGCCCCGGGAGGGAGACATTGGACGTGGACAACGCGCTCGCGGAGAACGAGCAACTGCGGGCTGCGCTCGAGCAGAGAACGGCTGAGTTGGCGGTCGTCAACGCCGTGCAACAGGCCTTGGCCGCCGAACTCGACACGCAGGGCATCTACGACGCGGTCGGCGACAAGCTCCGTGAGATCTTCGGCGGAGCGAGCCTCGACATTCGCATCGTTGATCCCGACACCGGTCTGATCGAGTTCAAGTACCTCTTCGACAGGGGTCAGCGTGTGCGGATCGACCCGATGCCGGTGGGCGGCATCTTCGCTCATGTCGCCGTCACGGGCGCGACCCTCGTCATCAACGAGAACTTCGATGAAGTGGCCTCCATACAGCTCGGTGCGCCGGTCCTGCCAGGTACGTCCTCGGGTGAGAAGTCGGCGGTGTGGGTGCCGCTGGTGTGGCGCAACGAGGTGCGCGGACTCATTGCGCTCACCAACTACGAGCGCGAGCACGCATTCAGCTCGACCGACGTGCGGTTCCTCGAGACGTTGGCGGGCGCGTTGAGCATCGCGCTGCAGAACGCGAACCTTTTCGACGAGATCCGCAGGCGAACTCGCGAGAGCGCCGCGCTCGCCGAGGTTGGTCGCGACGTTTCGTCGACCCTCGACGTTCAGACCGTGATGGACCGAATCGCTGGGCATGCCCGGGATCTGCTGAGCGCCGACTCGAGCGCAATCTTCCTGTCCGAGGACGACGGCCTCCGGTATCGGGCGGTCGCCAGTGTCGGACGCGAGGCAGAATCGATCGCGGCAACAACGATCGAGGCCGGCGAGGGCATCATCGGCGCCGTCATCCTCGACGGCCGGCCCGGCCTGATCAACGACGCCGCTACTGACGCCCGGGCGATTCACATCGACGGCACCGACTCGCCGGAGTTGGAGCGAATGCTGGTCGCTCCGCTACTGGCCGGAGATGTGGTGCGCGGGGTGATCTGCGTGTGGCGTTCCGCAGGCGTGCCGTTCGACGATCATGACCTCCAGTTCCTGGTCGACCTCTCGTTGCAGGCAACAGTCGCGATGGAAAACGCCCGCCTCTTCGCTGAATCGCAGCAGCGCGCCGCGGCGCTCGACACCGTCAACACCGTTTCGCAACAGCTGGCCGGCAAGCTCGACGTCGACGCCCTCATCGACCTCGTCGGTGAGCAGATCACTGCTGTCTTCAAGGCCGACATCTCGTATGTCGCGCTCCTCGATCGGGAGCGGGGAATCATCGACTTTCGCTTCCAGCACGGTGACGATCTCGAGTCGGTTCCCTACGGCCAGGGCTTGACCAGCAAGATCATCGAGACGGGCGAAGCGCTCATCATCAACTCCGACGTCACTCGGCGGGGCCAAGAGTTGGGCGCGATTGTGCTGGGAAAGGAGTCGCTCTCCTACCTCGGCGTGCCGATCGTGGTCGATGGCCTGAGCGAAGGCGTGATCAGCGTGCAGAGCCTGACGCGGGAGGATGTCTATGACGCCTCTGCTCAAAGTCTCCTCGCCACCATCGCCGCGAACGTCGCTGTCGCGCTGCGCAACGCACGTCTGTTCACCGAGGCACAAGAGGCGCGTGCTGCCGCCGAGGACGCGAATGAGGCGAAGAGCGCGTTCCTTGCGACGATGAGTCACGAGATCCGCACGCCGATGAATGCGGTAATCGGGATGAGCGGGCTCCTCCTCGACACATCGCTGGACGACGAGCAGGCCGAGTTCGCCGAGATCATACGCAGCAGCGGCGACGCGCTTCTGACGATCATCAACGACGTCCTCGACTTCTCGAAGATCGAGGCCGGACGGATGGAGCTCGACGTTCAGCCGTTCGACGTGCGCACGTGCGTCGAAACGTCACTCGACCTGGTCAGCGGGAAGGCAACGGCGAAGGGCCTCGAGCTGCTGTACGAGATCGACGACGGTGTCCCCTCCGTCGTGGCCGGCGACGCCAATCGCCTGAGGCAGGTGTTCCTCAACCTGTTGAACAACGGCGTGAAGTTCACCGACCGGGGCGAGGTGGTGCTCTCCCTGGCCAACGACCCCGACGGTCTTCTTCACTTCATCGTGCGCGACACCGGAATCGGCATCAGCGAGGAAGGCAAGCAGCGGCTCTTCAAGTCCTTCTCCCAGGTCGACGCGGCCATCGCCCGCAAGTACGGCGGAACGGGCCTAGGCCTGGCGATCAGCAAGCGGCTCGTCGAGCTCATGGGTGGCTCGATGTGGCTCGAGAGCGCCGGCCCGGGGCAGGGCAGCAGCTTCCACTTCACGATCGACGCGCCTGCCGCTGTCACGGGCGAGCTCGGGCGGCGCGTGCTTCGCGGTACGCAGGCTCCTCTCGCCGGCAAGCGCCTGCTGATCGTCGACGACAACGACACGAATCGGAGAATTCTCGAGCTGCAGGTCGAGCGCTGGGGCATGGTTGTGCGGAGCACCAGCTCTGCCGCCGAGGCGCTGTCCTGGACCCACATCGGGGAGAGGTTCGACATAGCGTTGCTCGACCTTCACATGCCTGAAATGAGCGGCGCCGAGGTCGCGTCGCGGCTCCGGTCTGATCTCGGCGGGGCGGCGCCGAAGCTCCTTCTCCTGTCGTCGGTCGGGAACCGCGAGAAGAGCATTGCCGACGGGCTCTTCGACGCAGTGCTGACCAAGCCCGTGAAGCAATCGCAGCTCTACGACATGCTGGCGTCGGCCCTCGAACAGGACCACGACCACACCGCGTCGCCCTCCGAAGTCGACATTGGACCGGCGGATGGGATGCTCGGCGAGCGAATGCCGCTGCGCGTTCTCGTGGCCGAGGACATCCAGGTGAACCAGAAGCTGGCGCTGCGATTTCTCGAGGGGATCGGCTACCGGGCCGATGTCGCGGGCAACGGCATCGAGGCACTCGAGGCGCTGGCACGCCAGCGTTACGACGTCGTTTTCATGGACGTGCAGATGCCCGAGATGGACGGTCTCGCCGCGACTCGCGAGATCCACCGCCGATGGGGTACGTCACGGCCTCGCATCATTGCGATGACAGCCAACGCGATGCAAGGTGACCGTGAGCTGTGTCTTGCCGCTGGGATGGACGACTACATCACGAAGCCTCTACGGCGTGACGACATCGAGGAGGCTCTCCGCCGCTCGTTTGTGGTGCACCGCGACGCGAGCGGTTCGAAGGCGCCCGAAACGGTGTCCACGACCGAACCGGACCTCGACCAGGCCGTGCTTGTCGACCTCGAAAAGCAAGCCGACGCGCAGTTCGTGTCCGAGCTCGTTGAGACGTTCCTCGACGAGTCGCGCGACCTCATCGTGCAGATCGCCGACGCGTTACGCGTCGGCGATCTGGCGCGGCTTCGGCGCCTGGCGCATTCGTTGAAGTCCAGTAGCGCCAGCGTGGGCGCCGTTGCGCTGGCGTCACGAGCGGAGGAGATCGAACGGCTCGCTCGCGACGGCGCCCTGGCCTCCACCGCGGTGCTCGTTCCGGCGCTCGACGAGCACTTCGCCCGCGTCGAGCGCGCACTCGTCGACCGGGGGCGAGGCTGACGTGCCGATCGAAGGAGCCGAAGCGGGGCGGCTCCTCGTCGTCGACGACAACCGAGTCAACCGGTTGCTGCTCGGGAGGACGCTCGAACAGCAGGGCCACTCGGTCGCCTTCGCCGCAGACGGCCGACGCGCTCTGGAGATGCTCGCCACGGAGCGGTTCGACCTGATCCTCCTCGACGTCGAGATGCCGGAGCTCGACGGCGTGGCGATGCTGAAGCAGCTGGCGGCGGAGCGACGTCTGGTCGAGACGCCGGTGATCATGACGTCGGCGCTGGACGAGGTGGAGCGCATCGCCGAGTGCATCGGTCTCGGCGCCGACGACTTCTTGTCCAAGCCGGTGAACCCCGTCCTCCTCAAGGCACGTGTCTCCTCGAGCCTTGCCAAGAAGCGTTGGCACGACGAGCAGCGCCTTCTCATGCGCAGGTTCGCAACCGAGGAGGTGGTTGATGACCTCGCCCGATCTGGTTTCGCTATCGGTGGATCCAGCGTCGAGGCCAGCATCCTTTTCTGCGACATCCGCGGATTCACGACGTTGTGCGAGTCCCAGTCCGCGAACGACACCATCGAACTGCTGAACACCTTCTACACGCTGATGTTCGACGCGGTGGAGGAGCACGATGGTCTCGTCACGATGATGGCAGGCGATGGGTTCATGGCCGTTTTCGGAGCGCCCACACCACGACCCGACCACGCGCCGCGCGCGGTGCGAGCCGGCTTGGAGATGCTCGACCTGATCGGACTGTTCGGCGCCGAACAGCAGGCGCAGGGCAAGCCTCGGATCAGGATCGGCGTCGGGGTCGCCTCGGGTTCCGTCATCGCCGGGTACGCGGGCACGCAGCACCGGGCGACGTTCACCTGTGTGGGAGACGTGGTGAACCTGGCGGCGCGGCTGGAGGCCCACACCAAGGAGGTCGGTGAACCGCTGATCGTCGACGGTGACACCCTGAGCCGGCTCGACGATCGGTTCGATGTGCGCTCACACGGCGAGGCTCGACTGAAAGGCAAAGCGCGACCGGTCATGGTGTTCTCGATCAGCGGCGAACGCGACGCAAGCATCGTTCGAAAAGGCTCTGGCGGCGCCGCACGCTGACCGCCGACATGTCACCGCTGCCAGCAGATGCGATGCACTCGCGCAGGGCACCACATCCGGCCGAAGCTGATCCGCCACGGTTCGAGGCACCGACGACATCCTCTCAGAAATATCCAGACCTCGCCTTGTGGCTACCTACAGTTCCGTGCCGCGTACGTGCGGGCATCGCCTGCACCAGTTGCGAAACGGTGCGAGTGCCCCGTTGTAGGGTGACCGTATGGACCGGAGGATGGTGGCAAGTGCTGCCACCGGAGTCGCCATGGTGCTGTTGGTGTTGGCAGCGTCGTCGGGTCCGGTTCGGCTCTGGATCGCTCCACCAGCTGACGTAGGTCCGCCGTCGGTCGGTACGGCAGGCCCACTTGTCACCGTCCCACCGCCGGCCTCGGTGCCGCCCGATCGTGGCAGCCCATCCGATTGGGGCGACACGATCGCTCAGCTCGTTGGCGTGGCGATGATCGTCGTCGTCGTAGCCGGAGCCGTGGTGCTTGTGAGGACGCGCAAGAGGTCGGGGCCGAGGCAGCGCGATGTGCGTGAGCGATCGGTCCGCCAGCACACGGCGCTGCCAGAGATAGATGAGCGCGAGCTGGCGGTCGACGTTGACGCTGCCCGCACGGCACTGGCCGGAGGTAGCCCGCGCAACGCGATCGTCGCGTGTTGGATGCAGCTCGAACGCGATGCCGCCGCGGCGGGGCTGCCGCGTGATGCGGCTGAGACGTCGGCGGAGTACGTCGAACGAGTAGTGGCGGCATCGTCGCTCGACCCGGCACCGATCCGGGAGCTGGCAGCCCTGTATCGGGAGGCGCGCTTCTCCCGTCACGACCTGCGCGACGACCATCGGGCCCGAGCCTTGGCCGCTCTGAATCGCGTGGAGGATGTGCTGAGGCCAAGCGTCGCGGTTCTCACGTGACGCGTCAGCGCGCGTTGGTGATGGTGGGCGTCTGGCTAATGCTCTCCATCTCGCTCGCGGCCACCAACGCGCGCCCGGCAGTGCTCGTATTGGCAGGCCTCGTCGCTGTCGTCTCGGCGGTGATCGTGGCCATGATCGACTTCTCGCACGCTGTCATCCACGTCGAGTGGACGCGACCGCAGCAGCTGCGCCGCTCGACACGCGGTAGCGATCCACGCGTCAGTTCCTTGCGCACTGAGCTGTACGACGCGTGGTGGTTCGGTTCGGCCGAGCTCCGCGGAAGTCTTGTCGATCTCGTCGATGATCGGTTGCTCGCCCACCATCGCATCGACCGCGCTACGGATCCTGCCGCGGCGATGGAGGTCCTCACCCCGACCCTGCGTCAGCTCGTCGCGGTCGACCGTCGCCCGGCCGTTGCCGTGCGCCAACTGGACCGCATCATCACCGATATCGAGGCGCTGTGAACGAGGGGACGACGCCGACGAAGATGATCGACATCGCGGACGACGTCGGGCCTCGCTCGTGACGTTCTCGACGAGGTGAACCGGGCCGTCGTGGGCAAGCGCGAAGCGCTCACGCTGGTCCTGTGCGGCGTCCTCGCCGGTGGTCATGTGTTACTCGAGGATTTGCCGGGCCTTGGCAAGACGCTGGCGGCGCGTTCGTTCGCCCAAGCGCTCGGCTTGCGGTTCACCCGCGCCCAGTTCACGCCCGACCTGTTGCCGGCCGATCTCACAGGCTCCTTCGTTTTCGATCAGCGGGTGCACGAGTTCGTGTTCCGTCGTGGTCCCCTGTTCACCGGTCTGCTGCTGGCCGACGAGATCAACCGCACACCGCCCAAGACACAGGCCGCCCTCCTGGAAGCGATGCAGGAAAGCCAGATCACCGTCGAGGGCGAGACGTTCGCGCTGGAACCACCGTTTCACGTCCTCGCCACGGCCAACCCGGTCGAGTACGAGGGCACCTACCCCCTGCCCGAGGCGCAGCTCGACCGGTTCTTGCTTCGCATCAGTTTCGGCTACCCGACTCCGGAGGAGGAGTGGCAGGTGCTCGACCGGCGGTTGCAACGACGCCAGGAAGCGCAGGAGCTGCGCACCATTGTTGACGCGCCCACACTTCTGGGGATGCAAGCCGCGGTCGAGACGGTGGTGGTCGACGACGACATCGGCCGGTATTGCGTTGCTCTTGTGGTTGCCACTCGCCGCCATGCACACGTCCAGATCGGTGCGTCGCCGCGCGGGGCACTCTCGCTGATGTTGTGTGCGCGAGCTCACGCCGTGATTTCCGGCCGTGACTATGTGACTCCCGAGGATGTGAAGGCCGTGGCACCGTCAGTGCTTCCTCATCGGATAACGATCAAGCCCGAACTGTGGCTCACGAAGGCCTCCGGCACCACTGTGACCGGCGAGGTGCTGGCTTCGGTCCCGACTCCGACGCCGGGCGGGACAATTTCGTCGTGAAGCCGCAGGACTCCTGGCAACCGACGACTGCGCACGCACGCGCGTTGCTCGGTGGCCTGGCGCTGACAGCCGCTGCCGTGCTGGCCCGCCGTCCGGACCTGCTGGTCCTCGCTACTCCACTGGTGGGTGCCGCAGTGTGGGCCGTCATCTTGCGGCCACAGTGTTTGCCGGAGGTTCGCCATTCGATTGGCCACGGCGAGATCCGGGAGGGCGAAGCGACGACCTGGCACATCGAGGTGCGCGATCCGGAAGGCCGTGTCGACGACGTCGCGGCCGTGCTCGAGGAGACGATGTGGATCGAGCGGCAACCAGTCGATGGGCAGATGGTCGTCAGCCTCCGTGACGACGGCGACGAGGCGCTCGCGATGGTGATCCGTCCGACTCGCTGGGGATCTCGGCGAGTCGGTCCTGCACTCGTTGTCGCTTCGAGCGCGTGGGCCGGCTTCCGGTGTGCTCCGAGGCACGGAGAATCGAACGCCCGCACCCTGGTTGCTCTCCCGCAAACTTCGCGATTCGACGCCTCGGCTCCACCGGTTCGTACCCCCGGCCTCGTCGGAGTGAACCGCTCGCCCAGGCAGGGCAGCGGGACCGAGTTCGCAAGTATCCGTCCCTTCCAGCCGGGTGACCGACTGCGCCGCATCCACTGGGCGCAGTCCCTTCGCACGGGCACTCTGCATGTCACCTCGACGTGGGCTGATCACGACCGACACGTCGTGCTACTCATCGACGCGCTCAATGACGTCGGCCAGAGCGGGGGGATCGACGGCCGCACCTCGAGCCTGGATGTCTCGGTTCGCGCCGCCGGCGCGATCGCCGAGCACTACATCAGCACAGGCGACCGCGTCGCGCTCGCGGTGATTGGTGCACGAGAAACGCGGCCACTGCCACCGGCGACCGGATATCGCCAACTGCGCCGGATGCTGGAGGTCATGGCCGGCATCGAGCCGGCGACCGAACTTGTCGACGACGGGCGTATGCCGCGCGGCCTCGGGCAAGGTGCGCTGGTCGTGATGCTGTCCGCCTTGGTGTCGCCCACGGCGCTCCAACGTGCGGTGACGATCGCCGAGCACGGCCTGACCGTTGTAGTGATCGACTGTCTGCCCGCTGACATCACTGAGAGCGACCCGGACGACCCATACGTCAGTATCGCCTGGCGGATCAGACTGCTCGAGCGCGAGCGTGAAATTCGGCGGGTCGGAGAAGCAGGTATCGCTGTCGTCCCATGGCGGGGTCCCGGAAGCCTCGACGTCGTGCTGCGCGACCTGCACCGCCACGCCGGAGTCCGGATGGCTCGGCGTCGATGAACGACGTTCGCACAGCAGACTCGTGGTGGCCGTCCTCGCAGGTACGCGGTGTCGCATTGGTGCTTCGTATCCTCATACCCACGAGCACGATGGTCGCCCTGATGTGCACGTCACTGGCCGCCGGCCGGACCGTTCTCATCGTCGACGCCGCGATCTTCGGGATAGCTCTCGTGTGCACCGTGCGGCCCGACAGTCACGTCGGGTTGCTCGTCGTGCTGGCTGTGGGCGGCGACTGGCTGGCGACGGTCCACGATCGGGCGACGCCCTGGTCGGTCTTGGCAGCAGCGTCGCTCGCTGTGTTTCACGCTTCGATGGCCGCGGCCAGTGTCGCCCCACCGGCGGCAAGGTGGACGCGAGCAATGTGCCGCCGCTGGACACGTCGATCCTTCGCTGTGATGGTTGCGAGCCTTGGGACGTGGGCCGTCGTTGCGGCGGTCCACGGCCGCCACATAGCCAGCAGCGCAATACTGATTGCAGCGTCCTTGATCATCATCGCCATCGCCGGGCTCTGGGCGCGCGGTGGCACCTTGGACGCAGAACCAGGCGCATGAATTCACGGGCCGGCTTCGGCGGCTGTGCTGGTCAGTGACGCGAGGACCGAGTCGAGCTTGCTCGGGTCGTCGACCAGTTCGAGCATGGCCTTCCACCATGCCTGCTGGACTGACGCCGGCATCGTGTCGCCGGCGCCGAAACGGATCAGGGTGGCCGATGCAAGCTCGTCGGCCGCCTCCCGAGCCACGGGGTCGGCGTAGGCGTCCGCGGCAACGCTGCGGTTGACGGAGGTGAAGCCGCCGAGTTCGACCCATTTCTGTTGCGACTCTGCTCCGGCGAGGTAGGTCATGAACGAGCGCGCCGCCGGGGTGTCGTTCAGCATGACGACGATGTCGGCGCCGATGGTGATCGACCCGGCGTTCGCGGGGTCGATGGTCGGGAACCGGAAGAAGTTGTAATCGTCGCCCGGAGCGAGCTGCGGATACCTGGACGCGATGAACGCCTGGGCGAACGAGGCCAGGTAGTACATGTACGCGGTCGGGGGATCGCTGTACATCGGGTACGACCCCTCGGCGTCACTCGAGCCGAGGATGCCCTCGCTGCCTCCCAACACGTATCCCGGTGTCTGCGCGATCGTGTCGAACATGTCGAACGATTGCTTGACGCACGGATCGGTCCAGGGGATCTGACCGGCAACCCACTGGTCGTACAGGTCGGGGCCGCACTTGTTGAGCACGATCTGTGAGATCCAGTCGGTCAGCGCCCAGCCCCCGCCTCCCGGGATTTCCGGCGCGACGACAGAAAACGGTGTTCGGCCGTCCGCAACCATCGTGTCGGCCAGCTGCATCATCTCCTCCCAGGTCGAGGGAACGCTGTAATTGGCAGCTGCGAACGCCTTGGGGTTGTACCAGACCGTGGACTTGTTCGTGACCTTGTAGGGGATCCCGTACAGTTCACCGTCGTGGCTGCCCAGGTCGATCCAGGCAGGGGCGTAGTCCGTCTGGAGCTGGCCAATGTCCATGACGGAAGGGAGTGCCACGAGATGTCCCGCATCGGCCAGCTCGTGCATGAGCCCGACGTTCGGCAGGATCGCGATGTCAGGCGGCGTACCGCTCTCGATCTGTGCATTCAGTTCGCCCGTGAGGTCACGGCTCCCTTCCCACTCGACGGTTCCGCCCGTGTCCTCTTCCCAGACGGACTTGACTGTCACGAAGCTGTCGAACTCGGGCCCGCTCCACAAGCCGAGAACTCGGACATGATTGTCCTCGGGTTCTGAAGACGCGACGGTCGCTGCCGGCTGCGTCGTGGCGGTCGGTTGCGTCGTGGCAGTTGGTTGCGACGTCGCAGTCGGTTGCGATGTAGATGCGTCGGTGCAACCGGCAATCAGTGCCCACACGCACGCGAGACACAGCAGGAGCCAATAGCGCCCGGACCTCGGCAGGCTGCCCTGATGTCTCCGCGTTTCGAGACCCTGCTTCACTTCGGCTGCCATGACCTCACCGTCGAGACGCCCTTCTCACGTTCAACCGCGCCTCCCCCGAGAAGCCGCGCACGAAACATCAGCGTACAACGCGGCTGCATATCGTCGAGGGGTGTGGCCCCGCGAGCAGGCCGAAAGCAAGACAAATGGAGCGGACGACAGGATTCGAACCCGCGACCCTCACCTTGGCAACGTGAAGAGAACCGTCCATCGAGTCCGTCCCAGTCCCCTGACGTGGGCTCCTGTCCGCCAGTTCGTCCGCCCAGACCGTCCAGTCCGCCCATTCCGTGTACCGGTCTACCACCGCGCCGGACTTGCGACATCCCGACCCGGCCGCCCAGTCGTGCGACGTCGACAAGCGCAAGTGGTGTTGCAAGCTGCACTCAAGATTGCGCCCGATTCACCTTGGCGCGTTGATCGGTCCGACACACACATCCCCGGTTCTGAGCGCGCTTGTCGACACCGGAGGATCTGGGCACCACAGATCTCGTTGACCTGGAGCGGAGATTGATGCTTGGCGCCCAGATCCTTGGAGCTGGCGTCGAAGATCTTGACGTTCGCCCGCCGGGCGGTATGTCGGGTACCTCGCGCCCCGGAGCGACGGCGCTACGTCACTCCTGGGGTCAGCGAGCTGGCCGCCGCGTTGGCGTCTTGATTCCGGAGCGGGTGCGCGGCCAACTGGCTGAGCATCCGCTCGGCGAGGGCTTGCAATGCATCGTTGACCTCGCGCGGCTCGATCACCTCGAAACGGAAGTCGAGACTGATGAGGTAGCGCGCGATCCAATCGTGGTCACCGCCGATCGTCACCACGCAGAACGTGTCGTCGCCCGATTCAATCACGCCGACGGTCGGGCCGATGTGATGCACGACCTCCTGGGCCGGGGCCATCACCTTGACGCGTGCGCTGGTGTCGAAGACGCGCACCGCGACGCCCTCGGCGACGAGCGCGCCCGCGTCCGGCGTCGGGCGCGGCGTGTTGCGGTGGCCGGACGCGATCAACGCGCTGACGCGGTCGATGCGATACGTGCGCCAGTCGTCGCGATCGAGATCGAACCCGACCAGGTACCAGCGCCGGCCGAGTGACACCAGTCGGTGGGGCTCGACGCGGCGCTCGCTCACGCGGTCGGAACCGTCGCGGTACGTGAAGTGCACGCGGTCACCGCGCCGGCAGGCCATCGCGAAGGTCATCAGGCTCGGCAGCTCGACGCGCTCGCTGCTATCGCCTTGGCGCGGAACACGAGTGCGACGCAAGCCGACGACCACCTCGCCGAGTGCGTCGACCCGATCGCGCAAGGGGGCGGGCAGCACCTGGCGCAGTTTGGCCGAGGCTGACAAGGCAGCCTCTCCGAGCGTCGGGTCGGCCTCAGCTGACAAGTCCCGCAGCGCGACCGATACCGCGATCGCCTCGTCGTCGTCGAGCAGGAGCGGCGGCAGGCGGCCGCCGGCGCCCAGCTCGTACCCCCCGTATCGACCGGTCATGCTCGTGATCGGGTACCCGAGATCACGAAGCCGGGTGACGTCGCGACGCAAAGTGCGGGTGGTGATCTCGAGTCGCCCGGCGAGCTCGTCGGCGCTCCACGATGCCCTGGTGGTGAACATCGCCAGGAGGCGCAACAGTCGGGCCGGGGTGTCCATTGACACAACATCTTTCCAGATGTTGTGGACTCATACTGTCCACAAACTTCGTCAAAGTTACAAGCATGAACTTTATGAACTACGACCTCCTGTTCACCGCATCCCAGCGCCATCAGGAACTGGCCAAGCACGCTGCCGACTTCCGCCTCGTGCGTCGCTCGCCGCGCCGCCGTCGATCAGAAGGGCGACTCCTCAGCCCGCCCCGAGGACGGCCGGACTCGGCGTGACCACGGTCAGCAGTCAACGTGTTCATTGTCGTGGGGTGGTCAGGGCCGGAGAGGAGTACCGGTGCCGATCATCGAGTTGCGGGTGACGAGGGCCGCCAGCTCGTCGGGCGCCCAGCCCTCGGTGCCCTCCGGCCGCACCGGCAGCACCATGAACCGCTGCTCCGACGTCGAGTCAACGACGCGCACCTCGACATCGTCGCCGAGCTCCATCCCGAACTCCGCGAGCACGGCGCGCGGCTCGCGCACGACGCGGCTGCGGTACTCGAACGACTTGTACCAGGCGGGCGGGTCGCCGAGCACCGCCCCTGGGTAGCAGGAGCACAGTGTGCAGACGATCATGTGGTGGACGTCAGGCGTGTTCTCCATCACGGCCACCGGCACGGTCATCGGGGTGTACTCCGACAGCGTCGCCGTACCGTCGTCGACCAAGCGGGCCTTGAACTCGGGGTCTGTCCAGGCGCGAGCGACGATTTTTGCGCCGAGTGCCGGGCTCGGCCCGTCACCACTCTCGAACGCCATTTCGCGGGCAACGATCGCGGCGTCGACGTCGTCGTGGTGCACGTGGCCGTGCTCCTCCAGATGGTGCTCGAGCGCTTCGGTGCGTTCGTGGGCGGTCGGTTCGTGGCTCATGTTGCGTCCTCCAGATCGCGTTCCCAGATGTCGATGAGCAGCGTGTGCGTGGCGTCGGGGCCGAACACGGCAGCAGCGTCGAGCGACACGGCGTAGACGTGCTCGGGCCGGCCGTGGCGCCCGGTGGCCGCCGACTCGGTCGGGTGCGGCCACGTACACGAGTGGCGCACGACGATGCCGAAATGGCGCCGGATGTACCGCGGCACGCGCGTGTGGCCGGGCGTGACCGGGTTGCGGACGCGCACGCGCTGGCCCGCTGCGAACCGGGGCAGTTCGGCCGGCTCGGCCCACGGATCGTCGTCGCGCTCGGGCGACGGCTCCCGAGGCCCGTCGAGAAGGCCCTGCTCCGTTGCCATCTGCTCGGCGGCCCACAGCCAGCGCTCGTAGTAGCGCGATGCCAGGTAATCGGCGGGCGGCATGTGCTCGATCGTCCAGCGGAAGTGGTCGACGGTGGTGTTACTCATCAAGTGGCGTGTGATCGCGGCCGCCCGACCTTCCCATGGCTCGTGGTAGAGCGGCTCGTCTTCCTCTATCGGTATCCGCCCGAACCCGTGCATGCCCCCCAGATCGTGGACTCCGTCCATGCGATGATTCTGGCAGATCCCTTCTGTTGATGGGTGCCTCGCGGTTCCCCGTTTCCGTCGCGTAAGGTCGATGGATGGTCGACCCTGCTGGATGGCGAAGCCGCTGTGTTGTCGCATACCTCGACGAGCCGCCGTACTTCATGCCGGTCCCCGGCTCGGATCCGACGGGCTGCGACATTGAACTGGCGGAGTGCCACAGGGATTCATAAGAACAGCGCAGTACTTCACTCCACATCGGGCGGCCCGGGCGCCCCGAACGGCGCGTCTTTCCTTACGAACCCTCTCGCTGGTCAGTGCCCCTCGTGGCAACGTGAATTCTTGTGGCAGGCCGTAGGGAGCTGGCCTTGGTTCACGGCTGGTACGGCGGGGCTACTCCCCAGCCCCATCGGGGTACGGGGGCCTGCGGTGCGGGGGTAGCGCCCAGTCTGGAGTTCTCGAGTGCGAGACGGCTTCCCCATTCGGCGTACCCCATCAGCGCGGCGCGGGCCTCGGGATCGGCGGGTATTCCAGCGGTATCCGCCGCTGCGCTGAGCAACGTGACGAACCTGAGTCGCTGCTCGAGACTTATCGCGAGGTCACGGTGCTTGGCGAGCATGTGCTCGTACCCGCCGTATTGTTCGGTGTATTCGGCTGGGCCGCCCATCACTTCTGCCCACCATGCGGTGACATGGTCGCGGTGCTCTTTGGAGACGGTGCCGCCGAAGACAGGGGCCAGAAGCGGGTCGCGCTCGACCTCGTCGTAAAACACGTTGAGCCATCGACTGATGGCGTCACGTCCGCCGATCCAGTCGATGATGCTTGGGAAGTCGCTCATGGGCTCAGGCTAGGTCGGGGCCGGATCAGCCAAAGATCGCGTGGTTCAGTCGATCCGCTGCGCTGGCAAGAATGGCTCGCCAGCTCCGAGTGTCCAGCCCACACCCCTCACCATCCGACCTGAACATGGGGACAGCACGAGACATCGACGGAGTCGGTGCGGGCCAGTCAGCTTCGAGAATCCGGCGGTTCATCACGGTTCCCGGGTTGTTCCGCCACGCAGCACGCGTGTGTTGACCATGGACGGGCGTGACCACACAGTTGGCGAGCACGCCGCGCCGTCCTCACGAGGAGCACAGATGTCTCGAATGGCACCGCTACCCATCGAGCAGTGCGACGATCCGGAGCTCCGTCAGACGCTGGAGCATTTCGTGAAGACGTTGGGCTTCGTGCCGAACAGTCTGCTCACGATGCAGAGGGTCCCGGCCCTCGCGAAGGCGGTGGTGCAACTCAACAAGGCAGTGTTCGATCCGGCCGGCCGCGTCGATCTCGGGCTCAAGCGACTCGTCGCCCACATGGCCAGCTATGCAGCCGGGTGCCAGTACTGCCGGGCCCACACCACCGTCAGTGCTACGCGCCACGGAATCGCCGACGAGAAGATGTCGGCGATCTACGAGTACCAGACGAGCCCGCTGTTCGATGACCGCGAGCGAGCTGCGCTCGACTTCGCCCGCGATGCCGCGTCGATCCCCAACGGTGTCACCGATGCGTCGTATGAGGAGCTCACTCGACACTGGAGCGACGATGAGATCGTCGAGATCTTGGGTGTGGTGTGCATGTTCGGAGTGTTCAATCGTTGGAACGACTCGATGGCCACGCCGCTCGAGGCCGAGCCGATCGCCCGGGCCGGAGCACTGCTCGGTGGCACCGGATGGAACGTCGGCAAGCACACCTCGTCGCCTTGAGCGCCTCGGGACGACAGATGCCATCGACTCCATCCAAGATCGCCCAGTGGGCTGCCGTGCTCGCGGCAGCACGACGCTGCGGCGGTTGGTGGAGGACCGCGAGCCGCCTCCAAATGGAGCGGAGCCGGGTCTCGAGACCGACCACCAGCCTGCGGACGCATGTATCTGTGCAATTGGTGTCATTGACCACAGAATGGGCAATACTTGAGGCAGTCTTCGGCCGACGACTTCAACCGCGAAGAGTGCCAAGCGACCGACCATGCGTGCGTGTATGGCGGTGGGCTGAGGTTCCAGGTTGCACGACTGAGGTCGACGGCTCAGCCCTGGACCGTAGGGCGAACGGTTGACTTGACAGACTGACAGAGCGGGCACACGCTGTGAAATGCCGTGACGTCACGGCTGGAGTTCGCACTTCGGCGTGAGGAGGACCGGGCAGCAGGCGGAGAGGAGAGCCATGCCGCTGAGCCGCAGAGATCTGATCAAGGCCGGCGTGTTTGTCGGAGCCGCTGTGACGGTACCGCTGTCTCGCGTGGTGTCGGGACAATCGTTGGTCGAGAGCCGCATGCCGGCGAGCAAGTTGCCGAAGCCATTCACGACCCCGTTTGCCATTCCGCCGGTCGCCGTGCCGGTTCGAAGCGACGCCACTACCGACTTCTACTCGATGTCGACAACGGCGACGAAGATCGAGGTCATACCCGGCTTTCAGACGACGTTCTTCGCCTACAACGGTGTCGCCCCGGGCCCGACGATCAAGGTCGACCAGGGTCGCGACGTGGTCGTGCGCCATCGCAACTCGCTGCCGAACGTGCACCCGACCCTCGGCTACAAACCATGGACATCTGTGCACCTTCATGGCAACGCGTCGCTCCCAGAATTCGACGGATACGCCAGCGATGTCACCAATCCAGGCCAGTTCAAGGACTACCGCTTCCCCAACTTCCAACCTGCGCGGACCATCTGGTACCACGACCACGGTGTGGATCACACCGCAGAGAACGTATATTTCGGGCTCGCTGCCGAGTACCTCAGATCCGACCCGTTGGAGCAATCGCTGCCGATCCCGCACGGGGCCTACGACATCCCGCTGATCATTGCGGACGCGATGTTCACGAACGACGGTTCGCTGCTGTTCTCGCTGGAAGACGAGTCCGGTTTTTGGGGCGATGTGATCCTGGTCAACGGTCGCCCGTGGCCGGTCATGCAGGTCGAACGGCGCAAATACCGCTTCCGAATTCTTCTTCCAACAGTGTCCCGGTCGGTCAGGTTGTCGCTCGACTCCGGCGAGCCGCTTGCCGTAGTCGCCACCGATGGAGGCTTGATGCCGACGCCACAATTCGTCTCCAGCCTCCGTATGGGTGCAGCCGAGCGGTACGAGGTGATCATCGATTTCTCGAGATACCCAGTGGGGCGACGGGTCATCATGAAGAACTCGAGTCCGAACAACAACCGCGACTTCACCAACACGGACAAGGTCATGGCATTCGACGTCGTCAGCGAAGCGACGGACCTGTCGGACAACTCCATCCCTGACGCGTTGAACCCGGACAACCCTGTCATGGCGTTACAGGCGAAAGACGCTGTACGCACACGTCGCATGGAGTTCAAACGTGATGGCGGTAAATGGACGATCAATGGCACGGGATGGGACGATGTCGTTCGCAGCAACTTCCAGTTCACGCTGGCGAACCCGCGACGCGGCGACGTGGAGATCTGGCAATTGGAGAACTCGTCGGGAGGTTGGTTCCATCCTGTGCACATTCACCTCACGGATTTCAAGGTCCTCGACCGCAACGGCATAGCACCCTTTGCCTACGAACGTGGTCCCAAAGACGTGGTCTACGTTGGCGAGGGCGACAAAGTCCGAGTGATCATGAAGTGGGACGGCAGTGGCAAGTACATGTTCCACTGCCACAACCTGGTGCACGAGGACCACGACATGATGAGCCAATTCGATGTCATCGATCCGCAGTCACCCGGCCACGATCCGCGTGGCACCCTCGCCCTGGACCTGTCACAAGAAGCGTCACACCCGCTCTGAAACGGCGATGGTTTAGCCAAGTGCGATTGTGAAATGGTTTGCGGGCACCAGAAATACCCGCTGAGCAGGCCTGATATGGAGCGGACGACGGGATTCGAACCCGCGACCCTCACCTTGGCAACGTGAAGAGAACCCTCCGCTGAGTCCGTCCCAGTCCCCTGACGTGCGCTCCTCTCCGCCGGTTCGTCCGCCCAGCCCGTCCAGTCCGCCCATTCCGTATACCGGTCTACCATCGCAGACCTGGGTGTCACATCGTGACCGTTCTCCACGCAACCCGGGTGCATCACGCCATAGAGCCGCCCCCGAATGGAAGTGTCGCGTCAGTAGTCGGCGCATTCGTGGAGTCAGATGGTTTGTCCTCCGTCGATGACGAGGGCGTGTCCGATGGTGAAGGCGGCCGCGGGTGAGCTGAGCCAGAGTACGGCTGCGGCGATTTCGTCGGGGTGTCCCATGCGGCCGATTGGTTCTTGGGCGATCACCTCGACGCGTCCTGCGTCGGTGCCTCCGGTGAATCGGTCCATCATGTTGGTGTCGATGATCCCGGGGCAGATGGCGTTGATGCGGATGTTGTCGGCGGCGTAGTCGAGGGCGGCGGATTTGGTGAGGCCGATGACACCGAACTTCGAGGCTCCGTAGGCTGCGCCACCGGGGAAGCCTTTGACGCCGGCTCCGGAGGAGGTGTTGACGATCGTTCCGCCTCCGTGTTGGAGCAGGAGTGGAATCTCATATTTCATGCAGAGGAACACGCCGCGAAGGTTGATGTTGAGTACTCGGTCCCAGTCGTCTTCGCTGATGTCAGCTGCGGGCATCGGGCGGAGCTCGACGCCGGCGTTGTTGAATGCGATGTCGAGACGCCCGAACCTGTCGATGCCTTGTTGGAGCGCCGTTTGGATGTGGTCACTGTTGGTGACATCGCATGTGGTCGCGATCGCGTTGCCGCCACCGCTGATGATCAGCTCGACGGTGTCGTTGTTGTCGTTGGAGTTGCGGTCCGCGGCGATGACGTTTGCGCCTGCGGCGGCGAACGCGATGGCGGTGGCGCGACCGATGCCGCTGCCGGCGCCGGTGACGAAAGCGACCTTCCCGACGAAGTCTTCGTTGTCCTTGCTGCTCATCTGGTCTCGGTTCCGTATTCGGCGTCGGTGACGTGATCGGCCCACTCGGTTTCGGGTCCCGTCTGGTCGGCGCGAAGTCCGTCCCACAGGGCGAGATGAGTCATGAAGTGGTCCGAGGCCGCGCCGTGCCAGTGCCATTCGTCGGGTGAGCACCAGATGGTGTCACCGGAGCGGATCACGACCACGTCGCCGCCTCGGACCTGGGTGAGGCCGATGCCTTCAATAACGCGCAGTGTCTGGCCGTTGCAGTGCTTGTGCCATGCAGTGCGGGCACCGGGGGTGAAGTGGACGGCTGCACATCGGCCCTTGGCCCGTCCGTCGGTGGGCACGATCACATCGATCCACACGTCACCGGTGAACCATTCGCTCGGACCTTTCACGGTTTGCGGGGTGTTGATGATCTCCATGAGGAACTCGCTTTCTTTCAGAAGGTGAGGAGGACTTTGGTGGCGCGGCGCCCGTCCATAGCCTTGTACCCCTGGGCGGCTTATTCCAGAGGCAGGGTGAGGTCGAAGACTTTGCCGGGGTCGATCGTGCGGTCCCAGATCACCTGGATGAGGGCGGGGAGGAACCGGCGCATGGGTGCCGGGCCGCCGTGGAGGTGGACGGCGGAGAAGAACAACTCGCCGCCGGGAAGCTCGACGACGTCGTGGGAGACGCCGAGGTAACCGACGTGTCCGCCGGGAAGCGTCGCGCGGATGGCTTGCATCATCGATTCCTGGGTTCCGACCGCTTCAATGACGCTGTGCGAGTCTTTGCCGCTGTTCGGCTCCCCCAGTCGGGGACGATTCCCGTTGCGCAGCTCCTCAACCGTGCGTCTACGAGGACTGGTCGAACACCAGCGGAAGGGTGAGGTGCGCCAGGCGGAGCTTTTCGGTGGTGGAGTCGTCCGCAGAAAAGATTCGACTGAGCAAGGCGTGCAAATCGGGGCTGATCGACGCGATGGCGTCGAGGCGTCGCTTTGTGGGCGGTGCCCACATCTGTCGAACGTCGAAGAACGTGCCGACCAGGTCCAGCAGTCGTTCGAAGAGCAACATGCGCGCAGCGGCGTCGTTGGTGGCTGCCAAGCCGGCCGCAGCCCGAAATCGGTCTTCCGCGGCGACCCTCAGATAGTGCGTGCGGGTCGGCGTCGAGCGGTGGCTTGCCTCGAGCCACAATGGCCGCGACGTGATCACGAAGTCGGGCCAGCGAGCCGTCGGGGTCGTACAAGATCTTGGCCGACGACCATGTGTCGGCGGCAGCGTCGCGGTTCTCCGAGAAGTAGGCCGTCGCTGTTGCTTCGCTGAGGTGCACCAACTCGAACTCTTGTCCGTCGCGCTCCGCGACCCCCATCACGAATCCGGGCCGGTCGACGATGATGGCGAGATCCGCGTCGCTGTCTGGCCGCGCCGTTCCCCGAGCTTGGGAACCGAACAGCAGAACACCTCGCGTCGTCGGATCAGCCGCCAGTTCCTCCACGAACGCTGTGATTGCCGGGTTCATCGTCTCATGCTTGCCAGTCCGCACCTGCCATCGCGAGAGATCGATGGATGCCATCAGTCGACCACCCGGACGGGCGTGCGCTCACGACGCATCGTGAGCACGACGGCGACGAGCGTGGCGACGACGGTCGCGGCGGACACGACGGTGATGAAGGCGGAGGTCTCGGCGAAGAGGCCCGGCAGGACCATCAGTGCGTTGATGATCAGGGCAGCGGCGTTGATGCGAATCGCGGTGCGGTTTCCCGAGTTCCACGCAACGATGACGCACACGACCGAGACCATTCCGATCGCTGCGTTCAGCAGCAGCAGCGCAAACGGCGGTGCATCGTTACCCCAGTCGATGTCGAGGAACAGGAACGGGAGAGTCGCGAGGCCGATGATCGCGGACAGGACAAGGCCCGCGCGCACTGTGGCATTTGGGGTGAGCCGGCTGGGTGGTGCGGTGATGGTTGACATTGTTGCCTCCTGAAAGTGGTTGTCCCGAAGTGGGTGAGTTGCAGCATGACGTGAGGGCAGATCCCGTGGACAGAGCCGAAGCCCCCGATCTGTTCCCGCAGATCCGGGAAGAAGTTGGGATGTTCTTCCCGGTCGCTGCGACATCACGACTGGCATGATGAGGACGTGTCGACGGAGCCACCCATCAGGATCGTCGTCGCTGATGATCATCCGGTTGTGCGAAACGGGCTCGTCGCCTTGTTGCGCACGCTCCCCGGGTTCGATGTGGTCGGCGAGGCAGCGGACGGCGACGCAGCGGTTCTGGCCGTCGAGGAGCACGAGCCCGACGTGATCCTGATGGACGTCCGGATGCCGGGGACCGATGGCATCGAGGCCACCCGCAGGATCAGGACCCGGTCGCCGGGGTGCCGGGTGCTGATCCTCACGATGCACGACGACGATGCCACCGTATTCACGGCGATGAAGGCGGGGGCGCAGGGATATCTCCTCAAGGAATCCGAGCAGGACGACATCGTGCGAGCTGTGCGCGGGGTCGTCGCCGGTGAGGCCATCTTCGGGCCGGGTGTCGCGACGCGGGTGCTCGGATACTTCGCGGAGCCTCCGACGGTCGTCGGACTCGCCGACCCGTTTCCTGATCTGACCGATCGGGAGCGGACGATCCTTGGTCTCCTTGCCCAGGGCAAGCGCAATGCCGACATCGCGTCCGAGACGTACCTGTCGACCAAGACCGTCAGCAACCACCTCACGTCGATCTTCGCCAAGCTGCAAGTTGCCGGGAGAGGCGAGGCAATCGTGCGGGCCCGTGAGGGTGGGTTGGGCACGACGACGTGAACGAGTTGGCGGTCACGATGGCGGTGGTCGTGCCGGTCGTGTCGACGGGCGCCAGCGGCATTGCGCTCCTGCGGACACCAAGTCGGCTGGCCGGCGTCCTGCTGCTGCTGACCTCCGCAGGGGTGGTCGCCTCCGGGATCGTGTGGGTCGCCGACCAGTCGACGCCGGCGCGGTTCTTACTGACCGGATCGTTGCTGCTGCCGGGTTCGTTCGCGATCCTCGCCTATCCGCGCGCCAGTTCCCGTCACGCGCTCGGAGTTCTGCCTGTGGGTGACCGCCGTCGGCGCCGGGGTGATCGCGACGATCCTCACCTCCAACTTCGAGATCTCAGCAACACTTGGCGCGGTCGTCTTCCTCGCGTTGGTCGGTCACGGCTGGTGGGTGCTCGAGACGGGCGACGACCGGGATCAGGAAGCGATCCTCTGGCTCGGGCTCGCCGCCCTGATCGCCACGCTCGCCTTCACGCTCCTGTCCTCCCAGTTCGGGGTCGCCGGCGCGACCGTCGGTGCGATCCCGGCGGCCACGATCGGACCTGCGATGGTCATCGGTGTTCGGCGACCCGGTCTGACCGACATCCGGTCACTCGTGGTCTCGGTGGTGGTGTTCGCCGTCGTTGCCGTCAGCTACCTGTCGGTGTTCATCGGCATCACCGCCATCTTCGAACCCCTTGGCATCGGCGATCCCCCGGCTGCGCTCTTCGCAATTGTCGGGCTCGTGCTCGCAGCCGGGTATCAGCCCCTTCGGGTCGTGCTCCGAGGCCTCATCGACGAACTGCTCTTCGGTCAACGGCCCGATCCTCTCGTGGCTGCCACCTCGGTCGTCGACCGCATCGGCGACGACCCGCTGCTGGCCCTGCGGGCAATCCGGGAGGCGCTGTTGCTGCCCTACGCCAGCATCTCGACCGATGGTGTCGAACTCGCCGCGTCCGGCACGGCGGTCACGGAGACCCGACGTCTACCGCTGATGCGGGGCGATGAGATCGTGGGGGAGGTCGTGGTCGGGCTTCGCCCTGGTGAGCTGAAGTTGTCGGCAGAGGACGAACAGGTGCTGCGGATCGTCGGTCCGCTGCTCGCCCAGACGCTCCGGGCACGTGCGCTCGCGCTCGACCTCAAGGAGTCGCGGTCGGCGGCAATCGCGGCGATCGAGGAGGAACGTCGTCGGCTCCGTCGGGATCTGCACGACGGATTGGGTCCGACCCTGTCGGGCATCGCCCACAGCGCTGCTGCAGCGCGCAACCTCATCGCCACCGACCCGACCGCAGCCGACGCGCTCCTGCTGGTACTCCGGTCCGACGCCGCTGCCGCCGTCGGAGAGATCCGTCGGCTGGTCTACGACATGCGTCCACCGGCGCTGGACGAGCTCGGGCTCGTCGCCGCGTTGCGTCAGCAGGTCGGCGTCATACGTACTCCCGCCGGAAGCCCGATGCACGTGTTCGTGGAGGCAGACGAACTCCCGACGCTCCCGGCGTCCGTCGAAGTCGCGGCGTTCCGTATCGCGAGCGAGGCCGTGACGAACTCGGCTCGGCACAGTGGCACGGACCAGGTCTGGCTCCAAATCAGACAGGACCACGACCACCTCGAGGTCACCGTTCGCGACGAAGGCTCCTCCGGTGCGGCCTGGATCCCCGGCGTGGGACTGTCCTCCATGCGCGAGCGGGCTGCCGAGATCGGCGGATCCGTCGACATCGCGTCGAACGACAACGGCTCCGTCGTCCGCGCGCTGCTGCCGCTCGGTTGACACCCATTACACCCGTGGACAGGTCCGCGGCGACCTCGGCAACATCGGCCGGCTTGTGCGAGGACCAAAGGGCAGACACGATGGGCAACGTGCAGCCCACCGACGCCGACGGCAGCACCCTGAGCAGGACTTTATGGAGCGGACGACGGGATTCGAACCCGCGACCCTCACCTTGGCAAGGTGATGCTCTACCAGCTGAGCCACGTCCGCGTGCGACAGGGGTTCTTTCGTTCCTCCGGTCGTATTTACGAACCAGCACTATATCGCCGTATACCGATGCCGACCATGTCGAGTTATGCACACCGGCCGCCGGGTTGCAATCCTGCCCCTAGTCGGGTCTCATGAGCGGAGTGGAACTCAGCGGGAGGCGTTACTCCAAGGGAGTTGGGGTCTTGTTGGGAGTCGGCCTGCTCGCGGTCATCGGCGCGGTGACGTATCCGCTGCGGGCTCACGACTACGAACTGCAACTGCTTTTGGTGTTACCAGTGGTGTTTGCGGGAGCGTTGTCGGGTCGTACTGCTGCTCTGATCACCGCTGTACCGGCGGTACTGGTTTTCCACTACGTGTCGCAGGCTCCATCCGAACGGATCACCCTTGGTGAGGACGCGATCGCGCTGACGACCTTTCTGGCGAGCGCACTTGCCGTCGGAGTCGCTGTGGGAAGTCGGTCCGATCGTCTCGAGATCGCGGCCCGGCGTGAGGAGGAGCGACGAATGCGCGACCTCACCGAGGAGGTCGCGGCAAAGCAGAGTCGGTTGACGTTGCTCGAACAGATCGATCGGCAGCGGGCAGCGCTGCTCCGTTCCATCTCGCACGACCTGCGATCACCGTTGGCGACGATCACGGCCGTGGCGACGGATCTTCGCGACGACGATGATGTCGATGTGCTGACCCGGCACGAACTTCTCGATACCGTCTCCGATGAGGCGCAGCGACTCGACCGTCTCGTCGGCAATCTGTTGAACATGAGCCGCATCAACTCTGGTTCGTTGCGCATCGAGTCGCAGCCCGTCGACATGGGCGAAATCGTGGACGTCACCGCCATTCGTCTCCGTCGGGTGTTCTCCGAGGTGTCGCTTCGCGTCGAGGTCGATCCGGTGCTCGCCCTCGTCGACGGCGATCCTGTCTTGCTCGAACAAGTCGTCTCGAACCTCTTGGTGAACGCTGCGAACTATGCGCCGAAGGGTTCGACCGTCACGACGGAGCTCTCCTCGATCGGCCATCGGGACGTCGTCCTGCGTGTTTCCGATCATGGTCCGGGCATCGACGATGAACACCGCGAGCACCTCTTCGAACCGTTCTGGAAGGGTCCCGCCAGTCGATCGACCGGACTCGGCCTGGCGATTGTCCGTGCCGTCGTCGAAGCGCACGGCGGATCGATCGCAGTTCGAACGACGCCGGGTGGCGGAGCGACCTTCGAGGTGCGCCTGCCGGCACGTGCTGACGAGTCGCGCGAGGGTTTGGACGATGAGTGATCGGACGCACGTGTTGGTGGTCGACGATGAACCGGCGATCCTGCGCGCCGTCAGCCGCGCGCTCGCCTCGCGAGGATACGTGGTGCGTCAGGCGGACACCGGCCAGAAGGCTCTCGACATGATCGCCAGCGACCCTCCGGAGATCGTGTTGCTCGATCTGTGCCTTCCCGACATCGATGGTGTCGATGTGTGCCGCCAGGTGCGCGCCTGGAGCAGCATCCCGATCATTGTGCTGTCCGCGAGCTGGGACGACCATCGCAAGGTCGAGGCGCTCGACGAGGGTGCCAACGACTACGTCACGAAGCCATACTCGACACCGGAACTGCTCGCCAGGTTGCGCGCCACGCTGAGGTCATCCACCGCACCGCGTCCACTCGTCGACGAGTCTGTCTTCGTCGTCGACGATCTGCGCGTGGACGTCGGACATCACACCCTTCACGTCGGCGAGCGAGCAGTGGAGCTGACGCCGAAGGAGTTCGCGTTCCTGGCGTTGCTCGCCCGCTATCCGGGTCGGGTCCTGACCCATCGCACGATTCTGCAGGCGGTCTGGGGTCCGGCGTACGGCACAGAGATTCAGTATTTGCGGGTTTTCGCCGGACAGATTCGCAAGAAGCTGGACGACGACCCGGCAAATCCACGCCTGGTCACTGAGCTTGGCGTCGGGTACCGATTGGTAGATCGCAGTGAGCGGCTTGAGTAGTGAAACCGTAAGGACGGAGTGCGGCGCCATAAGGAACGCATCAAGCGCCTTCCCAGTGTTCCGCTCGTCTGCTTACCGTACGCCTTCGAGATCGAACGGGTAGACGCCGAATCGACTCGGGACGGAACAAAGGGACGGACAATGAAGACTCAACAACGGCATCTGCCGTTTTCCGGGCGCGCCCGGCTATACACCGCACTGTTTGCAACACTGGGCCTGGCGGTCGGTGTCCCGGTGTGGATGAACCAGTCGCCAGGCGCGGTCGGTGCCGCCGCGGTGGTGCCGACGCTGCCCTCGAGCACCCAGTTCGACGTGACCGGCTTCTTGCAGTCGGCGACACTCGATCAGGCGTGCGTCACCGCGGCAGGTACGAGCCTCGACGCGAACGGCGACCCGCAGGTGGCCCACTGCGGCGGCACGATGACGATCAACGGCCACACGATCGTCGTGCCCGCGGAGACCGTCGTGATCCTGCCGGCGAGCGCGCTCGACATGGCAGGAGCTCTTCGCTCAGTCGCCGGCTCCCTACACGGGAACGGCCACGGGGATGGCGTTGAGCGACAACCCGAAGCCGCTCACCACCTACGAGGTTCAAGCGGTCGGCAACCGCGTCATCGGCGGAGGTCAGGATCGCTACATAGCCGGGCTCGTGCATGTCTCGCAGCAGGACCTCAACTCCGGCGCCGGGTACATCAACTTCATGAACTACAGCACCGGTGAGATGGAAGTCGGGGGCGTGCTCGGTCTTGCGGGAACTGGAGCGCGCGTCCGGATCAACGATCCGTTTGTCGACGCCAATCACAACGGCGTCCAGGATCCGGGTGAGAGCGGCCGATACGGCCGGGCGATGTCGCCGGACGGCCGGTTCATGGTCGACCAGGACAACCCGACCATCGCCGCCTCCACGGGATACCCGATGTGCTTTCCGCGACTCGCACCATCCGGTGTTTCCGGTGTCGAGACGGATCCGTTGTGCCCGCAAGGCAACCGTCCGATATCCACCGGCGTGACCGATGTGCTCGGTGCCCATCCGCCGGCCGGCCAGTTCGACCAGTTGTTCAGGATGCCGGCTCCTGTCGACGGAGTCCTCCCCGATCCCAGAGTCCAGGCACCGTTCGAGGTCGGCGATTACGTCACCTTCGCCGGCACGCTGACCGCCGATGGCGGCACCAACGGTGGATACATCTCGGCTCACACGATCACTGACAACGCGGGGATCTACACGCAGCCGGGAATTGACCCTGCGTACGTGTCGACGGAAGTCGCACTGATCGGTACTGGCGGACTCACGGTGTTCGGCGCCGGTGAAGCTGCCGTCCGGACGCGCTTCGAAGGAATGACCACAGACGAGACCCGCAAAATCCACATCTACGGCATCGACATCAATCCCGCCACCGGCGCCACCAGCGACCGCGACTGGGGTTCGATCATGCCCGATCCTGGACCACCCAACGGTGCGGTGCGGGGTCGCTGGCGTTTCCGCCCGCCGTGCCTGGCCTTCGGGTCAGTTCCCGCAAAGCCCGACAAGGACTGCGTCTCCGGCCCCGGCAACGGATTCCTGCCACCGACTCGCGAGGTGCGAGCAGTGATCGAAGGACACCAGCAGTTCTTGCCCGGTAGCTCCACCCCGAATCCCGCAAGCCAGGTTCCGGGCACGCCCGGCGCGACCACGACGGCGAACGGCATCTTCTTCGGGCAGTACCACGCCCCGATCGGCGAGTACATCTTCCCGGAGAACACGCCCGGCAACCCGATCGTCGAGAACAACTTCAACACGATCGATTTCTTGGCCTTCGGCGGGTACTCGTCCTTCAGCGGTGTCATCGCCGGCGTGCTCGATCCATGGCCGAGCAACGTCGCCCCGCCAGGGCGGGTTTGCGCCACCCCGACGATCAATGGCGGACCGTTCTCGGTTGCCAACGGTGCCAGCATCCAACTGTCCGGCAGCGTCAATGCCAACGCGACGTCTCCAATAGCGCTCGCGTGGACGGCGGGCACCACGCCCGGCGGAACAGACTTGAACGGCGCTCTGGCGAACGCCACCACGACCACGCCCACGTTCAACGCGACCGGGCTGGCCGCGGGAACGTACAACGTGACGTTGACGGCATCCAACGTGTGTGGTGCCGCGACTGTCGCCTCCACCATCACGGTGCAAGCAGCACCACCGCCGACGATCAACGCGATTCAAGACCAGACTGTCACGCTGGGAAGTGCTGCGGCATCACCGGTGACGGTGGTAGCGACGACGGGCTCCATCCCGACGCCGACCTTCGCCTGGACTCGGACGGGTGGAACTGGACCGGCCGTTGCATTCACGCAGACACCGGTGGCGGCAACGCCGACCACGGCCTCGACGCTGCGGTTCACGCCGCCGGCTGTCGGGACCTACATCTTCAGCGCCACGGCGACGAATGCCAACGGAACCTCGTCGCCCGTCTCGGTCACGGTCACGGTCACTGCCTCGACGACCACAAACATCGTCATCACACCAGCTGAATATCGCACTGGAAAGCTGCGCCTCGGGCTGACAGCGACGACGACGGATCTCGCCGTGACATCGATGGTGCTGCAGCCGTACCTCACGGACACCGGAACGGTCTTCGATCCCGCGTCACTCGGTGCGGCAGCGCTGACCAACGGCGGGGGCGGGGTCTGGACCTTGACGGCTGTCGGCGTGCCACGGCCGGCATGCAACCTCAATCCAGCGAACTTCGCCACGCCCTGCGCTCAGAAACCGTTGATCATCAAGGCGTTCACCGGTGCGGCGCTGAGCGGAACGAGTGCCCCCACGGCACTCGACAGGATCCGGAATTGACGAGTCCGGACGCTGGACACGTCATCGTCTGTCGCACGGCCACACGCTGTGCGACAGACGATGACGAAGGCATCCCTTCATCGACCAGTTGAGCCACGTCCGCGTGACCGACTCGTCAACCTTGTATCAGTCGCCTGCTGAAACCGACATCGGGATCTCGACGGGCACGGCGTTGGCTCGGACGTCGAGCACGATCGCACCGAGCGCTGCCAACACCACCAAAGCGCCGGCGATCTGCACCAGGCTGAGGTCCTGGCTGAACAACATCCAGGCTCCCACCGCGGAGATCACCGGGCTGCCGAGCGAGAGCAGCGAGGCGACAGTGATGTCGAGATGTCGCTGGGCCCACGTCATCATGCCGTGACCGACGAGACCGGTCAGCAGAACCATCCCGATGATGGACAGCCAGTCGAGCCCGTGAATCGCGCCGAGGTCGTCCGAGGTCAGCAGCACCCACGGCGTGACGGTGATCGCGGCAACGCAGAACACTCCGGCGATCAGCGCGATCGAGTGGACACCCTTGTTGCGCACCTGCTTCATGCGAACGAAGTAGGTCGTGAACAGACCGAGGTTGATCAGTGCAAGCAGGTCGCCGTGTATCGAGGCGCCGGAGGATTGACTCGCGCCGAACACGACCGTGCCGATCCCGGCGAACGCGACGACCGCGAGCAGGATCTGTCGTGCACTGGATCGGTCGCCGAACAGCAGCGGACCGAGGAAAAGGATCAACGCCGGTTGGAGCGCTCCAATCAAAGTCGCGTTTGCTATCGATGTTGATTGATACGAACTGAACCCGACGAGCGTCGAGATGCCGAAGAGCACACCCGGTACAAAAACGGCCTTGAGCAGGGGAAGGCTGACTCGACCACCGGTGAAGTAGGCCGCTGTGAACATCACCGGCATCGCCAGCCACAGGCGCCAGAACACGATCGTTCCGGCCGATGCATCGACACCACGAACCAACAGCGGTCCGAATCCCCACGCGAACACCGCCACCGCGGCGATCGAGATGGCCAGCTTGGCGCGGCCCTCTGCGGTTCTCACGATTTCTTATCGGCGGGTCGCAAGTCGACCCGAAGTACCAAGATGCCGTCGTCGAGCGACGCGGTGGCGTCGCCGATGATCGCGAAATCCATGAAGTCCGACTGTGCCTGCTGGATGAAACGCTGGCGCTCCTCGCCGGCAACCGGCGGTAGCGGACGACCCTTCACAGCTGCGGCTCGTTCACGAAATCGGGCGAGCATCGCCTCGACATCTAGTCCATCAGCCACGTAACGGCAGGCTAGTACGCACCCTTCGCGCGGAACTGGTCATGTGACGGATGACTACTCGCTGGAGTCGGCAGGAACCTTCGCGGGCGACTCCGACGGCACGATCGGACGCTCTGTCGCGATCGACGTCGCGTCGACATCGACCTTCGCCGGCTCCGGCTTCACAATTGGCTCGACCGGTGCGGGCTCGGCCGCTGGTTCGACCGGCGCGACTTCGGCTTCGACCGACGCGTCAGCTTCTTCGACCGCACCTTCTTCGGCAGCCTCAGCTTCCGCCTCGCCTTCGGCGGCCGGTTCTGCGGGTTCGTCGGTGACCACCTCTGCTGCTGCCGGCGCGGCGATCACTGCACTCGGTTCGCGGAGGTCGTCGAAGTCCTCTGGCACACTTCGCACCAGGGCCTCGAGGTCGACGGGAGGCGCAACGATCGGCTCCTCCACCGAACCTGCCGCGCCAGAAAGACGGACCTGCTCGAGCTTGCGGCGACGCTCGCCCTCGGGCGAGTTCTCCCATGCACGTGTGCTCATCACTTCGAGCGGCGCCAGTGCAGGGTGCTCCTGACGACCACGCCGCCACCAGATCAAGGTGCCGAACAGCAACCCCAAACCGATCAGAGCGAGGCCTGCGGCGGAGAGGTAGATCAGGCGCTCGTTGGTCGGGTCGTTGAAGTCGCCGGCGACGATGCCACCGAGGGCGCGACGTGCTGACATCACCTTCACCGGCACATTCTCGCACGCAGAGGGTGGTCCCACACCGCCAGCATTCGCCCGAAGCCTCGACACGAGCTGCGATGCGCCAAGCTTTGCGAGTGGATGTGTTCTGGATGGTGCTCGCGATCGCCGTGTGTGCGGGATTGATCTACGTCGGCTATCGCATCGAACCGCACCGCGTGTCGAAGGACGGCACGCGACTGCTGTGCACCGGTCAATGGATCTCTGCGACCGGCGAGAGCGAGGGTCGCAGACGCGAGGTCTGGATCAGCGTGCTGCCGAGCGGTCAGTTGGAAGTCGACGTGAAGAAGCGGCTCCATCACGACGTCAGCACGTGGGCAGTCGAGGGCAAAGCCCCCGCACCTCCACGAGGGCGCGCAGCCTTCGTGTTGCGCACTCAATCGGAGGGCGCGACGCAGCGAATGGTGCTGACGATGCCGGCGAAGAGCCGCGCTGTCGGGATCCTCGACGCCTTGCTGCCGAGCTCGAAGTTGCAGCGCGAGTCCTAGACCCGTCGGCACCGCATCGACGAAGTCGCCGAGCGGAGCCGACAGCTGATCGAGGTTGATCAGGAACGCGTCGTGGCCGTGCGGTGAGTCGATCTCGACGTACTCGCACGGAGTGCCGCCGGCCACCAACTCGTCGCGAATCTGACGCTGTTGATACGACGGGTACAAGATGTCGCTGGAGATGCCGATGGTGAGCGTCGGCACTTGGATGCGGGCCATCGCCGCTTCGAGCCCGCCGCGGCCGCGGGCCACGTCGTGCAGGTCCATCGCCTTGCCGATGATGAGGTAGCTGTTGGCATCGAAACGACGCACCAGCTTCTCGCCGTGATGATCGAGGTAGCGCTCGACCTCGAACCGCTGCCACAGATCCAAGCTGTCGCGCAACGTCGCGCCATCGGCGAGCTCGCGACCGAAGCGATCGGTGAACACGTTGTCGCTGCGGAACGTGACCTGGGCGACCATGCGCGCGACGGACGAGCCCTTCCCACGGACCGTCGTCGTCGTCCGCGTCGTAGTAGTCGCCGCCGCGCCAATTCGGATCCATGCGAATCGCTCGGCGACCGATGGCTCCCCACGCGATCTGCTGCGCCGTCGCCTGCGCGCACGTCGCGATCGGCACGATCGAGCGGACGCGATGGGGAAAGGTGATCGCCCACTCGAGCACCTGCATGCCACCCATCGATCCACCGACGACCGAATGCCATGCCGGGATCTGCAGATGATCAGCGAGGCGATATTGGGCGCGCACCATGTCGCGAATCGTGACGACCGGGAACCTGCTGCCGTACGGCTTGCCGTCGATCGGATGCGGCGACGCCGGGCCGGTCGAGCCCTGACAGCCGCCGAGCACATTGGCGCACACCACGAACCAGCGATCGGTGTCGATCGCCATGCCGGGCCCGACCGCACCCTCCCACCATCCTGCGCCGGGGTGGCCGTGACCCATCGGGCCGACGGCGTGACTGTCGCCGGTCCATGCGTGGCACAACAGGATCGCGTTGCTGTGGTCGGCGTCGAGCTTGGCCCCACGTCTCGTAGGCGACGATCGACATCGTCGAGCGTCATGCCGCCGTCGAGCGCGAACGGGCGGGTGAAGCGGAGGAACTGCCGATGGCCGACTGGGTCGCCCTCGTGCCATGCGCCGCTTGCCGGCATCGGTTGGCCCGCCATCTCCTCCTCCTTGTGCTCGTCGTTGCCGTCTATTCAACTGGCGGACGCCGCACGAGGGAAGCTTCGTTGCCCTGCGAAATCGCAGGGCCACATCCCCGCCGAAGCAGGATGGCACCGTGGGGCTTCCTCCCCGGTTGCCGGATCGACGCCCCGAAAGACGACGATCACTCGTGATGCGAACCGTCGTTACTGTAGCGAGTCGGGCGATTCTTCACATCGCATTTGCGCCGTCGCCGAACCGACGATTGATTCGTCGCTCAGACTGACTGAGTCACGGATCAGAACGGCTGACTGATCAGCGAGTAGACGACCACACCATCAGCCGCCATGCTGATGCGGATGGGTGTCTGCTTTCTCACTCCAAAGGCGCGACCGACCGCTACCTCCAGCAAGGGGTACGGCAGCGTTGTCCTCGAGCCGATCGCCGCAGGCGATGTCGTCGCCGCGTTCGGCGGCCGCTGTGTCACCCGCGACGAGTTCGATCTGCTGCCCGCGAGCCAACAGGTTCGTAGCCTGCAGATCGACGAGCACCTCTACATGGCCGGGGCTCCCGAGCCCGAGCCGGCCGACTTCATCAATCACTCGTGCGAGCCCAACTGCGCGCTCAACGGCAGCGTCATCCTCGTCGCCGCTCGCGACATCGCCGTCGGCGAAGAGTTGACCTACGACTACGCGACCAGCGACGGCAGCGACTACGACGAGTTCGAGTGCGCCTGCGGCAGCGCTCAGTGCCGTGGCAAGGTCTCCGGCCACGATTGGATGCTGCCGGAACTGCAGCTGCGCTACCGCGGCACATTCAGCCCGTACCTGGCCAAGCGCATCGCCGCGCTGGTCAGCGTCGGTGCCGAGCGTCGCGCCTTCGCCCTCTAAACCCGGCGGAAGCAGAGGGCGCTCGGCCGCCGCACTACCCTCGGCCCATGCGAGTGTTGATCGTCGGCGCGGGCGGGGTCGGGTCTGCACTCACCACGATCTGCGCACGACGGGAAGCGTTCGAGCACATCGTCGTCGCCGACGTCGATCCGTCGCGAGCATCTCGCGGCCGCGGCGACAGCGCACTCCGATCGCGTCAGCAGCACCCGCGTCGACGCGTCGGCAACGACTCGATGTAGTCGAGTTGGCAGCGACGGCGCGCGCCGATGTGATCGTCAACGCCTGCGACCCGCGCTTCAACCCGCCCATCTTCGAGGCCGCGTTCGAGGCCGGGTGCCACTACCTCGACATGGCCATGCACCTGTCGTCGCCGCACCCGACGGACCCGTACAACCAGATCGGTGTCAGCTTGGGTGCCGCGCAGTTCGAAGCCAGCGACGCGTGGGCCGAGCGCGGCCTGCTGGCGCTCGTGGGAATGGGTGTCGAGCCCGGGTTCTCCGACGTTGCCGGGCGATACGCGGCCGACCACCTGTTCTCGTCGATCCACGAGATCGGCGTGCGCGACGGCAGCGATCTGGTGATCGAGGGCTTCGCGTTCGCCCCGACGTTCAGCATCTGGACGACGATCGAGGAGTGCCTCAATCCGCCGATCATCTACGAACGCGAACGCGGCTGGTTCACGACCGCGCCGTTCTCCGAGCCCGAGCTGTTCACGTTCCCCGAAGGCATCGGGCAACTGAAGTGCGTCAACGTCGAGCACGAGGAAGTGCTGCTGATGCCGCGATGGATCGACGTCGATCGAGTCACGTTCAAGTACGGCCTCGGCGACGAGTTCCTCGACGTGCTGGCGACACTGCACCGGTTGGGGCTCGACTCGACCAAGCCGGTCACCGTTCGCGGTGTCGAGGTATCGCCCCGCGACCTCGTTGCCGCGGTGCTCCCCAACCCTGCCGAGCTGGGCCATCGCATGACCGGGCGCACGTGCGCCGGCACGCTGGTCACGGGCATCGGTATCGACGGGTCGCCGCGTCGCACCTACATCTACCAAATCGTCGACAACGAATGGACGATGGCCGAGTTCGGTCACCAGGCCGTGGTGTGGCAGACGGCAGTCCACCCGGCGGTCGCGCTGGAGATGCTGGCAACCGGCGAGTGGAAGGGCGAGGGGGTCAAAGGACCCGAGGCCTTCTCGGCCGATCCGTTCCTTCCGCTGCTGGCCGAGCACGGCGCGCCATGGTCCATGGAAGAACGGACGATGGAAGAACGGTCAGTCGACCACTGAACCGATCACCGGTTGGGCCAGCACCAGCCGACGGTCGAAGCCCGGCTCGGTCGGCAGGAAGCCGTTGCGGTCGGGCCACAGCAGTTGCACGACATCGAACGGTGCACCGCGATACCAGGCCACGCCGGTCGCGAACAGCGGACCCCATTCGGCGACGTCGACCGGCGCGAAGACGCAGCGCAGATCGTTGTCGAACAACCCCATCAACTCGACGCCCAGCGGGATCTCGGTGCCGCCGCGCAACAGATCCGCGAGCAGATCGAACAGACCTCGTGCAGCGGACGGCGTGAGCCGAACAACACGACCTCGGGGAAGTCGAAGGCCTGCGGAAATCCGATCGTGTAGATGTATCCGGCCACCGGCGGATCGAGCTCGGGCTGCGCCGGCACCGGCTCGATCGCCCAGCCGTGTTCCTCGATCATCCACTCGATCTTCTCCGCGTGCGGAATGTGGAAGTCGGGCAGGTCGGTCACAGCAACGACTCGCTATCGAGGTCGAGCGCGTGCTGCGCATGGCGTGTCGCCATGGCCGCGAACATCGCCTCGCTGCGCTCGCTCGTGCCGACGATCTGCGACGCGATCACTGCCATGACGATGCCCGCGTACGCATCGCGTCGGTACTGCGTCCACAGGTCGTCGGCATCGACGACGACGCCGTAGTCAGCCAACGCTTGTCCGTACTGATCGACCAACTCGCGCTCGATTCCGCCGACGTCCTCGGGCAGCACGCCGGCCCCGAGGAAGTAGCTGACGTCGGTGATCCCGAGCCCGTGCCCGGGTGTCTGCCAATCGACGGCGGCGATCGGGGCTCCGCCTTCGGGCGTCGCGAACATCAGGTTGTCGAGCCGATAGTCGCCGTGTGTGACCGTGTTCGGTGGCTCGCGACCATCGACCCATCCGGCAACCTTCGGGCCGAATCGTTCCAACAACGCAGCCGCGTCAGCGGACAGGTACCTGCCGAAGACGTTCATGAACCCGGGAAGGAACATGCTCCACAACATCGCCAGCTGCTGCGAGTCCTCCGGCGAGCGGCGACTGAGCCATTCGATGCCGTCGAGTGAAGCGTCACCCCAACGCGGTCCGTGCAACTTGGCCAGCTCGAGCACCGCGGTGCGGGCCTGATCCGTGCCGCATCCGGTCAGCTGGTTGCCCTGCGCGTGCCGGCGAGAGATCCTCCATCAGCACGACGAAGTCACCGGTATCCGCATGCCACTCGGCGTGGAAGCACCGGGCGACTCGGATGTCGACCGTCGGCGCGATCTGCAGGTAGAAGTTGACCTCGCGCTCGTAGTTGCGCAATGCAATTCCCGTGGCCCTGCTGGTGGGGTCCGGCGAAGGCAACTTGGCGATCATCGACGGGGGGACGGATCCGTCGGATGCCAGCTCGAGGCGGATGTTCATGCCGACCAACCCGTCGCCGATCCGGCTCGTGTCGCCGACCTTCACCTCGGTCTGCAGCACGGAGCTCAACCACGAATCAGTCAGCCCCTCTGGTGTCATCGACTCGAAGGTAGCCTCCGACGCTGATGGTCACCGATCCCGCCGTGTCGCCGAGCGATCGCGGATCGAAGTACCGCTTCCTCTTCTCACCCAAATGGATCCTCTTCCACCTGCTCGTGATCGTGCTGGTCGTCACGATGGTCAACCTCGCGTTCTGGCAGCTGCGACGACTCGACCAGCGGCGCGAGTTCAACGCCCAGGTGCGGGCCAACGCCAACCAACCGATCGCCCCGATTCGACGACGTCCTCACCGACGGCACCGATCCGTCGAGCGTCGAGTGGCGCAGGGTGACGGTCGACGGGACCTATGTAGCCGATCACCAGTTCCTGGTCGTCAACCGATCCCAGAACGGCGACACAGGCCGCAACGTCGTGGACGCTCTGCAACTCGACGACGGCTCGCTGCTCTTGGTCAATCGTGGATTCGTGCCCGAGAGCGACGCTGTCCCGCCCGTTCCGCAGGGACCTGTCGAGGTCGTCGGTCGCCTCCGTGACAGCGAGCAGAGGGCGACCGGCCAGCAGGCCGACGTGAGCAACGATGCGCTCACCGAGATTCGCCGCATCGATCTCGGCGTGCTCTCGGACCAGTTCGACGCGACCGTGCAACCGATGTACATCGAGCAACTCGAATCGACGCCGGCCGACGACGCGTCGCTGCAACCGATCGTTGCTCCGACCCTCGACGAAGGTCCCCACCTCTCGTACACGATCCAGTGGTTCATCTTCAGCGTGTGCGTGATCGTGGGGTGGGTGCTCGCGGTACGGCGTTCGATTGCGACCAGGTCGGGCAAGGTCCCGAAGAAGCGCAAGTCGAGCTACATCCCGATCGCGGACGAAGATCCGCGGCTCTGACGTGTGTCAGCCGGCGCTCTCGAGCAGCGCCATCCTGCGGAACTGCTCGACGACGTTGGGCGATGCGTACGCCGGGTCGAGGTGGCGATACACGGTGTCGACGTTGACAGCGATGCGGCCGAACTCGCCGAGCGTCGCGAAGTCGGGTCGCGCCTTGATCTCGGCAGCGATCTCGCGAGTCGCCTCCCACGCGTCGACACCCGACGCCTGCATTCGACCCGCGGCATCGTCGACGAACGACAGGTAGTCGCGGACCGAGGCGACGCCGGCCTTGTCGGTGACCGGACCGTGGCCGGGCACGACGACATCGACATCCATCCCCAGCATCAGGTCGCATGCCGCGATCCAGTTGCTCAACGGCCCGGCCCACACGATCGGCGTGCCGCCGATGAACAAGATGTCGCCGGTGTAGATCGTGCGGGCGTCGGGCACGTACGCCAACGTGTCGCCGCTGGTGTGCGCCGGCCCGACCTCGATCAGCTCGACAGCCCGCCCGCCGACATCGAGGTCGATGCGTCCATCGAACGTGCGATCCGGCAGGCGCAACTCGATGCCATCGAAGTCGAACTCGCCGAAGAAGCTGCGGAACATGTCGCCCACTTCACCCGGTGCGCTGTTGAGGCCGGCCAGCAGCGCCGGCGGCACCTCGCTCATCTCGTGCGCGGTCGCCGAGCTGGCGATGATCTCGGTGTTGTCGAGCAGGATGTTGCCGTAGCAGTGATCGCCGTTGGCATGTGTGTTGACCACCTGGGCGATCGGCGACGCGAGGGTGATCGGTCGCATGGAATCGAGCATCGCCTGGGTCAACTTGAGGTCGAAGAGCGTGTCGACCAGCAGCGAGACGCCGTCGCCGACGATCAGTCCTGCGTTGCTCCATCCCCAGCTGCCATCGGCCTGCAGATACGCATGGCAACCGTCGGCGACCTCGCGGAGATCCTTCGAATCGCTGTGTGACATGCCCCAGTCCTATCACCGCCGACGGGCTGTGGTGAACGGCTTACAGTTCAGGTCATGCGCCAATTGTCGGGCCTCGATGCGAGCTTCCTCAACATGGAAACGGCTACGACATTCGGCCATGTCGCGTCGCTGAACGTGTACGACCCGGCGGGTGCTCCCGGTGGCGCGGGGTTGGAGGCGACCAAGGAAACCATCCTCGAGCGCATCGATCTGCTCGCTCCGTTTCGTCGTCGGCTGATCGAGGTGCCGTTGGGTCTCGACCTCCCGTATTGGATCGAGGACCCCAACTTCGACATCGACTTCCATGTGCGTCACCACGCCGTGCCGCCGCCGGGCACGCCCGAGCAACTCGCCGATGTCGTCAGCCGAATCGTCGCCAGGCCACTCGACCGCTCCCGCCCGCTGTGGGAGCTGTACGTGATCGAGGGAGTCGAGAACGGCACGCGGATCGCGGAGCTGACCAAGGTCCATCACGCCGCGATCGACGGCGCCTCCGGGGCCTTGATGCTGTCTGCGATCCTCGATCTCGACCCGAAGTTCCGGCCGAAAGCGGGCCCGCGCCCGTGGGAGCCCGAGAGCATTCCATCGGACGAGGAGATGCTGCGGATCACGCTCGGCGAGTACCTGCGCAGACCGGAGAAGATGATCCGACTCGGGGTGCGCACGGTCCGCGATCTTGCCAAGGCGTCGCAATCGGGTGGCTTGCACACGATCGCCGACATGATCGCCCAACCGATGCCGGGCCCGGTGGGATCGATGCTTCGCCAACGGCTGCGCGCCCAGTATGGCGACGACACGGATCGTCCGCCGGCGCTGCCACCGACGCAAGCGCCGCGCACCCCGTGGAACGCGGCCATCACCGCCCATCGCCGCTTCGCGTTCACGACGATCGCGTTGGAAGATGCCAAGGCCGTTCGTCGTGCGTTCGGGTGCACGTTCAACGACGTCGTGATGGCCGTCTGCTCCGGTGCGCTCCGTGGCTACCTCCTCCACCACGACTGCCTTCCGAAGGAAAGCCTCATCGCGATGGTGCCGGTCAGTGTGCGCAGCGGCGACGAAGACGACACCTACCAGAACCGGGTCTCGGCACTGCTCGCCGAGTTGGCCACCAATGAACGCGACCCGGTGAAGCGGCTGAAGCGAGTGCAGCAGAGCATGTCGATCGCCAAGGGCAACCTTGCGGCGATCCCCGCCGAGACGCTGATGGACTACACGCAGTTCGCTCCCCCGGCCATCGCCGCACGGGCGATGCGCATGGCCAGCCGGATGCGGATCGCCGACCGCATGAACCCGCCGTTCAACCTCGTGATCTCCAACGTGCCAGGCCCCAACGTGCCGCTGTACATGGCAGGCGCTCAGCTGCAGCACTTCTACCCCGTGTCGACCATCACCGATGGCCAGGGTCTGAACATGACCGTGCAGAGCTACAACGGCAACCTCGACTTCGGTTTCGTCGCCTGCCGGGAGTTGGTGCCCGACCTGTGGCGGCTGACCGAGTTCCTGCAGGAGTCGATGCAGGAGCTGCTCGCCGCGGCAAATAAAGGCGCCGTAAAGACCGCGCGACGCAAGGCTGGCTGACTCCGTATCTTTGTGGGATGAAATCGAAGCGGATCTTCGTCGCGCTGATTCCATTAGCCCTGCTCGCGGCATGTGGACCCGACAACGACGACTCGAGAGCGGCAGGCGGAACCACCGTGGTGTCGAGCTCCAATGGCAGTTCGGACGGCTCGGGGACGACGGTCGCCGGTGGCTCGGCAGATGGCCAAGCGACCACAGGCACCGGCGGCTCGGGTGCCAACGGCTCCACGGGTTCAGGTGGCGCCGGTGGCTCTGGCGGTTCCGGCAACTCCGGTGGAGCCGGTGGGTCGGTCGGTTCCGGTGGATCCGGTGGATCCGGTGGTTCGGGCGGGTCCGGCGACGCGTCCGGATCCGGCTCGGGTTCGGGAGATGCAGGCTCGGGTGACGCGGGCTCCGGCGATGCCGGAGGTGCCGGCGGATCGGGCGATGCCGGCGGTGGGACGGTCCCCGGCGCCGGGGCGATTGCGCTCGACGTGAACGCCCAAACCGTCTTCGGGTTGGGTGCCGGCCCGGCGAAGGCCGACGACGTGATCGACACCGTGTCGGCGCAGTTGGGGCCGGTCACCAGCGACACCGACTGGTACACGTTGCCGAAGACCGGTGCAGGTGGCGCTGCCGATTGCCTCGCCGATCAGGAGTCGCGGCATCCTGCGTTGGGGCGACCTGTCGATCGCGTTGTGGCGCAAGGCTGGAGCCGAGTCGATCTGGAGCTGGTCTGTCGGCAATCCCGCGGTGTCCGGCTACGGCGATCGTCGCGAGCCCAACATCCCCGCCTCCCCCGCTCCCACGGGTTTGCGAACGGCGGAGGGCATCGCCGTTGGATCGACGTTCGACGACCTCGCCGACGCGTATGGCGAGCGGTTCCAGTTCTTCCCGTTGACTCCGGAAGACACCACTGGCGTCCACATCGCCACCCCCGACGCCAAGACCCCGGCCGGCGCCAGCCTGTCGCTGATGGAGCTCGGTGGCCCGATCGTCGGCATCGGTTCCACCATCAACTTCTGCTAGACGGTGGCGTCGTCCTCGGCAGCTTCGTCGTCGGTCGGGGGACGGGGTTCGTCTGGTCGGGCAGGCCGACGAGGTGACCGGTGTCGTTGTAGCGGAACAGGCGCCACAGGTAGTCCTTCACCAGGTACAGCTCGGTGATGGAGGTGTTGAGCGTGCGGATCTCGAACGATCCGGTCCCTGGTGCCTTCAACGCCAACCGCAGCGCAGCGTCGATGACCCCGCCGTGGCACGACGACGACGACGGTCTGATCCTTGTACGTGTCGGTGGTTCGCCGGATCGCCTGACCGACGCGGAACTGGAACGCCGCAATCGTCTCGCCACCGGGGAAGCTCGTGCCGAAAGGATCGCCCTCCCACCAACCGACGCCGTAGCGCTCGACGTAATCGTCGAAACCCATCCCGTCGCAGTCCGGGCCGGGATCGTGCTCGCCGAAGCCGGCGTCCTCGGTGATGGGCAGGTCGCCCAAGGCCGGGGCGATGATCTCGGCGGTCTCGCGAGCCCGGGCATATTGGCTGCAGATCAGGACGTCGGCCTTCACCTCGCCGCTGACCGACCATCGATCGCGGAGCCGTTCGGCCTGCTGACGACCGAGTTCGGAAAGCCCGCTACAGGTCCGTGGGCCACCGATGATCCTGGCGACCGTGGTCTTCGATTCTCCATGGCGGACGAGCACGAGACGGGTCACAGTGCGCTGAGCTTACTTTTCGTTTGAGTGCCGCGGGCCTGTCCGGCCGCATCCCCTAGCTTCAATGGTGTGCGCGGAGTGGAACGGTTGACCATCCGATCAACCAGCACGGATCCCCGCGCCGCCACGCTGTTGGCGGATGCTCACGCACTCGGACTGACCGACATCACCTCGATCGACGTCGCTGACCTGGTGTTTGTCGACGGCGGCAGCAGTCGTGACCAACTCGAGGGATTGCTCGTCGACCCGTTGCTGCAAACCGGCGACTGGTCGATCCCGAAATCCACCGCCATCGAGACCGCACTGCTGCCGGGTGTGACCGATGCCGCTGCCCAGGCAGTTGCCTTGGCTGCCGAAACGATCGGAACACCGGTCTCGGCAGTCGCCACCGGAACTCGCTACGAGATCGGCGGCGATGTCGACGACGACACCATGTCGATCCTGGCGACTCGGCTGCTGGCCAACCAGGTGATCGAACGATGGTCGATCGGCCCGATCGAGCCGACCTTCGTCGATGCCGATGCCACCGCAGACACCGGCGTCGAGATGGTCGAGGTAGACGGGCTCGACGACGAGGCGCTGCTGGCGCTCAATCGCGAACGTGGACTGTCGCTTGACCTCGCCGAGTTGCACGCGATCGTCGATCACTTCCGTGCCACCGGCCGTGCGCCCACCGACGTCGAGTTGGAGACGCTGGCCCAGACGTGGAGCGAGCACTGCGCGCACAAGACCTTCCGAGCTCGCATCACCGACGCTGACGGCAATGCCATCACGCCATTGATGCACCAACTGCGCGACACGACGATCGCGATCGACGCACCGTTCCTGCGCAGTGCCTTCGTCGGCAACGCCGGCATCGTGTCGTTCACCGAAGGCACGACGCTCGCCGTCAAGGCCGAGACGCACAACCATCCCTCGGCAATCGAGCCGTTCGGCGGTGCGAACACCGGCGTCGGCGGCGTGATCCGCGACGTGATGGGTGCGGCGCACCGCCCCATCGCCGTCACCGACATCCTGTGCTTCGGTCCCACCGATCTCGCTTGCCGACCAGGTTCCCGACGGCGTGTTGCACCCGAGGTTGATCGAGGCGGGCGTCATCGCCGGTGTCGCCGACTACGGCAACAAGATCGGTCTCCCGACCATCGCCGGCGCCGTGCTCTACGACGCCGGCTACATCGCCAACCCGCTGGTCTACTGCGGCTGCATCGGCATCGCCGACGACGTCCCGCCGACCACCGGCCCGTTCCCCGGCGACCTGGTGGTCGTGCTCGGAGGACGAACGGGGCGCGACGGGCTCCGCGGTGCGACGTTCTCGAGCGCGACGATGGACGCCACCACCGGCGACGTCGCCGGCGCCAGCGTGCAGATCGGTGATCCGATCACCGAGAAGCTGCTGATCGACGTGCTGCGCGAAGCCGCGCGGCTTGTTCACGGCCATCACCGATTGTGGTGCCGGTGGCCTGTCGTCCGCCATCGGTGAGATGGCCGAAGGAGTGGGAGCCGACGTCGACTTGGCCGGCGCGCCGCTGAAGTATCCCGGGCTGCGTCCATGGGAGATCTGGCTCAGCGAGGCGCAAGAACGCATGGTCGTCGCCGTCGCAGAATCGAACTGGTTGCAAATGCAACAACTGTGCAAACGCCACGGCATCGAGGCCACCGCGCTCGGCGTGTTCACGGGTGACGGCATCCTTCGCGTTCGCCACGGCGACACCACCGTGCTGCACCTCGACACCGAGTTCTTGCACGATGGCCGTCCGCAACGCCACATGGACGCGGTGCTGCCCACGCCGCACCGCGACGCGGTCGACCCGCCGGCGTGTGCAGACATCGCTGCAACGCTGCTCGCATTGCTTCGTCATCCGAACATCGCGTCGAAGGAGTCGGTGATCCGAAGGTACGACCACGAGATCCTCGGCAGCACCGTCGTCCGCCCGCTCGTCGGTCCGCACCGCGACGGTCACGCCGACGGCGTCGTGCTCGCCGACCCCGCGGACACCCACGGGATCGCGGTCGGCATCGGAGTCAACCCGTGGTTCGGCGACCTCGACCCGCATCGCATGGCCCATGCCGTCGTCGACGAGGCGATCCGCAACATCGTCGCCGTCGGAGCGGATCCCGACAAGGTGGCGCTGCTCGACAACTTCTCGTGGGGCGATCCACGCAGACCGACGACGCTCGGTGATCTTGTCGCTGCCGTGCAGGGATGCTGCGAAGCGTCGATCGCCCACAGCGCGCCATTCGTCAGCGGCAAGGACTCGCTGAACAACGAGTACCTGGGGTCCGACGGGGCACGGCACTCGGTACCACCCACCCTCGTGATCACCGCTATCGCGCACGTGCCGGATGCAAATGCGGTGGTAACACCCGATCTGAAGCAACCTGGCAACGTGGTCGTCCAAATCGGTGCAACAGCGTGCGAGTTCGGCGGGAGCCACTTCGCCAAGGTCACCGGCGCTGAGAGTCAGGCCGCCACTGTTCCTGCCCCCGACACCGCGGCGCCCACCCGCTACCGACGCTTGCACGAGGCGCTGCGCTCGGGACGAGTCCTTGCGTGTCACGACCTCAGCGAAGGTGGGTTGGCCATCGCCCTCGCAGAGATGTCGATCGCCGGTCGGCTCGGTCTCTCGATCGACGCGCTGCCAGGCCCGGACCCGGTGTCGGCACTGTTCAGCGAATCGTCGAGTCGCTTCGTGTGCGAGGTTGCCGCCGACGACGTGCAGTGGCTCGCCGAGCAGTTGGATGAGCCCGTCACCGTTCTCGGCACCGTCACCGACGCGCCGACATTCGCGCTACCCGGAGCGGCACCGATTCCCCTCGAAGACCTCGTCCACGCGTTCGGAGCACACCCGTGAGTCGCCCCACCGCACTCGTGCTCGCGGCAGCGGGTACCAACCGCGATCACGATGTCGCGTTCGCGCTCGATCTCGCCGGCGCCGAATCGCGAGTCACGTTGCTCGCTGAACTGATCGAGCGACCTGCGCTGCTCGACGAGGGCCAGATGGTCGTCATTGCCGGCGGTTTCAGCTATGCCGACGCGCTTGGTGCCGGCAGGATGTTTGCTCTGCAGCTGGAGCACCGCGTCGGCGAAGTATTGCGCGCATTCGTGGCCTCGGGAAAGCCGGTGATCGGCATCTGCAATGGCTTCCAGGTGTTGACCCGAACCGGCCTACTGCCCGGCGCGCTGGGGCACAACGAGAGCGGTCACTTCCAATGTGAGTGGACCACCCTGCAGGCTCCGACGAGCCGCTCGGTCTGGACCACGGGGATCGACACCATCGACTGTCCGATCGCCCACGGCGAGGGTCGTTACACGCACCCCGACGCCGCGAGCCTGGCGGCCGCCGGACAGGTCGCGCTGCGGTATGTCGGCGGGAATCCGAACGGCTCGGTCGACGACGTCGCCGGTGTGTGCGACCCGACCGGTGTCGTGCTGGGCCTGATGCCGCACCCCGAGAACCACGTGATCGCACGCCAGTACCCGGGCTTCACTCACGACACGCCCGGGGCACTCGGGCTGGCCCTCTTCGAGCAGGGCGTTCGCTACGCCAAGGAGCGATGAGCATGACGTCCCCGTTCCTCGACATCGATCTGCCGCTCGACGATCGCCGCGACGGCAAGGTTCGAGTGTCCTATGCCTACGGCTCCGGGCAGCGACTTTTCGTGACCACTGATCGCCTGTCTGCGTTCGACCGCGTCATCGCCGGCGTGCCCTACAAGGGCCAGGTGCTGAACCAGTTGAGCGCGTGGTGGTTCGAACGCACGGCCGACGTCGTCGCCAATCACGTCGTCGATCTCCCCGATCCCAACGTGCTCGTCGCCCGCGCCGCGCAACCGCTGCCGGTCGAGGTGATCGTCCGTGGCTACATCACGGGTGTCACCAGCACATCGCTGTGGCGCCAGTACGCGGACGGCGCCCGCACGATCTACGGCTACCACTTCTCCGACGGCTTGAAGAAGAACACCGACCTTCCGGCGGCCATCGTTACTCCGACGACCAAGGCCGAGCACGGTGGGCACGACGAACCATTGAGCCCCAGCGACGTCACCCGCAAGGGCCTGGTCGCTCCTGCGCTGTGGCGCAACGTCGAGGCCGCGGCGCTCGAGCTGTTCGCCCGCGGTCAAGAGATCGCCCGCGATGCGGGACTGATCCTCGCGGACACGAAGTACGAGTTCGGTACGACCCCCGCCGGCGAGCTGCTGCTGATCGACGAGGTCCACACGCCCGACTCGTCGCGATACTGGCTGGCGGACTCCTACGAGGATCGACTGACGGCCGGCGAGGAACCCGAAAGCCTCGACAAGGAAGTGGTGCGGCGGGCGTTGATCGACGCCGGCTACGACGGCAACGGAGCACCGCCCGAGCTGTCGCCCGCTGTGTGGGAAGCCACGTCGCTGCGCTACATCGATGCATACGAACGCCTGACCGGGCTGACATTCCAGCCCGGCAGCTACCCGGTCGAAGACCGGATCAGGGAGGTCATCGGGCATGCTGCCTGAGGAAACACCAGTGAACTTCACGGGTCGTGCCAGCTACGACTCCGATGCCTACGGCTCCGACTCACCCCACGAGGAGTGCGGCGTGTTCGGCGTGTCGACTCCGCACGGCGAAGGCGTCGCCCAGACGGTCTTCTTCGGCCTGTTCGCGCTGCAGCACCGAGGTCAAGAGGCTGCCGGAATCGCGGTCAGCGACGGCAGCCGAGTCCGGCTGCACAAAGACACGGGCCTCGTGACCAACGTCTTCACTCCAGCGACGATGAACACGCTTGCCGGCTATCACGGCATCGGCCACACGCGCTATAGCACCACCGGCGCCAACGCACTGCGCAACATCCAACCGTTCCTGGTGGAGACGATGCACGGTCCGCTGGCGCTCGCCCACAACGGCAACCTCGTCAACGCCCCCGCGTTGCGCGACGAACTGCTGACCCGTGGGTTCGGCCTCACCGCCACCAGCGACACCGAGGTCATGACCCTCATGCTCGCGGCCGCGGGCGGCAAGACATGGGAGGACCGTGTCGAGCGGACCCTGCCGGCCTGGAAGGGTGCCTTCTCGTTGGTCATCCTCGCCGCAGATCGTGTGATCGCCGTGCGCGATCCATGGGGCTTCCGGCCGATGAGTGTCGGTCGGCTCCCCCACGGCGGATGGGCGGTCGCCTCGGAAACCTGTGCGCTCAACACCTTGGGTTGCCTCGACATCAGCGAGGTCGCGCCCGGCGAGATCGTGACGCTCAGCGGCGCCGAGATCACCCGTCGCCAAGCGCAGACTCCGGCCGCTCGATCGGCACGCTGCACGTTCGAGTTCGTCTACTTCAGCCGGCCGGACAGCGTGTGGGCCGACCGCAACATGCACCACGTTCGCCAGCGCCTCGGTGAAGAACTGGCCGCCGAAGCTCCAGCAGACGCCGACGTCGTCATCCCCGTTCCCGACTCGTCGATCCCGGCAGCGATCGGCTTCAGCAGGGCCAGCGGAATCCCGCACAACGACGGCCTGATCAAGAACCGATACATCGGTCGAACGTTCATCGAGCCAACACAGGATCTGCGCGAACGCGGCGTTGCACTCAAGTTCAACGCGCTCAAGGAGAACCTCGCCGGCAAGCGCGTCGTGATGATCGACGATTCGCTCGTTCGTGGCACCACGGCGGGTCCGCTCGTGAAGCTGCTGCGCGATGCGGGCGCCACCGAGGTCCACGTCCGGATCACCTGCCCGCCCATCACCCATGCCTGCCACTTCGGCGTCGACATGGGCCACGATGGCGACCTGATGGCGGCACGCCTGACCATCGAGGAGATGCGCGAGCACATCGATGCCGACTCGCTGGCGTTCCTGTCGCTCGACGGGATGATGCGGGCCATCACGGTCGACCCAGGTGATGAGGTCGACGGCGATGCCAGTGGCTATTGCAACGCCTGCTTCACCGGCCGGTATCCGATGGAGGTCACCGAGGCGCAGGCCAAGCTGTCGTTCGAGGGCGTACTGGCGTGAGGGTCCTGGTGATCGGGTCGGGCGGCCGGGAATCGGCGATCGCCTGGGCATGCCTGCGTCACGGGCACGACGTCACCATCACCGCCCAACTCGCTCCCGACGCCCTCGCCGACCTGGTGATCGTCGGGCCCGAAACGGCGCTCGCCGCCGGGGTTGCCGACGAATGCAAACGCCGCCGCATCCCGTGCTTCGGACCGACGGCAGCGCTTGCCCGCATCGAATCGTCGAAGGGTTATGCGCGCGAGCTCGCGACCGAGTTGAACCTGCCGTCGCCGCAACATCTCGCCACCTCGTCGGTCGATGAGGCAATGGCCTGGTGGCATGCGCTCGGAGCTGCGGTGGTCGTCAAGCAGGACGGTCTGGCGGCGGGCAAGGGTGTCGTGGTTCCGTCCACCGATGAGGAGACGACCGCGGCCATCCACGCGTTGATCGCGTCGGGACCGGTCGTGCTCGAGGAGCGACTGACGGGCCCCGAATGCAGCCTGATGGCGCTGTGCGACGGTACGACTGCGGTGCCGCTGCCGATCGCCCAGGATCACAAGCGCGTCGGCGTTGCGGACACCGGTCCCAACACCGGTGGCATGGGCGCGTACGCCCCGGCACCGACGGGCTACGACTCCGCCGCTCTGACAGCCACGTTCATCCAGCCGGTGATCGATCACCTCGCGGCGGCGGGTACCCCCTACATCGGCGTGCTGTACGCCGGTCTGATGCTGACCGGTGACGGCCCGCGATTGATCGAGTACAACTGCCGCTTCGGCGATCCCGAAGCGCAGGCCGTGTTGCCGTTGATCGAATCAGATCTCGCCGAGCTTGCCCTGGCGTGCTGCACCGGAACGCTCTCGGAATCGTCACTGACGATTCGCAACGGAGCCACCTGCACCGTGGTTGCAGCGGCGCCCGGTTACCCGGCGCAACCGGTTGTAGGACAGCCGATCACGGGGCTCGCCGACACGACGGACGACGCCGTCGTTTTCCTCGCCGGCACCGACGGCTCCACCGTCACCGGGGGTCGCGTGCTGGCCGTCACCGGCATCGGCGACACATTGGAATCAGCTCGCGACTACGCATATCGAAGGATGTCGACCATCCACTTCGACGGCATGCATGTGCGCAGCGACATCGGATGGCGCGCTGCCGGGGCGATGCTCACCTCGTACGCCTCGACCGGCGTCGACATCGACGAGGGCACCCGAGCGGTCAATCAGATGAAGCGGGCCGTCGAGCGCACCCACGGTCCGGCGGTGCTCCGCGGCGTGGGCAGCTTCGGTGGAGCGTTCAGCGGCAAGGCGATCAAGGCGATGGATGAGCCCGTGCTGGTCGCTTCGACCGATGGTGTCGGCACCAAGGTCGAGCTCGCCGCTCGACTCGGCCGCTATCGAGGCGTCGGCGCCGACATCGTCAACCACTGCATCGACGACGTGCTGGTGCAGGGTGCCCGGCCGCTGTTCTTCCTCGACTACATCGCGTCCAGCAAGATCAACGCCGAACAGGTCGCCGAGGTCGTCACGGGGATGGCCGAGGCGTGCGAGGCCGCAGGCTGTGCGCTGCTGGGCGGCGAGACCGCGGAGATGCCGGGTGTCTACGCGCCGGGCGCGTTCGACATCGCCGGCACTCTCGTCGGGATCGTCGAGCAGCGCGACATGCTGCCGCACGGCGAACTGCATGTCGGCGACGTCCTCGTCGGCGTGGCATCAAACGGACCGCACACCAACGGCTACTCGCTGCTGCGCAAGATCTTCGAATGGCTGCCGATGGATTCGACACCGCCGGGCTTCGACCGCACGCTCGGCGAGACGCTGCTCGAGCCACATCGCAGCTACCTCGACGTCCTCAGCGCGGCACTGGCCGGCGGACGGGTGAAGGCGCTGGCTCACATCACCGGAGGCGGGCTCCCCGAGAACCTGCCTCGGGTCCTGCCGGACGATTGCGATGCCGAGATCCAGTTGGGCTCCTGGCCGGTGCCACCGCTGTTCCAGCTGGTCAGGGAGGTCGCAACCCAACTCGACACCCACGAGCTGTACCGCACGTTGAACATGGGTGTCGGCATGGTCATCGTGTGTGCCCCCGACGATGTCGCCGGCGTGCAAGCGGCCATCGACGAACCGACGTGGGCCATCGGTCGTCTCGTTCCTGCCGCCAATGCCGGCGCACGGGTGCAACTTCGATGACACGCCTGGTGGTTCTCGCCTCGGGCAACGGCACCAACCTGCAAGCCATCCTCGACGCCTGCGCAGACGGTCGCCTGCCGGCCGAAGTCGCCGCGGTGGTGTCCAACAAGGCCGGTAGCGGTGCGTTGCAGCGCGCCGCCGACGCAGGGGTTCCATATGTGCACGTCGCGCCGCATCCCGGCGAACCTCGGGCCGACTACGACGCCAGACTGGCCGACATCGTCAGCGGGTTCGATCCCGACTGGGTCGTGCTGGCCGGTTGGATGCGGCTCCTGTCGATGAGCTTCCTCGGCTGGTTCCCGCGCATGGTCGTCAACTTGCACCCGGCACTGCCCGGCGAACTGCCGGGCGTCGACGCCATCGAACGGGCATGGTGCGAGGCCAAGGACGGTCGACGTGATCACACCGGCGTCATGGTGCACCTCGTGCCCGACGAAGGCATCGACGACGGCCCGGTGCTGGCCACTGCCACAGTCTCCATTCACCCCTCAGACACCCTCGAGAGCCTGACGATCCGAGTTCACGGCGTGGAACACCGCCTACTGATCGAGACTCTCGCTACCTTGTGCACGACAGGAGCAAACGCATGAGCACAGAAGAGTTCTTCAATCGTTTCGAAGCCCTCACGTTCGACGATGTCGTCATCGTCCCCGGCTACAGCGACGTGCTGCCCGACACGGTCGACACCACCGCGACGTTCGCTGCAGACATCATCCTCAACGTGCCGATCGTGTCCGCCGCGATGGACAAGGTCACCGAGGCCCGCATGGCGATCGCCGCTGCCCGTGAGGGCGGGATCGGCGTGATCCATCGCAACCTCTCGATCGAGGATCAGGCCGCCGAGGTGCAGAAGGTGAAGCGCAGCCAGAGTGGGATGATCACCGACCCGGTCACGCTGTCGCCGACGGCCACGCTGCACGATGCCGAGGCGTTGATGAACCGCTTCAAGTTCAGCGGCGTGCCGATCACCGACGCCGATGGCCGGCTCGTCGGCATCCTCACCAACCGCGACACGCGTTTCTGTTCAGGTGCCGATTTCGATCGTCCGGTCACCGAGTTCATGACGTCGAGCGGGCTGGTGACTGCCTCCGAAGGCACCACGTTGGAGCAGGCCAAGGCCATCCTCCAGAAGCATCGCATCGAGAAGTTGCCACTGGTCGATGCCGACAACCGCCTCATCGGTCTCATCACCGTCAAAGACATCCTCAAGCGCCAAGAGTTCCCCAACGCGACTCGCGATTCGGCTGGCCGGTTGCGCTGCGCCGCCGCCGTCGGTGTCGGTGCGGATCTCGAGCAGCGAGTCGACGCATTGTTCGCCCAGTCGGTCGACGCCGTGGCGCTCGACACTGCTCATGGGCACTCGGCCGGTGTCATCAAGGCGATCGAGCGCATCAAGTCGTCGTGGCCGACGCTCGCCGTCGTGGCCGGCAACGTGGTCACCGAGGACGGTGTCGATGCGCTTGCCGCTGCCGGAGCAGATGCGATCAAGGTCGGCGTCGGTGCCGGCTCCATCTGCACCACGCGTGTCGTCAGTGGCGCAGGGATGCCGCAGCTGTCGGCGATCTACTTCACGTGCAAGCAAGCCCGCAAGCGCGGCATTCCGATCATCGCCGACGGTGGCATCACGTACTCCGGCGACATGGTGAAGGCCCTTGCTGCCGGCGCCGACACCGTCATGCTCGGGTCATTGCTGGCCGGCACCGACGAGGCGCCGGGCGAGCTCGAGCTGTTCGAGGGCCGGCGCTACAAGAGCTACCGCGGCATGGGCTCGCTGGGCGCGATGCAGGGCCTCGGCGCCGACCGCTACGCAACGGCGCAGTCCGAGTTGGGATCGACCACCCGCAAGCTCGTGCCGGAAGGCATCGAAGGGCCGGGTCGCCTATGCAGGCACGCTTGAGCGATGTGATGTACCAGCTGGTCGGCGGTCTACGCAGCGGCATGGGGTACGCCGGCGCCGCAACGCTGCAGGCCCTGCGCGGTGCCCGGTTCATGAAAGTCACCACCGCCGGTCGCGAGGAGAGCCACCCGCACGACGTGACCATCACCAAGGAAGCCCCCAACTACCAGCGCGGCGGTTCCTGACCCTCTGGTCCCGAACGAGTGTTTCCGGGTCACCCGGGGTGCACGGAAACACTCCGACGCAGCCTGACCTACGCGGGCGGCGAGACGGATTCGACGACTGCCAGCAGCGCGTCGCCGTAACGCTCGAGCTTCACTGGGCCCATGCCTTTGATGTTGCCGAGCGCCGCAAGTGTGGTCGGGCGTTGCCTGGCGATCTCGTGGAGGGCCTGATCGGAGAGCACCGTGTATGCCGGCTTGCCCGCGGCGAGATGGCGTCGGACGGCGCGCAGCTCCTCGAACAACGAAGTCTCTTCGGGTGAGAGATCGCGACCTGGAGTCGGGCCGGGCGTCGGCCGGGCGGGTTGCCGCGACGAACTGGCAACGACCTTCGCGCCGAACGATCCGGAACACTGAAGCACTGGGCGATGAACGGCGACGGGTGGGCACCCGGCACGATGTAGACGTGCGACCGCCCGCGTGTGATCGCGACGTGGAACACCCTGCGCTCCTCCTCGACGTCGGTCGCCAGTCGATGCGGGTACTGATCGGCATCGGCGTGGTGCACCACGATCATCGGCCACTCCTTGCCCTTCACTCTGTGGACCGTCGCCAGGGTGATGCCGTCCGACTGCCATGTGCGGCGCAGTTCAGCACGCAACCACGACTCGAACTCCGCCGGATCTGGTTGTAGCAGTGCCAGCTGGGCGACCGCCGTGAGGTCGTCGCTCTGCGCGGTGCGATTCATCCCCTTGCGATGTATGTCGAGCGTCGACAGCGTCGAGGCCATCCCCATCGAATCGTGGAGCTTCGACAGGATCACCGAGGTCGATGCGCCGGATCGTCGCAGCTGTTGCAACATCTCGATGTCGTCGGCGAAGGCCTCGACCCGCTCGGACTCGCGCGGCGTGTTGAGTCGACCTGCCAACCGGCGGAGCCCGTCGAGCGTCGTCTGCTCGGCCACCCACGCGGCGATGTTCGGACGGAGGGTCGCGAGGGATTGCGCAACGCTTCGCCGAGGTCCACCTTCGACAGCGTCTCGCTCGCAGTCGCCAGTCGCAACCAGGCCAACGAGCCTCGCACGGCTGCCCGATCGGCGAACTCTGCACTGACGCCGCCGCTGACCGCGATGCCCGGCCGTGCCGAGCGCGACCTGCACCGGTGCAAGCAATGAGTTGACGCGCGTCAGCACCGCGATGTCGCTTGTTGCGATCCCGTCGTCGATGGCGGCGGCGATGATGCCGACCGTCGCCGCCAAGGCCTCGGGTGCTGGATCGATGACAAGGCCCTGCTCCGTCGACGATGCACGGATGACCTTGGCGACTCGGCGATCGTTGTGCTGCAACAGGGTTGCGGCGGCTTTCACGACATCTGCGGGACATCGGTAGTTGACCTCCAACGGATGGTCTCCGGCGTGAGGAAAGTGCGTTGCGAAGTCGATCAACCATTGCGGGTCGGCTCCGTTGAAGCCATAGATCGTCTGGTCGTCGTCACCGACACCGAACACCGATCCGTCCGGCCCTGCAAGCAGCCGAACGAGCAGCAGGTGCGCGGGTGTCAGGTCCTGGAACTCGTCGACGAGCAGCACCCGACACGCTCGCTGCGCGACGGCGCGCGCCGTCGGGTCGGTCAGCAGTATCTCGATCGCCCGAACGATCTGCTCGTCGTAGTCCAACGAGCGCGCTCTGCTGAGCTCGCTGCGGTAGAGGGGCAGCATTGCCGCGAAGCCATCCACATCGCCGTCGTACATCGCCTCCACATCGTTCGGATCGCGCAACCCGAGCCGGGCGACGGACAACGCCTCGATCCACAGCGCAACGGGGTCGGAGTTTCGCTTGCGAGGGAACTCGACCAGCCTGCCGATGATCCTGCGAACGTCCAGCTCGGTGATCGTCGTCATCGTGATCGCCTGTCGGGCGAACGGCGGCGAGCCGTTGACGATCGCCAGAGCGATCGCGTTCAGTGTTCGCACCTGCAGCCCGCGCAGGTCGCTGACCCGCGCCGACATCTCTTCCTGTGCTCGCTTGTTGAATGCCACGAGGCACACGGCACTCGCGGGTAGCCGCCAGTTGGTCAGCAGGTGTCGGGCCCGCTCGGTCAGCACTCTGGTCTTGCCCGAGCCGGCCGGTGCGATCACCCGCGATGCCCCACCAGGATGGGTGACTGCGGCGAGTTGATCCATCGCCAGATCGGCGGTCGACGTGTTCGAGGCGAACGGCATCAACGACCGGTGTTCGATCGCGATCCGATGGATCACCGGGATGCCGTCGATCGGCTCGGAGTAGCGAACAGGCCCACCGTCGAGCCACGCCGCCGCGCCGTCGGCAAGCACGACGTCACCAGGCCCGGACCCGTCCGTCGCGGACGCTCCGAGCTCGACGGCCGCTGCGAGCAACGGCCACAGTGGACGGTCCGGATCACGGGCGTCGATGGAGTTCGACCACAACAGATGATGAAGCTCCGACAACTCGAATGTGAACCGCGCGCCCACCTCGTGGATCGGCGAGGCGTTGGTCTGCGGTGATGCAAGACGATCGGCTGCAACGTCGTCGATCTCGAAGACACAGCCAGTTCGCATGTCGGCGAGATGGCGCAACTCGGGTAGGACCTGCGACGGAGCAATCGACTCCGCCGGGCCGACGACGACACGCCGGGCCGAGGTCCAACCATCGGGCGACGGTTGGCCCGGTCGTACGACCACGTTGCGGCCCAGGCCGGGTGCCGCACGACCCGAGACCGCATCGGGAGTAGACGTAGCGACCGGACGAGGAGTGTCGAGCAACTGCAACTGCGGTTCCTCGACTCGCCTTCGGCTGCTCGCCCTTCCTGACTCCGCGACCAACAATCGCGCACCTCGCTCGACGTGTCGTGGCGTCCTCCGCAGTAGACGCACGCAATGGCCATGACCGACCACGGTACCGGCGCCAGAATGGGTCAAGGGACCTATTGCGGCAGGTCCAGGATCACCCAAGCTCAAGAAAGCCGCAGACTCTGCCGATGAATCAGGTGTTATGGCGGACGTCCAATTTGCACCCCCGTTACAGCGGCAGACTTCACACTCGCCTGTCGCGTCTGTGCCTCCGCCACCACCTCCGCCGTCTCCGGTACCCTCGCCGCCGGTCGCTACAGTCCCGTCGCCGCCACCTGCTCCGGCACCCGTCCAAACTCCACGACTCTCCGCGCCGGTGCCGGTGATCCGCGACACCAACAGCGTCCCGGCCATCTCGTTGCACGAGCTGATGCAGCCGTCCAAGACCGAGGTTCGGCCGAGCAAGAAGAAGAAAGGCGCGGGAAGAAGCTGATGCCGATGCTGGTCCTTCTCGGTCTGCTCGGCGGTGTCGGCTACTTCCTCCGTGATTCAGCACCCATCCAGAAGCTGCTCGGCAAGCAAGAGCCTGCCGCACCATTGCCCGCGACGCCATTTCCTCGTCCGACCATCACCAGCGCCGACTACTCGGTCACCCTGTCCGCCGTTCAGAACGGCGTGCCCAACAACGTGACCACGAAGGTCCAGGAGAACTACGCCACCGCACTCGGCCAGAGCACCGTCGAGAGCCAGATGGGCGGGCAGTTCACGGCCACCGGTGAGATCCGCACCGCCGACTACATCTTCCGTCCCGGTCAGGCATACGGCAAGGAGTGGAGCCGGCAGCCACGAGTGCCCGAGACCCCCAGTCCGTACGATGCCGCCCGAGTTCATCCCCATGGTCGACGACATCATCGATCAGACGCTGCGCGCTTCGATGGAGCCCACGACCTCGAAGACGACCGATGTCGACGGGCTGACGATCAATTCGTTGACGTATGTTCTCGACCGCGCACGAGTTCCTGAGATTGCGCCGGCCATCTTCGCCAAGGTGCCGTGGCTCTTCGACGTGCCGAACGCAACGACGCTGACCGTCGAGGTCAGCTACGACCGAGACCGGCGTGGTTCGCCATCTGTTCTTCGGCGTCGACCCGCCGCAGCCCGGTACGGGTGTCGACGCGACATGGGTCACGAGCTACTCGCTCGACGTCACCTCGCTCGACAGCCCGATCACGATCGTCGTTCCGATCGACGTCGTCGATGTACCCGCCGGGACGCCCTGATTCTCAAGATCGTCGCAAGACGCGCCGATGATCATTCATGCGCCAAATGGACGAGATCTCTGAACGGCCGCGCAGCCGATCGCTACCAGCGCCAACGGGTCCACGGGCGCCGACCGGGTCCGTACCGGCTGACACTGCCCGACGGCACGATACCGCCGCCGGTCGCCGCACAACCGGTCGTTCCGTACCTGCCCGCCGTGGCACCAAAGGTCACCGCGCCCACGACGGGCCCGGTGGCCACGACCCTGCTCCCAACGGCCGCACAGGTCGAGTTCGCACTCCGCAAGACGGTCGACGAGCCGCCGAAGCGACGACGACGCAAGTTGCTGATCGTGCTCGGTGTGATCGTGGTGCTGCCGTTGTTGCTCGGAGTCGTCTTCCGCGACTCGGCCTTCGTCGGACGATTCACCGGCAAGGGTTACGACACCAACCCGCTGCCCGTCGCGTCCTTCCCGCAGCCGGCACTCGCCGGCGCCGTGTACACGCTGACGACCCAGAACGTCGCCGTGAGCGACGGCCTGCCGACCGTCTTCTGGAGGACGGAGCACGACGAGGTGGACTTCAAGACGAAGCTCGCCAAGCTGACCATCGACCGAGCAAAGTCGACCGTGATCGGCGGAACGATCGGCACGGCGCAGAGCACGTCGCCGCCCCTCGAGATGATGGTCGACCCGAACTGGACGTATTACCCGGGCGAATCGCCCACGGGTCCGTGGACTCGTCGAGCCGAATGAACCCGGCTGGGGCATCCTGACGCTGTTGAGCTCGCACGAGGTGTTGATGTACCAGGACGTCATCGATCCGGTGCTGCGATCCCAGACGCCGACCTCGGTGGTGCACGAGGCGGTGCACGACGTGCCGGTGACGACGTATTCGTACACGTTCACGTTTGGCGAGTTCTACGAGTCCGCGCCGCGCATGTTCGACATGGTGCGGATGATGGACGGCAATGCCGGTGCAGATGCATCCGTCGTCCTGACTGTCAGCCTCGATGATCAATGGATGGTGCGGTACCTCGACGTGAACCTCGACTTCCACGCAGTCCTCGAGTACAAGGCAGAGAGCGACGCCGACACGCCGTACCCGTACCGGTACACGATCGATGTCGTCTCGATGTCCGAAGATCCGCCGGCCATCGCCCTGCCGACGAACATCGTCGATGCCACCACGACGACGAGCACCACAACGGAACCGGTTCCGGTGGCACCGTGATGGCCAAGAAGAAGAAGGGCCACGGTGGTCTGAAGTTCCTTGCATTCATTGTCGTGGTGGCCGGATTGATCTTCTCGATTTCGGCCGGTGCCGGCACCGAGACCGGCCAACGAATGCTCGGACACCGCGAAGCACAGCGCGTCGAGAACACTCGCGTCACGCCACGGTTCGCCTACTCCGCGGCCAAGCTCCGCATCACTGTCCAGTCGATGTACAACTTCAAGGGTTCGGTCGTGGATCTCACGTCCACCCGCGACGTCGCACTGGATCGAGCATCATCCACCGTGTCGTCGGACATCGGTATCGAACGGACTTCCACCGAAGTGGCGCCTGGGGTCCAGGCGATTCCGTATGACGCCCTGAACGCCAAGTACTCGGAGGTCATGAACAAGCTCTATCGCTTCGAGTCGCCGGCCGAGCCCGGCCAGCCATGGACACGCTCGCCGGTCGAGCCGTACTACTACGGCACCGAGCTCGATGATCACTTCCTTCCGATGGTCGACGACATCATGGGATTCGAGCTCCCGCGCTGCCGACGAAGCCCGACCCGACTGCCGCTGCGGCGTCCGGCTGGAAGCGCGTCAACACCCCCGCCGTTCCACCCGACGCGGCATCGACGTACACCTACGAGCTCGACATGGACACGTATCGCAGGGTCGCCCCGATCCTGGCGGGTCGTACCCTGATCGAAGCGCCGCCCGAGACCCCTGTCACGCTGACGATTGCCTTCGACGAGTTCGGCCTGTTGCGCTTTGCCGATGTGTCCATCGCAAGCATCGTTGCGTCGGGGTTGGCTCAGAGCTCGGCGATGGTCGAAGCGGTGTGTACCACTACACCCTCGACGTCACCGAGATCTCCGGCGAGCCCATCACGATCCCCCTGCCGACCGATGTGGTCGACGCAGCCCCGGCCGAAACCCAACCCGTCACCGTCATCTGACGGTTGCCGTCAGGCGAGCTTCTCGACGAAGGCCTCGAGCTGACGAAGGTTGCGGCACTCGTACACGCCGTCGGTGTGCGTTCCGTAGTCGCCGACGATCGAGTCGCCGGTGTTCCAGTAGCTGCGCGGCTCTGGGTTCAACCAGTACACGTGACGAGCTTTCTGGCGCATCTCCTTCACGACCCACGCTTGCGAGGCGTGGTAGTTGTTGCGCGCGTCGCCGAGCAGCAGCACCGTGGTCTTCGGACCCGACGTCCTTGCCATAGCGCTCCCAGAACACTTCGAATGCATGGCCGTAGTCGCTGTGCCCGTCGACCCACACCACATCGGCTTCGGTGTTGACCCGGTGGATCGCATCCTGGATGTCTTCGACGCCCTTGAAGTAGTCGGTGACCTCGTCGATGCCGTCGATGAACACGAACGACCTGACCTTGGAGAACTGGCCCTGGATCGCGTAGACCAACATCAACGTGAACCGGGCGAACGCCGCCACAGATCCGCTGATGTCGGCGACGACCATCAGTTCTGGCTTGGCGGGGCGCGGATACTTGAACTTCGGCTCGGCCGGCACTCCGCCGTAGCTCAGCGAGTGGCGCACGGTGTTGCGGAAGTCGAGCGGGCCCTTGCGACCGTGACGGCGCTTGCGCGCCAGTCGAGCGGCGAGCTTGCGCGTCAGCGGGAACAGCGCCTTCTTCAGGTTCAGCATCTCGTCGCGTGACGCGTGCATGAACTCGACGTCTTCGGGCAGCGGCTTGCGGAGCGTCTTGGCCATCGCCTCGGCGCCGCGATCGGCCACCAGCCGTCGACGGATCTCGGCCTCGATCTCCTTCTTGAACTGCTCGATGCGCTCGTTGTACTCGTCCTGCTCGAGTCGTTCCTCGAGCGGTGTCAGCTCGCCGCCGACCTGCTCGCGGCTGGCTTCCATCAGCTTCTCGAGCATCGCGTCGAGATCGAGGTTGCGCAGCGTGCGATACAGGTAATACGTGCCGCCGACGGGACGACCGGGCTCCATGCCGGCGAAGCGCTGAACGGCCTGACGAGCCAGGGCTCGCATCAAGCGCCTGGTCGCCGTTCATCAGCGCCTGCATCAGCAGGTGCGCCATCTCTTCGGGTGTCAGTGAATCCATCGATCCGCCGGCCGCGCCCTTGCCTTCGCCCTGGCGCATCTGCTCCTGCGCCTCGCGCCACATCTCGTCGAACTCGTCGTCGCCCTCGACGATGCTGTACTCGGGACCGCGCAGGCTGAAGTAGACCTCGAAGACGGTCTCGAACGCCCGCCAGTGAGCGTTGTTCTTCACCATGGTCGCGCCGAGCGCGTACTTGAACGCCTCGCGATCTTCGATCGGGATGTGCTGCACCGCCTCCATCGCGTCGAGGTTCTCGGTCAGCGAGACCGGCAACCCTGCGTTGCGGAGTTCGGTGACGAAGCCGGCGAGAAGATCGAGCATGGCGGTCGGCCGACTACTTGTCGACGCTGAGTTCCTTCGCAGCCTTGGCGATGTCGGTCTGGTACTTCAACAGGATGTGCAGCGTCTCTTTGGCCTGCTGCGCCTCGATGTGATCGATGCCGAGCAGTACCAGCGTGCGCGCCCAGTCGATGGTCTCGCTGACCGATGGTGCCTTCTTCAGATCGAGCTGGCGGATCGAACGAACGATGCGGGCGATCTGGTCGGCGAGGTTGGCGCTGACCTCGGGCACCTTCGTGAGGACGATCTCCTTCTCGCGTTCCATGTCGGGGTAATCGATGTGGAGGTACAGGCAGCGCCGCTTCAGTGCCTCGCTGAGCTCGCGAGTGTTGTTGGACGTGAGGAAGACCAGCGGGATCTGCTTGGCGACGATGGTGCCGATCTCGGGGATGCTGACCTGATACTCGGAGAGGATCTCCAGCAGCAACGCCTCGGTCTCGACCTCGACACGGTCGACTTCGTCGATCAGCAGCACCACCGGATCTTCTGCCGTGATGGCCTCGAGCAATGGCCGGGTCAGCAGGAACTCGTCGCTGAAGATGTCGTCGTGCACCTCGCTCCACGAATCGCTGTTGCGATCCGCCTGGATGCGCAGGAGCTGCTTCTTGTAGTTCCACTCGTACAGCGCTTTGGATTCGTCGAGGCCTTCGTAGCACTGCAGGCGGATCAAGCGGGCGCCGGTCATCTCGGCGACGCTCTTGGCGAGCTGCGTCTTGCCGGTACCTGCGGGGCCTTCGACCAGCACTGGCTTGCCGAGACGATCAGCCAGGAACGCGACGCCGGCGATCCCTTCGTCGGCCAGATAATGAACGTCTTTCAGTCCATCGCGAACCTGTTGGACGCTGTCGAAACGGTGAGCCATGGGCTGGCACCCTACCGCCCGACCTGACCGGTCGATCAATCGGTTTGCCTCATACAGTGCCCCTGCAGGTCAGGTCTTTTGGCACAGGAAGGGCGCCCGCGAGCCACCGGAGTGATAGCTGTACGTCGTGCCGTTGGCGCTGAGTTCGATCAACGTGCCGTCGACCGTCACCTGGATGTAGTTCATGCCAGGCCGCGGGCACCCGAGGCTCCCGTCGGGCCAGGTCACGGACTTCGCGGAAACGGTCGCGATGGTCGACGCATCGACCGACAGGCGAGACGCCAGGTCGGCGGTCGCTTGATCGACGAGTCCCTGTAGCGCAGGATCGATGTCCGGTGACGATGGCACGGTGACCTCCTCGGTGTCGGCGACGACGGTCACCGGCGAAGCTACGAGCGGTGTGGTCGACGCTGGGGTCGTCGGTGTCGCCGTTGCGGCCGGTGCACCGGTGGCCTGGACGTCGGCGTCCTCAGTCGCATCCCCGCATGCGGACATCAGCATCACTGCGGCAACAGCCGCGACAATGCCGAAACGGGTCATGGCCACGATGGTAGGTGCGGCGCTCCCGGCAGTGTCGTCGCGCTCCGCAAAACGACGATGGGACCCGGCACGAGGCCGGGTCCCACGATGTCGTTGTCTAGTTGTCTATTTCGGTTACTTGCGTCGTGTGACGTCGATCGGCGTCTTGACGATGGTCTTGCCGGCGACGACGTCGGTGATCATCGTCGACGTCAACGTGCCGTCGTCGTGACCCTTTGCCTTGACTTGCAGGGTGACCACAGCCGAGCCTCCGGGCGTACCCGGGGTCGACGTCACGACATAGCTGCTCGTCGGCGGACCGACGATGTTGGCGCCTTGGGTTCCGTTCTTGCTCTCCGCACCGATCTGGAGGCCGACACCAACGTCGCCGTCGGCTCCGATGGTGGTTGCGGTGTCGTAGCCATAACTGATGTCCTGAACAGCACCGGTGCCGATCCACACCTGCATGTGACGCTCGGCTGCAGCGCTACTGAACAGATGCGTGTCCCACTGGACGACGATCCAGCTGTTGGTTCCATCCGTCAAACTTCCGACGGAAATGCCCTTCGCACCCTCGTCGTTGAGATCGGTCCAGAACGGCGCCAGCACGTTGTTCGGTGGCGTCGGGTCCGGGAACGTCTGCAACTCGCAGCAGTTGTTGTCGGAGGCTGAGGTGCTGCCTCCCACGATGATGTACCCGTTGGAGTCGATGCCGATCCGGGTGTAGGTGTCGCCGCCGTAGAGGAACGGTGGGACGTTGAAGTTGGTGATGGATTCGTCGCCCCTGGGGGTCGCGACGATACCGAACTGTCCGAGGTCGAGGAAGCCACCGCCTGGTGTGTCGCCGGGGGCGATTGCAGGAATGCCGTCGGCCGGAGCGGCCAGCGTGATCGCATCGGTTTGCGCCGTGGTTCCCTTGCGGTTGACCGTGGCACCGGTGGCGCTGACGATTTCCAGCTTCTTCGACACCTGGGAGGTGATGGAGACGATCGCCTCTCCAGTGGAGTTGTTCTGCGCCGTGACGGTGCAGGTCGTCGTCTGGCCCTCGCGGATGCTCGTCGGGTCGCAGGCTTGCGCCAGCGTGACGTCGCCCTGCTGGTTGAAGAACGCAACCGGCAGGTGCAGGGCGGGCGACTTCTTCGACGAGAAGTCGATCTGGCCGAAGTACTGCCCGGTGGGGGCGTTCGACGAGATCGTGATCTTGAAGGTCTGGCTGCGTCCGGCCTTGATCTTGCCGCTGTCCGGCGAGACCTTGATCTTGGAGCCCTTCGGAGCCGTGGTCGACACGTCGAACTTGTAGTCCTTGCCACTGACGTTGGTCGCCGTACGAGTCACGGTGACGGTGCCAGGCATCGTCGGGACATTGATCGATGGCAGGTTCACGTCGAGCGCGCTGACTTCGTTCTGGCCGAGATTGAACATGTTGTCGGCCGTGTCCTGGAACACGATCGGTGCGTCACCAGCCTGCGTCAGGTCAACGCGACCGGCGCCGTCGTCGAACGGGTCGGCTGGGGTCACGAGGTCTTCCTTGACGACATTGGTGGTTGCCGTTGTCATCAGAGCCGACTTGATCGCGCCCGGCGTCCAATCCGGGTGAAGTGCCTTCATGAGGATCGCCGAGCCGGCGATGTGCGGTGACGACATCGAGGTACCGGCGATCGCCTGGAAGTCCTGACCCGGTAGGCCACCGGCAACCTCGTCGGGAACAGGAGTGTTACCAGCGAGGATCTGCACGCCTGGTGCGGTGATGTCGGGCTTCAGGAACTGGCCGCCAGGACCGCGCGACGAGAACGCCGCCATCACATCGCCTTGACCGTCGGCCTTGACGCCGTCGGTGAAGGTGCCGGTTGGGTTCGGGTGAGCCGCGATGAAGGCGAGGAACTCGGTGCCATCGGCGAGGTGGATGGTCGGCAGGAAGTGGTTGTCGGACTCGGTGTCGGCCAACGGCAGGTTGTACAGGATCATCCCGACGGCACCGCCTGCTTTGACGAACGTGCCCTTCTCGATACGCCCGCCGCCGCCACCGCCACGCTGACAAGCAACGATCTTGCCGGTGACCGTGCCTGCGGGTAGCGGCGTCAAGCAGAACGGCGAGTAGCCGGGGATGTCCTGAGCGAGCACGATCGGCGTGGCGTCGGGGATTCCCTGTGTCAGCGAAGTGCCGACGAATGTTGCGCTGGCGGCGTCGCTCGAGGTGACAGTCAACGTCGACTGGAACTGACGACTCTGGGTGGAGGCCGCGACCGTGATGACCCACGGGCCATGGTGATCGGTGGTGCCTGCGCCAGGACCGCTGTTACCGGCCGAAGCCGCAACGGTGATGCCTGCGTTGTAGGCGTCGAGGAATGCCAGTTCGACCGGATCGGTGAACGGCTGGGCGCCACCCGAGATCGAGAAGTTGATCACGTTGACGCCGTCGAGGATTGCCTGCGCGACTGCTGCGGCGGAGTCGGAGCCGAAGCACCCCTCCAAGCCGCAGACTTTGTACTCCATGACAAATGCGCCAGGAGCGACGCCGCTGACCGGACCTCGGTCGATGCCGAAGATCGGAGCGTGCTCGACAGCATCGCCGGCAGCCGTGGTGGAGGTGTGCGTGCCGTGACCATTGCTGTCACGGGCGCTGTCGGGAAACACTTCGCCTGGCCCGATCACCGCGTTGTACGTGTCGATGAACGGTGCACCACCGATGACCTTGCTGTTGCACACGAAGACGTCGACTGCCGGAGTCAGCGGGTTGTCGCCGTAGTTGCACTCGCGTGGCTGGCCACTGGGTGCGGGTGGCGGCGAACCGAGCGCCGGGTTGTCGGCGAGCATCGGGTTCTCCGGCCACAAGCCGGTGTCGAGGTCACCGAAGATGACGCCCTTGCCGGCGAGATCTTGGCCACCGATCTGATCCCACACCGTCGGTGCACCGATGAACTCGGCGCTCTCGATGGTGTCGACCTTGTTGAGCACGTCGGACTGAACAGCCGCGACGCCCTGGATGCCGAGGACCGTGGAGATCTGGTTTGCCGGCACAGTCACGGCGACACCGCCGTACACGCGCTGCAAGCTCTGGCCTGCCTGCGCGGACGGTACCGCGGCGGCGAGCTGGTTGCGGAAGCTCTTGTCGAGCTGTCCGGTGTAGTTCTCGTAGGCGCGCTCTGCGCCCGACTTGCCGGTCAACTTCTCACCGGTGACCTTGGGGCTGGTCGCGGCAAGGCCGGCGACATCGCCTGTGTAGCTCGCGGTCGCGTCGTAGTCGAGCTTGACGACGACGTGCACCGGAGTTGCGTCGGTCCTGCCGAGCAAGGCTGGATCGGTCTGTGCCATTCGTCCGGACGTCGACTTGACGGTCGTGATGACGTCGCTCGGTGCCAGAGCCGTAGCACTCAAGTTCCCGGTGGCTCTGGTGCCTGCGTCCGCGACGGACGGTATGGCAACGGCTGTGGCGGCTACCGCCACGACCAATAGACGGACTGCCTTACGGCGTTGATTGTGACCGTACATCGGTCCCCTCCCTGGTTGGCTGGTTCGGGCCCCCCGAATCGCTTGGTGTGACCGTAGGCTCACCAGGGCGGGAACGCAAACTGAAGTTTTGGTACTACGGAGGGTGGCTCTTCCCTGCAAACGCCCATTGCAGTCGTGTGACGATTGCGACAGTGAGCGCGAAACCCCTGGTCAGCGTTCGGAACTCCGACATGAAGTTCTGGAAAGATTTGTGCCGGAAATCTGCTCCCACCGGAACGCTTCGTCGAAAAAGCCTCGGTGGTCCAGAGATGCGCTCCCTGGACCACCGAGAACGTGCCGACGGTCAGATCTGCAATGCAGACACCCGCGTTCCCCAGTTGGCCAACGCGGTTCGGGTGCCATTGCAGCTGCCGACCGTGTCGGGGAAGTTGGCGAGATCGAGGTACTCGTCGAGCGTGCACGACTGTTCGATCGACTCGCTCGCGAGCCACAGCGTGTCGCCGTCCATCGCGACAGCGCCATAGTCGCCCCAACGCGGCCGAGGCGGGTCGCCGACGAATGCGGCGTACCCCGTGAACCCGTCGTCCGGACCAACACCTTCGGAGATGATCCTCACCGTCGGTGTCTTTCCGCTGAGCACGGTGTACGAGGCACTTGGATAGTGATCATCGCCTGTCACGGTGGCGGCCATCACGACCTTCCCCGACGACGACACACCGAGTGCCGGATATGTCACGTCGTTGTTGCGGATACCGACGTAGCCGGACTTCTTGACCTCGGCCTCCTTCAACGTGCCCTTCTTGACCTTCGCGTCGACATTGACCCACAACACTCCGGCACGTGTGGATCCACCCACCTTCACCCCAGTGCCGATGGCACCGAAGAGACGGCCACCGCTGTAGATCACCTGGTTCATCCTCGTGTCACTGGAGTCCATCGTGGTGAGGTCCGCATGAGGCGGAGCCGGCGGATCGAAGAACAAGAACCAACAACCGAGGTTGTTGCCGTCGGCATCCGTGTCCGAAGAGATCGCTCGTGTCGTTGACACAATCGCGCAGCGGCGTAGGGCCGTCCTTCTGCGTGGCGTGCGGCGGCAACGTGTACGTGTCGGCCTTGATGAGTTTGTTGCTGAGCTGCAGCTTCGGCGATGGCCGAGTCGATGGAGCTGGTGTTCGTGATTGCCCAGACTCCGATGCGGTTTTCGCTCGGCGCCGTGTTCCCTGTCTCCGAGCCATCGCCCAACGTCGAACTGAGGAAGAACTCCGTACCGCCGCTGTCGTTGGACGCCTGACCCGCGGGCGAGATTGCCGGCCACACCGTGAAGCTACGGAACGGTCCGAGGTTCGGGTTCTCGAACGACACCATCGCCGGCTGGGTGCGCACCGGCGATCAGTTGCGACTTCGAGAACGCGTAGATCTGCGAGCCCGTGTAAGCGAACCCACCCTCGGAGCCGTCACCGAAGAACGAGTACTCGTTCGTCGTCAGGTACACGCCGTAGTTGTCGGTTCCGATGTGCGGGAAGTCACCGATGCACGCTGCGGGATTTGTCATTCCAGGTGGCGGCGTGACCTCGGGATCGCAGTGGTGATCGGGTGTTCCTTCGGTGCCGTCGTTCTGCACCGGCAGCTTGTACAGGAACCAGTCGCCTGTCGGGTCGTCGGTCTCGCTGACCGCGATGTCGAGGCGGTTCTTTCCGGTGAACTGTCCATTGCCCGGGTCTTGGTCGAGTGTCAGCACGGCCATGAAGAACCGCCCGGAGTCTGCGTCGAAATGGCAGATCGGATCGGTCAGGAACGCGCCGAACACGCCCGTGGTGCGGTCGATCGCCGGCGCGTAGTTGAAGAACTCGTTGTACGAGATCACCGGGCTCGCCGGGCTGCCGTCCTTGTTGAACACCTGCAGCACTGTGTTGACGCCCTCGAGCACGTGGTTCGGACCGACGCAGAGGGCTTGATCGGGCGGCTCGCTCGAGAACTGGTTGCCACCATTCGCAAGTCGATTGTCGCGGTGGTTCAAGCCGGCGAACGTCACGCCGACCTCTGCGCCGGCGGCCCGGACGCCGGATCCCTGGACGCGGGGTGCGTCGCCTGGCGTCGGCTCTGGGCGGTCGCCTTCGTCTCCTTCAGCGGCGTGGATCTCAGGGTTCCCGATCCCATCAACTCCGCCGACGCCTGACAGTCCCGAAAGCCGAACTGATCCAGCGCTGATCAACTGCCCGCCAGCGGCATGAGCCGCTTGGCCGGACTCAACAATCATCGGCCCCACGATCAACACCGCGACACACAAATACCCCAGTCGTTTCATATGTTCCTCCTCACGCAGATCCCCACCGGGAATCGACGGCACATTGGTTGCGGGGATCATCGCGTGGCCCTCGACGTATAGCGAGACTGCAATGAAATATTTATGCCGTCGACTCGGGGCGCCGGAGCAGATCGTCGAACAGGCCCCCGAGTTCGCAGGTCGGCCGACTCTCGGCGGCGTAGTCTGCGATCCCATGCCGAGCCCGATGCAACGAGACGTCGCCGAGTTCATCGACGGCATCACCCACGAGCTCGGTGCTCTCAGCGGCAAGGATCCGTCCTCGCACGAGCCCGACGCAGTGATCGAGGCGAGCAATCTGATCGCGGCGATCATCGCCGACCGATGGCCGTCTCACCGACAGCGAGCTCGATGCGTACCTCGACTCGATCGGCCCGTTGCTGAACCCTCCCCTCATCACCAGCGCGCTCCACGTTCGCGAGACCGATCTGTTCCGGAATCGGCAGGAGTGGTTGGCCGCGCCGAGTGTGCTGTTCGATCTGTTGGTCAAGGCCGATCGCAAGCGCGGCACTCGAAGCAGCAACCGCTACTACGAGTTGGCCATGCGCTTGGCACACGTCACCGCGGCGACCGACCTCGTGCCCTCGCTCGACGAGGTGCAGGCGATTGATTCGTATCGAACGCTGCTGTTGCAAGCGATGGACGCGGCAGGCGTCGCTCGGCCGGGTCAGCCCGATGCCCCGCGATCCCAGCCGACTCCTACCGAGGTTGCGCCTCGACCCGCGGCTGCAGCAACCACCACACCTTCTCCCGAAGCGACCCACGTCGATGCACCGCCGGTGCGGTCGGTCACCGAAGTGATGGCCGAGCTCGACAGCCTCATCGGGCTCGAGAACGTGAAGGCCGAAGTTCGCCGACTCACCAGCATGTTGCAAGTGCAACAAATACGAGCAGAGCGCGGGTTGCCGGTGATCGAGGTCAGCCACCATCTCGTGTTCACGGGAAACCCGGGAACGGGCAAGACGACGGTCGCCCGACTGCTCAGTCAGATCTATCACGCGATCGGCGTCGTCTCGAAGGGACAACTCGTCGAGACCGATCGCTCGAAGCTCGTCGCCGGCTTCGTCGGCCAGACCGCGCTGAAGACACTCGACACGTTGCAGGCGGCGCTCGGCGGGATGCTGCTGATCGACGAGGCCTACGCGCTCGCCCGCGGCGGCGACAACGACTTCGGTCGCGAGGCCATCGACACCTTGGTGAAGTTCATGGAGGACCACCGCGACGATCTGGCCATCGTTGCCGCCGGGTACACCGAGGAGATGGCCGACTTCATCGAAGCCAACCCGGGCTTGAAGAGCCGGTTCACGCGCACCATCTCCTTTCCGGACTACACCGACGACGAGCTCGTCTCGATCTTCCTGGCGCTCGGCGAGAAGAGTCAGTACGCCTGCAGCGACGACGCGCTCGCGCGCGTGCGTCACTTCGTCAGCGCCGAACCGCGCACCAGAGGCTTCGGCAACGCACGCTTCGTTCGCAACCTGTTCGAGACTGCGATTGCACATCAGGCGCAGCGGGTCGCGCCGCTCAGCGACCCGAGCGACGAGCAGCTCACCACGCTGACCGCTGCCGACATCGCCGCCGTCGATGCCTGACCTCGATGCGTGACCAGCGGTTACCCTTTCGGTCATGACGGCCGCACTCGTCGCAATCGGCGTGGCCGCAGTGGTAGCGGTCGCAGCGGCGCTTCGGCGTCGCCAACGACCCGGCGGGCGACCCATCGCGATCGATCCGTTCGCGCTCAGCGAACCGTGGCGTCGATACGTCAGCGCCGCCCAGAGCGCGCAGCGGCGTTACAACGAGATCGTCAAGGCGACGGCGCCCGGACCACTTCGAACGAGCATGGAGTCGATCACCCGGAACGTGCAGCGCGGCGTAGAGGAGTGCTGGCTGATCGCCAAGCGCGGCGACGAAGTGGACCGCGCGCTCAGCCGTCTCGACAGCACCGAGTTGCAGGCTCGCTTGGACGCATCCACCGACGACGCCACCCGCGCCTCGCTGCAGGCCCAGCTCGATGCGGCCAAGCGAATTCGTGCGACACGCGACGACACCGACCGACAATTGCGTCTGTTGAACACACGTCTCGGCGAGCTCCTCGCGCAGGCTGCGGAGGTGAGTGTCGGTACCGACACGACCAGTGATCTCGGTAGCGCGGTCGACGATGTCGTGACGCAGCTGGAATCGCTGCGACTCGCGATCGAAGACGTCAACAACACGCGCCCAGGTGACGCAGGGCAGGCATCCGCCTCGCCGTGAGCAGCCTGCTCCGCTCCAATGTGACTGTTGCGGCAGGGACGGCGGTCTCGCGCATCACCGGACTGGCCCGCGTCGCCGTGCTGGGCATCGTCCTCAGCCAGGGACCCGTCACCGACGCGTACGACCAAGCCAACGGCACACCCAACATGATCTACGAGCTGCTGCTCGGCGGCGTTCTGTCCGCGACCCTGGTGCCGTTGTTCACGCGGCTGCACGAGGACGACGACGACGAGGGCACCTCCGCGGTGATCTCTGTCGGGTTCATCGTGCTCGCGGCGATCACCGTCTTCGCCGTACTCGCCGCGCCGTTGATCTTTCGGATGTACTCGCTGCTCACGTCGAGCGAAGTCGACGCCGGCCAGTACCACGAAGCGGGCACGCTGCTCGCCCGGATCTTCCTCGTGCAGATCTTCTTCTACGGCCTCAACGCGATCGGTTCGGCGGTGCTCAACGCACGCCGCAGGTTCTTCGCCGCGGCGTGGGCGCCCGCGTTGTCGAACGTCGCGATCATCGCCTCCCTGTTGTTGGTGCCGGGCACGGTCAACCAACGCGTCCCACAGCTCGACGACGTCATCAACAACGACAAGTTGCGGTGGACCCTCGGGCTCGGCGCGACGATCGGCATCGCCGTGATGGCCGTCGCGTTGGTGCCCGCGTTGGCTCAAGCCAGCCTGCGGTTCAAGTTCAACCCCTCGTTCAGCCATCCCGCTGTGAAGAGCCTCCGATCGCTCTCGAAATGGGCGCTGGGGTATGTGGTCGCCAACCAGATCGCGATCATCGTCATCCGCAACCTGTTGCGCGGTGGATCGGGAGACGAGGACGCGTACACGAAGGCCTTCACGTGGTTCGTGCTCCCCCATGGTCTGCTCGCCGTGTCGATCACCACCACCTTCCTGCCGGAACTGGCGAGCGCGATCAAACGCAAAGACCGCCAGATGGTCCTCGACCGATCGTCGCTCGGCATTCGCTTGATCGCGCTCGTCACCCTTCCAGCCGGGTTCGGGTTGTTCGTCCTTCGTCGGGCAATCGTCGGCGCCGCGTTCCAACACGGCAAGTTCACCTCGGCGAACGCGCTCAACACGTCGCGCGCGCTCGCCGGTTTCGCGCTCGGGCTCGTCGGCTTCTCCATCTACCTGTTCGTGCTGCGCATCTTCTACGCCCATCAGGACGCACGCACGCCGTTCATGATCAACCTCGGCGAGAACGCGCTCAACATCGTTCTGGCGGTGATCTTCGTCGGCCAGTGGGGTCTCCTCGGTCTGGGTCTCTCGTTCGCACTCGCGTACCTCATCGCTGTGGTCTGGGCGCTACAGGTCCTCCGGTACAAGATCCCGTCCTTCCCGTTGGGCGACATCGTCGCCAGCCTGTGGCGAATGGGGCTGGCCGCGTTGGTGATGGCCGAGGTCGTGTGGGTGGTCGCTCAATTGGTCGGCGGCAACTCGGGTTCCGGGGCCGTGGTGCGCGTTGTTGTGTCGACCATCGTCGGCACTGCGGCCTACGTGGGGATGCTGTTGGTGCTCCAATCGCCGGAGCTCCACGACCTGCGATCTCGCCTGAGGCCAGCGCATACTGCGACTACGGGCGAGTAGCATCGCCCTCATGTTCAAGACTTTCAAGAAGTGGTGGAAGTACCTCGGGGCGAAGCTCAATCGCAACTTCGAGAACCGCGCCGACCCGGCGATTCAACTGGAGCAGGCACTCGCCGAGGCGCAGGCGCAGCACCGCCGATTGAAGGAGCAGGCCGCCAACGTCATCGCCAATCAGAAGCAGAGCGAACTGCGACTGAACAGCAAGATGGCCGAGCTCGAGAAGCTCAACGCAAACGCTCGTCAGGCATTGATGATGGCGTCGGACGCGGAGAAGGCCGGCGACGAGACAAAGGCCGCGCAGTACAACGGTGCCGCCGAGACCATCGCCAACCAGTTGATCCAGGTCGAGCGCGACGTCGAGGGTCTGAAGACGATGGTCCTCGAATCCGCCAAGGCGTCGGATCAGGCCAAGGCGGCCGTGCAGCAGAACAGCCGAATCCTGCAGCAGAAGCTCGCCGACAAGAACAAGCTGCTGTCGCAGCTCGAGCAAGCCAAGATGCAAGAAGAGATGAACAAGGCGATGTCGCAGCTGCAGGAAACTGTGGGCGACGACGTGCCGACGCTCAACGAAGTGCAGCAGAAGATCGAGGCCCGCTACGTCAAGGCAAAGGCCTCGTCGGAGTTGCAGGAATCGTCCGTCGAATCACGCATCCTCGAGGTCGAGCAAGCCACCGCCAACGTCGAGGCGCACAGCCGGCTCAGCGAACTGCGGGCCGAATTGGGCCTCGACACCCCATCCGACGCTCCCGCTGTCGGAGCTGCGCCGGCACCCGCCGCCGAGCCCGCCGAACAACCCAAGCCCGCCGCCGGCTAGCCCCCGACCCCATCCGAGTGTTTGCGGCCCGGTCGGGCTCGAACGAGTGTTTCCGTCACACCCGGGTGGGCCGGTAACACTCGTTCGGGACTGGGCGGGCCGCAAACACTCGGATGCTCAAGGTCAGGTCAGGAGGACGAGGTCGTCGCGGTGGATCACTTCGTGGGCGACGTGGGACGGTAGGTCGCCCGTCCGCTTGCCGATCATCTCGCGCAGGGTCGGCGCATCGCTCAACACCATGCCGCGGGCAACGAGCTCGTTCGCGGTGTCGCGCACTTCGACGACGTCACCCTCGTCGAAGGATCCCGTAACGGCAGTGACTCCGGCCGGCAGTAGCGAGGTGCCGCGTTCGACCAATGCCCGGCGAGCGCCGTCGTCGACCGTCACGACGCCGTCGACCTGACTGGCGAAGCCGATCCACAGCTTGCGCGCCGCGAGACGACGCACGCTCGGCTGAAAGGTGGTGCCGACCAGCTCGCCCGCCGCAGCATCGATCAACACGTTCGACTGATCCGCCGCTGCGATAACCGCGCGTGTGCCCGACCACGACGCCATCTTGGCGGCGGCAAGCTTCGAGGCCATTCCTCCACTGCCTCTGCCGGACCTCGTCGCACCCGCGGCGACGGTCAACAGCGGATCGTCGGCGAGCACCTCGCTGATCAATTCGGCGTTGGCATCGTTGCGCGGGTCCGCCGTGAACAGGCCAGGCGTGTCGGTGAGCAGCACCAGCAGATCGGCGTTGACGTTGTGGGCGACGAGCGCGGCGATGCGATCGTTGTCGCCATAGCGCAGCTCGTGGCTGGCGATCGCGTCGTTCTCGTTGATGATCGGGAATGCACCCGAGCTCGATCAGCCGCAACAGCGTCTGGCGGGCGTGCAGGTATTGACGTCGATCGACGAAGTCGTTGGGCACCAGCAGAACCTGCGCTGCGACCAGACCGTGCCGAGCGAGTGACCGGTTGTACGTGCCCATCAACCGACTCTGACCCGCTGCCGAAATCGCTTGCAGCGTCGGCATGTCGGTCGGCCTCGCGGACATGCCCAACGCGGCAACACCGGCCGACACGGCGCCAGACGACACCAGGATCACCTCGTGCCCCGCGGAGCGCAGCGCAGCAAGCTGGTCGCACAGCGTGTCGACGACGGACTCGTCGATCACACCGAGCGCATCGGTGATCGACGACGTGCCAATCTTGGCGACCAGCCGCACTCAGGCCTCCTGTTCGTACTCGAAGCTGAAGCCGGCGACCCAGATGATGTCGCCGTCCTGAGCGCCGGCGCGCGCCAGGATCCTCGGCACACCGAGCCGCTTCATCTGATAGTCGATGTACGACAACGCTTCCGGCGTCGTCACGTCGTTGAGCGCGACCACGCGCTCGACCTGGCGACCGATCAAGCGGAACTCGTGCTCGCCGACACGCTCGACGCGACCGCCGTCGGGCTCGGGGCGAATGATGACGATGCCCGGAGTGACCGGCTGCTCGCTTCGCGCTTCGTGGACGAGGCCCGCCATCTGGCCGACGAGCTCGCGCACACCGTCGCCGGTCACTGCCGAGACCCGCAGGCCGGACCAATCGGCCACGGCGATGTCGGACTTGGTGCCGACGACAACTCGCGGACGCTCGAGCATCTCGGGACGGTACTGACCGAGTTCGTGCAGCAGGATCCGTTCCTGCTCCTCGGGCGACACCTCGTCGACTGCAGCGAGATCCAACATCACGCACAGCACGCGGGCGCGTTCGATGTGGCGGAGGAATTGGTGACCGAGTCCCTTGCCCTCGCTGGCACCCTCGATGAGACCGGGAATGTCGGCGACGACGAAGTCGGTGTGGTCGTCGATCTTGACAACGCCGAGGTTGGGCTCGAGCGTCGTGAACGGGTAGTCGGCGATCTTCGGCTTGGCCGCACTGATCACGCTGATCAGCGTGCTCTTGCCGACGTTCGGGAAGCCGACGAGGGCAACGTCGGCCATCAGCTTCAGTTCGAGCTTCAGCCAGATGTCCTGCCCGTGCTCGCCCTGCTCGGCGAACGTCGGTGCCCTGCGTTTGTTGGACCAGAACTTGGCGTTGCCACGACCGCCGCGGCCGCCGGCGGCGCAGAGCCATCGGTCGCCGTGATTCGCGAGGTCGGCCAACAGTTCGCCGGTGTACAGGTCGGTTGCGACGGTGCCCTCGGGCACCGCAACCTCCAGTGACTCGCCGCGCTTGCCGTGTTGGTCCTTGCCCTTGCCGTGCACCCCATCCTTGGCCCGTCGGTGTGGGTGATCGCGGAACGCCAGCAACGAAGCGACGTTGCGATCGGCGACCAGCCACACATCGCCACCTTTGCCGCCGTCGCCTCCGTTCGGACCACCGAACGCTTCGGGGCCTTCTCGGCGGAACGACGAACAGCCGGCGCCACCATCGCCGCCGCGTACATTCAGTTGCGCTTCATCGACGAACCCGCTCATAGGACCTCTTGAGGCTATCTGGCGATGCCAACGGGCGAGCCGGACTTGTTGGGTACCCTGGATGCATGGCCGACGTGGGCGAGCGAGCAGAACGCTGGGCCTCGACCATGCAGGCCCACGGCGACGGTTCCGTCGCCTTTGCCCACGCCGACTCGTTCGCCTCGACAGGGTCGAGCTCGCTGGTGTCGAGAGCCGAACGGGAGGAAGTCGAAATCGAGGCGCTCGCGCCACAGGCAACCCGGGCGATCGGGGCCGGCACGCGACTCGTCGAGGAGGAGCCCGATGCGTGGCGAACTTGTTTCGAACGCGATCGCGATCGCATCCTGCATGCGAGCGCGTTCCGCCGGCTCGCCGGCAAGACCCAGGTTTTCGTCTTCCCGGACGACCACCAGCGCACCCGTCTGACGCACGCGCTCGAGGTCGCCCAGGTCGCAGCATCCGTCGCTCGTGCACTGGGCCTCAACGTGGCGTTGACCGAGGCGATCGCGCTCGGTCACGACTGCGGCCACGGCCCCGGAGGGCATGCCAGCGAGGACGCTCTGACTCCGTACGTCGAAGGTGGCTACGACCATGCGGTCTGGGGCGCCGATGTCACCCTCACACCTCTGAACCTGTGCGTCGAGACACTCGACGGGATCCGCAATCACTCATGGTCGAGACCCGCTCCAGCGACGCCGGAGGGTGAAGTGGTCAGCTGGGCGGATCGCATCGCCTACGTCTGCCACGACTTCGAAGACGCGGTCGATGCCGGCATCGTGACGCCCGACGAGCTCCCCGACATCGTCCGCGGCCGTTGTGGCGAACGGCGCAGCCATCAGCTGGGTGCGTTCATCACCGCGATGATCCAGGCAGCCGGCCAGACCGAGCGCATCGGGATGAGCATCGATGCCGCCGAGGCTCTCGCCGCGTTCCGCAAGTTCAACTACGACAACGTCTACCTACGCCCGGCGTCGCAGGCGCAGGCCCGCTCGGTGATCGAGCTGCTACAGGCGCTGGTCGAGCACTATGCCGCGCATCCAGAGTTGCTGCCCGACGTCACCGAGGTCGATGCCGGAAACGCTGCGGCGTTGCACGATGCCGTCGCCTACGTCGGCGGCATGACCGACCGCTTCGCCTGCCGACAAGCGGTCGCGCTGCTCGGCTGGGACACCGCCCGTCTCCCCCAAGGCATCGACACCCACATCTGAACTCGACGAGACCCGTCACGTAGCATGCGCGGATGACCCGAATCGTTGTCCGTGGTGGCCAGGTTTTCGACAGCATCGGCGGTGGCGCGTCGATTGCCGACGTCGCGATCGAGGGTGACCGAATCGTCGAGGTCGGCACATCGCTGGACGGCGACGAGGCCATCGATGCCAGTGGCCACGCTGTGTATCCCGGCTTCATCGATTGCCACGTGCACTTCATGGTCGACGGCGACCTCGACCCGATGTCGTCCGTGAACACCCCGTTCTCGATGAACTTCTACCTCGCTGCAGAACGCATGGCCCGAACCCTCGCCGTCGGTGTCACGACCGTGCGCGAGGCGGGTGGAAGCGACCTCGGCGTGAAGACGGCACAGCAGCGCGGGTTCGCCCCAGGCCCCGACATGCAGATCTCGATCACCATCCTCAGCCAGACCGGCGGGCACGGCGACTCGTGGGAACCGTGCGGCGCGCACATGCCGAGCATCATCGGCATCCACCACCCCGGCAAGCCGCACAACATCGTCGATGGGCCAGAAGAGATGCGCAAGAAGGTCCGCGAACTGATCCGCGCCGGAGCCGACGTCATCAAGGTGTGCACCAGCGGCGGCGTGCTGTCGCCACGCGACGATCCGAGGCATGGCCACTACCGAGACGACGAGCTCGACGTGTTGGTGGCCGAGGCAAGTGCTGCCGGCAAGTGGGTGATGGCCCACGCCCAGGCAACGGAAGGCATCAAGTCGGCGGTGCGTGCCGGCATCCGCTCGATCGAGCACGGCATCTACCTCGACGACGAAGCCATCGGGATGATGATCGACAGCGGCACCTATCTGGTGCCCACGTTGATCGCGCCGATGGGTGTGCTGCAAGCGGCAGACCGTGGCGTGAAGGTGCCGCAGTACGCGATCGACAAGACCAAGATGGTGATCGACGTGCACCGCGACAGCATCCGCAAAGCGATTGCCGCGGGAGTGAAGGTGGCGATGGGAACCGACTCCGGCGTCACCCCGCACGGTCAGAACCTACGAGAGCTCGAGCAGATGGTCGGCTGCGGCATGACTCACGCGCGAGGCGATGATCGCCACGACGCGTACCGCTGCTGAGCTCATGGGTCTCGAGGACGATCGCGGTTCGATCGAGGTCGGCAAGCGTGCGGATCTCGTGATCGCCACCGGCGATGCGCTCGACATGAACGGCCTCGAACACCGCATCCGCACCGTCGTCCAGAACGGCAAGGTTGCGGTCGAGAACAGCTAGATCAGGAGGTTGCTTCGGCCGTTTCGAGGGTCTCGACGTCGACGACCTTGCGGCCGCCACGGGTACCGAACTTCACTGCGCCGTCGGTGAGAGCGAACAGTGTGTCGTCGCCACCGATGCCGACGTTGCGGCCGGGGTGGAACTTGGTGCCGCGCTGACGGACGATGATCGTGCCGGCGTGGATCTTGCTGCCGCCGAAGACCTTCACGCCGAGGCGCTGCGCGTTGGAATCGCGTCCGTTGCGGGTTGAACCGCCACCTTTGGTCTTTGACATCTTGGGTCAGCCCTTCTTGATCGACGTGATCTCGACGACGTGGTACTTCTGGCGGTGCCCGTAGCGACGCCGCTGGTTGGTGCGACGCTTGTAGGTGAAGCCGTCGATCTTCGGGCCCTGGGCCCAACCGACGACCGTGCCGGTGACCGAGGCCCCCTTCAACTGCGCCGGGAGTGGCCAGCACCGTGTCGCCGTCGACGACCAAGACCGGGGTCAGCGAAACCTCGCTGCCCTGCTCGGCATCGAGCAATTCGACGTGGACCTGCTCGCCTTCTGAAACTTTGGCTTGCTTACCACCGGATGCGATCACTGCGTACATAGCCATGCGATCCTATCGGTCAAAGCGCCGACAACAACGGCTCGAGTGCTCATTCGCAGGAGCGCGTGATCGATGAGCACGCCGCGACCGTCGCAGTTCGGGCACTGATCGGCGAAGTTCGACGAGCAGACCCTCGCCGATGCGCTTGCGCGTCATCTCCACCAGGCCGAGGTCGGTGATGTCGAAGACCTGCGTGCGGGTCTTGTCGCGGGCCAGGGCTGATCGGAATGCGTCGACGACCTTGCGGCGGTTGTCCTTGATCTCCATGTCGATGAAGTCGATCACGACGATGCCGCCGATGTCGCGAAGTCGCAGCTGCTTGGCGACCTCCTCGGCGGCTTCGAGGTTGTTGCGGAACACCGTCTCTTCGAGGTTCGAGGTGCCGACGTTCTTGCCGGTGTTGACGTCGATCACGGTCAGCGCCTCGGTGTGCTCGATGATCAACGAACCACCGCTCGGCAGCCAGACCTTGCGGTCGAGCGCCTTGTGCAGCTGCTCGTGGATGTGCTGGCGCTCGTAGAGCGGCAGCCCTTCGGACGCGGCATCGAAGTACTCGATGCGATCGGCGAGATCGGGGTTGAACGCAGCGACGTAGTCGCGCACGTCCTCGAACAGCCGCTGATCGTCGATGATGACGCCGCGGTACTCGGCGTTGAACTCCTCGCGGATCACGCGCACGGCGAGCTCGGGCTCGCGATACAGCAACGTCGGGCTGTTGGCCTTCTTGGCCTTGGCCTCGATCGCGTTCCACTGATCGAGCAGCCGTGTCATGTCGGCGCGCAGCTCGTGCTCGTTGGCGTTCTCGGCCGCGGTCCGCACGATCAGGCCGTGCTGTGCGGGCTTGACGCGATCGAGGATGTTGCGAAGTCGCTTGCGGACGTCGTCGGGCAGTCGCTTGGAGATGCCGTAGGTCTTCGAGTTCGGGATCAGCACGACGAATCGACCCGGCAGCGACACCTCTTGCGTCAGGCGGGCGCCCTTCGCGCTGATCGGGTTCTTGGTGACCTGGCACAGGACGAGCTGCTTCGGGCGCAGCATCTGCTCGATGCGCATCTGCCCGGACTTCTCGACGATGTCCTCGGGGTCGTACTGCACGTCGCCGCGATACAGCACAGCGTTCTTCGGCGTGCCGATGTCGACGAACGCAGCCTCCATGCCCGGCAGCACGTTCTGGACCTTGCCGAGGTAGATGTTGCCGTGGATCTGGCTGACGTCGTCGGCCGGGCGGCTGACGTAGTGCTCGATCAGGTTGCGACCTTCGAGCACGGCGACCTGGGTCAGTGACGGGCGAACCTGCACGGCCATGAGGTAGCGACCGATCGGTCGGCCGTTGCGCTCGCGCCCACGGCGACGCTCGATGGTGTCGGCATCGAGGTCGACCTCGAGACCGCCGCCGACACTCGCCGGCTTCGGGCCCTTGACACCGCGTCGACGCTTCTTCTTCGCCGCATCTGCTGCAGCCTGGTCGTCGGCAGCCGCGCGCTGACCGCCGGTTGTGCCGGGCGATCGGCCTTGGGCTTGTCGGACTTCTGCCGATCGTTGCGGGTCCGTTCGCCGCGCTGCTGCGCCGGCTTGGCGGCCGCTGCCGCAGGTGCAGCGGCCGGCCCGGGAGGTGCTGGGCGGGTGTCGCCGATCTGCGGCTTGCGCACGAGGGCTCGTTCGGCGGCCGCGCCGGTGGCTCGACCCTCGGCGATCCGCTTCGGAAGTTCGACCTCGCCGTTGCCATCGCCCGGCGCAGGGTCGCTCGAGAGCGTCGTGGCCGGTTCAGCGCGGTGGCCATTCGATTCCGGCGTGGTCAGCTCGTCGGTATCGCCATCGTCGTCCGACTCGCTGTCGTCGTCGCCATCGAAACCGTCGTCGGATCCGGCTGCGCCGGCGGCAGAAGGCTTCTTGCGATTGCGTCCGCCACGCGAACCCCGGCGGCGCTTGGCACCGGTGCGAACGCTGGGCTCGCCGATCGAGCCCGTTTCGTCAGTCGATGGTTCCCCGTCGGGCTGGATGTCGGCTGCGTCCTCCACCCGCCCCTGGGCAGGTGAGGCGGCCAGCGACAGCTGATCGTGTTGGTCGTCGGTCATTCGGACATTCCCTTCTCATGCGCCGGCCAGACAGGCCAGCGCCGCGACGACCGACGCCTGCACCACATGTGCTGGTGCCTAGGGGTCGGCGTGCATCGCGTTCGATCCATTGATGCATGTGGGCGCGCGGGTCGGGTTGCGACATCGGCCAAAAAGGACTCATGTTGGCCGGAAGTCTACCGGAGACCGCCTCAACTGCCCGGACTACCGGTACCGGCGCATGTGCACGCTCTGCACCAGGCCCATCAAGGCGAAGAACGTGACGATGCTGGACCCGCCGTAGGAGATGAACGGCAGCGGGAGACCGGTGATCGGCATGATTCCGATGCTCATCGCCACGTTCTGGAACATCTGCCACAGGACCATCGTGAACACTCCGGCACAGAGATAGGTGCCCAACATGTCGCGCGACAGCCCGGCAATGCGCCAGATCCGCAGCAAAAGGATGCCGAACAGGCCGATCACGATCCCGCAGCCGATCAGACCGAACTGCTCGCCGATGGCCGAGAACGGGAAGTCGGCCCACTGCACCGGGATGTCCTTGGTGTTGGTGATCTGGCCCTGCAGCCAGCCCTTGCCGTCGATCCCACCGGTCGCGATCGCCCGCAGCGAGTTGCGACCCTGGAAGATCAGGTCACGAAGTGCCGGATCGCTGGAGTCCTGCTGGAAGAACACCTTGATCCGGTTGAGCTGGTAGTCGTTGACCACCCCACTGACCACCGCCGCGCCAACCGTTGCGGCCGACAGGAACGTGATGAGGAAGATGTACTTCGCCCTGGCGCCGGCGATCAGCAGGACACCCATCATCATCGCGATCAGCACCGACGCCGTACCGAGGTCGGGTTGGATGATCACGAGCATGGTCGGGATCCCGACGAGCAGCAGTCCTTTGACGAACCTGGCGTAGTTCAACGTGTCGGTGCGGTCCTCGGCGAGGAACGCGGACAGCGCCAGCAGACAGGTGAACTTGGCGAACTCCGCCGGTTGGATCTTCAACGGGCCGAGGTCGAAGCTGAGCCGCGCTCCCCCGCTGATCGCGCCGACGAGGATCACCAGCACCAGCAGCATGATCGTGATCCCGTACAGGAATCGGGCCCGCTCGCGCCACCAGTCGTAGTCGAACGACATCACCACGATCATCGAGATCACTGCGCCGATCAGGAAGATCTCCTGGCGTGTGACGAAGAGGTACGGGTTCGCGAACTTGGAATACGACGCCGAGTAGATCGTGAACAGCCCGATGATCGCCAGCGCGCCCTGAGCCGCCAGCAGCACCCAGTCGATGTTGCGACTGGGCGAACCGGGACTCGCCTTGATGTTGCCCAAGCCGGAGTCCGGCTTGCGCGAGAGCATGCTGAGCGCCATGGATCAGTCTCGAGCGTCGACTGCCGCCGGCATGCACGAACTGTCTGCCAGCTTGGTGGGCGGCGCCGGCGACAACGAGTTGAGGTCGAGCGGATCGCTGGGCAGCACCGGATCCATCGCCGTCTGGCCGGCGAGAGCGGTGAAGACGCACTTCACGACCGGAGCCGCGGCCTTGGCGCCGAACCCGGCCTTCTCGAGGTAGGCCACCACCGTGTAGGGCTGCGTGGGGTCGAGGCTGAACGCGCCGAACGCCGACGAGTCGTTCCACGGATAGCTGTTGGCCCCTTGCGCCGTACCGGTCTTTCCGGCGATCGGCAGCACGTCCATCGGGTAGTCCTTGAAAAGCGTCTCGCCGGTGGTGGTGTGGTAGAAGTTCGACGGATACGTCACGCCGGGATTGCGCTGATGGTACGCATTGGTCACGCGAGCCAGCCCGTTGACGATCGGGTCGCGGATCTCGGACGGCATCTCCAGCTGATCCTTGTACCGCGGAGTGTCGAACGACTGCAGCACCGTCCCCTTTGCGAGATCGGCCATTCCCGGGCTGAGGTCGGGCACCAACGGCGCGAAGATCGTCTTGACAACCGACGGCTGGAACAGGAACCCGCCGTTCGCGAGCGTCGAGTAGGCGTTGGCCAGTTGCAGCGGAGTCGCCGCCATGAGGCCCTGACCGATCGCAGCCTGCACGTTGTCGCCGACGAGGAGACGGGGGGCTTCGTTCTTGCCGAGGACGTTGTCCTTCACCAGCTGCGCCTTGATGGCATCGTCTGGAATACGGCCTTGCCATTCGAATGGCAGCTGCACACCGGTGTCGGCACCGAACCCGAACCGCTCGAGATCGTCCTTCAGCGTCGACTTGCCCTTCAGTGTGGGATCGACGAACGCATTGTGCTCGTCGATCTCCCAGAACTTCTCTCCGAGCCGGTAGAAGAAGGCGTCGCTACTGACTGCGAGAGCATCGGCCACGGAAACTGGTCCGTACGCCGACGACTTGTTGGTACGCACGTTGCTGGCGTTCTTGAACTCGCAACGCACGCCGGTCGCGGACAGTTCTTTGGAAATCGACTCGAGCACGTAGCTGCCCTTGTCCACGTACACGTCGTTGGGCCCGATCACGCCGCTGTGCATCGCCGACCACGCGACGAATGGCTTGATCGACGAGCCCAGGTTGTAGCGACCTTGGACCGCGCGATTGACCAGGACCGATTTGTCGGGGTCGGCCTTGCCGGTTGCCGGGTCGATCTTCTCGCCGAACAGCTGGTCGAACTTGTCGCCGGAGATGTTGCCCATCCAGCGGTTGTCGAACCGCGGATAGCTGGCCATCGCCAGGATCTGTCCGTTGGAGTTGTTCTCCACCACCACCGCGCCGGCCGGCGCCTTGTACTGGATCCACTCCTGGTTGCCGTACTCCTTGCGAGCTTGCGTACACGCGCTGCGTGCTGCCGGGGATCTTCGGATCGATCGGGTTGTGGGCGGCGATGTCTTGGCCGGCGATGTCGGTCGGCAAGTTGCGCCGCTCGAGGAGCTTGGTCTCCAAAGCCTGCTCGGCGTACTGCTGCACGTCGAGGTCGATGGTCAGTTGGATGTCCATGCCGGCAACCGGGTCCACGTGTTGGTCGACCAGCTCCCGAACGATGCCGCCGGCAGCGTCGACCTCGAAGACTTCCTTGCCCCACGTGCCGTGCAGCGAGTCCTCCATCGACTGCTCGACGCCGAACGCGCCGACCAGTTCGTTCGTGTTGTAGTTCAGGTCTTCGTAGTGCTTCTTGGTTTCCTTGGTGATCGGGCCGAGGTACCCGACGACGTGGCTGGCGAGCGGCGAATACGGATAGACGCGCTTCCACTGCTCGACGATCTGGATGCCGGGGAAGTCTTCGCTGCGCTCCTTCAGGTAGGTGACGGTGTCCTCGTCGACACCTTCCTTCAACGGAAGCGGCAGCAGTGTGCTGAAGCGTTGACCCTTGGTGCACTTCGGGATGGCCGGCTCGCCGAAGCACGGTTCGTAGCGACGCTGCAGGTCGATGACCGGCACCTTCAACGGGCCCGACAAACGGTTGAAGAGCGCGTCGCGATCCTTCTTCTTCTTGATCGTGCTCCAGTCGATCGCGACCGTGAGGATGCGTTGGTTGTCGGCCATGATCCGACCCTTGGCATCGAAGATGCGACCGCGCTCGGGCGGGATCAAGACTTCGCGGAGCTTGGCTGCCGATACGCGCTCTTGGTACGACGCGGCCTCGACACCCTGCAGGAACCACAGCCGAGTGCCGAGTGCACCGATCAACAGCGTCGAGACCAACGCCAGCATCCCGAGGCGAGTGGTGCGCTTATCGATCGCCATGACGACATTCTGGTCCGCGCGCGGCGTGGGGTGGGCTCACCCTCAGCGGCCGGCCACTGGTGGGCGATGATGAATTCGGGCTCATTCTGGAATTGCTCTCCATGTACGTCTTTTGGCGCCGCAGCACCATCGTCCCAGTGGGACCATCAATGGGCTCAGCAGAACTGACGCGGCGGTGACGATGGGCACCACGACCAGCAACCGATCGGTGAGCCAGCCTTCCTGGCCGGTCAGGAACTTCACGACCGGAATTGCTATCTCGCCGACCGCAGATCCTATCCCCACAAAGATCGCCGCCAGCCACCACTGCGGATCGGGTGTGATGCTGAGCACGTAGCCGGCTGTCAACCCGGCGAGGCCGTACGCCAGTGCCGTCAGCCCCAGGGGCGTGCCGACTCCGAGGTCGTACATCATTCCGAGTGCGAACCCTGCAAACGCGCCCCGCTCCGAGCCTGCCCCTGCTCCACATCCGGCTGCCAAGGCCAGCACGACCTGGATGGCGACACCGTCGATGCGGTACGTCGCGCAGACAGTGCGCTGAATCGCCAGAACCACTAGTGCTACGGGGATCAGGCGTGTGAAGAGGGCAAACGGCAGCGAGCGCACGACTCAAATCGCGGCCTGGTTCGGAACGAACAACACGACGCTGACGAAGTTGAGTTGCGTCAGACTGGCGTTCGGTTCCACCTCGACGATCGGGGATCGGCTGCCGAGTCGTTTCTTGACCGCGGTGATCTTGCCGATCGGGATGCTCTGAGGTGCCAGGCTCTTCGTGCCGCCCGCCGTTTCCACCGTGTCGCCCACCTTCACATTGGTGAGGGCCGTATCGTCGATGAGGCTGAACAACAGCGGGCGATCAGCGCCCTGCCCATCGATGTCGCCGGTCTCGCGGCGGACCGTGACCTCGGGGATGGTCGATGTCGTCGTCGAGCTCGTCGAGGTGGTGGACTCCCCCGGCGTTGCGCTGTCGGTGCCGGTCGGCGTGGTGGTCTCCGACTCGGGCGGGACCGTTGTCGTCGTGCTGGTCGTGGTCGTCTCATCCAACGGGCGGCCGCTCGGCGCGGTCGGCGAGGGAGAACTCGTTGACGATGCATCCTCGGAGTCGACCCGGCTGAGCACCTGCGCCTGCACCGAGAACTGTGGATCGGTGATCAGCATCACAACACTTCGATCGGGGTACACCTGGGTGACCTTGCCGATGAGGCCGGCGCCATCGGTCACCGGCATTCCGACGGCGATGCCATCGCGTGTACCGACGGTGATCTCGACGGTGTTCTGGAAGTTGCTCGGAGCCTCACCGACGACTTGGGCGATGACGCTCTTGTAACTGTGCACCGATGTCAGCCGGTACAGCTTCAACAGTTCGTAGAACTTGGTGATCGCCGTCTGGGCCTCGATCTCAGCACCCTTTTGGTGCTCGACCTGATCGTGCAAGGCCTCGTTCTCGGCCTTGAGATCGTCGTAGTGGGTGATGCCGTACCACGCGTTCGCGATCGGCGTGGAGACTGCTTCGACCGCGGTGTCGAAGGGGCGCATGATCACCGCGAACGCCTGTCGGGTCTTGTCGATGACAGCGTTGTTGCTGCGGCGATCGAGAGTGATCAGCAGCAGCGAGGTCAAAATGAGCAGCACAACGACGCGGCGGCGGCTTAACGAGGAAAACACGGGTTGCCAGTTGGTCTAGTCGTCGCCGCCGAGTGACATCAACCCGCGCATCGCGTCGATGTTCTCGAGTGCCCGCCCGGAACCGATCACGACGCTGTACAGCGGATCGTGGGCGATCTTGATCGGCATGCCGGTCTCGTGTGCGAGACGTCGGTTGATCCCGGCCAGCAGTGCTCCGCCGCCGGTGACCATGATGCCCTGTTCCATGATGTCGGCAGCCAATTCGGGTGGCGTCTTGTCGAGCGTGGTTTTCACGGCATCAACAATCGCAGACAATGGCTCGGCAAGGGCTTCGCGGACCTGTTCGGTTGTCAGCGGGACCGTTCGTGGCAGACCGCTGATGAGGTCGCGACCGCGGATGTCGGCAGTCAACTCCTCGTCGAGCGGCCACGCCGATCCCATGTGAATCTTGATCTCTTCGGCGGTGCGATCGCCGATTGCGAGTGAGAACTCCTTCTTGACGTATTGCATGATCGCGTCGTCGAGCTCGTCGCCTGCGACGCGAACCGACTGCGCAGTGACGATGCCGCCGAGCGAGATCACGGCGACCTCGGTCGTGCCGCCACCGATGTCGACGATCATGTTGCCGCTGGGCTCGTGGACCGGCATGTCGGCGCCGATCGCTGCGGCCATCGGCTCTTCGATGATGTGAACGGGCTTGCGCGCGCCCGCGTATTCGGCAGCGTCTTGCACGGCGCGCTGCTCGACGCCGGTGATTCCCGATGGCACGCAGATGACCATCCGCGGCTTGCTCCATCGGCTGGCATGGACCTTCTGGATGAAGAAGCGGAGCATCTTCTCGCAGACCTCGAAGTCGGCGATGACCCCGTCCTTCAACGGACGAATCGTCTTGATGCGACCGGGCGTGCGACCCATCATCCGCTTCGCTTCGAGCCCGACGGCAACGGGGCGACCGTCGCTGATGTCGATCGCCACGACCGACGGCTCGTTCAAGACGATCCCTTGTCCACGCGAGTAGATCAGCGTGTTGGCCGTGCCCAAGTCGATGGCGAGGTCACGACCAATCGCGAGTGGGTTGTTCCTGGCCATCACTACCTCCGCAGCGCCAGCACGGCGGTGCACGAACTTGCCTGACGCCACGTTCGGCGTAGGACCGGTCCAGTGTAGCGGAGCGTTGGATTGTTACAGATTCGGGAAGAAAATGCCGATCTCGCGCTGCGCCGCCTCGAGCGAATCGCTGCCGTGCACCAGATTCTCGGTGAACAAGATGCCGAGATCGCCACGGATGGTTCCGGGTGCGGCCTTGCGCGGATTGGTCGCGCCGACGAGCGTGCGCACCACTTCCCACGTGTCTTCCGGGCCCTCGAGCACCATCGCGACCACGGGGCCGCGGCTCATGAATGCGACGAGGTCCGCGTAGAAGCCCTTGCCGACATGCTCTTCGTAGTGCCGAGCCAGGGTGTCGGCGTCGAGCGTGCGCAGGTCCATCGCGGCGATGGTGAGCCCCTTGGATTCGAAGCGCCGCAGCACTTCTCCGATGAGACCACGTTCGACGGTGTCGGGCTTGAGCAGGACGAGGGTGCGATCAGACATGGCCGATGACGCTACCGCCGTCGGGCTTGCGTCCGCCGTGTGCCCGATGTCGCGCCCGTCCGAGACCCGACTCACGCACCCTCGTCTCGATCCGTCGTGAATCGTCAGTGACGATATGCGCCGGCCTCGCTGCGATCTGGACGCCAACCTCGTTCACAGCCGCAGGTCACGGAGATCTTTGGCAACCAGATCGTTGGCGCTGGCGGAGCAGTTCGGATCTGGTTGCCACGCTCGGACATTTCGGGCAGTTCACGGAAATCTCTGGCAGACGGCCTAGACGATCTTGCGGAGGTGGGGCCTTGCTGCACCGACGACATAGAGCGAGCCGGTGACGAGGACCGCGTCGTCGTGCTCGGCGGAGCGGATGGCGCGGTCGCAGGCTTCTTCCACGGTGTCGCACTCGACCACCGTGTCGCACCCGAGATCGCGAGCGGCAGCAGCGAGATCCGACGACGACATGCCGCGGGGCGTCGGCGCGGTGCAGGTGTACACGGCGTCGAACTCGTCGGCGCGAAACGCCGACAGCATCTCCTTGGCGTCGCGACCCTTCAGGATTCCGGCGACCAGGATCTTGCGACCGGCAGGGTCGAAGTCGTCGAAGAACACCTGCGCGCACGAGTCGGCGCCGGGCGGGTTGTGGGCACCGTCGACGATCACCAGCGGCTGATGTCCGAGCACTTCGAAGCGACCCGGCATGCGCACGTTGGCGAAGCCTTCGCGCACGATGTCGTCGGCGATCGGAGCGGCGAAGAATGCCTCGACCGCGGTGAGGGCGACCGACAGCATTGTCGCCTTGGTGACGGCCGTGCAGCGGAACGAACACATCGGTGTAGATCGTCGTCGGTGTTCGCAGATCGACCAGCCGGCCACCGAGCGCGAGTTGGTTCTCCAGCACGTCGAAGCTGTCGCCGCGCAGCAGCACACTCTCGCCGCCGGCGTCGAGGAAGTACGGCAGCAGTTCGGGATCGGTCTCGCCGACCACCACGATGCTGCCCGGCTTGATGATGCCCGCCTTCTCCGCGGCGATGTGCGCCTTGGTCGGGCCGGCGAACTCGTTGTGATCCATCCCGATGTTCGTGATGACCGCGACCTGGGCGTCGCAGACGTTGGTGGCGTCCCAGCGTCCGAGCACGCCGACTTCGACCACCGCGACGTCGACGGCGAGATCGGCGAACCATCGGAACGCTGCGGCAGTCGTCGTCTCGAAGTACGAGGGCCGCACACCCGTCAGCATCTCCAGATCAGCGACAGCCGCGATCTGCTCGGCGAACTCTTCGTCGCTGATGTACTCGCCGTCGCGGCTCATCCGCTCGTTGGGACGCTCGAGGTGCGGGCTCGTGTACGTACCCACCGTGAGGCCGTGCGCCATCAGCAGACGAGTGATCATCTGCGACGTCGAGCCCTTGCCATTGGTGCCGGTGACGTGGATCACGGGGTACGCGAACTGCGGGTCGCCCATCGCGGCGACGATGGTCTTCATCCGCTCGGTCGTCGGCGACTCGATGCGGCCGGTCTTCTCGTAGCTGGCGTGGGCGTCGAGGTACGCCAACGCGTCGGAGTAGGTCATCGTCCGTGCGGGAGGGTGTCAGGCAGCACAGTGCTGCGCCCCACTATCGCGTCAGCTGGCCTCGCGGCGAGGCCGCTTGGCCTTGGGCTCGCGGGGAACGAGGGTGGGGTTGGTCTTCTTCTGCACCGTGTCGACTTCGATCATGACGGTGCCGACGTCGCTGCGGCCGGGCAGCTCGTACATCGTGTTGAGCAGCACCTCTTCGAGGATGGCTCGCAAGCCGCGAGCGCCGGTGCCGCGCAGCAGCGCCTGATCGGCGATGGCCTCGAGTGCTTCGCGGGTGAAGTCGAGCTCGACGTCTTCGAAGTCGAACACCTTGCGGTACTGCTTGACGAGCGAGTTCTTCGGCTCGGTGAGGATCTTGATCAGTGCATCGCGATCGAGGCTGCGCACTGCACCGATCATCGGCAGACGGCCGACGAACTCGGGGATCAATCCGAACTTCAGCAGGTCCTCCGGCAGCACCTTGGTGAAGAGCTCGCCGGGATCCTTGTCGGCCTTGCTGCGAACGGTGCCGTGGAAGCCGACGCCCTTGTGACCGATGCGGTGCTCGATGATCTGCTCGAGGCCGGCGAACGCGCCGCCGCAGATGAACAAGATGTTGGTGGTGTCGATCTGGATGAACTCTTGATGCGGGTGCTTGCGCCCACCCTGCGGTGGCACCGATGCGACGGTGCCCTCGAGGATCTTCAGCAGTGCCTGCTGCACACCCTCGCCACTGACATCGCGGGTGATCGACGGGTTCTCGCTCTTGCGGGCGATCTTGTCGATCTCGTCGATGTAGATGATGCCGGTCTCGGCCTTCTTCACATCGAAGTCGGCGGCCTGGATCAGCTTGAGGAGGATGTTCTCGACGTCCTCACCGACGTAGCCGGCTTCGGTCAGCGCGGTGGCATCGGCGACGGCGAAGGGCACGTTGAGCAGACGAGCGAGCGTTTGGGCGAGGTGGGTCTTGCCGCAACCGGTGGGGCCGAGGAGCATGATGTTGCTCTTGGCCAACTCGACCTCGTCGCGGCGACCGACGCTGGCACCTCTGCTGATACTGGATGCGCCGGTAGTGGTTGTAGACGGCGACCGAGAGGATCTTCTTGGCCTCGTCCTGACCGACGACGTAGTCGTCGAGGAACGTTCGGATCTCGCGCGGCGTGGGCAGTTCTTCGAAGCGGATCTCGCTGGAATCGGTGAGCTCCTCCTCGATGATCTCGTTGCACAGATCGATGCACTCGTCGCAGATGTACACGCCCGGACCGGCGATCAGCTCGCTTGACCTGCTTCTGCGACTTGCCACAGAACGAGCACTGCAGCAGTTCACCGGTGTCGCCAAATTTCGCCACGGTTCAGTCTCCTTGCTCGCCCAATAGGTCGATTCGTGAGGATCAGCGAATCGGACCGGTGCGGTCGACGGCATCACGAGACGAAATCACATCATCGATAATGCCATACGCGAGGGCCTCGTTCGCTTCCATAACGAAATCGCGGTCCGTGTCCTGGTGGACGCGCTCGATGGTCTGGCCGGTGTGCGTGCGCCAGGATCTCCTCGAGAAGGTCGCGCATCCGCAGGATTTCCTTGGCTGCCAGCTCGAGATCGGTGACCTGGCCGTAGCCGACCTGCCCGTACGGCTGGTGCAGCAGGATTCGGCTGTGGGGCAGCGCCAGTCGCTTGCCTTTGGTACCCGCGGCGAGCAGCACCGCTGCAGCCGAGGCTGCTTGACCGAGGCAGATCGTGGCGATGTCGTTCTTGATGAACTGCATCGTGTCGTAGATCGCGAACAGCGCCGTGATGTCGCCGCCGGGGCTGTTGATGTAGAGGTTGATGTCCTTGTCGGGATTCTCGCTCTCGAGGTGGATGAACTGCGCGCAGATCAAGCTGGCGATGCTGTCGTCGATGGGCGTCTGCAAGAAGATGATGTTCTCCTTGAGCAAACGCGAGTAGAGATCCATGCCCCGCTCGCCACGACTGGTCTGTCTCGATGACATTGGGAACCAGATAGTTCTTCGGGTCAATCATGGTCGTGCCCTTCGTGGTCGTGGTCGTGGTCAGCGTGGTCGTGGTCGGTCGTGGTCATGATCGCCGTGGTCGTGGTCATGATCGCCGTGGTCGTGGTCGTCATTCTTGCCGATCACGAGATCACGATCGATGGGCTCGCCTGCCTCGTCGACGATCTCGACGTGCTCGAGCAGCCAGTCGAGCGCCTTGTTCTTGCGCATCTGGGCGACGAGGTCGGTGACGGCATCGTTGCGCTCGTAGGCCTTGCGAACCTCGCTGGCCTTCTGGCGAACCTGCAACGCGATGCGGGCGTACTCGGCGTCGATGTCGTCGTCGGTGACTTCGAGCCCTCGGCGACGCCGACGGCGCGCAGGGCGAGATCGACCTTGACAGCCTTCTCGGACTGCACCTTCGAGGCTCTCGACGAACGGCGGCGGGATCCTGACCGGTGACCTGCAGCCACTGATCGATCGAGATGCCCTGCGCCTGGAACTGCTGCACGGTGTTCTGCACCCGGCCCTGCAGATCGGCCTGCACCATCGACTCGGGTGGCTCGATGTCGACCAGACCGGCGAGCGACGACGTGGTGCGCTCGATGAACTGGTTGCGGGTCTGGTTGAGCTTGCCCGTGCCGATGCGCTCGGCCAGCGCGGCTGCGCCACTCCTCGACCGTCTCGAACTCGCCGATGTTCTCGCTCGACCCATTCGTCGGTCAGTTCGGGCAGCACCGTCTCTTGCACCTTGCAAGACCTCGACGACGAAGTCGGCCGCCTCGTTGGTGCCGTTGGGAGTCGCGGTGAAGGTCAGCTCGTCGCCGACGTTGGCGCCGAGCAACTCGCCGTCGAACCCGGGGGCAACCCACCCGGCACCGACCTCGTACAGCCAGTCCTCGGTGTTGAGGCCGGCGACCGGCTCGCCGTCGCGAGTACCTGCCAGGTTGATGGTGACCTGATCGCCGGACTGCACCGGACGATCGACATCGACCAGCGAACCCTGGCGGCGCAGCTCGGCCTCGACCGCCTCGTCGATGTCGGCGTCGGTGGCGACGGGCGAGGTCAGTTCGACGCGCAGGCCGCCGTAGCCGGGCACCGTGATCTCGGGCCGCACCTCGCACGTTGCGTCGAACGAAACCGGACCGGACTCCTGCCCCGCCGGTGAACTCGATGTTGGGCGTGGCGATGAGATCGATGTCGTGCTCGCGCACCGCATTGGCCAAGTACTGCGGAACCGCGTCGCGCAGCGCCTGCTCGCGAGCGGTGGCCAGGCCGATACGGGCCTCGAGCACCTTGCGGGGCACCTTGCCGGGACGGAAGCCGGGCAGCTTCACCTCTTTGGCGATGGTGCGGAACGCCATGTCGATGTCGCGATCGAACTCGGCTTCGTCGATGGTCACCGACAGCTTGACGAGCTTCTTGGCGGGTGCGTCCTCTGGAGTGTCCACTACGGGCGAGATCGTGCTTTTCACAGATCGTCGATGCTATCGGTCGACCCTCTCATCGGGCAGACTGTGGCCATGACGTATCTGGAAGCCGCATGCGCTCGCCAAGCCGCACGCCGAACCAGCTCGATCTGCGGATCGGCGACCGCGTCGAGAGCACCGTCGACCTCGACGCCGGAGTCGCCGCGGGCACCGAAGGCAAGGTCATCCTGGCCAACGGATTCAACTGGCAGCGATACCGCGTCGCTGTTCGTCAACGGCATCGAGGTCGGCGATCTCGATCAGCGCAACATCGTGCCGATCGGCAAGGCCGCCAAGCGGCTCGCCAAGGCCGCCAAAGCCGCCAACCGCTGATTCCTCGGTGAGCAGCTCTCTTCGTCACAGGTTCCCGGGCGTCGGGCCGGAGTGGGCGCGCTTCGACGGGCCCGCCGGCACGCAGATGGTCGACTCGGCCATCACCGCGATGAGCGACTGGATGGCCAGTGGCAACACGGCCGCCAATGGCGGACCATTCGCCGCCGCCGAGGAGTGCCAGCGGTTGATGGACCGCACTCGCGACGCGGTCGGGCAGTTCCTCGGGGCCGACCCCGAAGGCGTCAGCTTCGGACCCAACATGACGTCGCTGACGTTCGCCATCTCGCGGGCGATCGGCGCAACCTTGCAGCCGGGCGACAAGATCGTCGGGACCAAGCTCGACCACGACGCCAACATCACCCCGTGGCGCAAGGCTGCCGAGAGCGCCGGCGCCGAACACGTGCTGGCGTCGTTCGATCCTGCGACCGGCCAACTGCCGCCGGCCAACGTCATCGACCTGATCGACGAGCACACGAAGTGGGTCACCGTTCCCGGTGCTTCGAACCTGCTCGGCTCGACGCCCGATCTGGCTCCGATCATCGAGGCTGCTCACGCCGTCGGCGCGTACGTGTACGTGGACGCAGTGCACCTCGCTCCACATCGCAAGATCGACATCGCTGCACTCGGCTGCGACGCCCTCGTCACGTCACCGTACAAGTGGTATGGCCCGCACAGCGGCGTGCTGTGGATGCGACCCGAGTTGTTGGAGAGCCTGCCTGTCTTCAAGGTGCGGCCGGCGGCGGACCACGGCCCCGGCAAGCTCGAGACCGGAATGCCGAACTTCGAGGGCATCGCCGGCATCGAGGCGGCGGCGCGGTTCCTGATCGAGGAAGACATGGACCAGCTCGCCGCGGCCGAATCGGAGGTGTTCACGCTTCTCCTCGAAGGTTTGCAGTCGATCAAAGGCGTGAAGGTGTGGGGATCGCAGACCCTCGACGGCCGGGTGCCGACCGCCGCGTTCACGATCGAGGGCATTCATCCAGCGGAGGCATCGAAGGCCCTCGGCGCAGCGAAGGTCGCCGTCTGGGATGGCCACAACTACGCGGTCGAAGTCGTCGGCCAGTTGGGACTGGCCGACAGCGGCGGCGTGATTCGCGCCGGCGTTTCGCGCTATGTCGAAGCCGCCGATGTCGACCGATTGCTCACGGTCGTCCAGGACGTCGCCCGGTAGCATTCCTGCGTCCGGGATGTGGCGCAGTTGGTAGCGCACCTGCTTTGGGAGCAGGGGGTCGGGAGTTCGAGTCTCCCCATCCCGACGGATTTCCCCGCCGTGTGCGACAAGATTGCGGCAATGGATGTTCCCGAGTCCGACCTCGATCGTCACCGCGACCTGTGGGAGATCGTGAACGAGCGGTTCACCGACGCCGACGCCGATGGCCAATGGGCGACGAATGACCTCAGGTGGGGATTGTTCCGACTTCCCGAGGCCGACCTCGGGTTGCTCGGCGACGTTCGCGGGCTCGACGTCGTCGAGCTCGCCTGCGGCACCGCGTTCCTCTCGGCGAGCCTTGCTCGGTCAGGCGCACATCCGGTCGCCGTGGACCTGAGTCGCGCTCAACTCGATACGGCGCGCCGCTGCCAGATGCAGCACGAGCTGTTCTTCCCACTGATCGAATCGGACGCCGGCCAGGTTCCGCTGCGAAGCGACATGTTCGACCTCGTGGTGAGCGAGTACGGCGCCGCGCCCTGGTGCGATCCCGCTGACTGGCTCGCGGAGGCCGCCCGCCTCCTGCGACCCAACGGTCGACTGGTGTTCCTGACCCACAGCGTCACGGTCGCGCTGTGTGTACCGGAGGAAGGTGGCGTTGCGGGCGACCGACTGTTGCGCGGCCAGCGCGACGTCGCCCACGTGGATTGGCCTGGCGGAGGCGTCGAACATCATCCGAGCCACGGAGAGTGGATACACCTCCTGCGATCCAACGGCTTCGAGGTCGACGCCCTTCGCGAGATCTACCCTCCACCCGACTACGACGCGCCTGGCTTCTACGAGATCGTCACCGGTGACTGGGCACGACGCTGGCCGGCGGAGGACGCCTGGATCGCCCACAAGGCGGCGACACAAGTCCCGACCCGCTAGGGGTTCGGCGCCACCGGAACGTCGGCGGGCGGCAGTGGCGGATCCGTTGACGGCGAACCGGTATCAGGTGTCACGATCGCGAGGTCGGCCTCCAGCGAGGACGCGGCGAACAACTCCATGGGGGTGTCCAAGGCCTCCTCAGGCGGATGGGCTTTGTACCACATGACCGCGCTGACGGATGCCGAGGCGGTCACCAGCCGGCCGAGGATGTAGGCCCAGAACAAGATCGTCAACGCAGCGCCCAAGGCTCCGTACGTCTCGGACTTCGAGCTGAACGACCGCGAGATCCACACGACGGTCAACACGTGCAGGCCTTCGATGCCGATCCCGAGCAAGGCTGCACCGATCCACAGATCGCGCCACGTGACGCCAGGAGCGGACGGGAACACGTTGAGTGTCAGGTACAGCCACAGGCCGGCCGGCACGAGAACGAACAGGGTCGTCGCCACGAGCCACGCCAAGACCGACTCGTAGTGAAACTTGTTGATCAGCACCTCCATCAGCATGATGGCGGTGAGCACACCGATTGCCACGAACGCCTTCTTCATGAGACCGCGGACCTTGGCGACCGGCACCCGCCACATGAGTGCGTGCACGATCACCAACGCCTTCACCATCGTTCGCGAGGCGCTCACCAGCGCGTACGTCGCGACCGTCATCGTCACGATCTTCGTCCACGTCGATGCGTCGCTGCTGGCGTCGATGGCGTGGGCAGCGAGTCCGACGATGCCCGTGCGACGAGCCAGGTCGGCCGGGTCTTCGCCTGCTGCCTGCGAGCCGGCACCGAAACCGAAGATCAGCACGAACACGTACGGCACGACGAAGACGAAGAATCGGAATGCCATGGCCCCGGCCAGGATGGCTCCCCCGACTGCCGTCTCGTGCTCGTAGGAACCGAACACCGCGTCGATGATCCGATTGGAAGAACGTCGGCCTTCGAGATCCTCGCGGTACACCTCGGCGCGCTCCTTGAGATCGGCCGTCTGCGTCTTGACCCGCGTCACCAATCCGGCCTTGGGCGCGGCAATGTCCGCTGCTTCGGCCTCCGGCGCCGGAGGTGGCAAGGGGTCAGTCTTCTTCGCCATGACTAGGTGGAGGTGGTGTCAGTGGGATAGATACCACTTCATCATGTCACCCTCCGATGATCACCTCCGTACGGACACATCGGCAGCCGACCTGGCCATCGTCGGCGCGACGGCACTCGTCGGCATGCCCGCCATCGGCGTCGACGGTCACGGCGGATTTCGCGGCGGCTACCAGGATCGAGATCACCGACGGCGCGATCACATGGATCGGTCCGTCGGCGGATTCCCGGCCTCCGGCCCGAGAGGTGATCGATGCCTCAGGTCTGGTGGCGATGCCGGGTCTGATCAACACGCACTGCCACGCGGCGATGACGTTCCTACGCGGCGTCGCCGAGGACGTACCGATCGCCAACTGGTTCAACGACTACATCTGGCCGATGGAGGTCAACGTCGGCGCGCACGACGTGTACGTCGGGACGATGGTGGCGATCGCCGAGATGATCGAGTCGCGGCGTCACCACGTTCGCGGACCACTACTTCTTCATGGACGAGGCCGCTCGGGCGGTCGACGAGAGTGGCATCCGCGCCAACCTCGGCTCGGCGTTCTTCAGCTCGCAGGGCGACGAAGGGCTGGCGCAATCGGTCGACGTTCGCCGAAGGTGGAACGGTCGCGCCGACGGCCGGATCACCACCTCGATCGCACCGCACGCGCCGTACACATGCAACGACGACGACCTTCGAGGCGCGGCCGACGCGGCCCGTCGGTTGGGTGTGCGGGTACATACGCACGCCGCCGAGGACATGCACCAGACACAACTCAGCGTCGACGGCCGCGGCCTCACACCCATCCAGGTGCTCGACGAAACCGGCGTGCTCGATGCGGGTGTGATCATCGCCCACGGCAACGGGATCATGGAGAGTGACATCGCACTGCTGGCAGCACGCCGCGACCGTGTCGGCGTGACCCACGGTCCGAAGGGATACCTCAAGTATGCGCTCGGTCCACTGACCCCGATCCGTGGTCTGCTCGCTGCGGAGGTGCCTGTCGGATACTGCACCGATGGAGCGGCGTCGAACTCCACACTTGACATCTTCGAGAACATGCGCATCACTGCGCTCACGCAGAAGCATGCAGCAGACGACGCGACCTGGTTCCGCAGCGGCACCGCGCTGCAACTCGCCGGTCCCGGCGCGGCAGCAGTAATCGGGCAGGGCGGCTCGATCGGAGAACTGCGCGTGGGTGCCCGCGCCGACGTGATCCTGGTCGATGTCTCCGGCTTCCACTGCCAACCGGTACACGACCTCGCCTCGACACTCGTCTACTGCGTGCAACCATCCGACGTGCGCACCAGCATCGTCGATGGCAAGGTCTTGATGCGCGATCGGGTTCTCACGACCATCGATCGCAATGCGCTGCTGACCGAGTTCCGCGCCCGCGCAACGTCGCTGACGGACCGCTCGCACGGCCGCACGATCCAGGGCTATACGACCTGACCTGAACGCTCCCGACGTCACCTGGCTGACCGGTCCCGTTATCGTCGTTGTTCGTGGTCGTCCCGAATTGGTTGGCAGTACGGTCGCGCCTTGCGACCGGCTTGGTCATCGCCGCGCTGGCGAGCCCTGTCGTCCTGGCGGTCAGCTCACCAGTGTCGGCGTTGGACAACGGGCGGATCCCGGCCGGCGGTGTGCTGCGGATCACCGTTCCGGAAGCGTTCGGTGGAAAGACCGTCGTCGGTCAACTCACCGTCGATCGCGTCGACGCAGCCGGCTACGTGACCGCGTACGGATGCGACGACGACTTCCCGTTCGATGCCAATGGCAACGTCGCCCGATCCGACCTCAACTACGACGGAACGGTGTCGCCGGTTGCTTCGAACCGGCTGATCGTCAAGGCCGACAACAACGGTGACGTGTGCTTCTTCACGTTGCGTGCGGCCGCGATCATCGTCGATGTCAACGCCGTCACGTTCGACACCGGGGTCAACTCCTTTCCCAACCGCCGCTCGGACACGCGCAACGGAGCCACCCCGCTGGTTGCCGGAGGTGGCGTGCTGCGCGTCTCGGTACCGGAAGCGGTTGGCGGCAAGACCGTCGTCGGGCAACTGACAGTCGACCAAGTGCAGGGCGCGGGGTACGTCACGGCATACGGCTGCGACGACGGGCTCCCCTCCGACCCATCCGGCGTCACAAGGTCCGACGTCAACTACGACAGCGCGGTCACTGCGGTCGCCTCGAACCGCTTGATCGTGAAGGCTGACAAAGACGGCGACGTGTGCTTCTTCACCCTGCGACCGGCCGCGCTGATCGTCGACGTCAATGGCGTGTCCGACGTCGGTGTCAGTTCATTCGCGAACCACCGAACCGATACTCGCACCGAGTCCAACCCGCTCGTCGGTGGCGATGGTGTGCGGCGCGTATCGGTGCCCGAAGCTGTTGGAGGCAAGACCGTTGTCGGCCAACTCACGGTCGACCGCGTCGCCGGCGGTGGATACGTGACCGCATACGGCTGCGACGACGGTTTGCCGAAGGATGCCGACGGTGCCGTCAGCCGGTCCGACGTGAACTACGACGGAGCAGTCTCGCCGGTGGCATCGAACCGGCTGATCGTCAAGGCCGACAACGACGGCGATGTGTGCTTCTACACACTTCGTCCGGCAGCGCTCGTCGTCGACATCAACGGGGTGTCGGACGTCGGCATCAGCTCCTTCCCGAACTACCGCATCGACACCCGCAGTCAAGTGCTGCCGCCCGGATCCGTCACCTCTGTGAGTGTTCCGATCTGGCCGCCGTACACCGCCCTTCCTGCGCTCAGCGGCATCGCCGCACTCACCGGCCTGCCCGCAGATGCGACCGTCACCAACCGTCCGATCCTGGCCGTGAAGATCGACAACTACGGCGTCGCCCGTCCGCAATGGGCGCTCGACCAAGCCGATGCGATCATCGAGGAGAACGTCGAGGGCATCTCGCGTTTCGTCGCCCTGTTCCACACGCATCTGCCCGATGTCGTCGGGCCCGTTCGCTCGGCGCGCGATCGCCGACCTCGACATGCTGACGGCCATGAACCGACCGGTCTTCGCGTACTCGGGCGCCAACCCCGGCGTGAACGATTGGATCGGCTCGGCAGCGCGGTCGGAAGTGCTCGTCGACTTCACGCGCGCAGCACAGCCCGTGCTACAGCCGTTCGCCCGATCGGGTTGGCCCGCACAACCTGTTGCTCGACCCGAACTGCGCCGTCGCCAACGCACCCACCGCAGGTCCCGCTCGCTCGCTCTGGGCGATCGACGCGGGGTACACGCCGCCCGCGGCCAGCACGGATGACACGAGCTTCGCGGTCGCGATGGACGGTGTCGCTGTCGACTGGGCGTGGGACGCCGGCTCCGGCACGTACCTGCGCTTCCAGGACGGACTTCCCCACGTCACCGTTTCGGGTGCGCAGATCTCTGCTCGCAACGTCGTCGAGCTGTCGACCGTCTACGTGCCATCGCCGGCCGACGCCCGCTCGCCGACCGCGGTCACGGTCGGTACAGGCAGTGCCATCGTCCACCGCAACGGCAAGGCGATTCTCGCCACGTGGTCGCGGCCGACCGCCTACGACCAGTTCGCCCTCACGTCCGTCGCCACCGGTCAGGCGATCTCTCTCAACACCGGAACGACGTTCATCGAACTCGAACGAGCGGGCTAGGCCGCGCGTCAGCCGAAGGCAGCGGCGGCCGCACGATCGTGCACCGGTCGGAGCCGATCGAGTTGCGACGTCGCCCGTTCGGCCAGCACGCCGAGCGCGGCGGGGTCGAGCACGGAGTAGCTGTCGGCGACCGCGAGCAACGACAGCCACAGGTTCCGCTTCGTCGCGATGCCTGCACCCAACGCCTCGAGGTCGACGACCAGGTTGGACGACGACGAACGCAGGAGCCGACCATTGCTCTTCAGCCTTGACAACTCGGCGGCGACTCGGCCGAACACCTTCTTGAGCCGGCTCTCGGAGACACCGAGCAGCATCATCAGGGCGCGCAGCGATTCACGATCCTCCGCAATCTGTGCCTCGACGCCGCCAAGTACAACAGCGGACGACGTGTCGTGTTCGGCACGACGACAGCGACGAACGAGCGCCAACCCGGCGCTCGCCCCACCGAGGTGGTCGCGCAGATAGATGCCGAGCAGCCGGTGCTGATCTCCATCGGCAACGTGCGACGAATGGCGCTCTGCGACGTCGCGGACGGCGCTCATTCGTCGTCGCCGATCAGATCGTCACCGAAGAAGTCGTCACCGAACGAGCCGAGGTACGCCCACCATTCGCCGGATCGGTCGCGACAACGAAGATCCACCATTCGACGCAGCCGCGTCGCCAAGAACTGAACGCTCGATCCCTTCACGATCCGGCGGTACCCAGGCGGGTAACAGGCCAAACAGGGCCAGCGTGCGCTAGACGACCGGGCCGACGGCCTCGCGCACGAGCTCGTGGAAGACCTTGATGCCTTCCTCCCACTTCGGGCTCAAGAAGCCGACGTCGTAGTTGCCGGCATTGAGGTTGCGCTGCACGTGCTCGCACACGCGTGCGTCCTCGTCGGCCACCTGTTCGCTGAACTTGATGATCGCCTCGACATCGTGATCCGTGTCGTCGGCGAAGAAGTACTCGAAGATCAGGTCGCTGTGGCTGTAGCCGCGTGGCAGCCATCGTTCGACCGCGAATCCGCCAGGGAACACGTCGAAGGCGAACGTCGGCCAGAACCATCCGAACACCCCGAACGTGGACTCGTCGCGTGGTGGCATCTCGTGGATGTTCCAGCGGCGGTCGCCCTTGATCAGCACCTTGTAGTTCAGCGCGTCGGCGTCGCGGCTCATCGCCGGATGGACGGTCGGGAGGTGGTAACCCTCCATGAAGTTGTCGCCGTAGGTCTTCCAGTTGCAGGCGACGTTGCGAACGCTGCGGCTGTGGAAGCGGAACGACTCGAGGTCGACATGGGCGACTTCGTCGGGGAAGGCACCGAGCCACTCGTGCAACGGCGGCACCTTGGGATCGAGGCACACGAACACCATCCCGCGCCACGAGTCGACCTGAATCGGAGTCAGGTCCATTCCCTCGGGCACATCGCAACCGAAGTCGCGGGCGTTGAGCAACGTTCCGTCATTGCGGAACGCCCACCCGTGGTAACGGCACACCAAGTTGGCCTGGTGACCCTCGCCGTCCCACACGATCGGGCCGGCCCGGTGCGGGCACAAGTTGTAGAAGCCGACCAGCCGGCGATCCTCGTTGCGGCGAACGAAGATCGGCCACCCAGCAAGGTTCTCCGCGACGTAGTCACCGGTGCGGCGCAGTTGGTGCTCGTAGGCGATGTGCACCCACGACGACCCGAAGATCGGCCACCGCTCCCGCTCGAAGACGCCGGGGTCGGTGTACCAACGGGCCGGAAGGGTCTGCACCAATTCCACTGGGAGCACCCTACTCGCCGGTCACCGTCGACGTCGTCAGCGGTTGATGATGCAATACACCTTGCGGAACGTCTCGCTGACATCCCATCGACCGGTGAACCCGGCAGGAGTGAGCAACACCGAGCCCGGGGAGAGGTCGTAGCGAACGCCATCGTTGCCAGTCATCGTCGCCGCACCGGAGAGGCAGATGAACACCTCGTCGTAGCCGTCACGACTCGCCGGGAACGTGCCGGGCGTCGCCTCCCACACGCCAACGTTGAGCCCGTTGTGGACCCACAGCTCGGAGGTCGATTCGTGCGGATCGCCCTTGATCGGATTCGCCCGCGGCCGGGGTGCGCCCAGCACCGCGGTGTGCGCGTTGGCGAGGAACGCCGACGGTGCCGCCTGGCCCGGCCGGTTGTCGATGACGTACAGCTTGCGAACTGTTTGGTGGACCGTCCACGTCGAGTCCCACTGACGCGGTGTCACCCACGTGGTGCCGGGGGCGATGTCGAACTCGCCGTCTGCGTGAGTGACCGTGACCCGTCCCGCGACCATGCACATCATCTCGTCGAAGTCGCCCGTCGGTCCGCTGAGTGTGCCAGGAGCACATTCCCAGATGCCGACCTCGACGCCGTCGTATCCCCACTCCCACAAGGACTGCCCCGGCGTTGTCGTCTGCTGCGTCGGCGTGAGATTGGCGGTGAGGATGTTCTGCGCGTACATCCCTTCATTGTGGTGCACGCGGTCGCTCGTGTCGGTGGTCAGCGAACACAGCGGAGGTTCGAGCAGTGCTCGGGATATGATCTCGTCTCCAACATCGCGGGTGTAGTTCAGCGGTAGAACCTCAGCCTTCCAAGCTGATGACGCCGGTTCGATTCCGGTCACCCGCTCCGATTTGGCCAAGTCCAGCGCGATGGCTCGAGATGTCAGGTCGCAGATGGCGCGAATCGTGGGATACGTGTCATTGCGGACATCTCCCCCAGAGTCCATCCTTGTGCTCATGATCTTCGACATCATCGTGTTCGACGGCGTGGACGAGCTCGACGCGCTCGGGCCGCTGGAGGTCCTTCGTAGCGCCGCCAGCCTCGGCGCCGACATCGAGGTACGCCTCGTCACCAGGGAACAGCGGGACGAAGTCGTCGGCGCGAATGGACTGCGGTTTCGCCCCGACGGCACGTACCGACCCGGTGAGGCCGATGTGCTGATCGTCACCGGAGGAGGTTGGGTTGGTCGCGCACCACAAGGCGCGTGGGCAGAGGTGCAGAGTGGCGAGTGGCTTCCACTGCTCGCTGAAGCGCGGCACACGACGCACCTGCTGGCGAGTGTGTGCACCGGCTCGATGCTGCTGGCACATGCCGGCATCATCGGTGCTCGCCGGGCGACAACGCACCATGGGGCGTGGAGCGACCTCGTCGCCACAGGGGCAACGCTGGTGGAGGAACGAGTCGTCGACGACGGCGATCTCGTCACCGGCGGCGGCGTGACCAGCGGGATCGATGTGGCCCTGTGGCTCGTCGCTCGCGAGTTCTCCCCCGAGCTTTCTGCGCAGGTTGCGGATCGACTGGAGTACACAGCGACTGCTCCGCTGGCTCCTTCGACCACCGAAGGCTGATCACTCGCGACGGGCAGCGATCACCCTGGTGCGATCGCACAACGCGTCGAACAGCGCCAGCAATTCAGGAGCCCGTTCGGCAACGGCGCGGCGTTGCCGGGCCACCGTGGCCTCGTCGCCGCGCGCGATCGGCCCGGTCAAGGCTGCCGGCGCGCCCGACGCCGCCCAGTTGTCGATCGCCGCCCGAATCAGCGGCACCAACACCTCGCGTTCCGCACCGGTCGTAGCCAACATGACTTCCGCCGCGTCCTCCAGCGTGACGAGGAAGTTCGAGGCGATCGATGCCGCCGCGTGATAAGCGGACCGATCGGCGTCGGCTATCTCGACCGCATGCATCCCGAGTGCATCCGCGAGCGCATGCGCGACGGCAAGAGCCCGCGGCGTGCTTCCGGCAACCGCGGCACCGGCACCGCTGAAGCGCGCACCCTCGCGCGTCACCGTCATCAGCGGATGCAACGCGAACGCCTCGTGCGGCGCGAGCACGTCGAGGCCGAGCGATCCGGCGCAGTGACCGACGAGCGGGCCGGGTCGCACCGCCGCAGCAGCCCGACCGATCTCGTCGTCGGAAACAGCGAGTATCACGATGTCGAATCCCGCGCCGTCGAACCCTCGACCGAACGGGCCCTCCAGCCACGGCAGCACGCCGACGAGCGCCCGACCCATTCGACCGTCACCGACGACAGCGCATCGCCCGGGCGAGAGTTTCTCCGGTCCTTGATCCACCACGCCAACAAGCTACGACGCGAGAAGGCGTTGGCCGTCGGGTTCTGGCAGGCTGTCCGAAGGCCCGCGCGACGCACGGATCGAGGAGCGAGGCGAGAGGACAACATGCAATGAGCGCAGGATCTCGTCTTCCCTCGACGCCGGAGCCGATGCTGTATTGGACGGGTGCGGACGGTCTGCGAATCGCCGGCGACACGTGGGGTGACCCTGCTGGCCCGCTGGTCCTGCTCCAGCACGGTGGTGGCCAGACGCGCCACGCGTGGAAGGGAACTGGCCAGTCGCTGGCCGCGGCCGGCTACCACGCCGTCGCCTTCGACGCCCGCGGCCACGGCGATTCCGACTGGGATCCCGACGGCAACTACAGCCAGGACGCCATGGTCGAGGACCTCATCGGTGTCATCGCCGGGTTGGGGAACAAGCGGCCGATTCTCGTCGGAGCATCGATGGGCGGAGGCACGAGCCTGGTGGCCGTCGGCGAGGACCGCGTCGATGCAACCGCGCTCGTGCTCGTCGACATCGCACCGCGCATCGAGATCGACGGCGCAGCCAAGATCAGCGCGTTCATGAATCAGCGGCCCGAGGGATTCGAGTCGCTGGAGCAGGTTGCCGACGCGATTGCCAGCTACCAGCCGCACCGGTCGCGACCGAAGGACCTTGCCGGGCTGGGCAAGAACGTCCGCCTCGGTGCCGACGGCCTGTACCACTGGCACTGGGATCCGAAGTTCCGCCTCGGCGTACGCAATCTCGATCAACGCCAGAAGCGACTCGAGACGTGTGCCCGCAGCCTGACGCTGCCGACCCTGCTGGTCCGCGGCGGTCTGTCCGACATCCTCACCGAGGAAGGCGCACAAGAGTTCCTGGAGATGTGCCCGCACGCGGAGTACGTCAACGTTGCCGGCGCGGCGCACATGGTCGCGGGCGACCGCAACGATGTGTTCGCCGACGCCGTGAAGGACTTCCTATCGAGAAATGTGCCCGTGCACGGCGACCCGGTTCAGCCGGCGCACGAGCCACATCCTCGCCCGACATCGTCGGGCACCATCATCGACGTTCCGTAAAACGCGCCGCCTCGTCAAGGCCGACTGATCAGGCGAGGGCAGCCTCGAGAGTTTCGACCGACGGCGCGAAGTAGAACGAGCCCGACGCCGGGGTCGAGTAATCGGTGAGCGCGTCGCGGGCTTGACCGTTCATCCCGTAGATCGCTTCCATGCGCTCGCGCAACGGAGCCTGCTCGCGACAGAAGCCCATGAAGTACAGGCCGACCGTGCCGTCGTGGAACGCGTAGGGGGTCGAGCGACGCACCATCTCAGCACGCTTCGGCTTGCTCGCGTCGGCCGTGTCGCCCTCGCGCAACTCGACATGCGACAGGTGCGAGGTCGGCGGCTGCACGTCGAGGCGTGTCGAGTCGGCCTTCTTGCGACCGAACAACGCTTCCTGATCGGCAAGCGACAGGCTGTTGAAGTAGCCCAGATCGTGCACCCAACGCTGGGCGATGCAGAACGATCCGCCGGCACCCGGCTGACCCTCGGGAACGATGCCGCGGTCATGCTGCTGCTCGGGCTCCGGGTTGCCGGTGCCATCGATGAAACCGGTGAGGTCGAGGCTGTTGCGATAGATGAAGGCCGGTGTCTCGCGGGCCACGGTCATGTGCCCGGCAACTGCGTTGCGGAACTTGAACTGGGCCTCCCAGCACAGGTCCTTGTCGTTGGAGTGGATCCACAGCAACATCTCTTCCTGCGTCGCCTTGGCGACCTTGCCGTCGGGCGAGGAATACCCCGGATACGCCTGGAAATCCTCCGGGATGTCGCCGGTCAGGTCGGCGAGCAGCGTCGGTCCGAACAGGATGCACACATTCACCGGCACCGTCACGCCGACGTCGGACCCGGCCGCCCGCACGTCGCGCAGAGCCTGCTTGATGACGCCGAGGTCTGCACCTTCGGTACGGCTCAGGTGGGTGTACCACTGGTACTTCGTGAGATCCGTCAGGATCGCATGCTGCGGATTCGGCATTGTGACAACTCCATTGTGAAAGTCAGGGCTTATGGAAACGAGTCGAACATACACGGTCACTTCGAACAGTCTCCAAACCGACAGCGAGCGGGCGCGACGATGGGCCGCCACCCGTAGGCGGCGACCCATGTCGCGGTCAGCCGAGACGACGCTGGCTCAGCTGAGGGGGTTGATCGTGAAGCTGACTTCACGCACGCCCGAGGCCAGCCCGATGGCCTCGAGGTCTCGCGAGTCGACATCGCCGTCGCCGTCGCTGTCTGCGACCGTGTCGGGGGCGTCGTCGAGGATGCCGTTGTGGTTGAGGTCGTCGACGACCGCGACGCGCAGGGTCGAGCGGCCGGTGCCGAAGTTCGGGGCGCCGATGATCCAGGTGTCCCACAGTTCGACTTCGTCACCCTTGCGGTTGGTCACGCCGGTGAGCTCGAACAGCCCAGCGACGTTCTGACCCTGCTTGGCACCGACGATCGTGCCGTCGAGCAGCACGACCAGATTGGGAATGCTCTCGTCGTGACCGATCGTCGCCGGCTTCGGGAACGGCGGCAGGTTCTGGTGCGCACCAGGACCTGTCAGCTGTGGCGACGTGAAACCGGCGCCGAGCAGATCGCTGTGCTTGTAACGGATCGACATGTCGACGAAGAAGGCCTTGTTGCCGATTCCGGCGACATCGCCTTCGCGAGGTACCCAGACCTTGATCTCGGCTTCACGGTTCGATCGGCTCGCGCCGGCAATCGAGGTCGCTCCACCGACCACCGTGGCGGTGACCAATGTTGCGGCGATCAACTTGTGTGTGATGTTCATGCTCGTGCTCCTCCTCGGGAACGTTTGGGTTCACGGAGATCTACGACGGCCGTTGGAAATCGGTTCGCATTCGCGCTCAAGTCGGAATTGAATTCGACCGATAACTCGACGTGATCTGTGCCCGCGTGCTAAGCAATCGGAGCAATCAGTGGGCGCTGAACAATCGGGGGACCGGTTTCATGCAAGGCGTCCAGACCCTGCGCCCATCGCGAACAGCCCGACTGGCTTGGATTCGCAGCGCTCTCCTACCGATCTCTCTTGTTGTCGCGGCTGTCACCGTGCAGTCGGCGCTCGGCGCGACCGTGGCCGAAGCGGCTCCGGCCTCGAGTGCGGCATACGTGTCGGTGCAGCCGTGCCGGCTCGCCGATACTCGTCTCAACAGCGGATTCACACGCCTCGACGCGCAGACCATCCAGATCCCCGCCCGAGGGATCTGTGGCATTCCCTCCAACGCAACGTCGCTCGCACTGACGCTGACCGTCGATAGGCCGGATGCCGCCGGGTTCCTGACTGCGTGGCCGGCCGACCAGGCGCGGCCAACCGTCTCGAACGTCAACTTCGACGGCAGTCAGATCCGCGCCAACAGCTCCATCACGCGCCTCGACGCGTCGGGCAACTTCCGAGTGTTCACGTCCGTTCGGTCGCAAGTCGTTGTCGACGTGGTCGGTGCCTTCGTGCCCGCGACCTCCAGCGCTGCGGGCAGATTCGTGGCCCGGCCGTCGACCCGTGTGTACGACTCTCGACCGGGTCCGAAGCCCGGAGCCGGCGCAAGCATCACGTTGCCATTGCCCAGCGGCGTGCCGGCCGATTCCGTCGCACTCGCGCTGAACGTCACGGTCACCGAATCCTCGGCACCGGGCTATGTCACTGAGTTCCCGGCGGGCCGGCCGATGCCGACCTCGTCGATCCTCAACGTCGATCAACCGAACCAGACCCGCGCCGCATCCGGGATCTTTCCCGTATCGGCGGCCGGCGTAGCGCTGTACCTCTCGGGTGGTGGCCACATCGTGGTGGACCTCCTCGGTTACTTCACCGGACCGTCGGCGGGCGCGAGCAGTACTGGTCTCTTCACCGCATATGACCCGACCCGGTTGCTCGACACCCGACTCGCGAGCCCCCTCGGGACTGGCGTGCCGCTGTATCCCGGCGGCGGCTTGGAACTGGCCACATCGCAGGGTGGCGCGATGGCCTACAACGTGACCTCGGTCGACGGCAACGCCGGATTCGTCGCCGCATTCCCCGCCGGCACCGCACGTCCATCGACGTCCACTGTCAACTCGGTGGGCGGCGGCGATGTGGTCGCCAACTTCGCGATCACCCAGGTCTCGAACCGCGGGCTCGGCTTCTACAGCGGATCCCAAACACATCTGATCGCCGACCTGCAGGGCTGGTTCTCGGGCCCGTCGGCCACAGCGACCGAGCCGGCTCCTGCCAACACTCCCCCGCCCACGCCGCAACCGGGCTTCTCGACATGCACGAACGACGGCATGTCGTCCCTGAACTCCACTCGTGCGGCGGCCGGCGTTGCACCGCTCGCGACCAGCGCGGCCGCGCAGGCCTTCGCCTGCTCGTATGCGTTGCAGCTCGCGAGCAATCCGGCGGTGTTCGCGCACTCGAGCACTGCCGCCCGCGACGCAGCGGTCGGGTGCCCCACCGGCGAGAACATCGCCGCGGCGACAGGCACCTCGCCGGCGACGTTGATCGGGCTGTGGTACGGCTCGCCACCACACCTCGCCAACATCAAGAATTCGATGTACGCCAGCGCCGGGCTCGGCTTCGTCATCCGCACGGATCCCGGCGGCGGCCAGACGATCTACGGCGTGACGGTCTTCGCCCTCTGCTGAGCCTGCCGCGGCCGCAGGCCAAAATCGCGCCCAGTGAGCTTGGCTGACGATCGCCGTATCAGGGTGGCGCGTGCTGGTGTCATCATGGGAGACGCTCCCCAGCGGAGCACCACTGAGGAGGTAGGCCGATGGCCACCGATCGGATCGCTGTCGCCCAACGTGGGATCGTGCTCGCCGACGCCGCCACACCATCGCCGGCGAAGACCAAGGCGAAGTCGAAGTCCAAGGGTGCGGTCGCACTGACAGGACCGTTCCTGTCGCCGGGCACCCTGACACGAGCGGAACGGCTGCGATTGATCGAAGGCATCGAGACGGTGATCGACGGGGTCTACACCCACCTGCCGTTGAAGCGAGCGCGTTACGGCACCGACCCGGTGCAGCGGTTGCGTATCCTGCGATCACAGGTCGACCAGCTGACCGACGAGGCATTTCATCTCGAGCTCGCCGACCTCGTGACTCGACTCCGCGATGCTCACACACGCTACGCAGGACCAGTTGCGTTGGCCAACAAGGTGGCGGCATTGCCGTTCCTCGTGGAGATGATCGGCACGGCCGACGCACCAACGTATGTCGTGACCAAGGTCGGTCACGACCTGACGACCACCTTCCGCCCCGGCGTCGTTCTGGAGTACTGGAACGGTGTGCCGATCGACCGAGCGGTGCAGCGCTACAGCGAGGCAGAGGTCGGCGGCCGGCCCGACAGCCAACGAGCATGGGCCACGCAAAGCCTGACACTGCGCTCGCTGCAGTACAGCCCACCACCCGACGAGCAGTGGGTGATCGTGGGATATCGATCGACGACCACCAGCGGTTCGCCGACAGGTCCGGCCCGCGAGATCAAGATTCCGTGGCAGGTCGTCGACCCGTCCGACATTGCCCCAATGCTCGATGGCGGTCCGACCGGCCGCGTACCGATTCGGCTGCGCCGAACGCGCGCCATCGATCCGGCGGCCGCTGCGATTCGCCGGGCGAAGATGTTGCTGTTCGCACCAGGAGCACTGACCGGCGAGCAGGCCGCAGCGCCGAAGCACGCGGCAGCCACCAGGCGCCGTCCACCGTCGGCCGATGTGATCCCGACCAATCTCACGAGCACGCTGAAGGCAATGTCGATCAACGCACCCGGTGGTGCGTACGGCTACCTGCGCATCTACGGCTTCGACACGGCGCCCGATCCGTTCGTCGCCGAGCTGCAACGCCTCATTCCCCTCCTGCCCAACCGTGGGCTGATCCTCGATGTGCGCGGCAATCCGGGTGGGTACATCTGGGCAGCGGAGCTCGCCCTGCAGCTCTTCACTCCGAAGCCGATCCAACCAACACGGTTCTCGGTGCTCGCCACACCATTCACTCGCGACATGGCCGACCTGCCATCACTGCGCGACGACCTGTCGCCGTGGAGGGCCTCGCTGGAGGCCGCAGTGCGCAACGGCGAGCTGTACTCGCAGCCGATTCCGATCACTGAAGTGCAGGCGTGCAACTCGATCGGCCAGCAGTACGGCGGACCAGTGGTGCTCGTCGCCGACTCGACGACGTACTCGGCGGGCGACCTGTTCTCGGCCGGCTTCGTCGACAACGCGATCGGTCCATTCGTGTGTGTCGGCGACGCGACCGGTGCCGGCGGGGCGAACGTGTGGGACTACTCCGAACTGCGTGGCGCGCTGTCGGGGTCCGACATCGCCCTGCCTGCTCTCCCCGACGGCATCGGCTTGTCGCTTGCCTATCGTCGAGCGACGCGTTCGGGCCCCAGCGAGGGTTTGCCGATCGAGGACATCGGCATCTCCGGCGAGTCGTACGCGCTGACGCGCGACGACCTGCTCGCCGGCAACCGCGACCTCATCGCTCATTGCATCGGACTGCTCGGCCAACGACCACCGAGCACGATGGCGGCTGCACTCGATCGGCCGTCGCGGACGATCACTGTGACGACCACTGGCTTGTCGCGCCTCGACGCGATGTTCGACGCCCATCCGGGTACGTCGAACAGCATCACCGGCGCCGCCACGACCACCATCACGTATCCCGCCGGGACCAAGGCCGTCGACCTGTCGGGATGGATCGGTGGCGAGGTCCACCAGCGCCGCCGTCTGTCGACGACGTAGCGCACGATCTGATGATCGTGCGCCGAGTCTGGAAGCATGCCAATCCATGGCATCGGAGGCTCGGCAGTGACCGGACGATTGCAGGGCAAGGCCGCGTTCGTCACCGGCGGGGGCGCCGGAATCGGGCGGGCGATCACATTGGCAATGGCCGCCGAGGGCGCCGCCGTCGCGGTGGTCGACATCGATTCGGCGGCAGCGCAGAGCTGTGCGGCCGAGGCGTCCAATGCAGCGAACGGTGGGTCTCGCTACAGGCTGGAACACCGCACCTCATCGCCAGCGGAGGAGGGGCAGTCCGGCTCGCGACTGCCGAGCAGATCGGTGCAGCCGCGGTCTAACTTGCTTCGGACGATGCAATGACGATCACCGGCGTCACGTTGAAGATCGACGGCGCAATCACGGTCGCAGGACCATGAACAGTGACAGTTCGTACGTCGAGCCCGGCAAGTCGTTCGAGCGCGACACCAACTACATCTCGACTCGAATCACAGCAGACGGTCGCGACGACTTTCCCGTCGAGGCCGGGCGATATCGGCTCGTCGTCGCCCGAGCATGCCCGTGGGCGAACCGGGCGATCATCGTTCGGCGACTGCTGGGTCTGGAAGACGCGATCTCGATGGGTGTCTGCGGCCCGACGCACGATCCGCGCAGCTGGACCTTCGACCTCGATCCCGGCGGAGTCGATCCCGTCCTCGGCTACGAGCGCCTGCAACAGGCCTACCTCGCACGCGATCCGCACTACGACCGCGGTGTCACGGTGCCCACGATGGTCGACATCTCGACTGGCAAGGTCGTCACCAACGACTACGCCCAGCTGACTCTCGACTTCACGACGGAATGGAGGGCTTACCACAGGCAAGGCGCGCCGGATCTGTACCCGGAACAACTGCGGGACGAGATCGACGCGATGCAACAGGCCAACTTCACCGAGGTCAACAACGGCGTCTACCGATGCGGGTTCGCTGGAAGCCAGGAGGCCTACGAGGCTGCGTACGTGCGGCTGTTCGATCGCCTGGATTGGTTGTCGAACCACCTTCGCACTCGACGCTTTCTCGTCGGCGACACGATCACCGAGGCCGACGTCCGATTGTTCACGACGCTGGCCCGGTTCGACGCCGTATACCACGGGCATTTCAAGTGCAATCGGCAGAAGTTGTCGGAGATGCCGGTGCTGTGGGCTTACGCGCGCGACCTGTTCCAGACGCCAGGGTTCGGCGACACGATCGACTTCACCCAGATCAAGCAGCACTATTACATCGTCCACAAGGACATCAATCCGACCGGGATCGTGCCGTGCGGTCCCGATGTGTCGAACTGGTCGACGGCCCACCATCGCGAGGAGCTGGGCGGCCGGCCGTTCGGTGATGGCACCCCGCCGGTCTAGCGACCGACAGCCTTCTGGAGCTGGGCCTTGTTCATCTTCGAACGACCCTTGACGCCCTTCTGCTTGGCCTCGTTGTAGAGCTGATCCCGGGTTCGACCGCCGGGCCCCTTGTGCGAGCGCAGGCCGCCGCGACGACCCGACGAGATGTCGTCGGTCGACGTCCGGCTCGATTGCTTGGCCTCGCCGGCGCGAGCGCGTTCCTTGTTGACCGTGCGCGCCGCGATCTCCTCGGCCGTGTCTTCACTCTTGCCTCGATCGCGGAGGCCTTCCTTGATGTGCTCGTACTGGCGCTCGCGCTTCTTGCTCCATGCTTGCTGCGGCATCGCGATCTCCTCTCGTCTGTGCCGATCGACGTCGAGTCGTACCCATTGGCACCCGCGACAAACCCCGGCTATGGTGGCCGACGTCTCGGAGGGGGAAGTCGGTGCAAGGCCGACGCTGACCCGCAACCGTATGCCCGCGAGGGTGAGCCGGAATACCCGACGTGATGGAAGACCCAATTTGCCGTCGAGGTCGCGGTCGCGGGTGTGCGCTAGGCCGAAAGGGCCAGTGTTCATCTGTTCCCCGTGGCCGAGTTCATGCGAGGAACACGAACATGCGCATCACCCGTCAACTGGCGACGCTGGCCCTAGCCGCGATCGCCTCCACCTCCGCTGTGGGATTCACAGTCTCGTCACCGGTCTCCGCTGCGCCGTCCGCAGAGTCTGCGCTCACATGGCTCGAAGGCGAACTGAACGACAACGGTGGATCGCTGCTGTTCCCGCCGTCCCCGTTTCCGGCCTCCATCGACTGGGGTCTGACGATCGACGCCATCCTGGCACTCCACAACGGCGGGCGGGGTGCCGATGCACAGGCAACGGCGTCGACCGCCGCGCTCGCGGCCAGCATCAACGACTACATCACCGGTGAATCGTTCGGCGATACCGGCAGCCACTACGCCGGCCCGATCGGCAAATCGATGCTCGTCGCCACACTGCAGGGCGCTGAGTCCAAACGACTTCGGCGGCGTCGACCTGGAAGCGCTCTCGCGAGCAGCGATGGTGCCCTCGGGGATCCACGCGGGCCGCTTCTCGGACGTGTCCCTGTTCGGCGACTTCAGCAACGGGTTCGGCCAGGCGTTGAACATCCTCGGCTTGTCATACACGCCCACCGGGGTGCCCGCGAGTGCCGCCGACTTCCTGCTCGCCCAGCAGTGTCCCAACGGCGGCTTCCGCCTGACCTACGACGCAGCCGTTCCCGCCGATTCGACGCGAGGCTGCGAGGACGGCGCTGATGCCGACACCGACGCTACGGCGATGGCCATCGACGCGATGCTGGTGCTCGCCCCGAGCACAACCACGTCCACAGCGATACACGACGCCGCAGCATGGTTGATCGATCGGCAGGATCCCCTCACCGGCGGGTTCCCGGGAACCGGACCGACCGCCGATGCCAACAGCAACACCACCGGTCTCGTTGTGCAGGCGCTCGAGGCAGCCGGCTACCCCGACGCAGCCGCGGCGGGACGCGCCTACGTCGGCACGCTGCAACTGACCGCCGACAACGCCACCGGCACTCCTGCCGCCGGCGACGAAGGCGCCATTGCGCTCAATCCCGGCGCCTTGTCCGACGCTCTCACCCTCGGACTCGATCCCTCGGCGCGCAGCAGCTTCCAGCGCGCGACTCCGCAAGCAGCTCTCGCCTTCGACCCGGCGCCGTTCGCGCCACCGCGAGCTGACGTGGTGCCTGTGGTGCCGGCCCGACTGCTCGACACTCGGCCCGGCCAATCGACGACCGATGGTGCTGCCCTCGGCGCCGGTCTCACACCGGCGGACTCGACCCTCGTGTTGCAGGTTGGCGGCCGTGGCGGCGTTCCCTCCGACGCCGCCGCGGTCGTGTTGAACGTCACCGCGGACGGGGCAACGGGCGCCGGGTACATCACGGTCTATCCGTGCGACACCACCCGGCCGCTCGCCTCCAGCGTCAACTTCACGGCCGGCTCGCCCACCCCCAATGCGGTCATCACCAAGCTCTCGGCAGCGGGCACTGTGTGCCTCTACGTCAACGGTTCGGCTGTCAACCTCATCGCCGACGTCAATGGGTTCTTTCCGGCAGCATCCGGCTACGAAGGCTTGACGCCGGCTCGCCTGCTCGACACCCGTGTCGGTCAGCCGACGATCGACGGAGCGGCGGAAGGCGCCGGTCAATCGAAGCCGGGCTCCATCCTCGAGCTTGCCGTTGGCGGCCGCGGTGGCGTACCGGCCACGGCCGATGCCGTGGTGCTGAACGTCACCGTCGATGCGGCACACGGCCCTGGCTACGTCACGGTGTTTGCGTGCGACGCTGCCCAGCCGGTTGCATCGAACGTCAACTTCGCTGACAGTGCTCCGATCGCCAACGCAGTGATCACCAAGCTGTCCGCCACCGGAACCGTGTGCCTGTTCGTGGACGGCAACCCCGCAGATCTCATCGTCGACGTCAACGGCTACTTCCCCACCGGATCGGGCTACAAGGCCTTGACTCCGGCTCGTGTGCTCGACACGCGTGCCGGTCAATCGACTGTCGACGGAGCTCAATTGGGTGCCGGCGCTGTCGCAGCTGGGTCGACGTTGGTGCTGCCGATCGCCGGCCGCGGCGGTGTCCCCGATACCGCAACCTCGGTCGTGCTCAACGTCACGGCCGACGGTGGGCAAGGCCAAGGCTTCGTCACGGTGTACCCGTGCGATTCGCCGCAACCAGTGGCATCGAACCTCAACTTCGTCGCCGGCACACCTGTCGCCAACGCGGCGATCACACAACTGTCCGCCACCGGAACTGTCTGCCTGTTCGTGGCCGTCAACGCTGTCGACCTCGTCGCCGACGTCAGCGGTTATTTCGGGTGATTCACCGGCTCGCCGCTGCGTTGGCGCTTGTCGCGATTGGCATCTCGTTGCCTGTTGCGACAGCGCCGGCGCATGCGGCGAGATGGGTCGACGGGGCGTGCACCGACAACGTCGGCATCACCATCGTCGTCGACTTTCACGAACTGGGCGGCGGCGTGAACGTTGCCTGCGCACCGGGGCCGGTCACCAGCGGGCTCGACGCTCTCGACAAGGCGGGGGTTCTGTGGGAAGGCACTCGCCGTTTCCCGGGCTTCGTGTGCCGGATCGCAGGCCTGCCGGGGCCCGACATCGAGCCGTGCGTCAACACTCCCCCGGCGACCGCGTACTGGTCGTACTGGCTCGCGCCCCGCGGTGGAGCCTGGTGCTACAGCAGCGTTGGCGCGGGCAACCGCACGCCACCGCCCGGCACGATCGAGGGATGGTCCTTCGCGTTCGATCATGCGTCGAGTGACATTCCACCACCTGGGCTGGACCCGCCCGCGCCGATCCCGGGTGAAGCACCGAACCCACTCCGGGGTGGCGATTGCGGGTCGCCGGCCGCGACGCCGACTCCTCCGCCGGCAACTCCGGCGCCAACAGTCCCGCCACCGAACGCGCCGGCACCAACTGCGGCGCCAACGACCGCCGCCGTGTTCGTCGATCCTGACTCGGCGAACACGGCGGTCGACGCTTCGCCTCAGCAGGCTGCCGCAGGACCACTCCCCTCCACCACGGTGCCTCGACCTGGCGCAAACGCAGCGGCCGTCACGACGACCTCCGTTGCATCGGCGATTGCGACATCCACGAGCGCATCGACGACGACGCGGGCACCGACTGAATCCACGCAAACGACCGACGGTTCCGGCCCCACGAGTTCCGGCGACACATCGTCGCCAACAGACGACTCGGTACCGCTCGGCACCGTCGACCTCAGCGACGACGGACGCGGCGACGGAGGATTCAGTCCCGCTGCCGGTCTCGGATTGTTGGTCGCGGCAGGCGTCGGCGGCACCAGCGTGTGGGCTGCGCGCCGTCGTCAGCGAGGTAGCCCGCCGTGAGCGAACGCCTGCCGCGATCACTGCACCCTGGCGCGTGGTGGCTGTGGGCGCTCGGCATGGCGACGGCCGCGTCACGAACCACCAACCCGCTGATACTCATCGTGTTCGCCGGATCGGTCGGCTGCGTCGTGTCGTTCCGGCGCACCGATGCACCGTGGGCACGCGGCTTCGGTGCCTACCTCCGGCTCGGTCTGTTGATCATCGCCGTCAGGGTCGTGTTCCGCATCATGCTGGACGGCCAGTACGGCAGGACGATCCTGTTCTCGTTGCCGGCGATTCGTCTGCCCGCGGCCGCGGCTGGTATCAGGATCGGCGGTCCTGTCAGCCTCGAGGGTGTGCTCGCGGCCGTCTACGAGGGCATTCGCCTCGCCACACTGCTGCTGTGCCTCGGGGCCGCCAACGTGCTGGCCAATCCGAAGCGCTTGTTGAAGTCGCTCCCGGCGGCATTGCACGAGATGGGCGTTGCGGTGACGGTCGCGTTGACTGTCGCCCCGCAACTGGTCGAGAGTGGGCAGCGGATTCGCAGGGCCCGCAAACTGCGCGGCACGGTTCGAACCGGGAATGGAGTCATCAAGGGCGTGATGATCCCGGTGCTGGAGGACGCGCTCGACCGGTCGCTGGTGCTGGCCGCCGCAATGGACTCGCGCGGGTACGGTCGGCGTTCCCACGAGCCGCGTTCGGTCCGTCTGATCACCGCGCTGCTGGTGCTCACCGGCGTCCTCGGGGTGTGCATCGGCACCTACGGCGTGCTCGACGGCACCACCCCGCGGATCCTCGGCGGCCCCATGCTCGCGTTCGGCTGTTTCGTCGCCGTCGTCGGCATTCGTGTCGGCGGCCGCCGCGTGTACCGAAGCGTGTACCGACCCGACCCGTGGGAGTTGGCAGAGTGGCTGGTCTCGTTCTGCGGCTTCTGCGCGGCGGCGTCGATGTTCATCGCCGGCAGGGTCGATCCGGCGAACCTCTACCCGACGCTGCAACCGTTGCGCTGGCCGACGCTCAGCGCACTGCCGTTGATCGGAGCGCTCATCGGCGCGCTGCCTTCTGTGCTCGCCCCGCCGGTCGATCTCGGCGAAGCGGCGAGCGTTTCGCGCGAAGTGGCGGTGGTCTCGTGATCGACTTCGAAGCCGTCACGATCACGTACCCCGACGCAGCGCAGCCGGCGTTCCGCGATGTTTCGCTGCACATCCCCGAGGGTGAGATGTGTCTCGTCGTCGGTCGGACCGGAGTCGGCAAGTCGACCTTCCTCGGTGCGATCAACGGGCTGGTGCCGCACTTCACCGGCGGTGTGCTGGCCGGCCGCGTCACGGTTGCCGGGCTCGACACACGAACCCATCCTCCTCGCGAGTTGGCCGCCGTGGTGGGCGTCGTGATGCAGGATCCGATGTACGGCTTCGTGACCGACACCGTCGAAGAGGAGCTCGCCTATGGGATGGAGCAGCTCGCCATCCCGGCCGCGGTCATGCGCAAGCGCGTCGAGGAAACCCTCGATCTGTTGAGCATCGCCCATCTTCGGCGACGAGCGATGCGATCACTCTCGGGAGGCCAGCAGCAACGCGTCGCGATCGGGTCGGTGCTGACTGCACATCCCCGCGTGCTCGTGCTCGACGAGCCCACATCCGCGCTCGACCCCGCCGCAGCCGAGGATGTGCTCGCCGCATTGACCCGGCTGGTCCACGATCTCGGCGTCACCGTCGTGCTCGCCGAGCATCGCCTCGAGCGAGTCGTCGAATACGCCGACGTCGTCATCGCGGTCGATGCCTCCGGTGGAGTCACCTCCGGCAGTCCGCAGGACATGATGCGAGTCACCGATGTTGCTCCACCCGTTGTTCGCCTCGGCCAGGCTGTCGGCTGGGACCCGTTGCCGCTGTCGGTCCGCGATGCCCGCCGCCGCGGCGGCGACCTCCGCACCCGGCTGGAGGGCCGGTCGGTCATCGAGCCGCCGATCGAGGATCAGCGGACGGTGCTCCGCGCTCGCCGTCTGACGGTTCGATACGGGGACGTCGTTGCGGTCGCGGGCGTCGACCTCGACCTGCACGCCGGACAGGTCGTTGCGCTGATGGGTCGCAACGGCTCGGGCAAGACGTCCTTGATGTGGGCGCTGCAAGGAAGCGGAACCCACCAATCGGGCACTGTCGAATCCACGGAGAACATCGGTCTCGTTCCGCAATCACCGGGCGACCTGCTGTACTTGGCGACCGTCGACGCCGAATGTCTCCTGGCCGATCGCGAAAGCGGCCAGGCGTTGCGGAACGTGCCGGTCGATCCTCGATCGCATCGTGCCGGGCATCGCCGGTGATGCACACCCGCGCGATCTGTCGGAGGGCCAGCGGCTGGCATTGGCACTCGCCGTGCAACTCTGCCCGAAGCCGTCGATCGTGATGCTCGACGAACCGACTCGTGGCCTCGACGAAGGTGCCAAGGTTCGCTTCGGCGGGGTGATCCGAGAGCTGGCTGCAGATGGCCGCGCCGTCGTGGTGGCCACGCACGACGTGGAGTTCGTTGCCGGCGTGGCTGATCGAGTCGTCGTGCTCGCCGAGGGCGAGATCGTCGCCGATGGACCGACGGCCGATGTGGTGGTGTCCTCGCCCGTATTCGCCCCGCAGGTCGCCAAGGTGATGCATCCCGCGCGGTGGCTGACGGTTGCTCAAGTCACCGCGGCCCTCGCGACCGAGGAGGTGCGATGAAGACGACCCACGCCGTTGTGGTTCGAAAGCGCACCTGGCTCGTGTTGCTCATCGGATCGCTCGCCGGTCTGGTGATGTTCCTGTGGCCGCTGTTCACGAGTCCGCATGCCGGCACGGCGCACAGTGCAGAAGCACCGTTCGTCTTCGTCCTCATCCTGCCGTTGGTGATCGCGGTCATCCTCGCCGAGCTCAGCACCGGTGGCCTCGACGTGAAGGCCATCGCCATGCTCGGTCTGCTCTCTGGGGTCGGCGCAGCGCTTCGCCCCCTGGGCGCCGGTGTTGCCGGGATCGAAACCATCTCGTTCCTGTTGATCCTCGCCGCTCGCGTCTACGGGCCCGGCTTCGGCTTCGTGCTCGGCTCGACGACCATGTTCGCATCGGCGCTGCTGACCGGCGGCGTGGGCCCGTGGCTGCCGTTCCAGATGATGGCGTCGTCGTGGATCGGGCTCGGCGCCGGTCTCCTTCCGAAGGCCGAGGGACGGCGGGAGATCACGATGCTCGCGATCTACGGCGTCATTTCCGCCTACGTGTTCGGGTTCCTGATGAACATGTGGTTCTGGCCGTTCAGCGTCGGCACGCTCGTCGGTGCCGGAGGAAAGCCGGGGCTGCAGTTCGTTCCGGGAGATGCTGTGACCAGCAACCTCCATCGCTTCTTCCTGTTCACGCTGGCGACGTCGACCTTCGGATGGGACACGGGCAGGGCGATCACCTGCGTGATCGCGATCCTCACCCTCGGCGTGCCCGTGCTCGCCGCACTCCGTCGAGCCCGCAGGCGAGTCGCCTTCCGCCCCGAGATCGCCTTCGAACCGGTCGGGGCACCGCTCGGTGCCGAGCCCGCTATCCGTTGATGGCGCGGAGCATGGCCTCCGTGTCGATGGAGAAGTGGGCAGCGATTGCCTGGCCGTCACGGATGGTCCACCGATGCACCTCGGGGATGTCGAAGGACGCGCCGTTGGCGATCACCGTGCCACGTGTGTGACCCACCTGGAAGACATCGCCATCGGCCATGAACATGTCCTCGGTGGTGACGGCTGAGTCGATCGTCGAGGTCAGCGCCAGTCCGAAGTTGGCGAACCCTTCGTGGCCCACGTGTCGACCACCCCAGGGCAATGCCGCGTCCTGGGTGATCACACACTCCGGATGCACCAACGACAGCAACGCTGCGATGTCTCGCGCCGCCATCGCCTCGTACACAGCTCGCACTACCTCAATGGGTGTCATCCCCGAAAGCTACTCAGCCGTGGAGGAGGTGGGTGCGCTCGTGGATGAGGTTGACGGAGAGCAGCAGATCGCGATTGCCGAGGATCTCCTGCGGGGTGCCGGAGCCGACGAATCGATGGTCCTCGCCGAACACCACACATCGATCGGCGAGCACGTCGACCGTCGCGAGATCGTGCGTCGCCACGCACGATGGTCTTTCCGGCCTCGTTGAGCTCGACGATCAGTTCGATCAGCCACTGCTGCGTTCGTGGATCGAGCGCAGCGGTCGGCTCGTCGAACAACAACACCTCCGGGTTCATCGCGAGCACGGACGCGATCGCGACTCGCTTCTTCTGACCTCCCGACAACTGGTACGGCGCACGGTCCGCGAGATCGACGATGCCGAGCATCGCGAGGGTGTCGTCGCACTCGCGCCGGCCGCGTCGGACGATGACATCCCATGGTTCAGCGGGCCGAACGCGATCTCCTCGCGGACAGTCGGTGAGAAGACCTGAGCGTCGGAGTTCTGGAAGATGAAGCCGACGCGGGAGCGAAAGCCGCGATTGAACTGCTCGTCTTCCAACGCATCTTCGGTGACGATCTCGCCGAACGCCGTGAACGTGCCCGAGTCGGGGAACAGCAACCCGTCGAGGATCTTCAGCAGTGTCGACTTGCCACAGCCGTTGGCTCCGAGCATCGCAAGCTTCTCGCCGCGGCCGATCGACAGCGACACGTTGTCGAGCGCTGGGAATCGATCGAGGTACGCGTAGGAAACGTCGTCGACGACGAAGACCGGTTCACCGGCCGATGGCACGATCGATCCAGACCACGGTCACGATCGCTGCGGCGCAACCGATGATCCACACCACGTCGAGCGACTTCACCCTGAACGGCGACAGCGTGCGGGCGTTGCCGGTGTAGCCCCGCGAGACCATCGCCTGGTACACCTCTTCCGACACCGAGTGCGCCTTGCCGAACAGCGTTCCCGCCGTCGCCGCGACGAAGGCTCGACCCGATGTCGCTGCCCTGTCGACCTGCACGCTGCGGGCCTTGCGGGCCTCGTACATGTCGGTGACCGAGCCGAGCAGATGGAACACGTAGCGGTATGCCATGCCGAGAACCATCACGAACATTCGCGGCAGCTGCAGGGCTCGCAGCGCCGCCAGCAGGCGCGTCCATGTCGTCGTGAGGGCCAGCAGGACGACGAACGAGATCGACGTCGCGACGCGCATCACCATGAGACCTGCCGACCGCAGCCCCTGTCGCGTGAGACCGACCGGGTGGCCGAACCAGTTGCCGAGTGGGACCACGATCTCGCCCGGCGTGATGAAGCTGAGGGTCGCCGGCAGCACCACGATGCCCGTGAAGATCGGGACGAACAGCCACACACGCTTGACGAAGAACGCCACGGGGATCCGCGACGCGGCGGCGAGCAGCAGCGCGATGGCGTACATGGCGACGAGGACCGGCACGTTGCGAAGGACGGCGATGGCGACAACGAGCGCGAGCACCGTGGCGACCTTGGCCCGCGGATCGACGCGCTGCAACACGCCCGGCTGCGCGGCGATCGTCGTCGGTGAACAGCGCCTGGCGCATGACCGACGACGCGCCGGTGATGGTCTTGTCGATGAAGTTGGCCTTGCTCCGCTTCCCGATGCACCCGCAGGGGCACAATGCCGGCTCGCGTCTGTAACAGCCATGCCGGCGTCGTCGAGGTCGTCGATGCCGTCACGACGGCGCAGTCGCCGCTCGTGCCGGCTCGTCCGCTCGCAACCGCCGTGCGAGTCGCGCGAGCACGAAGCCGAGCAACACGACGAGCGAGATCATCGCGATGCCCACCAACGCCGAGACGATGTACGCAACGCTCCGATGCTCGCCGCTGCCGAAGCCATATCCGCCGAGCACAGCGTGGTCCCAGAATGCGCTCCACCGCGCCAAGCCCGTCGGCACGGCGCGCAGGTTGTACTTGCCGAGATCGAGTCCGCCAGGGCTCGTCCTCGCCGAAGGCGCCACCCGGTGCCAGCAGCCCGAGCGGTGTCGAGACCGCCAACACACCGAGACCGACGAACGCCCATCTCCACCCCAGCGGACGGCGCGTCGGGACCTCGCCATCGAGGGGCACGTCCGGATGGTTGATCCGCAGCACGGGGACATTGGCGCGCTGGAGATACGCGATCACGCCGAAGGTCAGTGCGAACTCGGCGATGCCGGCAACAGTGAGGTGCGCGAGCGCCATCGCCGGGATCGTGTGCGACAGATGGAAGGGCGCATAGAGCGGCGTGCCGTCGGCAGCCTTGAACAACTCCGGCTGGATACCGAACTGAATCGCCGCGCTCATGGCCGCGGCGTTGATGCCGACGTACGCGCCGACGCCGGCGGCGAGTGCGCGACGAGGCTCGGTCAGAGACATGTGACGCGTCAATGCCCGGTACACCGCGTATCCGACGAAGGGCAGCACGACGGCCATGTTGAAGCAGTTGGTCGCCAGCGACAGCACCCCGCCGTCGCCGAAGAACAACGCCTGGATCACCAGGGCGACCGACACCGCGATCACCGCGGCCCACGGTCCGAGCAACACCGCCGTCAGTGTGCCGGCAACCCCGTGAGCCGTCGTACCACCGGGAACGGGGATGTTGAACATCATCACGATGAAGCTGAACGACGCGGCCAACGCGACATACGGCACGTAGCGCGACTTGACGATCTTGCGCACCCGACGACCTGCCGTGACCCAGAACGGCACCATCACGATTGTGAAGGTGCCGCATGTCGACGGGCTGAGATATCCATCCGGAATGTGCACATCGACCTTTCACACGGGTCACGAGTGGCTGTCGTATTGCGACTCAGTTGCAAAAGCGAGTCTGACAAACGCACCCGACCTTCGTCAACCGGCGTCCACAATTTGTGGAGCAGGTGCGTTCTCCGACACGATCATCGGGAGAGCACCTCATTGGGGTGGTGCGGAAAAGGGATTCTCATGGGGAAGCCAACGTTCGGAATCTTCGATCACATCGAAGACATTCCAGGCACGCCGACACCGCAGTTGTTGCGCGACCGACTCGACCTCATCAAGATGGCCGACGAGGCAGGCTTCGCCGGGTACCACCTCGCCGAGCACCACGGATCGGATCTGTGCATGGCCCCGAACCAGGAGGTGTTCATCGCCGCGGCGTCGCAGGTCACCAAGAACATCCGCCTCGGGCCGCTCGTGAAGCTGCTGCCACTGCACCACCCCGTTCGGATCATCGAGGACATGATCGTGGTCGACAACCTCACCGACGGCAGGCTCGACTTCGGCGTCGGCCGCGGTGTCGCTCCGATCGAGCACTACTGGTTCGGCAGCAACTGGCCGGAGTCGAAGGACCGCTTCGTCGATGTGCTCGGCATCATCTGCGAGGCCTTCGCCACGGGTCAGATCAGCAGCGAGAACTCGAAGTTCTACGACTTCCAGACCATTCCGATGTCGACCAAGCCGGTGCAGGAGACCGATCCCGTTCTGGTACCCCGGGAAGCCCGGTGACCGCAGGTCGCCACGGCATGAACCTGATGTGGCCCGGCCCCATCGATCAGGACTCGTACGACGTCTACGTCGAGACGTGGAACGCGCACAAGGGCGACACGCATCGCGTCGACGGACCGAACTCGAAGCCGCGCGTCGGCTGCACGATGCTGCTGGCGATCAGCCCGAGGAGGCGGAGTCACTCGAGATCGTGCAGCGCACGGTGACCGGGCTGTTCCGCCGGACACAGAACGTGCACAAGTTCGACCACCTCGTGCTGAGCGACGAGGAGTGCGACGCAGCCCTCAACCCGCTGCGCAACATCATGGCCCACATGGACGCTGCCATTCAGTTCGGCGCCGGCACCGCCGAGCAGATCAAGGACCGGTTCGCCGCCGTCCTCGAGCCCGGCCTCACCGACTACCTCGTGCTGCAGCTGCCCGCGGGCGACATGACGTTGGACGAGGCAAAGCGCACGATGGACCTCTTCTGCAGCGATGTGAAGCCGTCGCTCGAAGCCGCCTGACTCGTCGCCCATGACATACGTCGAGCGCGTCGATCTGTTCGTCGGGACCGAGCTCGCCGACGTCGTCGAATCCGAGGCGCTGCCCGCCACCGGTATCGATCCCGACGCACTTCTGGAGCGGACTCTCGGCGCTGATCCACGATCTCGGGCCGCGCAACGCCGAACTGCTGGAGATCCGCGCGACCCTGCAGGCAGCAATCGACGGATGGCATCGCCAGAACGCAGGCGCAACCGCACGACCCGGTGGCGTATCGCACGATGCTCGAAGACATCGGCTATCTCGTGCCCGCTGGACCGTCGTTCGAGATCGACACCGATTGCAGCGATGCCGAGATCACCACGATCGCCGGGCCGCAGCTGGTCGTGCCGATCACCAACGCCCGCTACGCGATCAACGCCGCGAACGCCCGCTGGGGATCGCTGTACGACGCGCTCGTACGGGACCGATGCCCTGGGCACGCCTCCACCGGCCGGACCATACGATCCCGCACGCGGGCGCAGCTGTCATCGCCTGGGCACGCAGGTTCCTCGACGAGGTCGCGCCGCTGGCGACCGGCAGTGGCGCTCAGCGTTCGCATCGCGATGCTCGTCGGGTACTTCGATCGCCGATGGCAGCCTCGTGGTCGACGTTCGACGACGGCGAGACCGGCCTTGTCTCGGACTCCGACTGCGTTCGTCGGATACACGGGCGACGCGACCTGCACCCGAGCTCGATCCTGCTCGAGCACCACGGGCTCGGCATCGAGATCGTGATCGATCGCGCCCACTCCATCGGCAGCACCGACGCCGCCGGCGTGGCCGACGTGGTCCTGGAGTCGGCGATCACATCGATCATGGACTTCGAGGACTCGATCGCCGCGGTCGACAGCGCCGACAAGGCGCTCGCCTATCACAACTGGCTCGGCCTCGCGACGGGCACGCTGACGGAGGAGGTGACCAAGAACGGGACAGACCTTCACTCGTCGCCTCGCTGCAGACCGTGCCTTCACCGCTCCCGATGGGTCGCAACTGACCCGGCGTGGCCGTGCTGTGATGTTGGTCCGCAACGTCGGACATCTCATGACCACACCGGCCGTGCTCGATCGCGATCGCAAACCGGTGTACGAAGGTTTGCTCGACGCGATGGTCACCGTGCTCTGCGCGATGCCGGGCCTGTCGGCCGACGGTGGCGGATCGATCTACGTCGTCAAGCCGAAGATGCACGGTCCGCAGGAGGTCGCCTTCACCAACGAGATCTTCGGTCGGGTCGAGCAGGTTCTCGGCCTCGCCGCGAACACCGTGAAGATCGGCATCATGGACGAAGAGCGCCGAACGACCCTGAACCTTGCCGAGTGCATTCGAGCCGCCAAGTCGCGAGTGGCCTTCATCAACACCGGCTTTCTGGACCGCACCGGCGACGAGATCCACACGTCGATGGCAGCCGGGCCGATGGTTCGCAAGAGCGAGATGAAGGCACAGCGCTGGATCCAGGCGTACGAGGACTGGAACGTCGATGTCGGCATCGCCTGCGGCCTTCCCGGTCGGGCCCAGATCGGCAAGGGGATGTGGGCCGCGCCCGACCTGATGGCCGACATGCTCGATCAGAAGATCCAGCATCCGACTGGCCGGCGCGAGCTGTGCATGGGTGCCGTCACCGACGGCCGCCACACTGCACGCCACCCACTACCACCGGGTCGACGTGCACGCGGTCCAGCAGCAGTTGGCACAGCGGCTCGCTTCCGACGGACCACGGGCGACGATCGACGATCTGTTGCGCATTCCATTGGCGCCGACGCCCGATTGGACGAGCGACGAGATCCAATCGGAGCTCGACAACAACGCTCAAGGAATCCTCGGCTACGTCGTGCGATGGGTGGATCAGGGAATTGGATGTTCGAAGGTGCCCGACATCCGCGATGTCGGACTGATGGAAGATCGGGCGACGTGTCGAATCTCGTCGCAGCACATCGCCAACTGGCTGCTGCACGGGGTCGCGACACGCGACGACGTGACCGCGACGATGCGGCGGATGGCCGCGGTCGTCGACCGTCAGAATGCCGACGACCCTGCATACACGCCGATGTCTCCGGCATACGACGGCGTCGCGTTTCGCGCAGCGTGCGACTTGGTTTTCTCCGGCGTCGAGCAACCATCGGGCTACACCGAACCGATTCTCCATGCCCGTCGGCTGGAGATCAAAGCAGCGGTTTAGACGAAAAGACCGCGGGGTAGATCTCCTGCCAACGAAAGGAGAGTCACATGAAGGGAACCCTTCTCTGGTTGATCGCCGCGATACTCGTCGTCGTCGGAATCGTTCAACTGTTCCAAGGGCAAATCATCTTCGGCATCGTGCTGATCATCGCCGCATGCCTCGTGGGCCCTGGCGGCTACTCGCTGTTCAGCAGATCGGCTTGACCACCGAGCCGGCGAATCTGCCGGTCAATCTTCCAAGCGCAGCTGGCCACCGAGACCGCTGATCTCGACCAGCCGAGCGATGCCCGGGGTGGAGTGGACGATCACCAGATCGCCGCTCCCCTCGCGGGCTCGTGTTGCCGCCTCGATGAGGACGCGCAGCCCGCTGGAATCCATGAACGAAACGCCCGCGACGTCGATGGTGACCACACCCTCCGGCAACTCGGTCATGGCCGCTGCCAGCGTCGGAGCGGTGTGAGCATCGATCTCGCCATGCACTTCCCAGCCCGTTGACGTGGGAGAAACCTCGAGACGTGCACCGGGATCGGACATGGTGGCAAACGGTACTCGGCGCGTCACGAGTCTTCCTACCCGGGCGTCGATGATCACCCCATCGGGTGACTCGCCGACACCTGATCAGGTGTCGGCGTCGATCCACTCCCGCAGCTTTTCGAACGACCCACGGAGCAGGCGCGACACCTGCATCTGCGAGACGCCGACCGTCGCAGCGATCTGTTCTTGGGACTGCTGCTCGTAGAAGCGCAAGCGCACGATCTGCTGTTCTCGCTCGGGAAGCTGGGCCAGCAATCTGGCGACGAGATCCGCGTCGACCGCATGGTCGTAGCCCGATTCTTCCGACGAGAGCGCGTCCACGCGATCGATGGGCGTTTCGCTGTCGCCATCCGGGCCACCGGGCTGGATCGTCCCTACGTGGTACGCCGACGAGGCTGCCAGCCCGCGCAGGACGTCGTCGCGGTCGACACCGAGGTGCTCGGCGATCTCATCGACCGATGGCGACCGTCCCGACTTCTGGACGAGTTCGTCGGTGGCACGCCGCACCAGAAGGTGCAGGTCCTTCGCCGAGCGAGGGACGCGGACGACCCAGCTGTGATCACGAAAATGCCGCTTGAGCTCGCCTTCGATCGTGCTGCCGGCGAACGCCGCGAACGGCACGCCGTAGTCGGGATCGAAACGATCCACGGCCTTCACCAGCCCGAGCATCGCAACCTGTCGCAGGTCGTCGTCGGCAACACCCGGGCGGCTGAACCGTTTGGCGATGTGTGCGGCCAGACCCATGTGCCGCTCGACGAGCCGATTGCGTAGTGAACGATGGCGCGTCGAGGCGAACTCGTAGAAAAGATCGAGGTCTTCGAGGTCGCCTTCCGAGGACATTGCACTCACGCTATCCGCCTGCGAAAAATGTACGAAGGCTGCAGTGTGCGGCGGTCAGTGGATCGGCGCGGCGCGCAGCGTCGCGGTGACCACGATCGTGTTGTCGGAGGGACGCTCCACCTCGACGCGGTCGGTCAATTCGTCGACGATCAACAGACCCCTGCCGCGTGGTGCCCTGGCATGCTCGGGGCCCCAGTCCTCGCGGGGCGGCGGTGCGTCACGGTCGGTGAAGCTGGTGACCGCCAGCTCGACGGCTCCGTCTTCCAGCGAAACTCGCAGCCGGTATGCGACGCCCGGCGAAGCCTGAATCGCGTTGGTGGCGAGCTCGCTGACGACCAGCTCGGCGCGCTCTTGGAGGTCTTGATCGGGCTGATGCTCCTTCAGGAAGCCCAACACGTCGGTACGCACAGCGCGCAACGTGCCCGTGGTTCCGTCGTACTCGCGATCGAGTACCAGGACATCTGGGCGCCGTTCGGTGCTCATGCCGTCGGTCAGCGTAGTTGCCGCGCGGTGCGGGCTGCGGGAGGCGTGACATTGTGTCCAGCCGCGCGCAGGGCGGCTTGGGCCCGGTTTCGAACGCCGAGCTTCGCGTACAGCCGCCTCACATAGGTCTTGACCGTGTCGACCGACAGGAAGAGCTCGCGGCCGATCTCGACGTTGCTCATCCCGAGAGCAATCAACGCGAGCACTTCCTGCTCACGCGTCGACAATGTGTCCGGAGCCCGCGCGTGACGGGCGCGATGCACATCGTCCAGACCAATTCGCTCGCCGGTGTTGACGCGTTCGATCAGGTCGACGAGGGCCGAGCCCTCTTGTGACTTCAGCGCCACACCCGACACGCCGGCGTCAGCTGCCAGCGCGAGGAACTCCGGCGCGGCATCCCACGTGTACAACAAGACGTGATCGACGAACCCGCCCTGGACCATGTCGCGGGCTCGTTCGACGGCGTGACGCCTTCCGGCGAAGGTGTCGAACAACGCCACATTGGCTCGATGCTCCGGCTCGCTGCCGACGCTGATCTCGACGACCCGCACTCGGTCCGAGAACGGGGACAGCATCGCGGCAAGCCCGTGAACGATGATCTCGTAGTCGTTGACCAACGCGACAGTGATTGGCTTCCCGGCAGTGCCCATGGCACAGGGTTACCCCTCCCGTGCGCTGGCCAAACGGGTGTTCTCCGGGAATGAGCGGCGGTTCGCAACTGTCGCCGGCGTCGCCGGGCGGATAGCGTGGCGAGCAATGTCCACCGAAGTCGACCCGGCGTCCGTCGACGATGACCAGTTCGAGGTCATCGTTCCACTGCGAACTCGGTATGCGTCGACGGTTCGAATGATCGCCGCGTCTCTCGGCGCCGAGGCCGGATTCACCGTCGACGAGATCGACGATGTCCGCCTGGCACTCGACGAGGTCTTCTCCTTGCTGGCCGAGCATCATGTCGGCGATCGGGTGCGCACATCGTTTCGGCTCGACGACCACCAACTGATCGCCCGATTGACACTCGAGTCGGGATCCGTCGACGTCGAGCCCGACGAACTGGCCGCCAACATCTTGCGTTCCGTCGTCGACAGCTACGAGTTCTCGAACGGCGCGGTCACGCTCAGCAAGCGCGCATCCGAGGGCTGACTCGCGCAGTCAGGAATTGGTGTGGCGAAGGATTAGAACGCTGCCGGACGGGGTAGCACCTCGTCTCCTGAGCTGCCGCGTTCGGAGATGTCCAGCGCGGCAGCAACAGATCGAAAGCGAGAGAGAGTATGCCGAACGCCCTGAAGAATGTTGTCGAATCCGGTGCCACCACGCTGTCCGATCTCGTCGACGATGCCCGATCGATGATCGAGGATCTGCCACCACTGGCTCATGCGCGACACAAGAAGGCACGGAAGAACTGGACGTCGGTCGTCGTGCTGGTGCTCGTTGCATTCGTGGCCGTGTTCGCTGCCAAGCAGCTCCGCCACCCGTCGCCCACGACGGCGGAGTCCACGAGCCTCTGATCGTTGCGGTGCGGCTCTAGTTCCGTCGGATGACGAGCACGGCGATGTCGTCGTCGGGCTCATATCCATCGGTCAAGTCTTCGAGAAGAGACGCACACATCTCCTGCGGGGAGGTGTCGGCGCGTCTTCTCGACGACGTCGAGCAACCTCTTCAAGCCATCGTCGATCGTTTCACCGCGCCGTTCGACGAGTCCGTCGGTGAACATCACCACGACATCGCCGGCGGAGAACGCGAAGTCGGCGGTCAAGTTGTGATCCTCGGGCACGCGGAAACCCAGTAGCGGCCGCCGTCCGCCCTCGAGCAACTCGCAGTCGCCGATGGCCGGGACACGAACGATGGGCACGTGGCCGGCGCTTGCGTATCTGGCATGCCCGTCCGGGTCGAACAACACGTATGCCACGGAGGCGCCGAGCGTGTCGGCGCCTTGCACGGCAAACAAGTCGACCGAGGCGATGGCGTGGTTGGGCTCCGGATCGTTCGCCACCGCCGTCGCGATCGAGGCGCGCAGCTGTCCCATCGCAGCCGCGGCAGCGAGGCCGTGGCCGACTGCATCGCCGACCACCGCAGCGATGCGGCCTCCACCAGCTTCGAGCACCTGGTACCAGTCGCCTCCGATGGCCATGCCCGTCGCCGGCCGATATCCCGCGGCAACATCGATCCAGCCCGGCGTGCGCGGCAGGCCGGGCATCAGGCGCCGTTGAAAGGTGAGGGCGATGTCGCGTTCGCGCTCGTACAGCGAGGCGCGCTCCAGTGCGCCGGCGCATCGCGACCCGAGCGTCACCAGCATCGACAGCTCCTCGGATGTGAAGTACCTGGGTTCGTCGAAGATGAAGACGAGGGAACCGATGATTCGATTCATGATTCGCAGCGGCACACCCAGCGCGGCGCCCAAAGGGTCGATCAGCTCGCGGTCGGCAACGACGACAGCGTCCGTGTCGATCGCTCGCTGAGCGACCGCCAACTCCAGGTGCCGATGTGGGTCGGGTGTCGTTGCGTCCGCCTCGGTCGCCTCCAGATCACCGTCATCGTTGACGAGGAAAAGCGCGCCTCCGTCGGCATGGATGCCTGCCCCGCCGTGAGACAGCACCTCCTGGACGATCCGTGCGGTGGTAGCAACCGACGCGATGCGACCGTTGACCATCTGGAGCGTTTCGAGCGCCGCACGACTGCGCGATTGCCGATCGAAGAGCACTGCACTGTTGAGCGCGGCGCCGACGCGGCCGGCGAACTCGTCGATCAACTCGAGATCGGATGCGCTGAAGTCGGGCTGGCCGTCGCAACGAATCAGCTGCATCGCGCCGAGCGTCCCCAGAGCGCCGAGGATCGGCACCGTCACAACCGTTCGCAGACCGACCTCGCGGAGGAGGTCGCCGCCCGGCAGAGAGAACACGATCGGATCGATGTTCTCGATGAGCTCGCGTCGCCCGGTACGGATCACGTGAGCCGCGCCCCACGCCACGGTCGGGTCGTACGGGTGGTCGCGTTGCAACTGCTCGGCCCACTTCACCTTCTCGGGATCCCGATGAGCAACCGTGATGGAGGGCCGATCGGGACTGCGATCGATGGCGACGACGATCGAGCACCACTCAGCAAGCTCGGGAACGACCGCCTCGGTGACGCGTTGCACGATCTCGGTGGCATCGAAGGAGTACGCCAGAACATCGTTGACCTTGGCGAGGTACTCCATACGCTCGCGCTGCCGCCGTTCGATCTCCAACAATCGATTGCGCTCCTCGACCGCCCGATGACGTTCGTCGACGTCGATCGCCAAGCCGAACGCACCGATCACGTCATCGCTGTTCTGAGCAATGATCACATCACCGATGCCCTCGATCCAGTGGATGCTCCCGTCCGGCCACACACATCGATGGTCGAACCGGAACGGGTCGCGTTGCGCGACACCATCGGCTACGGCTCGCTGCACCATCTCCCGATCGCGCTCGTCGACCACGGCGAGCCACGCGTCGAACGTCCCCCCGAACCGAGCGGGGTCGACACCGAACAAGCTCGCTGTGTTCGAGTCCCACGTGACCACGCCGGACCGGCTGTCCCATGACCACTCACCCATCCGACCCGTTGCCAGCGACACCTTCAAGCGATCGGCTCGCCGCAGGATCGGCTCGGACTCGGCCAATCTCCGTTCACGCTTCTCTCGCGTCGAGGCGATCACTACCGCAAGCGCCCCGCCGAGCACGGTGGTGAGGATCCCGACCCAGTGGCGGCGGGATCCCGAGATGTCGTCGAACCATCCCAGTGCAATCGCCAGCAATGCGGCGACCACGGCGACGACAGATGTACCTCGCCGAGTGCCTCCCGAACAGGCAACCAACGGTGCCAGCACCAGCAACGGAACGAGCACCAACGAACTCGACGACAGGTCGACGATGGCGATGGCGGCACAGAGCGCGAGACCGGCCGCCAGGTACGAGCGGCGGTCGTCACTATCACGACCACGTTCGCGAAGCACGGGTCAATGATGGCAAGCCTGCCGGCGATCCACAACAGCCGGGCCCTACGTCCTCGGTGGAATGACCGCCGGTCACGGCACACTGATTGGAATGATCGCATTCCCTCAGCATGAGGTGATGCCATCGAGTGACGACATCCCACGGGGCCGGCGATGGATATCTACTCAACAAACGTGGCCACTCTGGCTTGCCGCGGTCGCAGTCGTCTGTGCCGCTCATGTGCTGTACCCGGACGGCATCATGGGCAATCTCACGTACCTGACGATCACCTGCGGGGCCGCTGTTGTCGCCTGGTCCGGCGCGCGCCGCCGTGACGTGCGGTGGCGATTTGCATGGAGTTGTGTGGCATTGGGAGTCACGGCGTCGGCAGCCGGTGACGCCGTCTATTACATCCGAGGGCTGATCGACGGCGCGTTGTTGGACGTGTCGATTGCCGACGCGTTCTGGCTCACGGCGTACGTCGCGCTCGCCATCGGCCTGTCGAGCGTCATCATCGGCGGCCATGGAGTTCGCCGGTTCGACGTCGACGGTTTGATCGACATCGGGTCGTTCGTCGTGCTGGCGATGGTGGTGGTCACACATCTCGGAGCCGTCAGAGATGTGGTCGCTGACAGTTCGTATTCCATGTCGACTCGGGCGATCTGGACTGCGTATCCGATCCTGGACGCGGCGCTCCTCGGCGTCGTCGCACAGGCAATGCTCAGCCGACGATTGCGCGGCTTCAGCGGCGCGTTCCTGATCTGCGGAGCCGCGTTGTGGTTGACGTCGGATTTCACTTCGCTGATCATCGGCGACGACGCAGGGATCCACCGATGGTTGGACGTCGGCTGGATGCTGGGCGCTGTCGCCCTAGCCATTTCGACTCGACCGCAGTCCACCGTCGGAGGCGTCGCCGAGAAGTCGATCCCGATCGCCAGAGTCACCAACGGACGAATCTTCATCACACTCGTGCCCCTTCTTGTGCCCGGAATGATCTCGATCCTGCAGCTCCAGAACGGTCGTGGGCCGAGTCCGGTGCCGCTCTTCGCAGCAACGGTCGCCTTGGTGCTGTTCGCCTTCGCGCGCTCGACGCGCTTGTTGAAAGCTCGAAATCGCCAGGAGGCCGAACTACACGACGGCACCCGTTTCTACGCCGCACTTGCAGAGAACTCGTCCGACGCCGTGATCGTGGTCGATGAAGCAGGAATCATCCTGAACGAGGCTCCGAACCTCGCCGCGATGCTGGGCCGCCAGTTGGGCACGTCGACTCGGGGCTTGGACGCAATCGAGTTCCTGCGACCGCGCGATCGAGAAGCCGCTCGGCGGGTGTTCGCGCGTTGGTGGCTGACCAGTGGTGTCGTCGACGACGCTGAGGTGCGAGCCACCCAGATCGACGGGACCGACCGGTGGTTCGGCGTGCGGGCCGCGAATCTCTCCAACGATCCCGCCGTCGGCGGCATGGTGATCAACCTGCGCGACATCACCGATCGCAAACGAGCCGAGAAGGCACTGAGCCACAGCGGATTCCACGACTCGATCACCGGCCTGGCCAACCGTGCGCTGTTCCACGATCGCCTCGAACACGCCCTCGACCGCACCGCACGCAACGGACTGGGTGTCGCCGTGGTCTACCTGGATCTGGATGGCTTCAAGATGGTGAACGACAGCCGCGGCCACGAAGCCGGCGATCAAGTTCTGCGCGAGGTCGCGACGAGGTTGACCGCAGCTGTGCGGACACTCGACACCGTCTCGCGCATCGGGGGGGACGAGTTCGCGATTCTCATCGAGGAGAGCGCTCGCGTACTCGACGAGGCGGAGACGGTCGCCGAACGCGTGCTGCAGGCGCTGACCGAGCCATTCGTCGTCGATGTGCAACAGATCGTCCTGTCGGCCAGCATCGGCATCGCGATAGGTGACGTGTCGTGCACCGCCTCGTCGATGATGCGCGATGCCGACGTTGCGATGTACAAGGCAAAGACGACGGGCAAGTCGCAGTGGACGGTCTACGAGCCAGAGATGCGCACGGCGGCCCTCGACCGACTCGAACTGGAGAGCGATCTGCATCAAGTCGTCGAGGAAGGCCAGTTGCGGTTGGTCTATCAACCCATCATCGAACTGATATCCGACCGGATCGTCGGCTTCGAGGCCCTGCTTCGGTGGGACCATCCGACGCGTGGCGTCATCGAGCCCGAGAGGTTCATCCCCATCGCGGAGAGCAGCGGCACGATGGTCGGCATCGGACGCTGGGTGTTGCAGGAGGCGTGTCGGACCGCAGCCGAATGGAGACGCATGTTCCCCGACTCGAGGTTGACGATGGCGGTCAATCTCTCGGCGCGTCAACTGGCCGCACCCGACATCGTCGGCGACGTCGCGAACGCACTGGTGCGATCCGGCTTCCCCGCCACGAGGATGATCCTCGAGATGACCGAGAGCGTGCTGGTGCAGGACGCCGCCACGGCAACACGTCGACTCGAGGACCTGCGCGCACTGGGTTTGCGCATTGCCATCGACGACTTCGGCACCGGCTACTCGTCGCTCAGCTACCTGCGACAGTTCCCCATCGACATCTTGAAGATCGACAAGTCGTTCACCGACACGATCGTCGATCGCTCGCAGATCCCGCCGATCGTGCATGGCTTGCTGGACCTGGCGAAGACGCTCGGCATGAACACGCTGGCCGAAGGAATCGAGTACGAGGTGCAGCGCGACAGCCTGCGCGATCAGGGCTGCGAATACGGCCAGGGTTACCTCTTTGCCAAGCCGCTCGATGCTGGCGACGTCGTCAACCTGCTCGATCGGCGGCGACACACGACGGTACCGGTCGGGCTGTAGTTCCGGGGCGCCGAAAAGGTGCGTGTAACCAGGGCGGCGGCTTGGGTATAGGTCTGCATCAGGAGAATCAATTCTCGGCTCAGCGACGCCCTCCGCGAGGCCGACGCACAGCGCATGCGCCTTGCGGCGCTGATCGACCATCTCCCGGACACGGCCGTGATGGTCTTCGACTCCCAGCTCGTGCTCGAAAGTGTCTCCGGGCCGGGAGCACGCACCTGGCGGTACGCCGAGCGCAACGTGACGCCCGGCTGGCGCCTCGCCGACATGATGCCAACCGACGTCTTGGCGATCCTGGAACCCCACTACAAAGCTGCGCTCGCGGGAAACGCGGGATCGTTGGAATACCACTCCGTTCGAACAGGTCTTGATTTCACGATCCAGGCGGTTCCGATGGCCGACGCAGACGGTCGCATCCGACACGTGCTCGTGATGATCAGCGATGTCACCGAGCGCAGGGCGTACGAGGAGGCACTTCGATTCTTGGACCAGCGCTATCGCACGGCGTTCGAGGCAGCGCCTGTTGGCATGGCGCAGATCGACCTCAGCGGGCACTTCGAGCACGTCAACAAGGCGCTGTGCGAGTTGGTGGGTTACACGGCGGAGGAGCTGTGCGTGATGCGATACGAGTCGATCGTGCATCCCGACGCGCACGCACGAATCATCGAGACCCTGCAAACGATGATCGAGGTCGAGACGCCGACCTGGACCAGCGAAGGTCGCCTGATCCATTCCGACGGGCACCTGGTCTGGGTCGCCCAGTCGACGACAGTCGTGCGCGATGGTGCCGGCCAACCGAGCCACTACTTGGCGCACTACCAGGACATCACCGACCGCAAGCACTTCGACAGCCAGTTGAAGCATCTTGCCGAGCACGACTCGTTGACGGGTCTGCAGAATCGCCGGAGCTTCGAGGTCGAGCTCGATCGGCAGGCGGCCGCGATCGTGCGCAACGGACCGACCGGTGCTCTGTTCGCGCTCGACCTCGACAACTTCAAGCAGATCAACGACACCCTCGGTCACGCTGCCGGCGACGAACTGATCGTCGCGCTGGCCGGCGTGTTGCGCAGGCAGCTGCGATCGACTGATGTCATCGCCAGGCTGGGAGGTGACGAGTTCGCGGTGATCCTCCCGAACACGACGCCACTGCAGGCGCACATGATCGCCGAAGGTCTGCTCGAGGCGATCCGCGAGCAATGCGCCGAACTTGCAGGCGATCTGACAGGCAACACATCGAGCCGGGTGACGACCAGCATCGGCATCGCGTTCTTCGACGAGCCGGGTCTCGTCGGTGCCGACGTGATGATCAACGCCGACCTGACGATGTTCGGCGCAAAGGAGGCAGGAGGCGACCGGTATGCGGTCCACCAGCCGGACGCTTACATCGCGGCGCCCGACGCCGGGGTTTGGAGGCGGAGGCCCCGTAGCGGGGCGCCCGTCGACTAACGCATTGTTGGGTGGGCTCGGCGACGCGATCGCACCGATGCTGCGGAAACTCATCACCAGATAACCGAGCGGAAACCGGCGCGAAACAGAAGCCGCGTACGGTGCCCCGGAATGACGGGGACCCGCTTCGACATCACGAGCCGAATCGGCCCGGCAGTCACGACGCATCACTTGGCCGCCACGCCCGACACATGCGTGTGGGGCTACATCGACCGCGCCACGCCGGCCGTGCTGGAGGTGGACCCAGGCGACATCATCGAGATCGAAGCCGTCACGCACCATGCCGGCGACGCTCCGGATCTGTTGATGGACGATGGGATCCGGGCGATCTGGGCCGGGATCGAGGAGACAGACCGCGGACCGGGCGTGCACGTGTTGACCGGCCCCATCGCCGTGCGTGGGGCGCGGCCCGGCGACACGTTGGTGGTGCGCATCCTCGACATGCATCCCCGGCTGCCGTTCGGCAGCAACTGCGCCGCCAACTGGGGTCTGCTGTACGACGAGTTCGCCAAGGAACGCATCACGATCTACGAGTTGACCGATCCCGGCGCCGCGGCCGGCGAGACGTTCGGGACCGTGGCCGAGCCTCGTTTCGCGTACGACTTCGTCACTCGACCTCGATACGACATCCCCGGCGTGGTGACTCCGCCTGATCCCGCGTCGCGCCAACCGTTCAGTAGAGCCGTCCACGTACCGGTGCGCCCGCACTTCGGGGTGATGGGCGTTGCGCCGGCCGAGCCGGGGCGTCATTCCAGCATTCCCCCCGACGTGTTCGGCGGCAACGTCGACAACTGGCGCATCGGTCCGGGTGCCACCGCGTGCTACCCCGTCTTCGCGGAAGGGGCGATGTTGTATGCGGGCGACCCGCACTTCGCACAAGGTGACGGCGAGATCTGCGGCACCGCGATCGAAGCATCGCTGACTGCGCAGATCCAGGTCTGGATCGAACCGGATCTGGGCGTCTCCTCGCCGCTGCTGGAGACGACGGATGCGTGGTACACACACGGCTTCGGCGTCGGGTTGGACGACGCCATGCGGATGGCGGCCAAGCAGATGCTGTGGCTGATGGAACGGCACCTGGATCTCAGTGCCGACGATGCGTACTCGCTTGCGTCGGTGGCGATGGACCTGGGTGTCACGCAGGTCGTGGACGCCACGCTCGGCTGCCACGCGGGAATCAGTCGAGCCATCTTCGACTGTTTGTAGGGCTGACTCCGGGCAAGCCTGGGTATAAGAACGTCAGCACCAGCGGAGTGCACACGCGACTCGGAGATCAATGACCACCACTGCTTCGGCATCGGCAATAGCCACCGAAGCGGGCTTTGGCTTGATTGCGGAGTCGATCCCGCACATCGTGTGGACGGCCACGCCGGACGGCACGACGACGTACTTCAACCGAAGGGCGACGACCTACGCGGGCTCACGCACAGAGGCCGCGCACAGCTGGGACTGGCTGTCGCTGGTGCATCGTGACGACGCCGAGCGTGCCGACGCGGCGTGGACACGTTCGCTGTGCACGCACACGGCATGCAGCATCGACATCCGCATCCGTCGCTTCGACGGCAGGTTTCGGTGGCACGCGTTCCGCTGCGTGCCGATCCGCGACGAGCACAACTCGCTGGTGAAGTGGATCGGCACCGCGACCGACATCGACGATGCCAAGGTCGTGGAAGGCGATCTGCGACACACAGAACGTCAAACAACCGAAACACTGCAACTCCTCGAACTGCTCCAGTCGAAGGCGCCGGTCGGCTTCGGATTTCTCGATCGGGAGTTCCGGGTCCTGCACATGAACGAGACGCTGGCGGCGGCGAACGGCATGACGGTGGCCGAACAGCTCGGTCGTACGGTCGAAGAGCTCGCTCCCGACGTGTGGCCGCAGCTCGAAGCCTCGTACCGCCAGGTGCTCGAAGCCGGCCTTCCCGCGCTCGACGTCGAGATCGACGGTCCGATGACTGCCGACCCGGCCGACCGTCGTCGCTACACCGCGAGCCACTACCCCATCGAGATCGACGACGAGATCATCGGGATCGGGATCGTCGCCGTCGACATCACCATTCGACAGCGGGCCGACGAAGTGCTGCGCTTCCAAAGCGCACTGCTTGCTGCGGCCGGTCAGGCGATCGTGGCCGTGAACACGCAGCGCGACGTGATCTACTGGAACAGGGCTGCCGAGGAGTTGTACGGCTGGACCGCAGCCGAGGCAATCGGCCGGCCCACACTCGAGCTCATCCGCCGCGTCGAGGAGCCGGGACATCCGGAGCGCATGCGCCAGCGGATGCAGGAAGGGAAAGGCTGGGCCGGCGACTACGAGGTGACCCTTGCGGACGGCAGGCGGATCACCGTGTACGTCACGAACACGCCGGTCTTCGACGACGATGGCAAATGGATCGCCGTGATCGGCTCATCGATCGACATCACCGAGCGAAAGGCCGTAGAGGCGATAGGTCGACGGCTCGGTGCGATCGTCGACGGTTCGGGCGATGCGATCTTCGGCACGACCAACGATGGGATCGTGACCAGTTGGAACCGTGCCGCCGAGGATCTGTTCGGCTACACGTCGGAGGAGATGATCGGTCATCCGATCGGGGTGATCGCTACAGCGGGCGAACGCGAGAGTGAGCAGTCCGGCATGCGCGAGCGGCTGGGAGCCGGCGGCGCCGCCGAGCATCTCGAGACAGTTCGCACACGCAAGGACGGATCGACCGTCGACGTCTTGATCACGGCGTCCAGTTCGCACGACGAATCGGGCGCGATGGTCGGCCTGTCGGTGATCGCGCAGGACATCACCGTGCGACTGACAGCTCAACGCGCCCTGGAGGCGAGTCGCCGGCGGTTGGCCGAGGCACAGCGAACCGCGCAGATCGGCAGCTTCGAGTTCGACGTGCTGTCCGGCGAGCTCGCGTGGTCGGAGGAGTACTGCCGCATCATGGGAGTCGCTCTCGATACGACTCCGACCCCCGAGTCGTTCGTCTCGATGGTGCACCCCGCCGATGTCGATTCCGTCGTCACTGCGTGGAGCTGCGCAGTCGGACAGGGAGAGCCCATCGACATCGAGTTCCGCATCGTTCGATCTGATTCGGAGGTGCGCACCGTTCACGCTCGCGCCCTGCCGGAGGCTGCCGACGACGGCTCGGTCCTTCGAGTCGCGGGGACGATGATCGACATCACCGATCAGGTCGAGGCGGATCGGGTCACACGTGCCGCAGAACTGCGTTTCGAGATCGGATTCGAGCAGTCCGCGATCGGCGCGGCCATCACCGATCTCAACGGTCTTCCCGTTCGCGTGAATCCCGCGGCGTGCCTCTTCTTCGAACGACCGCCGGATCAGCTGATCGGCCGGCGTTGGACCGACTACACGCATCCGGACGAGATGCCGTTGGGCCAGTCCGTCCTCGGCCGGCTCGCCGGCGGGCACGACACCTACGCCGACGAACGGCGCTATCTGCGGCCGGACGGGAGCATCGTGTGGGCACTGACCCACGTGACCCTCGTGCGTGACGAGAAGGGCGAGCCCGAGTACTTCTTCGTGCAACTCCAAGACATCACCGGTCGCAAGGTGATGGAGCAGGAGCTCGCCCATCAAGCTCTGCACGATTCTCTGACGGGACTGCCGAACAGGGCGCTGCTGACCGATCGGCTCATCCACGGGCTCGCTCGTACACGTCGCAACGGCTCGCAGCTGGCAGTGATGTTTCTCGACATCGATCAGTTCAAGATGGTCAACGATTCGCTGGGGCACAGCGCCGGCGACGACCTGTTGCGGCACGCTGCTGCACAGATCGAAGAGGCCCTCCGCCCCGGTGACACGGTGGCGCGCTTCGGTGGTGACGAGTTCGTCGTGGTCTGCGACGACGTCTCCGTGCTGGAGATCGCCCAAGTCGCCGAGCGCGTCCTGGAGACATTGAGCCGACCGTGGCACATCGGCGACGAAGAGATGCACATCACAGCGAGCCTCGGCATCGCCGTAGCCGACGACACCGCAACGCCGGAGAGCCTGCTACGCGATTCGGATGCTGCGATGTATCGCGCCAAGGAGCGCGGTCGTGGTCGATTCGAGATGTTCGACGAGGCGCTGCGATTCAAGGCCAGCAGGCGATTGGCAACGGCCTCCGCCTTGCACCGCGCACTGGAGCGCGACGAGTTCGTCGTGCAATACCAGCCCGTCGTCAGCCTCGTGACCGGAGAGATGGTCAGCGTCGAGGCGTTGGTGCGGTGGAACCATCCCGAGCACGGGCTCGTCACTCCCGATGCCTTCATCTCCCTCGCAGAAGAGACGGGGCTGATCGTTCCCATCGGCGCTCGCGTGCTCGATCAGGCGTGCCAGGACCTGGCCATGTGGCAACGAATCTCCTCCGCTTCCGACATCGATTCGACGTTGTCGATCGCCGTCAACCTGTCCGTTCGTCAGATGCTGGCGCCCGACATCGCCGGGTCGATCGCGGACGTGCTGCAACGCACGGGCATCGATCCCGGAAACCTCTGTCTCGAGCTGACGGAGAGTGTCTTCATGGAGGACGTCGATTACTTCGGACGGACGCTGTCGAGCCTCAAGACGCTCGGTGTCGATCTCTCCATCGACGACTTCGGCACCGGGTACTCGTCACTGAGCTACCTCAAGTTGTTCCCGGTCGACGCGGTGAAGGTCGACAGAGTCTTCGTCGACGGCCTCGGCACCGATCCACACGACACCGCGTTGGTGGCCGCGATCGTCGCGATGGCCAGCGCCCTCGATCTACAAGTGACCGCTGAAGGCGTGGAGACCCACCAGCAGCTGGCGGGGCTGAAACGCCTCGGCGTGCCGAGGGCGCAAGGCTTCTACCTGGCCCGGCCGATGTCCGCGAACATGCTCTCGCGACTGATCGCCGTCCGGCACCGTTGGGACGTGTCCTGACCGTCCGTGCGCGACGTCATCGGCGACGTGGTAGCCGGTCGAGAAATCGGAGCGCTGCAGCGGACGATTCCTGCCGCCACAGATCGACGACATCGACGGGTGCGTGAGGATCGATCTGACCGCTGATCGCATCGGCCATCGATTCGATGTGGGCGTGCTGCAGGTCGAGCATCTGATCGATGTCGATGCCGCACATGTCGGCGATGATCAGCTTCAGGAGAAGCTCGCTGCGGAGGTCGCGAAGGTGGGCGACCGGCGTGTTCAACCACTTGCGGAGCTGGGCCCTTCCGGACCGGGTCGGCGCCAGAATCGTGCGATTGCCGCCGGCGATTCCCGGCTCCTCGCCGACGGTGTGAACGTAATCGCGCGCGGCAAGTTGATCCAGCGACCGATAGGTCAAGGCGCGCGACAAGGACCACACTCGTCCGATGTCACCGCTGGGCTTCAGCCTGGCGGCGATCGCGAATCCGTGCGTCGGTCCCTGGTAGAGGATCCCGAGACATGCCCACTCGCCGAGCAGTAGCTGCTGTTCGGTCGTTCTGCCCACTGTCAGGTGTCGTTCGAATCCGTGACGAGATCGAGAGCGAGGCTGTTCATGCAGTAGCGCTGACCCGTCGGTGCGGGTCCGTCGGGGAACAGATGACCGAGGTGCGATCCGCAGCGACGGCAACGAACCTCGGTGCGGACCATTCCGTGGCTCCGGTCCTCTATCAACTCGACGGCATCGGCCGCCTTGGTCTGGTAGAAGCTCGGCCAGCCACTTCCGGATTCGTACTTGGCCGTCGAGTCGAACAGCTCCGCGCCGCAGGCCGCGCAGTGGTAGGTGCCGTCGGCATGTTCGTTGACGTACTTCCCGCTCCAGGCACGTTCGGTTCCGGCTCGACGCAGCACTTCGTACTGCTCCGGTGTCAGTGCTTCCCGCCAGTCGGCGTCGGTTCGTTCGATCTCAGGCATCGTCAACCCTCCGTAGAGATTGCGGGTGTGTGGACCGCTGAGGTCGACAGTATCGAACCATCCATGGCGGATCGTGCCGGTCGCCTGGCCCAGCGCCGCGTCACGGAGCGCGGAAGCCGAACGAGGCGAGGATCTTCTGGCCGGCCTCGCTGTTGACGAAGTCGACGAAGGTCTGCGCGCCGAACGGATTGGGAGCGTCCTTCGTGATAGCGATCGGATACTCGGCGACGACATTGATGTCTTCGGGGATGTCGACGCCATCGGCATCGTCGCCGGCAGCGGTCACGTCGGTCTCGTAGACGATCCCCGCGTCTGCTTCACCGGCTGTCACCTTGGTGACGACGCCCTTGACGTTCTCCTCGAGCGACTTGGGCGTCACGGTGACGCCGGCGTTGTCGAAGATCTGCGCCGCATACTTTCCACAGGGCACCTCGGGTGCACAAATCACCACGGCGAGATCTGGGTTGGCGAGATCCTCGACGCTCTTGATCGCCTTCGGGTTGTTCGGCTCGACGATGATCTGCAACAGGTTGGTTGCGATGACGACCGGCGGCGCTCCGTTGTTGCCAGCGTCGGTCAGCTTCGTCATGTTCGCTTGATCGGCTGACGCGAACACATCGGCAGGAGCACCCTCGTTGATCTGCGCCACGAGATCTGAGGACCCGGCAAAGTTGAATGTCACGTTGGCGTCGGGATTGTCGACCTTGAACGCCTGTCCGATCTCGGTGAACGCGGCGGTCAACGAGGCCGCGGCGAACACGGTGATGTCGCCGCTGGCCACCGGAACGGTGATCGCGGGGACGGTGTCGGCGACCGTCGTTGGCGCGGCGGTCGTGGCCGGCGCAGCTGTAGTCGTTGCCGCGGCGACGGTCGTTGTAGCGGGGACGGTCGTTGCGGTGGAATCCGAACTGTCGCTTCCACAAGAGACACCGACGAAGCCCAGCACAACAAGTGACGACAAGAGGAGTCGAGGAGTTGTACGCATCACCACGACAATAGTCTTACGATGACTATTGAACGTCATCGGCTGACTATCAGGAGGAATCATGCGGGGTACCGGGCAGGATCGTTCTCACGGTCTGGTCGAGGTAACCGTGTAACACCCCCGTGCGAGGGTGGGTGGCATGAGGACGGCGGAGGTGCAGAGCCTGGTTGGGCGGGTGGCAGCGGTGGATGCTGGTTGTACTGATTGCACGTTGTTGAAGGCTGGTGTGGCTGATTTGCGCAGGTTGAAGTCGTGGGTCGAGGGTCGTGAGGTCGAGTTCGCTCAGCGGATCGCGGCGGTGTCGTCGTTTCCGGAGAAGTCGCTGGCCGAGGCGGCGAACACGTCGGTGCGTGATGGTGGCCGGTTGTTGCAGCGTGCCGAGACCGCTGCTGCGGTTCCGGAGTTCGGTGTGTCGTTGAACGATGGTCGGGTGTCGGGTGGGCATCTCGATGTGCTCGGTCGGGTGATGCGCAGCGTCACACCGGTCGGTGGCCGACCAGCTCGGCGCCGATGGTGAGCGGTTGGTGCGGTTGGCGCAGCACTCGACTCCTGACGAGTTCGCCCGCACCGTGCGCGAAGCAGCACGGGTGTTGGAAGCCGACCGCGACGGTTTGGACCGCTTGGAGCGTCAGCGGCGAGCGGTGCGGTGCGTGTCGTGGGTCGACAAGGCCACCGGTATGGGCCGCATCCTGTTGACGGTGGATCCGTTGACGTTCGTGACGTTGGAGCAGCGTCTCGACGCCCAAGTCGAAGCCCTGTTCCATGACGTGCACCCGGACGGGTGTCCGACGGATCTGTTGGAGAAACAATCAGTTCCTGCGCGCTCACGCATTGTTGTCGTCTGCTCGACGGTAAGGGTGCGCGATCGGGTCGTCCGGAGATCGTCGTCGTCGAGGACCACACCAACCCGCTCGCCGATGGGCGACCGTCACTCGATTGGGGTGCCGACGTCGACCTCCCCCACGAGGTACTGGAACAGTTGCGACCGACGGCCGGCGTGTATGCGATCACTGTCCGCAACGGGGTGATCATCGACGCACCCGGTCACCTCGACCTGGGTCGCGAGACGCGGTTGGCGAACCGGGCCCAACGACGAGCCTTCAAGGGTCTGTACGCGACGTGTGCGGTGCCGGGCTGCTGTGTCCGCTACAGCCGGACCAAGTTGCACCACATCATCTGGTGGCGACACGGCGGCCGCACAGACACTGGCGAATCTGATCCCGTTGTGCCAGATCCACCACCAGAAGGTCCACCACGACGGCTGGACCATCACGCTGGGTCCGAACCGCGAACTCACGATCACCCTGCCGGACGGACAAGTCATGACAACCGGCCCACCCAAACGAGGCGCGGCATGATCAGATGTGGATCTCTACTAGCGATCGGAGAGCATCGATGACAGACCAGGCGCCAAGCGGACGCTTGCAGGGCAAGGTAGCGATCGTGACCGGTGCCGGGCGCGGAATCGGCCGCGCCATCGCTCAGCGATATGCGCAGGAGGGCGCCAAAGTGACGGTAGCCGACATCGATCGAGCCACCGCGGAAGCCGTGGCTTCGATGATCTGCGCTGCCGGCGGCGACGCACTTGGCGTGGCAGCCGACGTGTCGCGCGTCGAAGACGTCGAGACCATGGTGACGACAACGTTGAACACGTTCGGTGACTTGCATGTGATGCTCAACAACGCCGGAATCGTTCGCGAGGCCGCGCGCCATGTGCTGGAGGCAGACGAGGCGTGGTGGGACCTGATCCTCGACACCAATCTGAAAGGCCATTTCTTGTGTTCTCTCGCCGCGGCCAAGTACATGGCGGCCCACGGCGGCGGCACCATCATCAACATGTCGAGCGGTGGCGCAACGCGGGCCCACCGCGGCATGGTCGCCTACGACGCTTCGAAGGGTGGGATCGAGGCGATGACTCGTGCCTTGGCTCTCGACCTCGCGCCGTACAACATCCGAGTGGTGGGGCTGGTGCCCGGTCTCATCGTGCCGTCGCGCGAGGAGACGGACCCGGCGGCACTCGCCCGTACGGATGCAACGGTGCCCATCGGCCGTGCTGGCGTGCCCGAAGACCTCGCCGGCCCAGCCGTGTTCCTGGCGTCGGACGATGCGGCGTACATGACGGGCAGCTTCATCACCGTCGACGGCGGCGTGCTGTTCCAGCAGCGATCGCCACAGGTGGAGACGTTCCCAGTCGACAGATTCCCGCCAGCTGGCTCTACCAGTTGACCTCGTCGCAACCGTGATGATCTTCCGGCTCGACCTGCAGCGTGGCATGGGTGATGCCGTGGCGGTCGGCGAGCAACTGCCGGGCCTGGTCGAGCACTGAGTGCGAGTCCGTGCCGACCGCGACCATGAGGTGCGCCGTGGCAACGTCCATCTCCGATGTCAGCGTCCACACATGCACGTCGTGCACGTCGACCACCCCGGAGATCCCCTCGAGCTCGCGTCGCAACTCTGGGATGTCGAGACGGGCGGGCGCGGCCTGCACCAGCACCAGCAGCGCCTCGTGGCCGAGACGCCATGCGCGCGGAAGGATGAACACACCGATCACGGCGCCGATCACCGGATCGACCCATGTCCACCCGGTCAGACCCCACACCACCGCGGCGACGATGACCCCGATCGATCCGAGCGTGTCCGACATCACCTCGAGATAAGCGCCGCGCAGGTTGAGGCTCTCCTTGGCCCCGGCTCGCAACAACGCAAACGCAACGACGTTGACGGCGAGCCCGATGACACCGACGACGATGACGGGCAGTGACGCAACATCCTGGGCATCACCGATCCGTTTGAACGCCTCGACCAGGACGTACCCCGCAACAGCGAACAGCAGGACCGCGTTCAGCAGTGCGGCGAGAATCTCGAGCCGGTACAAGCCGAAGGTTCGCTGCGGGTTCGCCCGGCCGCGTGAGGCGGCCTGAATCGCGGCGATGGCCATCCCGAGACCCAGTGCGTCGGTGGCCATGTGCCCGGCGTCGGACAGCAACGCGAGCGAACCCGTGACGATGCCGACGACGATCTGCACCACCGAGAACGCGACGATCAGGCCGAACGAGATCACCAGCGGCTTCAGGTGCCGGGCACCCGCCCGCGACGCGGCCACACCGTGATCGTGGCTGTGGCCGTGGTGCTCAGAACTCACAGCGCGCACGACTCCCGCGGCCTAGACGTAGCGCACGCCCTGGCGATCGAGCTCCTTCTGGATCCCGACCATGTCAGGCGAGTCGAATCCAGTGCCGTCGTGCAACGAGAGTGCTGCGGCAACCCCGGCGCCTTGACCCAATACCGCACAACACGACATGTTACGGGTCGATGCATGCGACACCCGATCCCCGCCCGACGAGCGGCCGGCGACCAGCAGGTTGCGCACTCCCTTCGGCAGGAGGTTCCGGTACGGCAGCTGGAAGTAGCGACCGGTCGTGGGCAGGATCAAGATGCCGTAACCGTCGATGAACTCCGGATAGATGCCGATGGAGTCGTCGAAGCGACCCTGGTCGCGCACGTCCTGCTCGGTCATGTTGTAGACGGCGTCGATCTTGCGCGTGTCGCGGATGCCGAACGTCATTCCGAAGTTGCGCAACCGGGCTCCTTCGCAACCAGGGGTGTAGCGCCGCAGGGCCTCGATGGCTTGCATCGCCTGGCGGCGGCCCTCGATCTCGCCACGGGTGAGGTCGTCGGGGTCGGTGCCGTCGATCCCGTCCATGTGCACGACGTTCATGTACGTCAGCTCACCCGTGTCGTGAATCGCACCCCATGTGCCCGCGAGCGTCGTGAGGGTCGGTGGTAGCAACCCGTCCTTGATCGCCTGCTCGAACGGGCGCTTCAGGAACGGCGAGAACATGTCGTCCTCCTTGCCGCCCGTCTCGATGTTCCACTCTCCGCCGCCGGCCCAGTCCTTGTAGGTCTGCGGGTCGGCCTTGACCCCTTCGATGAACGCCTTCTTGTCGACGCCGGCGAGATGGAACATCACCGACACGGCCATCATCTCCTCCTGTGGGCGTGTGGAATGTGGGCGCGCCGGCGCGGAACGCGATGTCGGCGTCGCCGGTCGCGTCGATGACACGTGCTGCGCCGGATCGCCTCGCGGCCGGCCTTCGACTCGGTGATGATGCCGGTGATCGTGTCGCCGTCCATGATCGGCGCAGCGAAGGTGCGGTGCAGACATGCCGCGGATGCCCGCCTCCTCGACCAGCGTGTCGGCGACGCAGCTTGAAGCCTCTCCGCATCGAGCTCGAACGACAGCGACTGGCTCTCCGGCACCGCCGCGCCCATCGCGTGGGCTCGCTGTCTCGAACTCGCGGCCGATGCCGTTGGCCTCGATCGTGTCCTCGTGGCGATACCACGCCATCCCCTCGACACCGACCTGCCGTGATGTTGCCGCCGAAGCAGCCGAAGCGCTCCACCAGCGTCACGTCGCACGCCGGCGCGTGCCGCAGCCAGTGCGGCGGCGAGGCCGCGCCGGGCCGCGAGCCGACGACGAGCACATCGGTCTCGTGGACGACGTCGATCTGGCGGGCCGGCTCGGTGATGCTGCCGAACGTTCGTCGGTTCGAGTGGGGGGTCGCAGGGCTCATGACTCCTGCATTATCGCCGGTCCAGCAGCCGTTGGAGAGCGTTCACTCCTCGTTCACCTCCCGTTCACCCGTCCCACCCTTGGCTGTCAACTTCGATCTCTACGGTTGCCGCCGTTGCTCAAACCCAGCTGTTCTTTCGAACAAGGAGACACATACGTGAACCCAGTCAAGCGGCGACTCGTACTCGCCGGAATCATCTCGATGTCGTTGGTGGCCGCGGCGTGCGGCAGCGACGACAACTCGAGCTCAGCAACAGACTGTGGCTGCGGCCGCGACCACGGCTGCACCGGCCGCTGACGCAACCACGACGTCAGCCGCTGCCGACGACGCTGCCACCACCACCGAAGCACCCGCGACCGCGGACACCACGGCGAGCAGCAACGTCGACTTCTCGGCGTTGTCGGGCAGCCTGGTCGCCAGTGGCGCCACCTTCCCGAAGGGCTTCTACGACGAGGCCATCGCCAACGCTCGCGGACGTCGCCCCCGACCTCACCGTCGAGTACGGCGGCGGCGGATCCGGCAAGGGTCGTAGCGACCTGCAGGAGCAGGTCGTCGACTTCGCCGGCACCGACGGTGTCGTCAAGGACGAGGACATCGCCGAAGTTCAAGGGCGGCGAGTTCGTCTACGTGCCGACCGTCATCGCACCGATCACGATGTCGTACAACCTGCCGGCGTCGACAAGCTGCAGCTGTCGCCCGCCACGCATCGCCGCGATCTTCCAGCTCGAAGATCACCAAGTGGAACGATCCGATCATCGCCGCCGACAACCCCGACGTCACGCTGCCGGACACCGACATCGTCGTCGCTCGCCGCGCCGACGGCTCGGGCACCACCGAGAACTTCTCCAAGTTCCTCGACGCCTCTGCCGGGCCTGATGCCGGTGGCACCTGGAAGCTCGGCGGAGCGGCTCCGAGCTCGAGTGGCCCGAAGGCACCCAGGCCGGCGACGGCAACAGCGGTGTCGCCCAGATCGTCACGTCAGCACCGAGGGTGCGATCGGCTACGTCGACCTCAGCGATGCCAAGGCCAACAACCTGACCTTCGCCATCGGTGAAGAACAAGGCCGGCAAGTACATCGAGCCGACGCTCGAGGCCACCACGGCGGCTGCCGAGAGCGCGACGATCAACGACGACCTCACCTTCTTCCTCGGCTGGGCCGACGGCGACGATGCGTACCCGATCGCCGCGCAGACCTGGATCATCGCCTACACGACGCAGGCCGACTCGGCCAAGGCCGAGGCCATCCGCGGCTTCCTGACCTACCTGCTGACCGATGGCCAGAGACTGGCGCCGGACATCGACTACGCGCCGCTGCCCGCCGACCTCGCAGGCCAAGGCACTCGACAACATCGCCAAGATCGGCGCCTGACGGATCCATCGTACAGTTGGGCCGGACTCGGCACGCCCCTCGGCGGGGTCCGGCCCTTCTCCGGTTGGACACCGTCCGAGGACACCCATGAGCACATCGCTCGCCAACTCTCCGACCTGCGACCGAGACGGCAGATCGGCGACCGGCTCTTCCGATGCGTCGACGCTTGTCGCCGGTGCGCTCGATCGTCGTGATCCTCGTGCTGATCGCGTGGACGATCACCGAGCAAGTCGCTGCCCGATCTTCCGCAGCGAGGGTCTCGACTTCTTCACCGAGAAGCGCTGGGCACCCGCCGACGAGATCTACGGCGCCCTCAGCTTCATCTTCGGCACTGCCGTCACCGCGACTGATCGCCGTGGTGATCTCGGTGCCGGTCAGCCTCGGCATCGCCCTGTTCACCACGCAGGTCGCGCCATCGTGGCTGAAGAAGTGGCTCGTCTCGCTGACCGACCTCGTCGCCGTCGTGCCGTCGGTCGTGTTCGGCCTGTGGGGCATCATCTTCCTCGCCCCGAAGCTCGTGCGGGTTCTACCAGAACGATCGGCGGCTGGTTCGAGGGATGGCCGATCCTGGGCGAGCATCTTCGGCAAGGTCGGCGCCGGGCGCACCTTCATGACCGCCGGGCTGATCCTGGCCGTCATGATCACGCCGATCATCACGTCGATCTCCCGTGAGGTGATCGAGACCTGCCCGCAGACCGATCGCGACGGTGCGCTGGCGTTGGGCGCGACTCGCTGGGAGATGATCACCGGCGCCGTGACTGCCGCACTCCCTCGACGGGCATCGTCGGCGCGGTGATGCTCGGCCTCGGGCGAGCGATGGGCGAGACCATCGCCGTCGCACTGGTGATCGGATCGTCGCCGACCATCACCGCCAACCTCTTCTCGTCGGGCGACTCGCTGCCCTCGGTCATCGCCTTTCAATGGGGTGAGGCCACCAGCGACGATCAAGCGCAGCGCGCTGATCGCGATGGGCCTGACCCTGTTCGTGATCACGATCGTCGTCAACCTCGCTGGCGACCGGCGTCGTCGAACCGGGCGACCGAACGGGTGCAGGGGGCCTAGCGCATGGCAGTCGTCCGCAGTTCAGCTCCACCAATCAACAAGCGCTCGCCGCCGACCTCGCCGGAATCTCCGGCCGGCGGCGCACCAAGAACCGCGTGATGACCGTCCTGATGGCACTCGCCGTCGTGATCGTCGGCGGGGCTTTGCTGCTGGTGCTCATCACCGTCATCACCAAAGGCTTCGTCGATCGTCTCGGGTGCATTCCCCGCTTGGTTCACCAAAGACATCCAGCTCGTCGCCGCGCCGACCTGGCCCTGGAATGAAGGCAGCCATCATCGGCACCGATCGTCATCACGATGATGGCCACCGTGATCGCGGTACCGCTCGGCATCGCCGGCGCCGTCTACCTCAACGAGTACGGGCGGACGCGCCTCTTCGCTCGCATCTTGCGGTTCCTCGCCAACGTGATGGCCGGCGTGCCCTCGATCGTGATGGGTCTGTTCATCTACGTCTTCTGGGTCGTCCCTCGCGGCATCAACGGTCTCAACGGCCTCAGCGGCGCTCTGGCGCTCGCGTGCCTGATGCTGCCGATCGTCGTGCGTTCCTCGGAAGAGATGCTTCGTCTCGTTCCCCAGAACCTGCGCGACGCCAGCTACGCGCTCGGTGGCAGTACCAGCCGCACAACGCTGCGAGTCGTCCTGCCCAAGGCGGCCCCCGGGATCATCAGTGGCTGCCTGCTCGCAGTCGCTCGCGCCGCTGGTGAGACGGCGCCGCTGATCTTCACGATCGGCGCGGCCAAGCGGACCAACTGGAACATCTTCGGCGGCACCAACACCTCGCTGTCGATGCAGATCTACGGAAACGCCAAGGAGAGCTTCGCGACAGCGCAGGAACGGGCTTGGGGTGCAGCACTCACCCTGATTGTCCTAGCGTTCCTCTTCACGTTGTGCGCCAGGTTGCTCTCTGCACGCCTAGCCAGGACGAGGTAGAACAATGTCGGAGAACATCGCCGAGCGCGCACCGTTGCAAGCACCGTTGCACCCACTGCCGGCATTCGAGGAGACAGAGCAAGAGATGACCGAGATCAGCGAGACTTCCTCAGCCGCAGAGGTCGACGAGCAGGCGACGGCCACCTCGTGTTCGATGTCGAGGATCTCGCCGTCTACTACGGCGCGTTCAAGGCTGTGCGTGAGGTCAACCTGAAGATCCGACCCAACGAGATCGCCGCCTTCATCGGTCCATCTGGTTGTGGCAAGAGCACGGTGCTGCGGTGCTTCAACCGCATGAACGACACCATCGACGGCGCACGGGTCGAAGGCACAGTCAAGTACCACGGCGTCGATCTGTACGGCGCGAACGTCTCGGCAACCCAGGTACGTCGACACATCGGCATGGTGTTCCAGAAGCCGAATCCGTTCCCGAAGAGCATCTACGACAACGTCGCCTATGGCCCGCGCATCGCCGGCAACCTCAAGAAGGGCGAGCTCGACGACGTCGTCGAAGAATCACTGCGCGGCGCGGCATTGTGGGACGAGGTGAAGGACCGGCTGAAGTCGTCGGCGCTCGGCCTGTCGGGTGGCCAGCAGCAGCGACTGTGCATCGCTCGGGCCCTCGCCGTGCAGCCCGAGGTGATCCTGATGGACGAGCCCTGCTCGGCGCTCGATCCCATCGCCACGGCTCGCATCGAAGACCTGATGCACGAGATCAAGTCTCGCTACACCATCGTCATCGTCACTCACAACATGCAACAGGCGGCACGAATCAGCGACCGCGTCGCGTTCTTCACCACCGAGGTGTCGACCACCGGTGACCGCCGCACCGGTGTGCTCGTGGAGTTCGGGAGAACAGCGAAGATGTTCTCCAACCCCTCCGACGAGCGCACCGAGGCGTACGTCACCGGCCGTTTCGGCTAGGGCGCGGTCAGCGGTGCCGTTGTCGGCAGCGAGGCAGGCGTCAGCCGGCTTCCGGCGGGCACCGGGAACGGGAACCCGAGGACAGCCAGACGTCCCCTCACCCTGTTCTGGGCCTGGCACTGATGGGTGCAGTTGGTGGGCGGATTTGCTACTTCGGTCGCATCCTCGCCCGTCACGAAGCCGAGGCGACCGCCACTGGCGACGTCCCAGATCGACTGGCTGCCGCAGTGGGCAGCACTCGGGGTCAAAGGATTCACGGTGTTGCAGCCGGGCTGGCTGATACGAGTTGCAACCTGCGAGCTGTCGCGCAGGATCAGCTTCCTCGAGAAGTCGTTCGCGATGTTCACGCGAGCAGTCACCTGCACGCAGAACTGACTCGGCGGACCGGTCGTCACACTGGTGCAATCGTCACCGAGGAACTGGCCGATGCGAGCACGGAAGTTGGGGTTGTCGAAGTAGAACGGCGTCAACGCTCCGTTGTTCTGCACCAACGTGTGCGTGATCCGGGTGCGTGTTCCATCGGCGCGTTCGACTTCCATCTGGAAGACACCGCCGGCTGCGCAGTCCTTCGTCTGGATCTTCATCGTCAGTCCGGGGCCTGTGCGGGAGACCACCAGATCGCCATCAGCCATCTCGACGCTGATCGGACTTGTCAACACGAGACCGCGATGGTCCGGCTGCTTGCTGGCGAAGATCGGGGTGCGAACGCCACCGGTCATGTCGAGCGGATTGGGTGCTCCGGTGAAGGCGTAGTTGAGCACTGCGAAATCGGCGAGACCGACGTCGAACTCGTTGTACACGCCCTTCACAGCGAAGGTCGTCGTGCCGAAGTTGGCGGCAGGGATCGATGCCTTGACGGCACCGCTGGCCACCACCGCACCAGTTCCGTTGTTGACGAGACGGTAGTTGCCGCCTTGGCAGCCGTCGGACTTGGCGGCCTGGACGGGGCCTGCAAAGGCCGAGGTCATCAAGGGTGTGATCACCAGCGCCGCTACCGCAGCAAGGACGCCTGTGCGCGCCAGACGTAGGGGTCGTTGTTTCATTGGGGAAGTCCTCTCTCAGAGTTCGGGTAGGTCTTCCGTCCGCTGCCAACAGTTATGCCCGGGTTAAGCGGAAACGGAAACCCGCGCTTTGGTGCTAGTACCGAAACGCGCAGAGCTCACGCCCTGCAGTCGAGAACGCCGAACTCGTACGGGTAGGGACTTTGGCGCTAGTACCTTCGTCACCGTGAGACTCCAGACAGACGCACACGGCAATCCGATGAGCGGTGGATCCGACGCCATCGATCTCTACGACCGTGCCCTCGATCGGCTCGTTCGCTTTCATCCCGACGTCGTCGACCTTGCCGGCCAACTGACCGCCGACGGCGACACGGCGGCAATGGCGTGGGCGCTGATGGCGTACCTCAACCTGATGAGCACCGACGTCGACGATGTCGCTGCAGCCCGATCCGCGTTGCACTCGCTGTCGACCACCGAGATGAACGAGCGCGAGCAGGCGCACGCCGCAGCGATCAATGCGTGGGTGCACGGAGGTTGGAACGAGGCGTCGTCGCGCCTCGACGATCTCCTGCGTACCTGGCCGACCGATCTGCTCGCGCTGATGATCGGTCACCAACTCGACTTCTTCCTCGGCGACGCGCAGAGCCTGCGCGACCGTCCGATCCGATCGTTGCGCGAGTTCGATCACGATCACCCGCACACCGAGTTCGTCAGGGGGATGGCGTCGTTCGGCTTGGAGGAGGCGGGGCACTACGAGCAAGCACTCGACGCCGGTCTGGCAGCGGTCGAGGCCAACCACGACGACGTGTGGGGCATCCATGCCGTGGTCCACACATACGAGATGCAAGGCCGCGTCGACGACGGCATCCGGTTCCTCACCTCGGATGGCACGCAGTGGGAATCCGGCAACCTCTTCACCGTGCACAACTGGTGGCACCTTGCCCTCTACCAACTCGAGGCGGGCAATCCCGAGCGCGCGCTCGAGATCTACGACGCCCAACTGCACAACGAAGGCTCGGCGGGCGTGCCGATCGAGATGCTCGACGCGAGCGCTCTGTTGTGGCGAATCCTGCTCGACGACGTCGACACCGGTGGCCGGTTCATCCCGCTGGCCGATGCGTGGGCACCGAAGGTCGCCGGCGAGTCGTGGTACGCGTTCAACGATCTCCACGCAGCGATGGCGTACGCGGGTGCTGGCCGGGTCGCCGACCTCCGCTCGCTGATCGCCGATCGCGAACGCTGGCTGGACGGCGTCGGTGGCAGCAACGCGCGCATGACTGCGGAGATCGGCCTGCCCGCATCCCGAGCCGTGCTGGCGTTCATCGAGGATCGCCACGCCGATGTGATCGACGAGCTGATGCCCATCCGGCGAACGCTCAACCACTTCGGCGGATCGCATGCGCAACGCGACGCATTGCAGCGCACGCTGCTGGAGTCCGCACTCCGGTCGGGTAGCTACGAGCTCGCTCGCGCGCTCACCGCCGAGCGGTTGGGGCTGCGCGAATCGAGCGTCTACGGCTGGAGCCAACGCGCCCGTGCCCTGCACGGTCTCGGCGACGAAGCCGGCGCGGCTGTCGCGGAGCAGCGAGCTGCTGCGTACCGAACGCAATTCGCCTTCTCTGTGAATTGAGCGCGCGTGGCCGGGAGCTCGCTGCGTCGCCACAACTAGTATCGCCCCGTATGCAGCTGTCACCGCACGAGCAGGAACGACTGCTCGTGCACGTGGCGGCGGAGGTGGCCGAGAAGCGTCGGGGGCGAGGGTTGAAGCTCAACTACCCCGAGACCGTCGCCATCCTCACGTCGTGGGTCTACGAGGCGGCGCGCGACGGGCGGACCGTGGTCGATCTGATGGATGCCGGATGCCGGGTGCTGACCCGCGACGACGTGATGGAAGGAATCGCCGAGATGGTCGACGAGGTGCAGGTCGAGGCGACCTTCCCCGATGGCACCAAGCTGGTCACGCTGCACCAGCCGATCCGCTGAGCGGGCGATGAGCCGTCCCATGGTTCCGGGCGAGATCACCGGCCCCGACGGCATGATCGAGCTGAACGCCGGTCTGTCGCGGACGACGTTGGATGTCGTCAACGACGGCGACCGGCCGATACAGGTCGGATCGCACTACCACTTCGCCGAAGCCAACCCGGCGCTGCGGTTCGATCGTGCGGCGGCGCGGGGGCAGCGACTCGACATCGCCGCCGGCACGTCGGTGCGCTTCGAGCCCGGCATCGCCCGCACGGTCACGCTCGTCCCGATCGGTGGTGATCGCATCGTCGCCGGCCTGCGCGGCGAGGTCGCCGGAGCCCTCGATGGTTGAGATCTCGCGAGCGCACTACCGGCGCCTCTACGGGCCGACGACCGGCGACCACGTACGACTGGCCGACACCGATCTCGTCATCGAGGTCGAACGCGATCTCTGCGGCGGCGGCGACGAGGCCGTGTTCGGCGGCGGCAAGGTGATCCGCGAATCGATGGGTCAGTCGGGACGCACCCGTGCGGAGGGCACTCCCGATCTCGTGATCACCGGCGCGCTCATCCTCGATCACTGGGGCGTCGTCAAGGCCGACATCGGCGTCCGCGACGGACGGATCGTCGGCATCGGCAAGGCCGGCAATCCCGACACGATGAACGGTGTCGATCCCGCGCTCGTGATCGGTCCGTCGACCGAGATCCTGTCGGGCAACGGCCGGATCCTGACCGCAGGCGCCATCGACTGCCACGTGCACCTCATCTGCCCGCAGATCGTCGACGAGGCATTGGCCTCGGGCATCACCACCATCATCGGTGGAGGCACCGGACCGGCCGATGGCACCAAGGCCACCACGGTGACCGCCGGCGCGTGGAACCTGGCTCGCATGCACGAGGCGATGGACACGATGCCGGTCAACGTGGTGCTGCTCGGCAAGGGCAACACGGTGTCGACCGACGGATTGTTGGAGCAGGTGCTGGGTGGCGCCGGTGGCTTCAAGCTGCACGAGGACTGGGGCACCACGCCGGCGGCCATCGATGCCTGCCTCACCGTGGCCGACCGAACCGGCGTGCAGGTGGCCATCCACACCGACACGCTCAACGAAGCGGGCTACGTCGAATCCACGCTGGCCGCGATTGCCGGGCGATCGATCCACACGTACCACACCGAGGGCGCGGGCGGAGGCCACGCACCCGACATCATCACCGTCGCCGCGCATCCCAACGTGCTGCCGTCGTCGACCAACCCCACTCGCCCGCACACGGTCAACACGCTCGCCGAGCACCTCGACATGTTGATGGTGTGCCATCACCTGAACCCGGCAGTGCCCGAAGACCTCGCGTTCGCCGAGAGCCGCATCCGCCCGTCGACCATCGCCGCCGAAGACGTGCTGCACGACATGGGTGCCATCTCCATCATCGGCAGCGACGCGCAGGCCATGGGACGCGTCGGTGAAGTGATCATGCGCACATGGCAGACAGCGCACGTCATGAAGCGACGGCGCGGGCGCGTTGCCCGGCGACGGCGCCGCCGACAACCAACGGGCACGTCGCTACGTGGCGAAGTACACGATCTGCCCGGCCGTCGCCCACGGGCTCGATCACGAGATCGGGTCGGTGGCGATCGGCAAGTTGGCCGATCTGGTGTTGTGGGATCCGCGCTTCTTCGGCGTGCGTCCGCATGTGGTGGTGAAGGGCGGATTCATCGCCTGGGCGCAGATGGGCGACGCCAACGCGAGCATCCCCACGCCGCAACCGGTGTTCGCCCGGCCGATGTTCGGCGCCTCGCCGCGAGCGGCCGCATCGATCAGCCTCACGTTCGTCGCCCAGGCCGCGCTGGACGACGGGCTCGAAGATCGGTTGGGTCTGTCGCGCCGACTCGCCGCCGTCGGCCGACACTCGACAGCGAGGGAAAGCCGACCTGCCGGAGAACTCGGCGATGCCGACGATCGAGGTCGACCCCGACACGTTCGCGGTGCGCGTCGACGGCGAACTGATCGAGGAGCAGCCGGCCACCGAGCTGCCCATGGCCCAGCGGTACTTCCTCTTCTGATGCGGCTGTTCTGATGACGGTCTCCGCGGCGTTGCTGCTGCTCGCCGACAGTCGCTTCCCGACGGGCGCCCACGCGCACAGTGCCGGCATCGAGGCCAGCCACGCACGCGGCGACGTTCGCAGCGTGGCCGATGTCGAAGCGTTCCTCGATGGACGGCTGCTCACCACGGCGCCGGTCGAGGCCGCGTTCGCCGCGGCCGCATGCGCGGGCACCGCAACGACTGCAGAGCTCGATCACGAGTTGGCAATCCGTACGCCGTCGCCGCGCCTTCGCACCGTCAGCCGCACGCTCGGTCGACAACTCCTGCGTCCTGCAGAACGTGCCTGGCCGAGCCCGCGTTACGGCCCGCTGCGCGCCGTCGATCCCGACGGACCGATGCAGTCGGTGGCACTCGGTGTGGTCGCCGATGCGGCCGGCCTGACGCCCGTCGACGCCGCGCTCTGCTCGCTGCACCACCTCGTCGGTGCCGTCACCACTGCCGCCATTCGCATCCTCGGGCTCGATCCGTTCGAGGTGCACGCAGTCGCGGCGCGACTCGGCGCCACGCCTCGACGACCTCGCGGCCGAGTGCGCCGAACAAGCAGCGACACGACCGGTCGCCCAGCTTCCCGCAACCACCAGCGTGCTCGCCGACATGCTCGCCGAGCACCACGCCACTTGGGAGGTGAGGCTCTTTGCCTCCTGATCACAACCCCGGCCAACCCCATCATCCCGGCGACGGCCACACCCACGGGCATCACGACGGCCTACCCGACGACACGATGTGGGCCTTCGGTGCGCCCGGCACGCGCCCGCTGCGCATCGGCATCGGCGGGCCGGTCGGCAGCGGCAAGACCGCGTTGGTCGCCGCGCTGTGCCGGCAGCTCGCGCCGACCGTCAGCATCGTCGTGGTCACCAACGACATCTTCACGACCGAGGACGCCGAGGCGTTGCGGCGCATGGCCGTGCTGGCCGACGAGCGGATCACGCCGGTCGAGACCGGTGCGTGCCCGCACACCGCGATCCGCGACGACATCTCCGCCAACCTCGACGCGGTCGAGCAACTCGAGGCAGCGAACGCACCGGTCGAGCTGACGCTGGTCGAGAGTGGCGGCGACAACCTCACCGCGATCTTCAGCCGGGCGCTGGTCGATCGGCAGATCTTCGTGATCGACGTGGCCGGCGGCGACAAGGTGCCGCGCAAGGGCGGGCCGGGCGTGACGACGGCCGACCTGCTGGTGATCAACAAGACCGATCTCGCTCCGTTCGTCAACGCCGACCTCGGCGTGATGGACCGCGATGCCAAGGCGCGCCGCGGCGACCTTCCGATCGCGTTCACGTCGCTCGTCGCACCCGGCGGTGCCGACGCGGTGGCCGGCTGGGTCACTGAACAGCTGGCCAGTTGGCAGCCGGCATCGTGACCGTTGCAACGCCGACGACGTGATCACCGCGACCACCGACATCGAGGTCGGCCTCGACTGTCGCGGACAGACCGTCGTGCGGCGGATGTACTGCGAAGCCCCGATGCTGGTGCGTGTCGTCGATGGCATCGACCCGAAGGGACTCACGCTCGCGATGGTCAATGGGGCCGCCGGGCCACTGGGCGGTGACCGGTTGACGTTCCGCCTCCACGTCGGGCAGGGCTCGTGTGTCACGGTCGGTTCGGTCGCCGCGGCGATGGCGCAGCCCGGTCCGAATCGCGACCACTCCGAACTGCTCGTGGAAATCGTCGTCGCAGAGGGTGCGTCGTTGGACTGGAGGCCGCAGCCGACGGTCAGCGTGCAGGGCAGCGATCACCGCGTCGACGTGCGGCTGTCGGCGACCGGCACATCGACGGTGGCGATGCGCGAGGGAGTCTCCCTCGGTCGCAGTGGCGAGCCATCGGGACGATTCGCGCTCCACGAGCGGGTCACCATCGATGGCGTGGCGGTGCTCGATCACGAGACGGTCTTCGCACCCGGAGCCTTGATGGGCCCTGGTGCGCAAGGCAGTTGGCGAAACCTCTCGACAGAGGTGCTGATCGGTACCGATCTACCGGCTCCATTCGTCGACATCGCGGACCAGTGCGTGAGCGCGTTGGTACATCTGTCGCCGAACTGTGCGCTGTCGACATCGCGCTGTTGATGCACCGCACGCTGCTCGAATGAACGGTGTCGGACGCCTGCTCGCAGTGAGCCACGCGATCCGCTGAGTGTTCCACCTGCTCGACCAGGAGCAGGCGATCGGCTAGTTCGATCGCGGCGGTTGGGCCTCGACCAACCCGCTCTCGTAGGCGATCACGATCAGCTGGGCGCGGTCGCGCGCCGCCAGCTTCATCAACAACCGGCTGACGTGGGTCTTGGCCGTTGCCGGACTGACGAAGAGCTCGTCACCGATCTCCTGGTTCGAGAGGCCGCGCGCGACAAGGCGCAACACCTCCACCTCTCGATCGGTGAGTCGTTCGAAGTCCTTGCCGGGCGGACGCTCGGTCGCCGGTCGCTGCACGAACTGCTCGATCAAGTGACGCGTCACGCTCGGCGCGAGTAGGGAATCGCCGGCCGCGACGACGCGGATGCCCTGCAGCAGATCGTGCGGCGGGGTGTCCTTCAACAAGAACCCGCTCGCGCCGGCACGCAGCGCGGCGTAGACGTACTCGTCGAGGTCGAACGTCGTCAGCATGATCACCTTCGGGCGCTCGGCGCCGTTGCCGAGAGCGAGTGCCTCGGTCGCGGCGATCCCATCCATGATCGGCATGCGGATGTCCATCAGGACCACATCGGGATCGAGCTCGGCGATCAGGCGCAGTGCGTCCTGCCCGTTGTCGCCCTCACCGACGACCTCCAGATCATCGGCGGAGTCGATGAGCGCGGCGAGCCCGCCTCGGATCAATGCCTGATCGTCGACGACGAGTATGCGGATCACGAGACCTGCTCGGCCGTCGCTTGTCGATGATCGATGCGTCCTGCACTTGCCAGAGGCAGGCGAACAGCCACGGCGAACCCGCCCGTCGGGCGCGGGCCCGCAGAGAAGTCGCCGCCGTACACGGCGACACGTTCGCGCATGCCGATCACACCGTGACCCGGTGCACTGTCGCCCGAGTCCTGGGCGATACGTGCCGGTGCCGGGCGGCCGTCGTCGGTCACGTCGATGTACAAGTCCGTCGGCGTACATCTGACATCGACGTGGGCCACCGGCCCACCGTGCTTCATGACGTTGGTCAATGATTCCTGGACGATGCGATAGGCGGCCAGATCGACGCTGGTCGGTAGTTCGGGGAGGCCATCCGTGACGGTGAGCGAGACGCCGAGACCGGTGTCGCGCACGCGGGCGACGAGCTCGTCGAGCTTGGACAGGCCGGGCGACGGCGAACGCGTGTCGGGTGGGTCGTCGTCGTCGCGCAGCACACCGAGCATCCGGCGCATCTCGACAAGGGCGCCGCGGCTGGCGGTCTCGACATTCGACAGCGCCCGACGAGCCGCCTCGGGATCGCGATCGAGCAGGTGGTGCCCTGCCCCGGCCTGCACGGCGATCACGCTCATCGCGTGCGAGACGATGTCGTGCAGATCACGGGCGATGCGGAGCCGTTCGTCGGCCACGGCGCGACGGTCGCGCTCCTCTCGCTCGTTCTCCAGCATCGCCGCACGGTCTTCGAGCGCCGCCCACCGAGCACGCCGCGACCTCAGGTTCTCTCCGGCCAGCCAGGCAACCAAGATCGCCAACAGCGACGACGTCCAATCGGCCGACGTGACGACGTCCGATGGCTGCGTCGACAACCCCAGCACCATGGCCGCGGTGCACACTCCCAACGCCGTCACCGACCGCCGGCGATCGGTGTGCGCGGCGATCCCGAAGAGGATGGCGAACACACTGACGCCGGGATACGCCGCATAGTCCAACACCGCGAACGCGGTGAACGCGGCGACGGTGACGGCCAAACTTGTCATCGGCAGACGTCGATGGACAGCGAACGGCAGCGCCAGCGGGATCGCCAGGATGTACGCCAATGCATCCGCGCCGCGCTGGCCTGCGTCGGGCTCCTTGCCCTTGATCGCGACCACCATCAGCACGAGCAGAGCGATGGCTACGAGCGCATCTCGACTGTTGATGTCGGCCCGGACCTGGGCCCAACGTGACTGACGAGACATGACGTCAACCTACTCACGCGTCCGGTTCGTGTCGTCCGCCTGGAGATGTACGACCAGCCGCCGATGCCGATCGCCGCGGAGGCCGACGACACAGCGACGCAAACGGAAGATCGTGGAGGCATGACACAGCTCTCCTTCCATCAATTGACCAAGCGCTACGGCGCCGTCACCGCACTCGACGGCTTCACGGCCGTGGCCCAACCCGGCCGCATCACCGCGTTTCTGGGCGCGAACGGTTCAGGGAAGACCACGAGCATGCGCTTGCTGCTGGGTCTTTCGGAGCCGACAGAGGGCAGCGCCCGGATCGATGGCCGCCTGTACCGCGACCTGACCCACCCGCTCCAGACGATCGGCGCGGTGCTGGACCAAGGGTTCCACCCCAATCGATCCGCACGCAACCACCTTCGCATCGTCGCCCGACAGGCAAACCTCCCGAAGACCAGCACCCGTATCGAGGAGCTGCTCGATCTCGTCGATCTGCAGAACGCCGCCGATCGCACGGTCGGTGGCTTCTCGCTGGGGATGCGCCAGCGGCTGGCACTGGCATCGGCGCTGATCGGCAACCCGAGCGCGCTCGTCCTGGACGAACCGTTCAACGGGCTGGATCCCGACGGGATTCGCACGATGCGTCGACAGCTGCGCGACTTCGCAGACGCCGGCGGCACCGTGTTCTTGTCGAGCCACCTTCTCGCCGAGGTTGCGCACAGCGCCGACGAACTGATCGTGATCCATCGTGGCCACCTCGTGACGGCCGGCCCGGTCGCCGACGTCGTCCGCCACGGCGAAGACCTGGAGACCACGTTCCACAACTTGATCCACCCCGAGAGCAATGACCAACAAGGAGCACGGCAATGAAGAACCTCATCCGAGTAGAACTACTGAAGCTGCGCACGACGCCGGCCCTCTACATCTGCGCGGCGGTCGTCGGCGGTCTCACGATCGTGTCCGTGATCGCCAACGTCCTGCTCGCCGGAAAGAACGGCGGACCCCCACTGGGCAGCGTCGAGAACGTGAACAAGGTGTTCTCCGTTGCCGCCCTGTCGACGATGGTCGCGATGGCAATCGGCATCGTGACGGTCGCCGGTGAATACCGCTACCGCACGATCATGACGGCATACCTCGCCGAACCGCGCCGCGGTCGCGTGGCCGTTGCCAAGCTGGCGACGGCCGGTGCGCTCGGTGCTGTGACGGGTGCCCTCGCGTTCGGTCTCGCAGTCGCGGTGGCGGTGCCGATGTTCGCCGCAAAGGGCGTGCATCACCTGCCGGTCGACATCGCGTCGGATGTGGTGGGGCGCGACATTGGCGAGCCTGCTGCTTCGGCATGCTCGGCGTCGCCCTGGGAGCCGCGACCCGGCACACGGTCGGTGCGATCGTCGGCGCAATCATCTGGGTGCAGGTCATCGAGGTCGTCGGTGCTGCAGCCGTCGATTCCCTCACTCGCCAAGTGGTTGCCGACGGGAGCCGGTGTCGCACTGACGAGCTCGGGACATGACGCAGCCGAGCTGTTGTCGCCCGGCCCAGCGGCGGTGGTGTTACTGGCGTGGGCCGGCGTGTTGACCTTCGTCGCGGCCAAGGTCAGCCTCAGCCGCGAGGTCAGTTAGAAAGCTGGAAGTTCAGCCGGGAAGGCTGGCCTCGATGGCGCCGACGAGGGCAGGATCCTCGGGCGTGACCATCGGGCTGAACCGGGTGACCGCACCGTCGGGCGCGATGAGGAACTTCTCGAAGTTCCAACGGATGTCGCCGGAGTGTCCTTCGGCGTCGGCGACTTCGGTCAGCTCGGCATAGATCGGGTGGCGGGCATCGCCGTTGACATCGATCTTCTCCATCATCGGGAAAGTGACGCCGTACGTGGTCGAGCAGAACGTTTCGATCTCCTCAGCCGTGCCAGGCTCCTGGCCACCGAACTGGTTGCACGGGAATCCGACGACGGTGAACCCCTTGTCGGCGTACTTCTCCTGCAGGGCCTCGAGCCCGGTGTACTGCGGCGTGAGGCCGCACTTCGAGGCGACGTTGACGGCAAGGATGGCCTTGCCATCGAAGGCCGACAGCGATGTCTCGTCGCCCTGAAGGGTGTGGATGGGTTCGGTGAGAATTGACATGGGTCAAGTCTTATCGCCCGCGAGGCGACTTCGCCCAGTCATGAGCCGGCCAAAGTCATGAGGCAGCACAGTCATGACGCGTCCGATGCGATGCACGACAGCCGCCGCTGTCACCGCGGGTGTCTTCGTGGCTCCGTCGACGAGGTCGTTCCAGTAGATCGCCCACGTCGACGCGATCGTCGATCCCACAACAGGGGCCGTCAACGATGCCGACAACGCGGCGATCAGCCTGGGGTGACCGACGAGCGCTGCGTGGAGTGGCGTCGTCACCGATGTCGAGTCGCCGTACGTGGCATCGATCCACTGTCGATACGCAGCTGCCGCGTCGGCGGGCCGGGCAAGCACCGCGAGCGCCGCGGCTCGGCCGCTGGCGAGCGCCTGAGAGATCCCCTCGCCCTGCAGCGGGTTGACCAAACCCGCGGCGTCGCCGACCAAGAGCACCTTTCCTTCGGCCGGGCGAGTCCCCACGAGTCCCATCTTCAGCCATCCGCCCAACGTGCGCACAGGCATCGGTCGCGGAGGATCCAGCAGACCGATGTCGACCAGATGATGTCCGAACGCTTCGAGTTGCTGCTGCGCACGATGCGCCTCGACGCGGCTGTGGCCGAGTCCGATGCCAAGACCGACGTTGGCGCCATCGGGACCGGGGAACAACCAGCCGTAACCGGGGAAGCCGCGTCGCGGGTGATCGTTCCACAGCGAGATCACCGGCAGGGCGACATCGGCCTCGATGTATCCGCGCACCGCAAACCCCCACAACATCCGCGCTGGATCGACGAGCCCCGTCATGCGCGCCGTCGTGCTGGTCGCACCATCGGCACCGATGACGAAGTCGGCGTGGAGAACGTCACCACCGTCCAGCGCGACACGTCCATCGTCGATCGATGCGACGCGCGCGCCGATCTCGACAGCACCCGCGTCGACGGCGGCGGCGCGCAGATGAGCGTCGAACCGAGCACGCGGCACGACGATCGTGTGACCCGGATACGTGCGGCCGGCTCGTGCCGGAAGCAACACTCGACGACCGCTCGGGCCCGTCACGATCATGTCGCCGACCCTTGGTGCATCATCCACGTTCAGACCGAGATCGTCGAGCAGACGGACACCTCGCGGTCCGATCAGGTCGCCGCAGGCCTTGTCGCGGCCGGCCCGCGCCTTGTCGATCAGCGCGACCCGAGCGCCTCCCTCGGCGAGGGTGAACGCGGCGATGCATCCGGCCGGACCAGCCCCGACGACGATTGCGTCGTAACCTGCTGTCGACACTGACACACCCCCTACCCTGGGCTGTACTGCTGATTGGAGCGACTCGATGGACGTCACTCGATCCCGAACGCAACCCAATGTGTTCTCGCGCCACTTGTTTGCTCCGCTCGCCGGCCGCTACGACCGACTCGCCGAGATCCTCTCGATGGGCTCAGAACCGCCGGTGGCGTACGGCGATGGTCGAACATATCACCGGCGCGAACACGGGCCTCGTGCTCGATGTGGCGTGCGGTCCGGCCCGGCGTCAGCCGGGCGCTTGCCGAGAAGACCGACGCACACATCATCGGTCTCGATCTCAGCGAGAGCATGCTCTGCCAAGGCAAGTCGAACGTTGCGGCCAACGCATTGCAGGACCGCATCACCCTGGTGCTCGGACGCGGCGAGCAGTTGCCGTTTCCCGATGCGACCTTCGACGCGCTGACCTTCACCTACCTGTTGCGGTACGTCGCCGACCCGGCGGCAACCATCGCCGAACTGGCTCGGGTGGTGAAGCCCGGAGGACCGATCTCCAGCCTCGAGTTCGCCGTCCCGACCGCGCCGTGGTGGCGGATCGCGTGGTGGTGCTACACCCGCATCATCCTGCCGATCGCCGGCTTCATCACGGGCGGCCGTGCGTGGTTCGACGTCGGTCGGTTCCTGGGCCCCAGCATCGACACCCACTACCGCAACTACCCGGTCGACTGGACGGTGACGGCGTGGCAGAACGCAGGCATCGACCACGTAGAGACGCGCCGGATGAGCCTCGGCGGCGGTCTGATCATGTGGGGCCGACGCACCCGATGAGCCGAGCCGATCAACGCGCCGACCGGGCTGATCGAAGCGCCGGTCCTGCACCCGCACCGGCGTTCTACGCCCAGCCGGCGTTCGCCTCGCGACCTGCAGTGCGCGATTGGTGGACGCTGCTGCACCCTCCGTACACGGCGTGGCATCTCTCGTACGTCGTGATCGGAGCATGCCTCGTCGGCCCGGTCGACGCCGGCCGCCTCGGCGCAACGGTCCTCGCGTTCTTCCTGGCCGTCGGCATCGGTGCCCATGCCCTCGACGAATTACACGGCCGACCGCTGGCCACCTCGATTCCGGCGCGTGCACTGGTCGCCGCGGCGGTCATCGGCATCGGCGGCGCAGCGATCATCGGCGTGATCGGCATCGCCCGCATCGGCCTCCCACTGATCGCGTTCATCGTGATCGGAGTCCTTCTGGCGGTCGGATACAACCTCGAGTTGTTCGGCGGCCGGTTGCACACCGACTTCGTGTTCGCCGCTGCGTGGGGTGCGTTCCCAGTGCTGACCGCGTACTACGCGCAACACGAACAACTCGATGTCGCCGCCGTCGCGGCTGCGGTGTTCGCGTTCTTCCTGTCGAGTGCGCAACGTTCGCTGTCGACGCCGGCACGCTCGCTTCGACGAAAGACCGCCGACGTGTACGGCACGGTCGTCGGCAACGATGGCACGACGACCGACCTCGACCGCGCCACGCTGCTCGGCCCGCTGGAGAGTGCGCTGCGTGCCCTCAGTTGGGCAGCCGTGTCGCTGGCAGTCACGCTCGCGTTCGCCCGCCTGCGACCGTGGCCCTGAGCCGGCCGGCGACACGCCCAACAGCGACGGTCGTCGGAGGTGGGCCGGCAGGCCTGATGTGCGCCGAGGTGCTGGCGACCGCCGGCCTCGCGGTGACCGTGTACGAGCACATGCCGTCGGTCGGCCGCAAGTTCCTGCTGGCGGGCCGCAGCGGGCTGAACCTCACCCATTCCGAACCGATCGAGCGACTGCTGTCGCGCTACGGCACCGGCCGCGACTGCCTCGCCGCGTCGATCGACGCCTTCGGACCGGCGGAGTTGCGATCGTGGTGCGACTCGTTGGGCGAGCCGACGTTCGTCGGGTCGACGGGTCAGGTGTTTCCCGCGTCGCTGCGCGCCACTCCCCTGCTACGCGCCTGGTTGGTGCGCTTGGCGTCGTTGAACGTGAGGATGCGGGTTCGCCACCGATGGCTCGGTTGGTCGGAGGCCGACGACGGGGTTGCCGACCCGCGGCGATCGCTCTTCTCGGGGCCGAATGGTGACGACGTCGAGATCGCCAGCGACGTCACGGTGTTGGCCCTCGGTGGTGCCAGTTGGCCTCGCGTCGGTTCGGACGGAACATGGGTCGACACACTGCGCCGAGCAGGCGTCACCGTCAATGAGTTGCGACCGGCCAACTGCGGCATGCACGTCGATTGGTCCCAGCACTTCGCCGACCGGTTTGCGGGCATCCCGTTGAAGAACGTCGCGATGGACGTCGCCGGAGTGAGTGTGCGTGGCGACGCGATGGTGAGCCGATCCGGCATCGAGGGCGGTCCCGTGTACACCCACGCCGCCGCGCTGCGCGACGCGATCGACCGCGACGGACAGTGCACGATGGTGATCGACCTTCATCCCGACATCGACGTCGACCAACTGTTCGCACGACTCCAACGACGCCGACCCAAGGACTCGGTCACCACCTTCCTCCGTCGCACGATCGGGTTGACGCCGGTGTCGATCTCACTGCTGCGCGAGGTCACCGGCAATCGGGTTCCGACGGATCCGGCAGCACTGGCCCATTTGGTGAAGGCGGTGCCGTTGCTCATCGAGTCGACAATGCCGATCGAGCGTGCCATCTCGACCGCCGGCGGGATATCACTCGATGAGATCGAGGCCTCGTTCATGCTGCGCCGGTTGCCTGGCGTGTTCGTCGCCGGCGAGATGCTCGACTGGGAAGCGCCGACCGGCGGCTATCTGCTGCAGGCCTCGTTCAGCACAGCCGTCGCCGCTGCCCGCGGCGCGATCGCCTTCCTGCGATGAGGGCTTCAGCCGCTGTTGCGGAGGCCGGTGGCGACACCGTTGATCGCCAGGTGGATGCCGCGCTGGATCAGTTCGGTCTGCTCGCCACCGCGCCAGCGACGTAGCAAGGCGACCTGCATGTGGTTCAGCGGGGCGATGTACGGGATGCGATAGCGCACACCGCGAGCCAGCGCCGGGTTGTCGTACAGCAGATCGTCGTGACCCGAAACCACTTGCGCGGTCCACACCGCCTTGGCGTGCTCGGCGGCGACGATGTCGAACAACTCCTGGGCACCCGGCACCTCCGCAGCGAGCGTTTGATAACGCGGCCGCGATCGCGAGGTCGGTCTTCGCCAGCACCTGCGCCATGTTCGACACGACCGTGCGGAACCACGGCCATCGTTCGTGCATGTCGCGTAACTCGGCGAGGCGAGCCTCGTCCTCACCGACCCAATCCGTCACAGCGGTGCCCACGCCGAACCAACCTGGCAGCATCAGGCGGCACTGGCTCCAACTGAACACCCACGGAATCGCCCGCAGGTCTTCGATGCGACCGGAGTTGGTCCGCGACGCGGGCCGTGAGCCGATGTTCATCGTCGACAGTTCGACCACCGGCGTGATCGCCCGAAACCACTCGACGAAACCCAGGGTGTCGTAGACGAGATGGCGATAGGCATCCTGCGATGCGGTCGACAGGTCGGCAGCGACCTCGACGAACCGAGGGTCGACGTGATCGGTCTGCCACCCGCGCAGCACGGTCGACTCGATCGACGCGGCCACCAATGCTTCGAGGTTCTGGCGAGCGCGCTCAGGGTCGGCGAACTTGGCGGAGATCATCTCGCCCTGCTCGGTCATCCGCAGACCCACCTGCACACTGCCGGCGGGCTGGGCGATGATCGCGTGATAGCTCGACCCGCCGCCGCGGCCGACCGTGCCACCACGGCCGTGGAACAGACGCAGCTTCACTCGATGATGCTGCGCGACCTCGACGAGATCTTCTTGGCATCGGTACAGCGCCCAGTTGGAGGAGAGGTAACCGCCGTCCTTGTTGCTGTCGCGAGTAGCCGAGCATCACTTCCTGCAGACGATCGCGATGATCGAGCCACGTCGTGGTACAGCGGGTGCGACCACAGCGCATCGACAACATGCGATGCGTGATGCAGGTCGGCGATCGTCTCGAACAACGGCACGATGCCGATCAGCGAGCTCCGTCGGCGCGACAGCGTCGTGGAGGAGCGCAAGCAGCCCGACCTCGCGGAACAGGACTGCCACCTCGAGCACGTCGGACACCGACTCGCACTTGGAGATGATGTAGTTCTCGATGGCGTTGGGCCCGAAGGTGCCGCAGGATGCCGGCCGCCGTCCGAAGGATCGTCAACTCGCTCTCGGCGAGCTCGCTGACGACCGAGTCGACGCCCAGCAATGGACGGGCGGTCGCCAGCTCCGCCGACAGCACCTCGACCCGGTGCGCCTCGTCGAGCGCGAGGTAGTCGGCGCTGACTCCACCGATGCGCAGCATCTCGTCGACGACCTGTTCGTGCACGGCGGAGTTCTGCCGCAGATCGACCGTTGCGAGGTGGAAGCCGAACGTCTCGACCGCGCCGCGCAACGCGGTCAACCGGCCGTTGGCCACGGCTTGGGCTCCGTGTTGATGGAGTGCGGCTTCGATGACGTCGAGATCGGTCAGCAATTCCGCAGGCGATTCGTACGGCGGACGTTCGCCGATCGGCGGGTTCCCCGGCACTCGATCGATGAGGTTCTGTGCGGTTGCTGCGAGGCGGGCGTGCATCCCGCGAAGGGCCTGGCGGTACGGCTCGTCGAGCCGGTACGGCGACGAGTCCTTGGCCTCCTTGGTCAGCTCCATCACTGCCGGACTCGGCCGTGACCAACCGCGACGACATCGACAACTCCTCCGCCAACATACCACAGCTCGCGAAGGTGGTGACCCAACACGAGACCGGCCTGCTGCTGGAAGGTGGCGGCCAGCACATCGGCGGTGACGAACGGGTTGCCATCGCGGTCGCCACCGATCCACGAACCGATCCGCAGCAGTGGCCGGTCGCGATCGGGTCGTGATCCGAAGGCAGCGTTGACGGCCGCGTTCAACATCGGTCCCTGCGACAACAGCGACAGCTCGAAGTAGCGCATCGCATCGTTGACCTCGTCTCGCAGACGCAGCTTCGTCAGTCGCAACATCGCCGTCTGCCACAGCGTGACGATCTGTCGCCACAGCTCGTCGCTCCACTGCCGCTTCCTCGACGTGGTTCATCTCCAGCCGATCACGCTGCGCCATCAACGCCGCAACCGCGGTCTGGATCGACTGGATCGTGCGACGGCGGATCTCCGTGGGGTGCGCTGTCAGCACCGGGATCACTTCGCTGGCACCGACGGCGTGACGCACGTCGTCGGCGTCGAGGCCGGCGTCCTTGATCAGCTGGATCGAGTGCGCCAGCGTGCCCGCCGGCGCGGGTGCCCCACTGTGGACAGCGGCGCGACGTCGCCGAGCATGGTCGGTGTCTTCGGCGATGTTGGCGAGCATGGCGAAGTAGCTGAAGGCCCGGATCACGTGGAGCGCGTCGGCGATGGGCAGTGGATCGAGCAACTCGATCAGATGGTCGGCGTCGCTCGTCGCCGACTGCCGCGCGCCGAATGGACTCGACGAGATCCAGCGTCGCCGGGCCCTGCCTGATCGGCGATGACATTGCCGAGCGTGCGTCCGAGCAGGCGGATGTCGTCGTTGAGCGACGTAGATGGGCGCATCGATGAAGGATACGAGCTGCGGGCGCTACGGTCGGCCCAGACATCATGAACAGACCGATGACGAACAGACCATGACACTCGGCTCGATTCGCCACCACATCCACATCGATCGGCCGGCCGCGTCGGTCTGGGAGCTGGCCGGTGATCCGACTCGGTTGCAGGAGTGGTTCCCCGGAATCGCCTCGTGCCAGGTCGACGGGAACATCCGCACGATCGTCCTCGATTCCGGTCTGCCGATGCCCGAGGAGATCCTCGTGAAAGACGATGTGCAGCGGCGCTTTCAGTACAGGCTCATCCCGGCGGTCTTCGCCTATCACCGTGGGACGATCGACGTGATCGATCTCGGCGACGACACGTGCGTCGTCGTGTACTCCACCGACTGCGATCCGCGGGCGATGGCGCTGACGATCGGCGGAGCAACGGCAGCCGCGCTCGACGAGCTCGCCCGGCAGATGCGATCGGGCAACTTCGAGGAGGCACGCTGATGGGCCGCAAGATCCTGCTCGTCACCACCGATCAGCAGCGCTACGACACGCTCGGCTGCAACGGCGGCACGATCGCGCGCACTCCGGTGATCGATGGTCTCGCCGCCGAGGGCATCCGCTACGAACGCGCTCATCCGCAATCGGTGGTGTGCATGCCATCGCGCTCGACGATCATCACCGGTCAGCACCCGAGCACGCACGGCGTCTGGATGAACGGCGTTGCCCTGCCCGTCGACGCGCCGAGTGTGGCCGCGTGCTGCACGACAACGGCTACCGCACTGCGCTGATCGGCAAGCCGCACTTCGAGCCGTTCCTCGATCCGTTCGCCCGGTTCGTCGAGAACCGATTCGCCCGCGAGGGCCAGACGGGATTGCACCGCGGCTTCGAGCACTTCGAGTCGGCGACGCACACCGCGATCGGCCCGTTGCACTACGCCCGTTGGATGGCCGCAACCCATCCCGAGGCGGTGTCGATGTTCTACCAAGTGCTCGACTCGACGTTGGAGGTCAGCGCTGTCGGCGGCGGCGAGACCGGAGCGCCACAAGTACACGACAACGCAGTGCCGCGCGAGTGGTATCACACCGATTGGGTCGCCGATCGGACGATCTCGTGGCTCGACTCGCTCAGCGCCGACGACGACTGGTTCTGCTGGATGAGCTTTCCCGACCCGCACCATCCGTGGGACCCGCCGGCGTCCGAGCTCGGCCGAGTCGACTGGCGCGACGTGCCGCTTCCGGCCGGCTACGTCGAGGACGCGAGCACGTCGCGAGGCCATCCTCGACGCCAAGCCGCGGCACTGGAAGGCGTGGTACGACGGCACGTTGGTCTCCAACTACGAGGCGCCGGCAAGCTGGGTGCCGGCGACGCTGACCGCCGACCAGGTACGCGAGGTCAACGCCCGCAACGCCGTCGAATGCGAGCTGATCGACGAGGCCTTCGGGCGAGTCATGGCGGCAATCGGCGCACGAGGGTGGGGCGACGACGTCGACGTCGTCTTCACGACCGATCACGGCGAGCTGCAAGGCGACTTCGGGCTGCTGTTCAAGGGGCCGTACCACGTCGACGGCCTGATGCGACTGCCGTTGATCTGGAGGCCGGCCACGTCGTCCAACGTCACTCCATCGTCGGTCTCGAAGCCGGTCGGACTGGTCGATCTCGCCCCGACCTTCTGCCAGATCGCCGGCGTTCCGGTTCCTGATTGGATGGAAGGCGGCGCGCTACCGACCGACGATGCCGACGCCGAGATTCGCGGCTTCGAGCGGGTGCTGACCGAGTGGGACAGCGACCTGTTCGGTGTCGACGTGCACCTGCGAACCATCATGCGCGACGGGTGGGTGTGCAGCACCTACATGCCGGGCTACAGCCACGACGGGACGGAGGGTGAGCTGTACGACATCGGCGACGATCCACTGCAGCAGGTGAACCGTTGGAACGATCCGGCTCTGGCCGCGCTGCAGTCGGACTTGGTCGCCGATCTCCGGGATCACCAGCCGCCGATGCACCAACCACTACGTCGGTTGGAGGCTCCGGTCTGAACCGTCAGAACGTCCAGCGAGTCGAGCCGCCTTCTTCGTGCGATGTCGACACCGCGGTCGCGGCTGCGGGCGTGATGCGGTAGAGGAACCACGGCGGCGGGCCGAGCCCGGGCGCGTTGAATGGTGCCGTGATGCCAGTGCCGCTCTCGTCCGGCGTCGCCGGCCAGCCACCACGGGTGTGGAAGATGTCGGCGATGCGGGCCACGTCGTCGGGGTCAGTGACCTTCTCGGCAGTCCCCTCGACGACGACGTCAGCACCATCCAGCGAAACACTGAGCGCGCAACGCTGGTCGCGCACGATGTTCTTCGCCTTGTGGGTGCGATCGGCGGTCTGGAACCACAGTGACTCGCCATCCCATACAGCGCCGACAGCCGTGACGTGAGGCGAGCCGTCCGCGTTGAGCGTGGTGAGCCAGGTCGTGAAGTGCGACGGACCGTTGTTGTCGAGTGACATGAAGTCGCCCTTGTCGAACTCGGCCGCGATCTCGCTCCAGTCCTGCACCGGCTCCTTGGAAGGAGCGTCGATGTTCTTCGTCTTGCTCGGCACAGTCTTCATCGCCCGCGCGGTACCCGCGCCGCGATGACGGTAAACAAGGGCCAGCTAGCAGCGAGTAGCTCGGTGGGTCAGGCCTTGACGGGGTTGGCCCGAAGCAGCCGGCGACCCTGGACGGTGATCTCGAGCTCCTTGAACCACGGTGCAGGCTTGTCGCCGCTGCGCTGGCCCCACACAAGCGATCGCTCCTTGGCCTCGTTGAGGCACTTGGCGACGGCCTCGAGATCCCACCCGAGCCGCTTGGCGATGATCGAGTTGTCGACCGGCGTGCCCGAGTCGTCGCCACTGAGGACTACCGCGAGCAGCTTCGCCATCTGCCGGTCGTCCGGCTGCAGTTCATCGAGCGCTTGGCATCAGCCATCGAGTTGTCCTCGCATCTCTCTCTCGCAGTTCTGCGCCTGATGCGGCTCCGCCGAAGCGAGGAGAACCTGAGGTGCCAACCTTACCGGCGATTCGCCCTCGACCGGTGTATGCGGCCCTGACGCAGGGCAGTCCCATCGGCCCCCATCAGGTGACAAGCTGCGGTGATGAACTCGTACGACGTGCTGGTGATCGGCGGAGGCATCGCCGGTGCCTCGATCGGTTACGAGCTTGCAGCCGACCGATCGGTGGGCCTGTTGGAGATGGAAGCCACGCTCGCCTACCACACGACCGGCCGATCGGTGGCCACGTTCTTGGAGAGCTACGGCGGTCGAACCATCCGACTGCTCACCACCGCGAGCCGGTCCTTCATGGAGGATCCGCCCGATGGCTTCGGTCGTCCGCTGCTCAAGCCGCTTCCGTTGATCTGGGTGGCACCCCACGCCGATGCCGACGAGATGCAGTCGATGTACGAAGCCGTGGTCGAGTCGGTGCCCGACATGCGTGTGCTGACAGCCGACGAGGTGGTCGAGACCACCAAGGTGATCCGCTCCGACTGGGTCGCCGGTGGGTTGCTGGAGCCGGGTGCGAGCGAGATCGATGTCGCCGCGTTGCACGGCGGATTCGTCGGAGGCCTCCGAGCTCGCGGCGGAGCCATCCACACGTCGGCCGGTGTCGCGGAGATGCGCAGGGTCGGCGACCGCTGGAACGTCACGGATCGCTCGGGCAACACGTACGACGCGCCGGTCGTCGTGAACGCAGCTGGATCGTGGTGCGATGTCGTCGCCGGCTCGGCGGGTGTGCGCACGGTGGGCATCCACCCGCTGCGACGAACCGTGTTCACGATCGCGCCGCCCGCCGGAACTCGACGCCCACTCGATCCCTCTGGTGGCCGACGTTGCCGGCACGTTCTACCTCAAGCCGGAGGGCCCGCAGATCCTGTGCTCCCCGGCCGATGAGGTGCCGTCCGAGCCGTGCGACGCGCAGGTCGACGAGATCGACATCGCCATGGCCATCGACGTCATCAACACTGCCACCACGCTCGACATCCGACACGTGCGTTCATCGTGGGCAGGCCTGCGCAACTTCGTCGCCGACCGCTCCCCCGTCGCCGGCTTCGACGACGAGGTGGACGGGTTCTTCTGGTTCGTGGGTCAAGGCGGCTACGGCATCCAGATGTCGCCCGCGTTGGCGCAAGCCGGCGCCTCGTTGGTTCGCTCCGGCGAACTGCCGGACGCTCTGTCTGCACGTGGCCTCGACGCCGTCGGCGCTGCACCGCGATCGCCTCGCCGGCCTCACGGGCCTCACTGGCCACTAGTGGTCGAGCTGCAGGCCGGCTTCCACGCCGGCCATCGCTCAACTCACCTTGGTGACGATGTTGGTGCCGACGTCGACGGCGTACGTGCCGAGCGTCGTGACCTCGCTGTCGTCGCGCGACACGTCGGCGACGATGCGGTACTCGGCCAGCCAGCGATCGGGCGTCACGGTGTGCATGGCGTATCCGCGATGAGTCAACTCGGCATCGACGAGGTGCGGGTACGACTTCAGCACGTCGGTGAACTGATCGCTGATCAATCCGTCGGAACTGATCGAGGTGGTGATGAACTCGGCGCCGACGGGTGTGCCAGTGGCGCGGTCTCCCGCACGAAGTTGGGCCACGGCGGCCAGGTGGATGTCGCCCGTCAACACGACCACGTTCGGCACACTGTTGTCGGCGAGGTGCTGGAGGATTCGCTCACGTTGCACGGGGTACCCGTCCCATTGGTCGTAGTTCAACACTGCGCCGTTCAACGTTGCGTCGGCGAACACGACCTGGTTGCCGATCACGTTCCACGTCGCCGTCGAGGCACCCAGCGTGTCGTACAACCACGACTCCTGCTCGTCGCCCAACATCGTCCGGGTCGGGTCTGTCGTCTCCGGGCACGGCGGATCGAGGCTCAACGTGACGTCGCCGCACGCCTGATCGCTGCGGTATTGGCGACCGTCGAGCAGCGAGAGGTCGATCAACCCACCCCAATGCATGTCGCGGTAGATGCGATACTCCCCACCGCCCGCGACCGGCGGGTCGAGCCGCACCGGCTGATGCTCCCACCACACCTGGTAGGCAGCGAAACGACGATCGGCAAAGGTCGCCGCATCGGCCGGGTCCTGCGGCGTGAGGCCGGCGTAGTTGTTCTCCACCTCGTGATCGTCCCAGATCACGAACCACGGACACGCCGAGTGCGCAGCCTGCAGATGCGGATCCGACTTGTAGCGGCCGTAACGATTGCGATACTCCTCGACCGTCGTCGGCTCTGGCCCGAGGTGCACCCGCGCGCGCCGGATCGGCGTCGGGCGCGCCCGCATCCTCGTAGATGTAGTCGCCGAGGAAGACGACGAAGTCGGGGGCGTGCTCGGCGAGATCGCGGTGCGCGGCGTACTGACCGTTGGCGTAGTTCTGGCAGTTGGCGACTGCGAAGTTCGCCGTGTCGACCGTCGCGTCTGCCTCGGGGGCAACACGAGTCGAACCCACCGGACTGATGAAGTCACCGACCCGGAATCGATAGAACCAATCGCCCTGATCGAGCGAGGCGACGGCATGCACGGTGTGGCCGTGCGCGGCGGTGGCCGACTCCACGCCGGTAGCGGCGACCGAGCCGAAGTCGTCCGAATCGCTGACCTCCCACGTGACGTCGATGTCGTCGGCGGGCATGCCGCCGCCGTTCAGCGGGTCGGGTGCGAGCCGGGTCCACAGCACGACGCTGGTGGGATCGGGATCGCCCGACGCCACCCCGAGCGTGAATGGATCGGACGGCAGGACGACCGGCGGCAGGGTTGTCGTCGTCGTGGTCGCCTCGGTGGTGGTTGCGGCCGCAGTCGTGGTCGGAGCCGTCGTCGACGCCGACGCGCTGGTCGGCGCCGAGTCCTGACCATCGCTGCTCGAACACGCGGCGACGACAACGGTGACCCCGGCAGCAAGGAACGCACGACGCGAGATCGGGTGCATTCAGGCAGTCTGCTCCGTTTCGGTCTGCGAGCGCGGGTCGGGCAGCCCGTCGCGATCGTCGCGCAACGCGATCGTCACGCCGAGCACCAACAACACTGCGTACGCAGATGCCAGGTATGTCGGCGCGAACGCGGGGAACGCAGTGAGGTCGAGGTAGGCGAGGCCGACGACGCGCACCAGCACGAGGAGCGAACCGACGCTCAGCAGCGTCGCCATCGTCCAACCCGGCATGCGCCGGTCGCGCACGGCGGCGTACGCCCTGAACACCGCGATACCGATCGCAACCACTGTGAGCAGGCGATACAGCCAGCGAAACGCGCCGATCAGGTGAACGCGTTGGCGGACGAAGAACGTGTCCGGCCCGGGGGCGAGCGGTTCGTTCGTCATACGGTGGAACAACGCCCTGTCGGCAGTGGTGCCGTCTCCGTCCGGCGACAACGCAGTGAACGCGCTGAGGTCGATCGTCTTGCGGAACCCGGTCAGCGTGCGCGACATCAGCCCCGGCAGGTTGCTCCACTGCCACGCCGGCGCGATGCCGCTGTGGGGCGGTCCACACTCGAGCCGACCGTCGTCGCACGCGGTGTCGATCTCGCGGCCGATCGCGCGGAAGGTGTCGTCGAGATCGCGCGCGGTCGTGGCGCCGCCGGTGGTGCCGATCGCGTCGAGCACGACCCATTGGAAGACCTGCCCGCCGAGATCGCGCACACCGTCCGGTCGCTTGGTCGCAAATCGGTCGCTGCCTCCTGCCTCGATCTCGCCGCGCAGCGCGGCGAAGGTCGGGCTGACGCTGTACAGCAGCTCGCGTGTTTCGGCCGTCACGGGGAACTGATCGAACGTCGTAGCCGGATCGACGCGGAACATCGGTCCGAGCCCGGCCGACATCGACGTCTGTTCGACATTGGTGATCGCCAAGCCGTAGTGCGAATCGTTGACGTGCTCGACCCACAGTGTTCCGATCACGATCGTCAGCGGGATGCACACGACGCCGACCGACGCTGCGATCCGCCGGCTCACCGGGATCGACGCCCGACACAATCGCACGATCGCCAACACCAAGCCGCACACCAACGCGGGCAACAGCAGCAGCCACTCCTCGCGCACCGACCACAGCGCGCCGATCGACAGCGTCGATCCGACGGCCCACGCGACGGTTGCCCGACGCGGCCGGCCGCATGTCGACACCAGCCCGACGAGGCAGGCGAGCAGCAGGATCGTCAACGCCGGATAGACACCCGAACGATCCACACGCGCCGAGATCGGCGAGTTCATCGTCATCGGGTTGAACAGCAGCAATGCGAACGCCAAGAGGCGTCGCCATCGCGTGCGGATCAGCGGCCGCAGGACCACCATCATGATCGCAATGGCGAACACGTAGAGGAGCTGGTGGGCCAGTAGCAACGGCATCCGCACCGCGTGCATTGCCGCGACGAACAGCGGATAGCCCGGCTGCTTGATCAGCGTCTGGGCGTCGAACGGCCCGAACCACTTCCCCGCGCTGATCCACGAGGCACGCTCCACGAACCACTGATCATCGATCGTCAGCGATCCGTACGCGGTCAGGCGCTGACCACCGACCACCCACAACTTTGCGAGCACCATGAGGGTCCACGGGGCCGCGCGCGTCAGGGTCCGCTTGATGTCGCCCGGGCCCTCCACCATCGAGCCATGACCATAGACGGGTGCTGCGACCAGTCAGGGCTGCAACGAGGCGGCTACGTTCCACGTGATGCCACACGGTCTCCCGATCCTGCCGACGACCGTGGTGGGCAGCTATGCGCATCCATCGTGGTTCTACGCCGCAAAGGAGTTGATGGAGGCCGGCCGATTCGGCCCCGTCGACGTCGAGGAGACGTTCGACGACGCGGTCGATCGGGCGATCCTCGATCAGGAGGAAGCCGGCCTCGACGTCATCAGCGACGGCGAGATGCGCAGGGCCAGTTTCGTGTGGGCCTTCGCCTCGCGGATGACCGGGCTGCGCGACGGTGGAGCGCCGCGGAAGATGGGCCCCATGTCGCTCGACATGCGCAACGTGCAGGAGACGATCGGACCTGTCGGAGTACCGAACGGGATGGGTGCCGTCGAGGAGTTCGCCTACACGTCGACGCGCACGACCACGCCGATCAAGATCCCGCTGCCGGGCCCGTTCGCGCTGACCACCTTCATCCGACCGGTCGACTACTACACCGACCGCACACACCTGGCCGAGGCGTTCGTGCCGGCGCTCAATCACGAGATCCGCCAATTGGCCGCGGCAGGCTGCAAGTGGATCCAACTGGACGAACCGGCGACCCCGGGCTACGCGGCCAACGACCCGCACACGCCCAGCGACATCGCCCGCTTGTTCAACGCCTGCATCGAGGGTGTCAGCGGCGTGCACTTCAGCCTGCACATCTGCTTCGGATCGTTCCGCAAGCTGCCGTACGCCAAGAAGACGTATGCACGTTACTTCCCCGATCTGCTCGAGGCGAAGTGCGACCAGTTCGTCCTGGAGTACGGCACCCGCGAGATGTCGGAGATCGAGCAGTGGATGAACTGGGCGCCCGACCGCGAGCTCGGCGCCGGCATCATCGACATCCGCACCCACTACTGCGAGACGCCCGACGATGTCGCCGAGCGTGTGCGCAAGTGCCTCGATCACGTGCCGGCAGACAAGCTGTTCCTCACCACCGATTGCGGCTTGCGATATGTGCACCGCACACTGGCCCGCCAGAAGATCACCAACCTCGTCGCCGGCGTGCGCCAAGTTCGCGAGACGCTGTGAGCACGCGCGCAAGATCCTGATCGACACCGACCCTGGCATCGACGATGCGATGTGCATCTTCTATGCGCTCGAGTCCCCCGACCTCGAGGTCGTCGGGCTCACCACGGTGTTCGGCAACGCGCGACACCTCGGTCTGCACCACCAACGCGCTGAAACTGTTGGAGATCGCCGGCCGCTCCGACATCCCCGTTGCCAAGGGTGCCGATGCACCATTGGCGATGCCGTACCGCGGGCCTGTTGCGTTCGTCCACGGAGACGATGGGCAGGGCAACGTGTTCCTCCCTCCTCCGACCACCTCGCCGCTGCCGATCGACGCCGCGCACTTCATCATCCAGACGGTGATGGATGTCGCCGGGCGAGATCACGCTGGTAGCTGTCGGTCCACTGACCAACCTCGCCGCTCGCGATGCAGCTCGAGCCGACACTGTCATCTCACGTCGCCGAGATCGTGCTGATGGGCGGCAACGCGTTCGTCAACGGGAATGCCAGCCCGGCGGCGGAGGCCAACATCCTCAACGATCCGGAGGCCGCGGACATCGTGTTCGGCGCCGATTGTCCGATCGCGATGGCCGGCCTCGACGTGACCGAGCAGACGATCATGACCACCGCAGATCTCGCCAGGATGTCGACCTTCGACAACCCGAGGGCGCAGCATCTGGCCGCGATCGTTCCCTTCTACCAGGGATTCTACAAGGATCGCCTCGGGCTCGACGGCATCTGCATCCACGACTCGTCGACCATCAGCTACCTGCTCGCGCCGGACCTGTACACCTGGGTCGAGTACCCGATTCGGGTCGACATCGGCGACAGCGTCTGCCGGGGCAAGACCCAGACAGCCGTGCACGTCAGCGATCACGAGGCTCCGTGGCAGGGACGTCGGGCGGTGCGCATCCTCACCGGGGTCGACAGTCGCGCCGTGGTCGAACTTGAATTGGCAAGCCTGGCGCGGTGACCGCGCCGACATCTGTGACCCGCACACATCAACACACCCGCCCAAAGACATCGAGGGAGAACCATGGCACTTGACCCGCAAGTAGAAGGCCTGTTGCAGACGATGGCGGCCGAAGGAAATCCACCCATTCACACCCTGCCGGTGCCCGAAGCACGAGCCGCGGCCGAGGGATTGACCGTCCTGTCGGGCGAGCCGGTCCCCGTCGGGTCCGTCCGCGGCATCAGCATCCCTGTGGGCGACGGCGTGATCGGCGCGCGGGTGTACACGCCCGAAGGCGATGGTCCGCATCCGGGTGTGATGTTCTTCCACGGTGGCGGATGGGTGATCTGCAGCCTCGACACCCACGACAACATCTGCCGCACCATCTGCCGCGATGCCGAGGCTGTCGTGGTGTCCGTCGACTACCGCATGGCTCCCGAGTTCCGCTACCCCACCGCGGTGCACGACTGCTTCGCGGCGACGAAGTGGGTGTCCGAGAACGCAGCATCGCTCGACATCGATGCCGGCCGTTTGGCGGTCAGCGGCGACAGCGCCGGTGGCAACCTCAGTGCTGTTGTGACACAGATGGCGCGCGACGCCGGCGGGCCGGCGATCGCGTTCGCGGCGCTGATCTATCCCGCCGTCGACATGACCCGCAAGGGCGGGTCGCTCGACGAGAACGCGAGCGGCTACTTCCTGGAGACCGAGGGCATGGAGTGGTTCATGGGTCACTACCTCACCGACGCCGCAGCGGTGCCGAGCCGCTTGCATCGCCGTTGCTGCACGAAAATCTCGCGGGATCTGCCCGACACGTTCATCGCCACATGCGAGTTCGACCCGCTGCGCGACGAGGGCGAGGCCTACGGCGAGGCACTGCGCGCCAGCGGCGGGCACGTCACCACCAAGCGGTACGACGGACTGATCCACGGTGTCGCCAACATGAGCGGCGCCCTCGACGGCGGCCGCCAGTTGGTCGAAGACACCGCCGCCCACATCCGCGCCGCCCTTCACCCCTAACCCGTCGGCGGGAGCTCGCATCTTGGTTTCGGTGATCATGGTGAGTTGACGGATCATTGCCGGCGCGGCGATTCGGAAGGGGTGCTTGGCGCCGATGATGGGGTGATCGATCGGCGAGGTCGCAACGGCAGCGACGCAGCGCGCGTATTGCAGCGTCTCGAACCACTCGACGACATCGAGGTTGATCGGTGGCGACAGCCGTCGGTACGCATCGACGAAACGACGCGACAGCGAGGTCGTGATCGCGCCGACCGCGGGCTCGGGCAATCCGCGGAGCTTCCAGCGGGCGCGCACTGCAACAACGCCGCAGTGAACCCCACGTCGTACTCGCGCCGGCACAGGTTCCCGTTGGTCCAATCGAGCACGTTGAACGATCTCGTCGGGCTGTCACCAGCATGTTGAAGGGGTGGATGTCGCCGTGGCACACGACCGCCGGCCCCATCGCCGGGCGGTGGTTGTCGAGCCATCTCAGCACGCCGTCGAATCCCGCCGACGTCGTGCGTGCCGCCTCGCGAACCTCGGCGAGACGAGCGTCGACGCCGAGTGCACCGATGTCGATTCTGGCAGCGACCAATGCGTCGACGACGGGCATGGGATCGAGCGCGTGCAGCTGCAACGAGCACTGCTCATCTGGTGTGCGAGTCGCCGCAACGTGGCCGGTAGTTGCAGCAACAACTTCGCCATGCTGAGCCCGGCGAGCAGTTGAACACCGCCGACCTGCTCCATCACCATGAACGCGCCGCCGAGGCCTTCATCGACGCCGTCGACGACGACGCGTGGGGTCGGATATCCCTGGTCGGCCACCACCCGCTGCACGATCGTCTCCGACACCGGGCCCGATGTCGGCATCACGCGGAGGACGAGGGGTCCGGCCATCTCGGCGGGCGGAGCATCCAACTCGAAGCTGTAGATCGCCGCCCAGAAGCCACCCTCCGTGGCGGAGGGTGTGCGTGCGAACGTCAGCGAGCGGCCGGCGTGCGCCGACATCACCCGCAGCAAGTCGTCATCGATCACCGAGTCACTATGTCAGCCCGCCACCCGCTAGAACGGACACGATGAATTCCCTGATCGAGCTCCGTAGCGACAACGCCGCCGGTGCGGCACCCGACATCATGGCGGCGATCACCGCGGCCAACGTGGGCTCGGCGCTCGCGTACGGCGCCGACGAGTGGACGGCCGAACTTCGCGACAAGGTCCGCGAGGTCTTCGAACACCCCGCGGCCGAGGTCTTTCCCGTGATCTCCGGCACCGCTGCCAACTCGCTCGCCCTGGCAGCCCTCTGCCCGCCGTGGGGCGCTGTTCTGTGCCACGAGACCGCGCACATCCTGCAGAGCGAGTGCGGTGCCACCTCGATGTTCGGGGCGGCGCAGTGATGCGTGGCGTTGGCGGCGACAACTTCCGGATCGCGTCCCGACAAGCTTCGGCACGCCCTCGACACCACCCGCTGGGGGATCCACACCACTCGCAGCCCTCGGTGCTGTCACTGACTGTTCCGAGCGATCATGGCACCGTCTATACGCCGGCCCAGATCACCGAGCTGGTCGACGTCGCACACGAGCGAGGCCTTCGGGCACACCTCGACGGAGCTCGGGTCGGCGAACGCGATCGCCGCCGTGGGTGCACGCCCGGCCGACTCACATGGCGCGCCGGCATCGATGCACTGTCGCTCGGCGCGATGAAGAACGGCGCGCTCAGCACCGACGCGATCGTCTGCTTCGACCCGGCGATCTCCGAGCAACTCGTCTACCGCGTGAAGCGCGCCGGGCACGTCGCCTCGAAGATGCGCTTCCAGTCGGTGCAACTCACCGCGTACCTCACCGACGACGTGTGGCTGCGACTGGCCGCGCACTCCAACGCAGCGATGACCCGACTCGCCGCCGGGCTGCGCTCCCTCGACGTCGAGCTGCTCAACGATCCCGACGTCAACATGCTCTTCGCCCGCCTCGACCCCGCCGCAGCCGACCGCATGGCCGAAGCCGGCCTGCTGTTCTACCGGATGTCGGACGACACCATCCGCCTCGTCACCAGCTTCCAGACCACCGACGACGAAGTCGACGAAGCGCTCCAGCGCACGAAGGCCGCGCTGGCCTGATCGCGAACCGATACTCGGCCGGTTCGGGAGCGTGCTGACTGGCGAGGCCGACAAGGTTGCCCTCGCTGTCGGTGATGAACGCCATCCACTCGTCGGAACCCGCCGGCCCGAACGTGCCATCTGCGTCGGAGAAGATCACGTGCGGCTCGTTGGCGATGGCGACACCATCGGCGCGCAACCGTTCGACCGTCTCGCGAACGTCGTCGACGCGGACGTAGATCATCGCGCTCGGTGCTCCTCGCTCGAGCAGGAGACGAGTATCGCCCAGTCGGAAGAACACCGAGGCCCGGCGGATCGAACGTGGCGATCGGTGGCTCGCCGATCAGGCGTGTGTAGAACGCCGTGGCGCGCTCGAGATCGGCGACATGCTGGGCGACTTGGTGCAGGTTCATCGAGCCGCGCTCGCCGATCCACACCGCCACCAACACCAATGCCCCGCCGACGCCGTCGCGCCAGTGCAGGTGCTCGCCGACGACGAGCCACGAGACGATAGCGAATGGTT
>CAVPUO010000002.1:0-298027 GCA_963708925.1 Ilumatobacteraceae bacterium | reverse complement strand
GCAATGTATCGCTCTCCGGATGCAGCACCAGCGCCGCGCCGACGATCTCGCCCAGCCGATCGTCGGGGATGCCGAACACGGCGGCCTCGGCAACTGCGTCGTGCTGGTAGATCGCCGCTTCGACCTCGCTGCAGTAGACGTTCTCGCCGCCGCGGAGCACCATGTCCTTGGCGCGGTCGACGATGAACACGAACCCGTCCTCGTCGATGCGGGCGATGTCGCCGGTGTTGAACCATCCGTCGCGAATCGCGTCGGCGGTTGCCTCGGGACGATTGAGGTAGCCCTTGATCACGATCGCGCCGCGCACGCACAGCTGCCCGACCACGTCGGGCCCGGGCTCGAGGTCGCTGCCCTCCTCGTCGACCAGCTTGGCGTCGAGTATCGGCACGATCGGGCCCGGCGGAGTTCGGCTTGGCGAGGTACAGCCGCGCCCCGTTTGCGGTGACGATGCCGTGCGTTTCGGTGAGGCCGTAGCCGGTGCCGGGCACGCCGTTCTCCAAGGCCTTGTCGATCTTGCCGACGAGGTCGGGTTGCACAGCCGCACCGCCACCGGTCATGCCGGCGAGTGAACTGGTGTCCGCGCGTTGCCCAATCGGGATGCGACAGCAACTCGCGGCTCATCGTCGGCACTCCCGAGAAGTTGGTGACACGCTCGCGCTCGATCAACTCCAGTGCACGGCCGGCGTCCCAGCGATCGCATGAACACGACGGTGCCGCCGGTCAGCGTCGCCGGATGCATGATGCAGTTGCACGCCGTCACGTGGAAGAGGGGAGTCGGCGCCATCAGCACGGAGTGCGCCGGCGGTGCCGCGGGCGCAGCAGCGGCGTCGGGCGCGGTCAACTCGCCGGCGGCGATGGCCTTGGCTTCCGCCATCGACATCGCGGTCGTCATGTAGGCGATGTTGAGGATGTTGTGAATCGAACCACGATGCGTCAGCTGCGCGCCCTTCGGGAAGCCCGTCGTACCCGACGTGTAGAAGATGCATGCGTCGTCGTCGGGATCGATGTCGACGTCGGGCAGCGCATCGGGAGCATCGTCGGGCTGCGACGACGTCGTCCCAGCGCGCGGCGTCGTCGGGCAGCTCTCGGTCGGAGCGAACCGCGATGAGGTGCATCGGTGCGACGGCGCGCAGACCATCGAGGACCGGCAGCACGCGCTCCAGTCGCTCGTCGTCGGCGATCAGCACCTTCGGTCGCGAGTCGGAGAGACCGAACTCCATCTCGGTGCTGGTCCACCAGGCGTTCATACCGACGACAGCGGCGCCGATCGACACCGTCGCCCAATAGGAGATGACCCACTCCGGATAGTTGCGCATCGCGATGGCGACCCGATCGCCCGGCCGACACCACACGTCTCGTGGAGGTAGTGCGCAAGCGAACGCACACTGGCGTGCACGTCGGCGTAGGTCAACCGCTCGTCCTCGTAGACGATGTACGTCTTGTCGCCGTGCCCTGCTGTCAGCTGCCACAACGAGCGCAGCGTCGGTGGGGCGGCGTCGAAGACTCGCATCGGTACGCCGCGCACGACGATCTCCGTGGTCGCGAACGGGCCGTTGTCGAGTTCCTTGCGGGTGGCGCGGTAGTGGTCGATCACGCCTGCATCATGGCGCGGATCGGCGCCATGACGCGAACGGGCCGGGTCCGCAGATGCAGACCCGGCCCGGCTCTCAACTGATCTTCTAGACGTCGAGTGATTGGCTCGTCAGGTCGCTTCGGGTCGTACAGATATCCGAGGATCGCTCCCCACAGCAAGTGCCACAACAGGATTGCGAACGGCAACTTCCAGTGATCGGGGTTCGTGCCGAACGCGTTGTCACCGAAGCTGAACAGGCCGAAGCCCGACTTCGGCGCGTACACGTACGGGAACAGGAATCCGATGCTGATGATCGTCTGGATGATCGCGAACAGCAGGCCCTTCTGGATGCTCTTCGCCTTCGAGAAGAACGTCGGGATCTGGTTGTAGACCACGAGACCGAACCACAAACCGAAGACGATTCCGTTGACGAAGTGGATGGACTGACCGACGAAGAAGCTCGCCGCGTTGCCGAAGTTGCTGCAGTCCGCCGCAACCGATGCTGGTGCGAACAGCAGTCCGTTGTAGTTGGGGAACGGCAGCGACGGTAGGCCGATTCCGATTCCGTAGTACCCCCAGATCGTGGCGATCTGGGTTGCTACGAACGCTGCGAACGCGGCACCCGCCACCGGGTGGTTGTACACCCAGTACCGGTAGCGGTTGTCCGGTTCGAGAACGTTTTCAATGTTTCTTGACATGAATGAAAACCCCCACAGTTTCATTGCGCGTGACGATTGCCACGACAGCGCCGAATCGTATCCATCCATATGTGCGCTTGTGAACGCGGATCGTGCTGCGGGTTCAGTCGTTGTGATGCAGGGCGGCGTTGAGGCCGTCCCATGCAACGGAGCGGGGGATCGCCTCGACCGCTCCGCTCTGGCTGTTGCGGCGGTACAGCAGACCCGCTCGCCCCGCTGAGCTGCCGCGCCTTGACGACCTCGCCGTCGGGCAACTTCACCAGCGTGCCGGCGGTGACGTACAGGCCGGCTTCGACGACGCATTCGTCGCCGAGGCTGATGCCGATGCCGGCTTCAGCGCCGAGCAGGCAGCGCTCGCCGATCGTGATCTGGTCCTTGCCGCCGCCCGACAGCGTGCCCATGATCGAGGCGCCGCCGCCGATGTCGCTGCCGTCGCCGACGATGACGCCGGCAGAGATGCGGCCCTCGACCATCGACGTGCCCAGCGTGCCGGCGTTGAAGTTGACGAACCCCTCGTGCATCACGGTGGTGCCCGACGCGAGGTGGGCACCGAGACGAACACGATCGGCGTCGGCGATCCGCACGCCGCTCGGCACGACGTAGTCGGTCATCCGCGGGAACTTGTCGACGCCGTGCACGGTGAGGATCTGGCCGGTCGAGCGCAGTCGCCAGCGGACCGCGTCGACCTGATCGACGGCGACCGGGCCGATGTTCGTCCACGCCACGTTCGTCAGCAGCCCGAAGAGCCCGTCGAGGTTGATCGTGCGCGGCTTGCACAACCGGTTCGACAGGAGGTGCAGACGGAGGTACAGATCGATCGGCCGACGCGGGTGGCGCGTCGATGTCGATCGTCAGTCTCGACGGGGCAGATGTCGACGCCGCGGACCTCGTCGTGACGCTCGGCCGACGGCGCGACCGGCGATGGCGACCGCTGGGACGGGCTCGCCGAGCCCGAGGTCGGGATACCACGCGTCGAGCACCGTGCCGTTCGCGTCGAGCGTCGCCAGGCCGCGGCCCCACGCACGTCGTTCGCTCATCTAGAACACCTCCGGGCGCAGCGTCGGGAACAGGATGACCTCCTTGATCGACTGACACGCCGGCGATCAGCATCGCCACGCGGTCCATGCCGATGCCGAGACCGCCGGTCGGCGGCATGCCGTACTCGAGGGCGCGCAGGTAGTCCTCGTCGACGGTGCCGGCCTCGACGTCGCCGGCTTCGCGGGCGGCGTGCTCGTCCTCGAAGCGGGCGCGCTGCTCGACCGGATCGTTCAACTCGCTGTAGCCGTTGGCCAGCTCGCGGCCGTTGACGAACAGCTCGAACCGTTCGGTGAGGAACGGGTCGTTGCGATCGATTCGGGCGAGCGGCGAGATCTCGACCGGATGACCGGTGACGAACGTGGGTTGGATCAGCGACGACTCGGCGGTCGCCTCGAACAGCTCCTCGATGATCTTGCCGCTGCCCCACGACGGGTCGCACGCCGACGCCGTGCTTGTCGGCGAGGCGCGCGCAGGTCCTCGACGGGCAGCGACGGATGCACCTCGACGCCGATCGCCTCGCTGGTGAGGTCGATCATCCGGGCGCGGCGCCACGGCTGCGCCAGGTCGACCTGGTCGTTCGCCGATGGTCGACGACCGACGTGCCGGTCGCGTCGATCGTGGCCTGGGTGATCAGCTCCTCGGTGATGTCGATCATCTCGGAGTAGTCGGCGAACGCCTGATACAGCTCCATCATCGTGAACTCGGGATTGTGGCGTGTCGAGATGCCCTCGTTGCGGAAGATGCGACCGATCTCGAACACGCGCTCCATGCCGCCGACGATCAGTCGCTTGAGGTGCAGCTCCAGCGCGATGCGCAGGTACAGCTGCATGTCGAGCGTGTTGTGGTGCGTCACGAACGGCCGGGCATGGGCGCCGCCCGCCTCGAGGTGCAGCACGGGCGTCTCGACTTCGATGAACCCTTCGGAGTGCAGCGTGCGGCGGAAGCTGGCGATGATCTCGTGGCGGATGCGGAACGCGCGTCGGGCGTCTTCGTTGACGATCAGGTCGGCGTAGCGCTGACGGAAGCGCGTGTCGGTGTCGGTGAGGCCGTGCCACTTGTCGGGCATCGGCCGCACCGCCTTCGACAGCAGTTCGACACGGTCGACCTTCACGCTGAGCTCGCCCTTGCGCGTCGTCATGACGGTGCCCTCGGCGCCGAGCCAGTCGCCGAGATCGAGCTCGCCGAACGCCGTCGAAGCCATCGTCGCCGACGACGGCCTTCGAGACGAACAACTGCACCTCGCCGGTGCGATCGAGCAGTGTGGCGAAGATCAGCTTGCCCTGCTCGCGGCGCAGCATCATGCGGCCGGCCACGCGTCACACGCTGGTCGGTCTCGGTGCCGGGCTCGAGGTGTTCGAATTGCGTGCGGAGCTCGGTCGAGCGTGTGGGTGCGATCGAATCGGTAGGGGTATGGATTGGTGCCGGCGTCGCGCAACGCGTCGATCTTGTCGAGTCGCTTGGCCTTCTCGGCGGCCAAACCGCTGCCACTGGATTGCGTCTCCAGGTCGGGTTCGAGGGCGGGCTCTTCGTGACTCACAAGGGCATGACGGTACCGCTTCGGTGCCGCTGACCGCGAGCCTCGTTTCTCCCTGCGGCCGGAATCGGCGCTGCTAGGTTGGTCGACCAGATGCTCCGCACCCGCCTTGACAAGAACCGTCGCCGTGCTGGTGGTCGCCTCGGCGATGTGGGCGGCGAATCCCGGCTCGGCCGCGGGCCCGGAGACGGCTATCAACGGCGGAGCCACCGCCGCAGCGCCCGCCCGCAACATCACGGTGCCGGGTGATCTGGTGTCGGTCTACAACTTCGGCCCGTTGACACCGGCGGTCTCGAACGCCGCTGTCAGTGCCGCGGTCGAGGCCGGCGCGTGGGCCGTCGTCGGTCGTGGCTTCGGCATCGGCCTGGTGATGGTCACCCGCAACGGCGCTCCCGTCCACGCCGCGCCGGGCCCGCTCGGGTCGTGGTACTTCCCGACATCGGTCACCGCGCTGCCGATCGATTCGATCGCCGCGGCGATGGGTCGTGGAGTGTCGAGCATCGTCAGCACCGGCCAGGTCGTGATGGGTGCGACGTCTGCGAGCCTCAGCGGCGCGCAGGCCGGCGACGTGTTGCACCTGGTCGCCGCCGACGGTTCCGTCGTAGCAGTTCGTCGTCGGCCGAGTCGCGCCCGACGACGAGGTCGGTGGCACCGAGATCGTCATGTCGACCGACGCAAGCCGACTCGCTCGGTGCCGTGATCCCGACCAGCGTGCTGATCTACGGGCAGTTCGACCGCGACGCGACTCGACGCCTCGCTGGCGGCGCGCGGGCTCGGCACGGATCCGAAGATCCGCATCCGCCGGTCGTGGGATCCGTTCGATCCCGACAACACCATCGGCCTGGCGAAGACCAAGAAGTTGCTCGGTGAGTTCGCCTATCGGCGTCACCGACAGCGGTGCCGTGCTGGTCGACGACGGCTGGCGCGCCACGTACATCCCCAACCGCGAGCCCTACCCGACCGGCATCTTCGCGGCGTGCAACAACGCCATCAAGGCCGACCTCACTGCCGCGCTGCAGGCGGTCGTCGACGCCGGGCTGGCGGGCGCGCATCGATGTCGGCAACGCCAACACGTACGGCGGCTGCTTCGGCCCGCGGTTCACCCGCATCGTCGGCACGCAACTCGGCATCGCTGTCGCGGCACACGTGGGCCCAGGCGCTCGACACGAACACCGTCGCCAACTGCCAAGGCTGCGTGCCGCAGATGGACTGCCGCGTCGTGCGCATCTTCCGCAAGCACAACTTCGCCTGGGGCGGCAACTTCCTCACCCCCGACGGCATGCACTTCGAATGGGTCGGCGAGCCGCGCAACAGTTCCTGTACCCGTCGCGGTACTGCCCCAACGTGGCGGGTGGTGGTCTCCAAGCATTCGGGGTCTCGCCAGGTGGCGGCCCAATCGACGTGCCGCTCGCAGCGCAGCAAGACAGCCGTGGCACCATGTTCGCCGACGATGGCTGGGCGCTGGCCGGCGACTGAGCGCCGCTAGCCTTTCGTCCCGGTGGCAACTCGATTCGTGATCATCGGTGGTGGTCCGGCGGGCAACACCGCGGCCACGTACGCGGCCCGCCTCGGCGCCGAGGTCACGATGATCGAACGCGACGTCATCGGCGGCGCCGCCCACCTGTGGGACTGCATCCCGTCGAAGACGATGATCGCCACCGGCGGCGCGATGAGCTTCACCCGCCGCATCCACGGGATGGGCCTCGAGCAGCAGGAGGCCGAGGTCGACATCGACGCGCTCACCGAGCGCATCGACGGCATCAAGGCTCGGCTGCAGCAGGGCACGACGCGGTTGCTCGAGAGCCAGGGTGTGCAGCTGCTGCACGGCTCGGCCCGCTTGTTGAGCGACCACGAGGTCGAGGTCGTCACGGCCGAGGGCACACGTGCGATCTCGGCCGACGCGGTCCTGATCGCCACCGGCTCGCGGCCGCGCATCCCCGACTGGTGCACGACCGACGGCGAGCGCATCCTGACCACTCGCGAGTGCTACCCGCCGACGATCTTCCCCGAGAACATCACGGTCATCGGCTCCGGCGTCACCGGCGTGGAGTTCGTCCACATGTTCAGCTGCTTCGGCGCCAAGGTCACGCTGGTCGTCAGCCGTCAGCAGGTGCTGCCGCAGAAGGACCCCGAGGTCGCCGCGGTGCTCGAGGACGACTTCTTGAAGCGTGGCGTGCACCTGCTGAAGGGCGCCCGGGCGACGTCGATCGAACGTGTCGACGACGACAGTCGTCGTGCGCTGCGACGACGGCCGGGTCGTGCACAGCTCGCATGCCGTGCTGGCCATCGGGTCGGTCCCCAACAGCGACGGTCTCGGCCTCGACGCCGCGGGCGTCGAGACCGACGGCGGCGGCTACGTCACGATCAACCGCCACTGCCAGAGCAACGTCGTCGCACATCTACGCGGCCGGCGACGTCAGCGGCAAGCTGCCGCTGTCGGCAGCGTGGCGGCGATGCAGGGTCGCAAGGTCGCCGAGCACGTGATGGGCCTGCAGAAGGTGGCCCACCGCCACCTCGACTACGACAAGGCGGCGCAGCGCGATCTTCACCGAGCCGGAGATCGCCGACGTCGGGCTTGGCCGAGGCCGAGGCGTTCGCCGTCGGTCGCAAGATCCGCGTCACCAAGGTGCCGTTCAGCGCCACGCCGAAGGCGTTGATCAACAACGACTTCCGGGGCTTCGTCAAGATCATCTGCGACCCGGCGACCGGTGTCGTGCTGGGCGGATCGATCGTCGGTCGGCACGCCGCCGAGCTGATCAGCGTCATCGCCCTCGCGGTCACGGCGAACCTGAAGGTGACCGACATCGTCGAGAGCCTGCTCGTGCACCCGGCGCTCGCCGAGGCGCTGGCCGAAGCCGCCGAGTAGATGTTTCCCAGCGGCGAGGAGGTCGCCCGCGCCAGCCGTGCCCGCGGGATCTGACGCTGGCTCCGATCGGCCGGCGGATCGGCGGCCTGCTCACCGATCAGGTGCTCGTCGCTCTCCCGGTTGCGCTCGTCGTGGTCGCACTGGGATACAAGCCGAGCGACACGATCAGCTCCGACTCGCTGCTCGCGTTCAACATCGCCGTCACCGCGGTCGCGCTGGTCTACGAGACGGTGATGATCGCACTGCTCGGACGCACCGTCGGCAAGATCGCGCTCGGCACTCGGGTCGTCCGCCTCGACCGACGGCGCCCGGCCGGATTGGTACGAGGCGGCGATCCGGGCGCTGGTGCCGCTGTCGCTCGGCGCCATTCCCGAGATCGGCGTCTTCCTCGCGGTGTTCGTGTACTCGATGGCGTTGTGGAACCCGCTGCGCCAGGGTCTGCACGACAAGGCCGCCGGCACGGTGGTGGTGCGCAACGCGCTCGCCATCGAGCCGCCGCCTGACGTCGCGAGCGCTCAGCCGATCGACCGTCAGGCGATGACGACGACGACGTCGCCGGCGCCGACGGTGTCGCCGGCTGTCGACCTTGATCTCCTTGACCGTGCCGGCCTTCTCGGCGGCGATCTGGTTCTCCATCTTCATCGCCTCGAGCACGACGACGGCCTGACCGACCTCGACCGCCTGGCCGACCTCGACGAGCACCTTGACGATGGTGCCCTGCATCGGCACCTCGACGTTGCCGCTGCCGACCGCCGCCGCGCCGCTGCCGCTCGCTGACGCGCGAGCCGGCTTCTTGGCCGCCTTCGGCTGCGCCGGCGGCGACGACGTCGGCGCTTCGGGCACCCACATCTTGACGTCGAAGCGCTTGCCGTTGACCTCGACGGTGGTGGTGCGCTGCACGAGCGGTCGGCGTCGTCGTCGTCGGCGGCGGCCGGTGGCTGGGTGCCTCGATGCCGACTGAGGTCGAGTCGTTCCTCGACCCACTTCGTCGAGTGCTCCATCGCCGTGGAAGTCGGGGTGGCGGAGGATGGCGAGGTCGGCGGGGATCGTCGTGGCGACGCCCTCGACCACCATCTCCTCGAGCGCGCGGATCGTGCGGGCGATGGCGGTCGGGCGGTCCTTGCCCCACACGATGAGCTTGCCGACGAGGTTGTCGTAGTACTGGCTGATCTCGTCGCCGGCTCTCGTAGCCGCCGTCGAAGCGGATGCCGAAGCCGTCGCGGTGCGTCGAGCTTGGTGATCGTGCCGGGGGAGGGCAGGAACTTGCCGCCGGCCGGGTTCTCGGCGTTGATGCGGATCTCGATGCCGTGGCCGTGGCGGCAGGCAGCGACCTCGTCCTGCGTCATCGGCAGCGGCTCGCCGCTGGCGACGCGGATCTGCCACTCGACGAGATCGATGCCGGTGATCACCTCGGTGACCGGGTGCTCGACCTGGAGGCGGGTGTTCATCTCGAGGAAGAAGAACTCGCCGTCCTGATAGATGAACTCGACCGTGCCGGCGTTGTAGTAGCCGACGGCCTTGGCGACCTTGATCGCGGCCTCGCCCATCGCCTCTTCGACGCCGTCGGTGCCAGGCCGGCCGCCGGGGCCTCCTCGATCAGCTTCTGATGGCGGCGCTGCGCGGAGCAGTCGCGGGTGCTGACCCACACGACGTTGCCGTGCTGGTCGCCGACGATCTGCACCTCGACGTGGCGCGGCCACGTGAGGTAGCGCTCGACGTAGATCTCGTCGCGACCGAAGAACGCCTTCGCCTCGCGCTTGGCGCTGTCCATCGCCTCCTGCACCTCGTCGGCGCCGTGCACCACCTTCATGCCGCGGCCGCCGCCGCCGAACGCGGCCTTGATCGCCACCGGCTAGCCGTTCTCGTCGCCGAACTCGAGGATCTCGTCGCCGACGCTGGCGAACTCGGTGGTGCCGGGCACGATCGGCGCGCCGCCGCGCAGCGCGGCCTTGCGGCTGAACTGACCTTGTCGCCCATCTCGTCGATGGCGTCGGGCGGCGGGCCGATGAACGTCGACGCCCATGCGCGGTGATGGCCCGGGCGAAGTCGGCGTTCTCGCTGAAGAAGCCGTAGCCGGGGTGCACGGCGTCGGCGCCGCTCTCGGTCGATCGCGTTGAGGATCGCCTCGGTGTTGAGGTAGCTCTCCGCCGCGGTCTGCCCGCCGAGCGCGTAGGCCTCGTCGGCGAGGCGGACGTGGAGGGCGTTGCGGTCGAGCTCGGTGTACACCGCGACGGTCGCGATCCCGAGCTCGCGGGCGGCCCGAATGACTCGGACGGCGATCTCGCCACGGTTGGCGATCAGGATCTTGGTGCAGCACGAGTGCCAATGTTGCTGCATGGGTACCTCCTGACGCCACATGGCTGACCTCAGCGATCGTCGACGAGACGGGCAGCACGAACGACGATCTGCTGGCCGCTGCCGTTGCCGGTGCGCCGGATCGCACCGTGCTCGTGGCCCGTCACCAGACGGCCGGACGTGGTCGGCTCGATCGTCGATGGGACGCCCCGCCGGCGCAAACCTGCTGGTCTCGATGCTGTTCCGCGACGTGCCGGCGCATCCTCACGAGCTCACCCAGCGGGTCGCGCTCGCTGCCGCGCGGCGTGCCGCGACGTCGCCGGCGTGACGCCGACTGCTGAAGTGGCCGAACGATCTGCTGCTCGACGGCGCAAGCTGGCCGGCGTGCTGGCCCAGGCGGGTGGGCAGTCGGCCGGGGCACGGTCCGGCGTACGTCGTCGTCGGGCATCGGCCTCAACGTCGGCTGGGCGCCCGACGGCGCAGCCCGGCTCGGCGATGGCGTCGATCGCCGCCGATGTGCTCGACAGCTGCTCGTCGCGTACGACCGGCTGCCGGCCGATGTCGTCGAGCTGTACCGAGCGTCACTGGCGACGCTCGGTCAGTCGGTGCGCGTCGAGCTGCCCGGAATCGAGCGGTCATCGGTCGGGCGCTCGACGTGATGCCGGACGGTCGTCTCGTCGTGCTCGACGAGTGCGGGATCACCCACCGCATCGACACCGGCGACGTCGTGCACTTGAGGTAGGTGCCCGAAAACGACGCAGGGCCCGCAACTACCCTCGGTATGTGCTCGCCCCCGACGTGACGCCGCGGTCGCGTCGCAGAAATCGACTTCCCAGCCTGTTGGCGATGGCCGCGCTGGTCGGTGTCGTCGGCGCCACGGGGATGCTGATCGCGGCGCGAAAGACCGTCGACTCGGTCGAACGTGTCCCCGGTGTGGCCGAGCACGCTCAGCGCCGGCGAGCGGCACGGTCGAGAACTTCCTGCTGGTCGGTTCCGACAGCCGGGCGGGCGCCGATCCGACGGCACCCGACGTCGGTGGGATCGGTACCGAGGACGCCGTGTCGGGGCAGCGCAGCGACACGATCATGATCCTGCGCCGCGACAAGTCCACCGGCGAGGCGTCGCTGCTGTCGATGCCGCGCGACCTGTGGGTCGACGTGCCCGGTCACGACAACAAGCGGCGGATCAACTCGGCGTTCAGCGACGGTCCCGACGTGTTGATCCAGACGCGTCCAGCAGGGCGACCTCGGCATCCCGATCCACCACTACGTCGAGATCGACTTCTCCGGGCTTCAAGTCGCTCGTCGACGCGATCGGGCGGCGTGCAGATCTGCGTCGACTACGCCGACCCGAGACGTCAACACCGGCCTCGACATCACCGAGCCCGGTTGCCACGTGCTCGACGGCGTGCAGGCGCTCGCCTATGCCCGCAGCCGCCACTACGAGAGCTCCGCGAGGACGGCCAGTGGCACGAGGATCCGGCCAGCCGACCTCGGGCGGACGAAGCGCCAGCAGCAGTTCGTCAACCTCGCCCTGCAGACCGCGCTGGACGCAGGTCAAGGTCGATCCGTTCACGGCCGGCGACGTGCTGATCGCAGCGATCGGGTCGTCGCTGCGCGTCGACGACGAGCTCGACCTGATCTCGGCGCGGCGGCCGCGCTGCGATCCGCGGTCGACGGTGGCCTCGCGACCGTACTCGCTGCCGGTCGTTCGGCAAGACGATCGACGGCAATGCGGTGCTGCTGCTCGGCGACGGCGCGGAGGACGTTCTGGCCTACTTCCGCGGCGAGGGCCCCGCGCCGGCAGCCGAATGCCTGAGCCAGAAGCGAAATGCGTCGATCCGGCCGCCATACTATGCGACTGTCATGAAGGCTCTCATCCTCGCCGGCGGTGCCGGCACGCGGCTGCGGCCGATCACGCACACCAGCGCCAAGCAGCTGGTGCCGGTGGCCAACAAGCCGATCCTGTTCTACGGGATCGAGGCGATGGTCGCCGCCGGCATCACCGAGATCGGCATCATCGTCGGCGACACGCGCGTCGAGGTGATGGCCGCCGTCGGCGACGGCGCGCGCTTCGGTGCGAAGTTCACGTACATCCCGCAGGACGCGCCGCTCGGTCTGGCCCACTGCGTGCTGATCGCCCAGCGACTTCCTCGGTGACGACGACTTCGTGATGTACCTCGGCGACAACCTGCTCGAGCAGGATCTCGGCGCGTTCGTGCACGCGTTCGAGGCGGCCCGCGACAGCGCCGACCCGCCGACGGCGCAGATCCTGCTGAAGCAGGTGCCCGACCCGCATCGGTTCGGCATCGCCGAGCTCGACGCCGACGGCCACGTCGTGCGCCTCGTCGAGAAGCCCGCCGACCCGCCGCAGCGATCTCGCGCTCGTCGGCGTCTACCTGTTCGACCGGACGATCCACGACGGCCGTCGCGATCGATCGCCCCGTCGCCGCGCGGCGAGCTGGAGATCACCGACGCCATCCAGTGGCTGATCGATCAGGGCATGCGGGTGCGCTGCGAGCTGCTCGACCGGTTGGTGGATCGACACCGGCAAGCTCACGCCGCTGCTCGAGGCGAACCGGCTGCTGCTCGAGAAGATCGAGCCGCGCATCGACGGCAAGGTCGACGAGGCCTCGACCATCGACGGTCGTGTCGTCATCGAGGCCGGCGCGACCGTGACCAACTCGACGCTCCGCGGCCCGGTGGTCATCGGCGCCGGCGCACGCATCGTCGACAGCTTCATCGGGCCGTTCTCGCGCGATCGGCGACGGCTGCGAGATCGATCAACAGCGAGGTCGAGCACTCGGTGATCATGGAACGCAGCACGATCATCGACATCCCCCGACTCGAGGACAGCCTGATCGGCAAGGAGGCGGTCGTCAGCCGCATCGCAGCTGCGGCCGCGGGCCCTGCGGTTGATGATCGGCGACCACTGCCAGATCGACGTCGAGTGACGAACAGACAAGCGAGGCGCAACGCATGCCAACCGTGACCGAGAGCGACAAGATCGCCGGCGTGTGGATCGTCGAGCCGGCGATCCACGGCGACCAGCGCGGCCTCTTCATCGAGACGTACCGTCGCGAGTGGTTCCCCAACGGACGCGAGATGATGCAGGGCAACCGCGCCAACCGTCAGGCAGGGCGCGCTGGTCGGACTGCACTACCACCTGCACCAGGCCGACTACTGGTACGTGCCGTTCGGCACGGCCCGTGTCGTGCTGCACGACCTGCGCGAGGGCGGCCCCACCGACGGCGCGACGCTGTGAGCTCGACCTCACGCGGCGACAACCACATCGGCGTCTTCATCCCGCCGGGTGTCGCCCACGGGTTCGCGGCGCTCACCGACATGGTCATCACCTACCTGGTCGACGGCTACTACAACCCCGCCGACGAGCTCGGCGTGATGTGGAACGATCCGGCGATCGGCGCCGACTGGGGGGTCGACCGACCCGATCCTGTCCGACCGCGACCAGACCAACCCGCTGCGCGCCGACCTGCCGGCCGGCCGCCGTCCGTACTGGCACAGATGAGGACGCGACATGAAGCTGTTCGTCACCGGCGCCGCCGGGTTCATCGGTTCCAACTACGTGCGTCACTGCTGGCGAACACCGACGACGAGGTCACCGTGTTCGACGCGCTCACGTACGCCGGCAACCTCGCCAGCATTCGCGACGTCGCTCGACGATCGCCGCTTCAACTTCGTGCACGGCGACATCTGCGACCGAGGACGACGTGCTCGACCGCGATGGACGGTCACGACGCGGTCGTGCACTTCGCCGCCGAGACCCATGTCGACCGTTCGATCAAGGACGGCTACTCGTTCGTGCGCACCAACTGCTTCGGCACCAACGTGCTGTGCGACGTCGCCCGCCGGTCGGCGTCGAGCGCTTCCTGCACATCTCCACCGACGAGGTGTACGGCTCGATCGAGGAGGGCTCGTTCAGCGAGACCGATCGCGCTCGGCGCCGCGGTCGCCGTACTCGGCGGCGAAGGCCGGCAGCGACCTGATCGCGCTCGAGCTACTTCACCACCCACGGGCTGCCGGTGATGGTGACGCGCTGCAGCAACAACTTCGGGCCGTACCAGTTCCCCGAGAAGGTCATCCCGCTGTTCACCACCAACCTGCTCGACGGCCAGAAGGTGCCGCTGTACGGCGACGGCGGCAACATCCGCGACTGGATCCACGTCCACGACCACAACACGGCGGCCGACCTCGTGCTGCGGCAGGGCACCGTCGGCGAGATCTACAACATCGGCGCCGGCAACGAGATCACCAACAAGGAGCTGACGCTACCGATTGCTCGAGCTGACCGGGCGCGACGAGAGCTTCATCACGCCGGTCGCCGATCGTCTCGGTCACGATCGTCGCTACTCGATCACCCACGACAAGGTGCAGCGCGCTCGGCTGGAAGACCGAGCACAACCTCGTCGACGGGCTGGCGGCAACGGTCGACTGGTACCGCGACAACCGGGCGTGGTGGGAGCCGCTGAAGGCCAGGGCCGGCTTCTAGATGCGGGTGCTCGTCACCGGTGCGGGCGGCCAGCTCGGCATCGACTCGTGCGCTGTCTGCGAGGCCGCCGGTGACGATGTGGTGGCCGCCGATCACGCCGACCTCGACGTCACCGATCGCGATGCCGTGCTCGGCGCGGTCTCGCACGCTTCGACCCGACGCGGTCATCAACTGCGCGGCGTGGACAGCCGTCGATGCGTGCGAGGGCGACCCCGACCGGGCGTTCGCGCAGAACGGGCTCGCGGTTCGATGGCTCGCCGAGAGTTGCGACAATGCCGGGGCGCGCCTCGTGCAGATCAGCACCGACTACGTCTTCGACGGCACGCTCGATCGCCGTACACCGAGTGGGACGACGCCGTCGCCGCAGAGCGTGTACGGCGCGAGCAAGCTCGCCGGCGAGCGCGAGGCGCTGGCGCTCGGCGCCGTCAGCCGCGGTGGTGCGCACGTCGTGGGTGTGCGGCGAGAACGGCATCAACATGGTCAAGCACGATCATGCGGCTGGCGAACGAGCGACCCGAGTTGGCGTTCGTCGTCGACCAGATCGGGCCATCCGACGCTTCACGGCGGACCTCGCGCCGATGGTGCGCCGGATCGCGGTCGATCGACGAAGCGGCATCCATCACGTCACCAACCAGACGGCGACCACGTGGTACGGGTTCGCCCGCGACGTGGTCGAGGCGATGGGGAAGGACCCCGACATGGTGCGGCCGATCACCACCGACGAGCTGCAGCCACCGCGGCCGGCGCCGCGTCCGGCCAACAGCGTGCTCGACAACGCGGTGCTGCGCCTGGCGGGCATCCCGCTGCTGCGTGACTACATCGACCCACTCCGCGAGACGGTGAAGGCGCTGCTGTAGGTCACAGACCCAGTAGTGGCAGTGCCGGCGCCAGCCCATCGATGACGATGTCCTCGCGCCGGAGCCGTCCCTGCCAGTCCGCACGGCTCATGCTGAACCGCAACATCTCGGTGGCCTCGCCCCGGCGTACCGCGCGCCGGCTTCCTTGCGGCCTGTATCCGAGGCTGCGAGTGACGCCGAGCGACGGCCCGTTGTCGTGCCACGCACCGGTCGTCGCGAACTCCGCGCCAAGGCCCTCGAACCCGAGGTGGAGGGTCGCCTCGCGCAACTCCTTTCCCAGCCCGCGTCCCTGGTGTTCGCGACCCAGCCACGAACCACTCTCGAACTCGCGCACCGTGGCGAAGTCGCTCGCGTCGAGGCTGGTTGTCCCGATCGCTGCGCCGTCGACGATCGCTGCGAGCATCAGATGCCAATGGGCTGCGGACGTTCCCGCACGAGCCTTCCAATACCACTGCATCGATGAACGTTCGAGTCCCGGCGAAGGCTCGTCGGTCCACGGGACCGCGAACGGCATGAAGCTCGGGTCGTGGATTCCGCGCCCGGCAAGTTGCGCCAACTCCGTGGCCAGTTGGTCGTCGACATAGCGCAACTCCAGCACAGGAGTGCGGACTCGAAGGTCGAAGAGAGGCCAGACCCGGTGCGTCATCCAACCAGCCTTGCATCGTGCGCTCCAGCTCCGGACTGCTATTTCGCTAACGTCGCCGACGATGGCGAATCGACGTGTTCGGGTGATGTGGGCCGACCTCAACGGTCTCTCGCACGGTCGATACGTTCCTCGCTCCCACTTCTTGGAACATGGCCACCACGCCGTCACGACGCTGACGATGAGCATCAACGGCGACATCCTTCCTGTCGATGGATATGGCCCCGATGTTGGCTACGCGGACCTGGCGACCGTTCCGATCGCCGACTCGGTACGACCGGGTTGGGAGGTCGACACCGACGTCGCGATAGCCGATCTGCAGTACAACGGGCGGCCACTTGCGCTGTGCCCGCGGGCGGCATTGCGACGGGCGGTCGATGCCTGGGCGGCGCTCGGCTACGCGCCGCAACTCGGCTTCGAGATGGAGTTCTACGTCATGCAGCGCGACGACGACGCGCCGGGTGGGTTCGGTCCGCTGCACATCCCGTCGCATCGTGTGTACGGCGTCGGCCTCGGTGGTGACAACACCGGTTTGATGTTCGACATGTTCGACGCCGCTGAGCATTGCGAGCTCGACCTCGAGGGAGTTCTCGGCGAGTTCCACCCCGGGCAGATGGAGGTCAACCTGCGATACGGCCCGGCTCTCGAGGCCGCCGATCGCGCATTCGTCTGCAAGGAGATGACACGTGAGTTGGCGGTCGAGACGCGGACATTGGATCACCTACATGGGACGACCGATGGCGCAATTCGTGGGCAGTGGATTGCACATCAACATGTCCCTCACGCCGGTCCACGGCGGTGCCAACTCCTTCGACGACTCGACCCTCGAGTACGGCTTGTCACCATTGGCGCGCCAGTGCCTCGGCGGATTGATCGCTCATCACGAGGGGATGGCCGCGATGTCCGCCCCGTTGATCAACAGCTACAAGCGGCTGGTCCCCGGGATCATCGCCGGGTACTGGGCCAACTGGGGGCTCGACAACCGCATTGCCACCTATCGCGTGCCATACGAACGCGGTCCGGCGACACGGATCGAGAATCGCATGCCGTGCGGCAGCGCGAATCCGTACCTCGCCGCGGCAGTGATGTTGAACGCCGCGCTGCTCGGTGTCGTCGACGGTCGCGACTGTGGTGAGCCACAGTTCGGCGACGGCGACTCGTCGCCCAACACCGACCGTCACACTCCGCACGATCTCGGTGCCGCCCTCGCCGCGCTCGAGGCCGACAACGTGCTGTGCGAGGCGATGGGTCACGACCTCGTCAAAGCCTTCCTGACGATCCGCAAGGACGAGCTCGCGAAGTGGCAAGCCGCCGACGGAGTCTGGGATCCGAGCACGATCTCCGCATGGGAGCTCGAGCACTACCTCCCGTTCTTCTGAACCTTCACAGCTTGGAGGGTGTAGGACGCGGCGAGGCGCCATGGGCTGTCGGTGAGGCGCCACTCGTCCAACTCGCCGCGGGTCATCTGGCCGGGCAGGGCTTCCCACGGGACACTGTCGTGCTCCACCAGGCCGGTCAGCTGCATGCCGGAATCGAGCAGGGCGGTCACGATCTCACCGAGGCCGTGGTTCCAGCTGTGCGTGATGTTGTGCGTGAACTCTGACGTCGGTGGAGACGTATGTGCCGGCGTCCTCGTCGACCAGCGGCTCGATCCGCTCGAAGTACGGATAACCGACCACTACGGCGTCGAGGCGGCGCTCGTCGAGCGCCCACATCATCGGATGGCCTTCGCGGATGAACAAGCGTCCGCCGGGACGAAGCAAGCCGGCGACGACCGCTGCCCAGCGCCGCACGTCGGGCAGCCAACAGAGGGCCCCGATGCCCGTGTACACCAGATCGAAGCCGGCGCGGGGGAGTACCTCCAGGGCGTCGTACACGTTCGACTCGACGAACTCGACCGGCGTGCCCGACGACTGCGACAGGCGGCGCGCTTCGGCGATCGAGGCGCTCGAGAAGTCGAGACCGGTCATCGTCGCGCCCAGCCGGGCGAGCGAGACGGTGTCGGTGCCGATGTGGCACTGCAGGTGAACGCCACGCAACCCGTGCACGTCGCCCAACAGCGGGAGGTCGAACCTGACCACGTCGCTGAGGAACTCGCGGATCGTCGACGAAGCGGTTGAACGAGTAGTCGGGCGACGCCGCGTGCGCATGAGCGCGGTCATCCCAGTTCGCTCGGTTCAGGTCGAGATAGTCGGACACGGCGAGTAGGACAGGAGCGCGGCTAGTACGCCGCCGCGACCGACCGTTGGGCGCGTTGCGCGTCCGACATCGTCGCGATCTCGTCGATCTCCTCCGACTTGAAGCCGGCCATCTCGCGGAACGTGCGAGCCAGGCGGATCGAGTGCTCGCGAGTCTCGCCACGGCTGCCGCGGAAGTTGAACAAGCCGTCGACCGTCCGTTGGAAGTCGAGGGCGCGCGACTGGCGGTCCTTGTCGTCCTTGGTGAGCTCGCGCAGCCAGGTGCTGCCCATCTTCACGTGGGTCACCTCGTCTGCCAACATCCAGTCCTCGCAGAAGAACAGGACAGGGTCGTCCATGTCGTCGGCGAAGTCGCGCATCGTCGTGAACACATCGATAGCCAGGCCCTCGAGGGCGCGGTTGACGCCGGCGAGACGGAAGACCGGGTCGCCATGGCACGCCGCTTCGAACAGTGTCACCGCCTCGCTCCACTCGCCGATCTCGCTGCCCATGTGATCGCCGAGGCGCACGCTGATCTCGACGTGGCGTGCCTCGTCCCAGCACTGCCGTGCCATGTCGAGCTTCATCGCGAACGGTGTCTCGTCGATCGTGTAGTCGAAGGCCGTGCGGCCGGCGCCTTCGAGCGCCTGGATCTCGCCGACGAAGATGCCGTGCATCTGTCTGCGGGCGCGATCGCTCGCCTCGAACACGCCCGTGTCGAGCAGACGATCCTGACCGATGTCGTTGGGACGCTCGTCGGCGAAGCGCTCTTCGGTGGTCACGCGGTTGAATCGGCGATCGCGCTGCAACGCGGTCGGAGGCAACTGCTTGCGCATGAGCGGATCGTAGACGAATCGCCGGCGGCCGATGTCCGCAGCGTGTGTCGCGGTCGTGGCGCGGGCATGATTGCGGGCGTGCGTGTCGCCTACACACTCGAACAGTGCTGGCATCGAGTGCCGGGCGGTACCGGGGTCGCGGCGATGCGCGTTGCCGAGGCGATGGCGAGCGAGCCGGACGTGACGTTGATCGGTGTCGCCGGGCGACATGCCCATGTGCCGATCGAACCGTGGTCGCCGGCGATACCGATCGCGCATCTACCTGTCGGCGGGCCGGTGCTGTACGACCTGTGGCTTCGCTGCGGATGGCCGAAGGTCGAACGGGCCACCGGACCGATCGACGTGGCCCACGCGACCACCGTGATCCCGTGCGCGACCGATGCGCCGATGGTGGTCACCGTGCACGACTTGGCCTTCCTGCACGATCCGATCGCAATTCACGCGGCGGGGCAACAGCGTGTTCCGTCGGAGCCTCGATCACATCCGCCGTCGCGCGGATCTCGTGCTGTGCAGCAGTCAGGCGACGATGGACGATTGCGTCGCCGCGGGCATCAGGGCTGACCGTCTTCGGCTGGTGCCGCTTGGGGGTCGAGGCAACGAAGGCCGACGCCGAGGAGATCGCCAGAGTGGTGTCGCTGTATCACCTGCCCGAGCGCTACCTGCTGTTCGTCGGCACTGTCGAACCGCGCAAGAACCTGCGCGGTCTGGCCGAGGCGGTCGCGCTGCTCGACGAACCGCTGCCGCTCGTGGTCGCGGGAGCCGAAGGTTGGGGCGACGTGGCCATCCCGTCGGGCGGCGACATCCGGTTCATCGGCTTCGTGCCGGCAGGCGACCTCGGTGGGCTGTACGCCGGCGCCGAGGTCTTCTGCTACCCGAGCGAGCGCGAGGGCTACGGGCTGCCCGTGCTCGAGGCGATGGTGCAGGGCACGCCGGTGGTCACCAGTCGCGGCACCGCCACCGAAGAGACGGCCGATGGTGCAGCGGTGCTCGTCGATCCGCACGATGCCGCCGACATCGCCCGCGGCATCGCCGAGGCGAGAGTCCGGCAGCGCGTCGTTGGCCACCGATGGCGTTGCCCGCGCCGATCGCGCGACCTGGCAGAAGACGGCGCGCCTGACCGCGGACGCGTACCGGGAGTTGTGCTGATGGTTGATCCGGCAATCGCCGTCAACCTGTTGTGGTGCGTTCCGGGCGACGTCGGCGGATCCGAGGAGTACCTCGTCCGCCAGTTGCTCGGCCTCGCCGAGAACGACACTCGTTTTCGCGTGACCCTGTACGTCGTCGACGGATTCGCGGAGGCACATCCAGACCTCACCGATCTCTTCCCGACCGTCGTCGCGCCGTTCGACGGACGCTCGCGACCGCGACGGATCGCCGGCGAGGTCTCATGGCTCCGCGGTCACACCTCGCCCGCAGACCTTCGCCATCACGGTGGCGGAACTGCGCCCGACAGCCGCCGTGCGCCCGTACGTGCTGACGATCCACGACCTGCAGTACCGCACGTTCCCGGAGTACTTCAGCCGCACCAAGCGGATGTACCTCGCCACCATGATCGGGCGATCCGTCAAGCGCTCGAGCATCGTCACCGTGCCGAGCGACTACGTGCGCGGCTCGGTGATCGATGCGTACGGAGCAGACCCGGCGCGCGTGCGCGTCGTGCCTCACGGCTTCGAACCCGCGCTGTTGCGACACATCTCACGAGGAGGAGGATCTGCGCGAGCGATTCTCGCTCGGCGATGGGCCCGTCGTCGTGTACCCCGCTGTCACCAATCGCCACAAGAACCACACGTTCCTCATCAAGCTGCTCGACGTGCATTGGCGCGACCCCGACCTGCGACTCGTCTTCATCGGAGGAAGCGGCACCGCGGAGAGCGACGTGCGGCGCGCCACCGACCCGCGGATCCGACGTCTCGGCCGCGTCGCAGCCGCTGATCGCAATGGTCTCCTGAGCATGGCCAAGGCAATGGTGTTCCCGAGCCAGTACGAAGGCTTCGGCGCTCCGTTGATCGAGGCGATGGCTCTCGGCTGTCCGGTGATCGCCAGCGACTCGACGTGCATCCCGGCGATCCTCGACGGTGCCGGCCTGGTGCTGCCGCTCGCCGTCGACCTGTGGTCCGATGCGCTCGAACGAGTCGAGCGCGATCGGGCGACGATGATCGCCGCCGGATTGCAGCGGGCAACGGCGTTCACTGCGCGGGCATCGGGGGCAGCGCTGGCGGAGGCCTACACGGCCGCGCTGGAGCAATCGTGAGCCGGCGACCGGGCGGCAGGATCGGTTGCGCATCGCGGTGCTGTGCCCGCACTTCGCGCCGGACAACGCGCCCACCGGTGTCGTGATGACGCGCATCGTCCACGAGCTCGCCGAGCTCGGTCACGAGATCGCATGTCGTCACCTCGCTGCCGTGGTACCGCTAGCACGCGGTCGAGGCCGGCTGGGAGACGCGGACGTTCCGGCGAGAAACGACGGCGTGGGGATCGATCACGCGCGTCAACCCGTTCGCCGGCGACGACAAGCGCAACCTTGCTCGCCGCGCAGCAGGCTTCGTCGGCTTCAGCGCACTCGCCGGCTTGGCCTCGTTGCGCGGTGGTCGAGTCGACGCGGTCATCGCGATGTCGCCACCGTTGACGATGGGCCTGACGGGTTGGGGCACCCATCTGATCCGACGTGGTCCGCTGGTCTTCAACATCCAAGACGTGTTTCCGGACGCCGCAGTCGAGACCGGCGCGATCACCAACAAGCGGATCATCGCGGCAGCCAAGTGGCTCGAGCGCGTCAGCTACAACCGCGCCGCAGCGGTGACAGTGCTCAGCAACGACCTGCGCGACAACGTCGTTGCGAAGGTGCGGCCGTCGAAGCAGAGCGCGGTTCGCGTCATTCCCAACTTCGTCGACACCGACGCGATCCGGCCGCTCGACCGGATGACAGCGCTGCGCGGCGAGCTGGGAATCGGCGACGAGACAGTGGTGCTCTACGCGGGCAACGTCGGCTTCTCGCAATCGTTGGAGATGGTCGTCGACGCGGCAAGGTCGATGCCCGAGCTGACCTTCGTCATCAACGGAGACGGCGCAGCGCGGAGCGACGCTCGAGGGAGTCGGCCGCGGATCTGTCCAACGTTCGCTTCTCGGGGTATCAGCCCGCCGAGCGTCTCGCCGAAGTGCTGGCGACCGGCGACATCCATCTCGTGCCGCTGAAGACCGGCCTCGGTCGCGTCAGCGTCCCGTCGAAGACGTATTCGATCCTCGCCGCCGGTCGCCCGGTGCTCGCGGCGATCGATCCCGGAACCGAGGTGCCGCGGATCCTGGCCGAATCCGGCGGGGGAGTCTGCGTCGCACCCGACGACCCCGGCGCCTTCCGACAGGCGTTGCAGCAGCTGGCGGACGACCCGTCGCGACGCCACGAGATGGCCGCTGCAGGGCGGCGATGGGTGGAGCATGCTGCATCACCCGCCGCGGTCGCCCAGGCGTACGCAGACCTGATTGTGGAGCTGAACCGGCGCCAGGTGAATCAGTTTTGATTCGGCGACCAGATAGCCTCGCACCTTCGTGGCTACGTCATCATCCGCCAAAAAAGTTGCCAGACTCGCCTCGCGGGGCAAGGGCAAGAAGGTCCGCTTCCAGGGCGGCTCGATTTTCCCCATCGCCGTGGTTCTCGTCGTTGTGCTGGGCCTGTTCGTCATCATCTACGGTCGTCAGAGCCGACCGAGCGACGGCTCCGGTGTCCCCCGTGTCAACGATGGTGTCAACACCGACTCGCACTGGCACGCCGCGTTCGGCATCTACATCTGCGACACCTTCCAGCCGAAGATCGTCGGCACGAAGGAAGAGACCACCACCGACGCCCAGGGCAACACGGTGTTGGCCGACGACGAGTTCAGGATCAACGGTGTCCACAGCCACGGCGACGGCATCATCCACTACCACCCCTACTCGACGAAGTCGTCGGGCAACCGCGCCAAGCTCGGCGTGTTCCTCGACGTCTACGACATCAAGCTCACCGACAGCAAGCTGGTCATGCCTCCGGATCAGGGCGGCGAGACCTGGTCGACCGACGACACGAAGTGCAACGGCAAGGACACCGACATCGTCACGCGGGTGTGGGACGACTACTCCAAGCCCGACGTGTACCACGACGTGGTGACCGACTTCAACAACATCCGCATCACCAACGATGGGATGGTGTTCGTGGTTGCATTCGTTCCCAAGGGCACCGCGATCCCGCAGCCCGATTGGGCGGCACAGCTGCCCACGCTCGGCGCCGCCGATGGCGGCAACGTTGCTCCGTCGACGACGATCGTCGGTGCGACCACCATTGCCCCGACGGGCACCACGGTTCCCGGCGCAACCACTTCGGTTGCCCCCGAGGCCGCCGGCGCCACCAGCACGACGACACCGGCGACCACCACTACAGGCGGCTGATGCGCGCCGTCGTTCTGGTCGGCGGCTTCGGAACACGACTGCGGCCACTCACGCTGACCACCCCGAAACCGATGCTGCCGGTCGGGCACGTCCCGATCATCGAACGGCTCGTCGACAACCTCGCCAAGGGCGGCGTCACCGAAGTCACTCTGGCGCTCGGCTTCAAGCCCGAGCCGTTCGTCGAAGCGTTCCCGGACGGTGACTGCAACGGGGTGACGCTGCGCTATGCGGTCGAGCCGGAGCCGCTCGACACGGCCGGTGCGATCAAGTTCGCCGCAGACTTCAGCGGGATCGACGACACGTTCGTGGTCGCGAACGGCGACGTCCTCACCGACCTCGACATTGCCGCGCTGGTCGACTTCCACCGCAGCCACTCGGCCGAGGCGACGCTTGCCCTGGTCGGGGTCGAGGATCCTTCCTCGTTCGGTGTCGTCGCCACCGATGCCGACGGCAGGGTCGAGCGCTTCGTCGAGAAGCCGGCACCGGGAACGGCGCCGACCAACCAGATCAATGCCGGCACCTACGTGCTGGAGCCCTCCGTGCTGCAGCGCATCCCGGCAGGGCAGCGGGTCTCGATCGAACGGACGACCTTTCCCGCGATCGTCGAGGTCGGACGCCTCTTCGCGATGTCGACCGACGACTACTGGCTCGATGCCGGCAACCCGGCGCTCTACCGCCAGGCCAACCTGGATCTGATCGACGGCACGCGGCGGTTGCACCAATGTGTCGGTGTCCACCGCGATGCGCACGTCGATCCGACGGCAACCGTCACCCGCAGTGTCGTCGGCGACGGGGCCGTGGTCGGCGCCGGCGCGAACATCGCCGACTCGGTGCTGCTGGCGGGTTCCGTCGTCGAGGATGGGGCGATGGTGGCAAACTCGGTGGTCATGGGTCGGATCGGCAAGGGCGCAGTCGTCAACGACACCGTTGTCGGCTTGCACGGCCGAATCGAGTCGGGCGAACACGTGTCGGGCGACTTCCGACCTCCCGCCGACTCGACGTGAACGTACTGGTCGTCGGTGGAGCCGGATTCCTCGGCTCGCACCTGGTCGATCGTCTCATCGCCGAAGGCAACACCGTCGACGTCGTCGACAACCTGTCGAGCGGTTCGCTGGCCAACCTCGCCGACGCGCGTGCTGCCGGTGGTGCCCTCAAGATCCACACGCTCGACGTGCTCGCCGACGAGTTCCCAGCGCTCGTGGCCATACGCCCGCCCGACGTCGTGTACCACCTGGCCTGGCTCTCACCCGGACGTGGAACGGCCGTGCAGGCCGGGCGAGCGGTGCAGGGAATGCTGGCCGTGCTCGAAGCGGCGAGGGTCCAAGGGATGAAGGTGGTCACCGCACTGCCCGGAGCTGCCTTGTACGGCGAGGTGCCGATGCGCGACCTGCCGATCAAGGAGGGCCATTCGTGGAACCCGGTCGGGCTGCACGGCATCGTCGCCAAGTCGCTCGTCGACATGCTCAACCTGTATCGAGCCGATCACACCGTCGAGTTCACTGCGTTGGTGTTGAGCACGGTCTACGGTCCTCGGCAACGTCACGACGGCGGCGTTGTCAGTTCGTTCAATCATGCCCTCCGCGATGGGGTCAGTCCCGAGATCCATGGTGACGGCCGCCAGACGCGCGACTTCCTCTACGTCGACGACGCGGTCGACGCTCTTGTACGGGCCTCGGCGAAAGGGGGTGGGCTCGTCGTCAACATCGGGACCGGCGTCAGCACGTCGATTCGCGACCTGTGGGCGATGATGGCCGGACCCGGCGCGCCGGATCCGATCTCGGTTCCCCGGCGGCCGAACGACGTCCCGCGCTTCGCGCTCTCGCCGACTCGGGCCCGCATCCACCTCGCGTGGGCGCCATGGACGGAGCTCAGCGTCGGGCTTCGGTCGCTCGGCTAGCTCTAGCGGCCCGACGCGGCGAGCAGCGACACCCGGGCCAGCTCGGCGCCGATCTCGGGACTGCTCATGATCGATGGAGTGACGACGGCGTGAACGCCCTCGGCCTCGATCGCGTCAGCCAGGTGGGCGTCGACGGGATCGATGACCAACGTGCCGGCGATGGGCGCGTACAGGCGGGCGACCCCGACGACCGAAGGCTCGTGGCCGAGCTCGGTGAGCATGCGATCCGCCGGGCCCTTCAGCGCGGCGCCACCGACGATGGGCGAGATGGCAACGACGCTGGCCCGTCGGGCAGCGAGGATCTCGTCGACACCGCGTAGGGCCCGGATCGGACCGATCGACACGATCGGGTTCGACGGCGCGACCACGACGCACTGAGCGGTCTGCAGGATCTGCTCGAGGCCGGGAGTCGGCGCTGCCTCGTTCGCGCCGTCGAACCTCACGGCGCTGACCGCGACGCCGTGACGGAGTTTGACGAAGTACTCCTGGAACGACACGTCGCCGCCGGAGGCGAGAGTGACGACGGTCGAGACCGTGTTGTTGCTCATCGGTACCAGCCGTTGCCGCACGCCCCAAGCCGCGCAGATCTCGGTGGTCGCCTCTGCCAACGTGGCGCCCTCGCGCAGCCTGGCCGTGCGGTAGAAGTGCGTTGCCAGATCACGGTCGCCGAGGTTGAACCATGTCGGAGCGGCGGACGATGCGTCGGGGCGGACTGCCTCGTATCGCGACAATGCCTCCATCGCCCGCCACGATTCGTCGGCGAGCCCCCATCCTCGAACCGGATCGATCGCATCGGCGAGTGTGTAGGTGACCGTGTCGAGATCCGGCGAGATCGCCAGACCGTGCAGCACCGTGTCGTCGCCGGTGTTGACGATGCCGACCGTGTCGGCCGGATCGACGACCTGCGCCAGTGCGGCGAGGAATCGGGCGGCACCGACGCCGCCGCACAGCACGGCAATCACGCGGCCTCGCCCGCCACGCGTCGATAGAGCGCGGCCAACTCGGTGGCGCAGCGGTCCCACGAAAACGTCGCCAACTGGGCGGTCGCTGCGTCGAGCAGTCGCGCCCTGACACTCTCGTCGAATGCCGCGGCCCGGAGATGCGCGGCGAGCCCGATTGCATCGTCGGCGTCGCACAGCAGACCCGCCGGACCGCACACCTCAGGAATGCTGCCGCGGTTGCTCGCTGCGATCGGCACGCCGACCTGCATCGCGTCGAGCAACGGGAATCCGAAGCCTTCGTCCAGCGATGGATAGGCCAGCACGGCCGCATGGCGCAGCAGCCACGACCGTGCTGCCTCGTCGATGCGGCCGGTCATGACGACTCGGCGTGCGGCGGCCGGATCGAGGGCGTCGATCGCGCCATTGATGGCCGGCCGGTCGTCACCATCAGCGCCGGCGAGGACCAACAGGATCTCGTCGTCCTCTGCGGCGAGCAGTCCGAACGCCTCGATCAGGATCGGCAGGTTCTTGCGGCGCTCGAGCGTCCCGATCGCGGCGATGAACGGTCGTCCGACCAAGGCCGGAACCGGTGCCTCGACCGGAGCCGGCGGGAACCGGCAACGCCGCCAGCGGGATGGTCGGCAACCTGTGCGTCGGGAAACAGATCGCGCGATCTCGGCGGCGGTCGAGGTCGAGCTGGCGTGCACCGTCGCGCCGTGCTCGATCGCTCGTCGCAACACTCGCCCGGCTTGGTGGACTGCGCTGCCGGCCAGCGTCGGATGACGCAAGAACCAGCAGTCGTACACGGAGACGACGCGCGCCACCCGACTCGGTGGCACGACGTAGTTCGTGCCGTGCACGACGCTCGGCTTGTCGAGGAAGCGATCGACGCGCGGCCGGTCGGCAACAGCCCACAGGCGGTGTGCTGCCATCGCAGGGATCGGCAGCCGGCGAGTGCCGGCTGGCCGGCCGCGACCGGAAGGACACGACATACTCGACCAGCTCGAGGTCATCCATCTCCACCAGCGAGTCGCGCATCGCCGCCACCGCGTGGCCGACACCCGTGCGTGGCCCGGCCAATGGGCCGACATCGAAAGCGACGCGCAACGGGTTCATGGGCAGGTCGAGGCTAGCCGTTGCCGCCGCTGACCGCTTCGAAGCCATAGACTGCCGTGTCCCGCATTTCCGGCCTGGTCCGGGCCCGACCCCTTTGAAGGATTTCCAGCATGCCTCGCGCGTTCATCACCGGTGTCACTGGCCAAGACGGCCAGCACCTTGCCGAGTTCCTCCACTCCAAGGGGTACGAGGTCTTTGGCATGGTCAAGGGTCAGAACAACCCGAGGATGACGATGATGCGCGACGAGTTCCCGTACGTCGAGCCCGTTCCCGGCGACCTTGCCGACCTGCCCTCTCTGGTGAAGGCACTGGATTCGACGCAACCCGACGAGGTGTACAACCTGGGCGCGATTTCGTTCGTCGCCTTGAGCTTCAATCAGGCCGAGCTCACCGCGAACATCACCGGTACCGGTGTGCTGCGAATGCTCGAGGCCATCCGCATGGTCGGTGGGGCAGAGAACAACCCGATCCGCTTCTACCAGGCCAGCAGCAGCGAGATGTTCGGCAAGGTGCGCGAGACGCCGCAGACCGAGCGCACTCCGTTCCACCCGCGGTCTCCCTACGGCTGCGCCAAGGTCTTCGGTCACGACATCGTCGTGAACTACCGCGAGAGCTACGGCCTGTTCGCGTGCAGCGGCATCCTCTTCAACCACGAGGGCCCGCGACGCGGCCTCGAGTTCGTCACCCGCAAGGTCACCAACGCCGTCGCCCGCATCAAGCTGGGTCTGCAGACCGAGATCGTGCTGGGCAACCTCGACTCGAAGCGCGACTGGGGCTACGCGGGCGACTACGTGAAGGCGATGTGGTTGATGCTGCAGCAGGATCAACCCGACGACTACGTCGTGGCCACCGGTATCGACTCACAGCATCGAGGATCTCGTGCGCCTGGCGTTCAACGAGGTCGGCATCGAGAACTGGCGCGACTACGTTCGCCAGGATCCGAAGTTCTTCCGCCCGGCCGAGGTCGATCTGCTCATCGGCGATGCCTCGAAGGCCAAGGCCCAGCTGGGCTGGGAACCGGATGTCACGTTCCCCGAGCTGATCAAGATGATGGTCGCCAACGATCTCGCAGATCGAGACCGAAAAGGCCCGTCGCAGCTGAATTACTCCGGTAGCTGCGTCACGTCTCCAGCGGCATGTCGGTGATCGCTTCCATCACCGATTGACCCGAAGGCAGGTCGCCGCTGTTCAGTCGCGACCGCAGCGCCAAGGCGAACACCACCAACGCGGCGAACGATGAAGAGACCAGTCCGAGCTCGACGCGCGTGAACAGCTCGTCCGACGACAGCCAGGTCACCAGCACGAACGTGACCACGCCGACGCCCCAACCCGAGCGCGACCAATGCGTGACCGCGGAGAGCGATGACGGCTTGGGCGATGGCCAGGGCGATCATGTACCCGCGCGCTGCCGAGTGCGAGCATGGCCATCGTCTGGCGGCTCAAGGTTGCGTCGTAGAAGCGCTCGATCACGAACGGTCCCAACAGGTATGCACCCACGGTGCCGACGACGCCGACCAGCAGCACGAGCTTCATCAGCCGGGCGAAACCGGAGCGGAACTCGGCGATCTCGTTGCGCGCCGCGAGCCGCGACAGGCGAGGCAGCAGCGCTGCCTGCACGGCCTGGAAGAGGAACAACGGAATTCGGGCCAGCAGCACGCCATAGGTGAACTGGGTGACGAGATGCTTCTCGTCGTCGGTGGCGAGCAGTGTCGCGGCCAGCGGACCGGCGTTGACCAGGGCCGCGGCGAACACCGAGCCGAGCAGCAGCCAACCCGAGGTTCGGCGTGACCTCCGCATACGACGCCGGCGGGCCCGGGCTCGGTCCGCAACGAGCCCCTGCGACTTGACCCACAGAACTCCGGGAATGGGCGACAGCGCGACCGCGAAGCCGAAGAGACCCGACGGTCTTCACGCCGGCGACCGCCAACGCCGCGCACAGCAGGATGCGAACGGCTCCATCGGAGCCCATCACGATGGCGTAGGCATGGAACCGGCCGTTGCCGCTGGCGATGCCGCGCGACAGGTGGGCCGGGAGGTAGGCCGCGAATGCGACGATCAACGCGATCATCAGCACCCAGTCGCCGTCGAAGTACCCGCTGACGATCAACGGGCTGAGGATCAGCGCAGTGAGGACGACCAGGCCGGTCAGTGCGAGGCCGAGCGATCGCACCCGTTCGACAACTGGACGTCCGCCTTGGCCGAGCGCCCGTCGGTGCGACAGCGTGCGGGCCAGCTCCTGCTCGAGGGGCAGGAAGAACCCGGGCGCGAGCGCGAACGTGGCGATCCACAGGCTGGCGATCGGCTGGACGGCCTCGTCGCTGCCGAGCGCGACACGTGCCACCTTCAGGAAGAGGTAGCTGCTGATGCCGGCGACCAGCAGACCGACGCCTACCGGAATGGTGCCTTCCGGCAGGGCAACTCGAGCGACACGCTTGGTGTCACCGGATGAATGAGTCGCGTCGGAGGGGTCCACCAGATCAGCGAGGCTAGCGCCAGGATGCCCCTGACATTCGGCTACCTCAGGCGGCGTTGCGAATGATCTCGCGCACCTGGTTCGTCGCGGTGATACCGAGTCCGACGGCGAGGTAGGCAAGATCGCGAACAGCTTCGGTGACCTTGGCGACATCGACGGTGGGGACGTCGATGTTGCGAAGTGCATCGACATCGAACTTGGAGAAATCAACTGATGGGAAGTCGGGGAGTTTGAACATGCGATCAAGATACCGCACAGTGCTAACTTTTGCAAGCACAGTGACACGCGGTACTGACGAGTGCCTCCACCGGTGCCTCCAAACCGGGCATCGCCCGCAGTAGCCTGGCCGCCTCGTGGAACCGGAAAGCCAACTCGCCCCGCCCGTCGTGGCCGTGATGGTGGTTTTCAACCCGGGGGAGTGGTTCGACGAGGTTCTCGATGCGCTGGCCGAGCAGGACTACGCCAATCTGAAGAGCCTGTTCCTGGTCGTCGGAGAGCCCGGTGACGTGCCCGACCGGGTCCGTCAGCGGGTGCCCAACGCGTTCGTCCGCGCCGTCGGCAACGCCGTTGGCTACGGCGCCGCCGCCAACGAGGTGCTCCGGCTGGTCGAGGGCGACAATGGCTTCTTCTGCTTCCTGCACGACGACGTCGCCCTCGATCCGAGCGCGATCCGCCTGCTCGTCGAGGAGATCTACCGCTCGAATGCCGGGATCGTCGGGCCCGAAGCTCGTGACCTGGGACGACCCGGGCGTGTTGCAGCACGTCGGCCTCGGTGTCGATCGCTTCGGTGAGCTCGACTCGTTCGTCGAGGAGGGTGAGGTCGACCAGGAGCAGCACGATGCGGTCCGCGACGTCTTCGCGCTGCCGTCGGCCTGCATGATGATCCGCGCCGACCTGCTTCAGAGCTGTCGCCGGCTTCGACACGGCGATCGACTTCTACGGCGACGATGTCGACCTCTGCTGGCGAGCGCACCTCGGTGGCGCGAGGGTCGTCGTGGTGCCCGCGGCTCGTGCCCGGCACCGCGAGATGCTCGATCAGCGGCGACCCGACCTTCGTCCGGCGCTCCTGCAGGCACGGCACCGAATGCGATCGATCGCCACCCTCACCGGCGCTCGACGGCTGCCGCTGACGGCCATCCAACTGCTGCTGGTCACGCTGTCCGAGCTCGTTGTCGGTGTCTTCTCCGGCAAACCGCGCGAGGCATGGGCGTCGCTGCGCGCCATGGTCGGGCTGATCCCGAGACTGCCCGGGATCATCGTTCGTCGCCGAGAGGTCCGGGCACTCCGCCGAGTCCCCGACGGCGAGATCGCCGGCCTCCAGCTGCGTGGGTCGGCGCGGCGTGTCGGCCTACTTGCGCAGTCGCGACATGCGTCCATCGCGAGGCGAGAACTCGATCGAACGGCGATGGCGCCAGACCGCAGGTTCAGCACCGATGTTCGCCTGGATCTGTGTGATCGTCGCGTTCCTGTTCGGCAGCCGGCACGTGCTCAGCGGCATCCCCGAGTTCGGTCAGTTCCTGCGGCTGCCGGTCAGTCCGAGGGCGATGCTCGACGGACTACCGCTCCGGCTGGTGGGGGCACGGTCTCGGCTCGACGACGCCCGTGCCGACGGGCGTGGCGCTGACGGCATTTGCCAGCACCATCACCCTCTTCCACATGGGTCTGCTGCACACCATCGGCGTGCTGGGACTGCTGATCATCGGGTACCTCGGGATCTGGCGGCTCGCCAGCCTGTTCCCGACCGCCCGGGCCCGAATTGCCGCCTTGATCGTGTACGCCGCCGTGCCGCTGCCGTCGCAGCTGCTGTCGATCGGTCGGTGGGGTGCTCTGGCGTGCTACGCGACGATTCCGTGGGTCATCCACCTGCTTCGTCGAAGTGCCGGGATCGAGTCGTTCGACAGCAGCCGTGTCGACACCAACCGCTCGATGGTCAACCGCGCCGACGGCTACGTGCCGATTCCTGCACGAACCCGCCTGCGGATGTTGTGTCAGTTGGCCGTGCTCACCGCTGTCACGCTCGCGTTCGTCCCGTCGTTCGGGTCTGATGGTCGTCGCGCTCGGTCTCGTGCTGGCGTTGACGACGTTGATCGGTGGCGGATCGCTGCGCTCGGCCGCCATCATGTTGTCGATCGCCGCTGCGGCCGCAGTCCTCGGGCTGCTGGCGAACCTGCCGTGGGCCGGGTCGCTGTTCGGTCGCAGCGGGTGGGATCTCATCGCCGGCATTCCGTCGCCGGTTGCTGCCGGTCTTCCTGCCGGGGCAGTGGGCAGCCGTGCAATCGGCGTCACCCGCCTCGCCCGCTTCGGTTTGGGCAATGGTCAATTCGGCATCCTGGCGATCGCGTTGTACCTGCCGGTCGTGCGTCGCGCCGCTCGTCGCTCGCAGTTGGCGGCTGACGTGGGCCATTCGTTCTGCCGGGCTCGTCGTTGCGTTCGGATGGCTGGCCGTCCTCGATGACCGCGGACTCAAGATCCGGCTCCCGGAGCCTGGTGTCCTGTTGGTTCCGGTTGCCGTCGGGCTCGCGCTGTCGGCGGCGTGCATCGCCGCGGCGTTCGAGGACGACGTGCTCGCCGGGTCGTTCGGCTGGCGTCAGCCGCTCGGGTTGCTGACCGCCGCGGCGGTTGCGATCGGCGTGCTGCCCGGCATCGCCGCCATCGGTTCGGGACGCTGGCACATGCCGACGCTCACATTGACCTCGGTGCTCGGCCAGTTCCCCGAGAATCCTCCAGAGGGCGACTACCGGATCCTGTGGATCGGCAATCCGCAGGTGATGCCCGTCCCCGGGTGGACACTCGAGCCGGGTATCGGCTACGCCGTCACCGACGACGGACCGTTCACGCAGTACGAGACGTGGCCGGGCAGGCCTTCGAAGAGCGAGCAGGATCTCGGCGACGTGGTCCGCCAACTTGCCTCGGAGTCCACACTGCGCGGTGGCCGCCTGCTGGCGCCGTACGCCATCCGCTACATCGTCGTACCCATCGCCGACGGCGCGACCAGCACCGTCGATCAGCCGCTCCCGCTGCCGACCGGGCTCGTCGACGCGCTCGACGATCAACTCGATTTCGCAGCTCCGCTGACCCGGCCGCTCAACTTCCTCGTCTACGAGAACACTGCGTGGATTCCGACACGAGCCTTCTTCGCCGAGGCGAATGCCGACGACACGCGACAGGCCGGTTTCGACTCGCTCGCTCGGCTCGAACTGAGGCTTGCCGCCACACCGATCGGCATCGGCGTCGCCGACAACGCGGACGTCCAGTTCGATGCCCAACCCGGGGCCGTCACCATCGCGACCGGCGTCGATCAGCGGTGGAAGATGAACGTCGGCGGTCAGGCGATCCCTGCCGCGGCCGGCATTCGGGGTGACGACCGGCTACGACATCGCGACCAGTGGTCCGGCCACGCTCAGCTACCACACCGATGTGTCGAGGCCCTTGTCGCTGATCGGTCAGTTGGTGCTGTGGCTGCTGCTCGCCCTCGGCCTCAGCAGGTTCGACACGACGTCGATCAACAGATGGAGGCGTCGCCGCGTCGACGCAGGTCCGGCGGCACCGATCCTGTCGATCGATGGACCGATCGTTGCCCCGATCGAGTTGGACGACGATTCGGCGGTCGTCATGTCGATGGACGACGCTGTCGATCAGCAGCCACAGGCACCGGACCAAGCGGCACCCGCTGAGGAGCCCGAGCCCGACGCCGAACATCACGAGGCAGGTGTCGAATGACCGCCGCTCGCCGTTTCATCGCCGCCGTGATGGTCATCGGCACGATCGTCGGCGTCGTCTACCTTCAACGCTCTCGTCCGGTGCACAGCGCACCGGCCGAGTTCTCGAGCCTCGGCACTGCCACCATGCCGTTCGTGCCGAATGGCGACTTCGTGACGTCGGCGTGGTTCTGCGCCGGTGTGCCCGTCGGTGGTCCGCAGCAGGGTGGCGTTGCCGTCGTGGCGAACCCGAGCGAGGTGGCCCTCACCGGCAAGATCACCACGTTCACCGACGCAGCCGGAGTTGCTGCCGTGTCTGCGGCCTTCGAGGTTCCTGCCCGCGGCACGACCGTCGTTCGATCTCGCCCAGATGCAGCCGCAGGGCACGTTCGTCTCGGCGATGGTGGAGATCTACGGCGGCGGAGGATTCGTCGAGCAGCGCGCCGATAGCGCATCGGGTAGTGCTGTCTCGCCGTGCTCCAACTCGACATCGTCGACGTGGTACTTCGCCGACGGCTACACGGTCGAGGGCAGCAAGGAACAGTTGGTGGTCACCAACCCGTTCCCGTCCGATGCGATCATCAGCCTCAGCGAATCGACCAGCACCGAGAGTCGTCAGCCGGCCATCCTGCAGAGCCTTCTGGTGAAGGCAAACTCCGTGCTGGTCATCAGCCAGGACCTGCTGGCGAAGCGTGAACTGGTCCTGGCGATCACCGTTACCAGCACCCGGGGCCGTGTGGTCGTCGGCCGCGCCCAGGAGTACATCGCGTCGGCCGGTCGCGCCGGGTTCACCATGACACTCGGCGCGCCCTCACTGGGCGAGCAGTTCTACTTTGCCGATGGTGAGGTCGGCCCCAACGTGGTTGCCGAGCGATACAGCATCTACAACGCGTCCGATACCGAGGCGGTCGTCAACGTGGCCTTCCTCGGTCTCGACCCGGCGCTCGGCTTCGTCAACCCGGAGCCCATCACCGTCGAGCCCGGCAAGGTTGCCTCGTTGATCGCTGACGATGTGGGTGTGCCCGCCGGCCGGCACGGCGCGGTGTTCTCCACCGAGACGCAGGGCTCGATCCTGGTCGAGCGAGCCATCACCCGCACGACCGACGACACCGTGTGGACGACCGTTGTCATGGGGGCGCCACCCGTCGTTCGCGTCGACTCGCTGGAGCATGGCCATCGGCACCGATCTGCCGATCGACAACGTGCTGGTCGTCTTGAACGCGACCGGCTCGGAGGGCACGATCACTGTCAAGACACTCGGTGCCGGCGGTGAAGTCCCGGTCCCTGGAATGGAGGCCATCGCCCTACCGGCCAGTGGCATCGCAACGATCAACATCTCCGACCTCACCGCGCTCGGCCACCCACTGATCGTCGAGTCCACGCAGCGAATGTTCGTCGAGCGCCTGCTGCCACGCGACCCTGACCTCCGCGGCCGGTCGGGCTCGTTCGCCCTGCCCGGCTGATCGAATGCAGCAGACATGACGCAGGTTCTGATCGCGGTGGCGGTCGTGGTCGTCGCGCTGGTTGTCGGTGCACTCCTGCGGCGTCGTCGGGTCGTCGACGCCCCGACGCAACCGGTGTTCTCGGCACCCGCACAGATCGATCGGGCAGACTTCGCCGATGCGGATGCGCCATGGCTCGTCGCCGTGTTCTCGTCCGGATCGTGCGATGCATGCGGCGATGTCGTTCGCAAAGCCAACGTGCTCGCCTGTGCCGATGTGGCCGTCGTCGAGGTGGAGTACTCGGCATCGGTGGCGCTGCACCGCAAGTACCACGTCGACGCCGTGCCGATCGCGGTCGTCGCCGATCAGGCCGGCGTGGTGAAGGCCAGCTTCATCGGCCCGATGTCAGCGACCGATCTGTGGGCAGCCGTCGCCGAAGTCCGCTATCCGGGTTCGAGCCCCGAACCCGATCTGGGCCGCTGAGAGCGGGTTAGTTGATCTCGACGCCGGCGGGGGCGTCGTCGGCAGCCGATGCGCCGGCGGGAGCGTCGGTGACGTCTTCGCCGAGACTCTCGTGCACGATGCGGGCGACATCGCCGCCGTCGATCGTCTCACGCTCGAGCAACGCTTCCGCGACCAGATCGAGTGCACGACGATGCTTGGTCAGCATCTCGTAGGCCCGTGCTTCCTGCTCGTGGAGGATGCGGAAGACCTCTTCGTCGATCATCTTCGCGGTGTCGTCGCTGTACTCGCGACCCTGCGTCATGAGGTCTTCGCCGAGGAACACCTGCTGATGACCACTCCATGCCATCGGGCCGACGGCGTCGCTCATGCCCCACTCGCGCACCATGCGGCGGGCGATCATGGTGGCTTGCTCGAGGTCGTTGGCAGCGCCCGAGTTGAGATGACCGAAGACGATCTTCTCGGCAACGCGGCCGCCCATCGCCCGACAGATCACGTCGTCGAAGTACTCCTTCGAATACGTGTGCCGCTCCTCAGGAAGGCTCCACGTGACACCCAGCGCCATACCTCGCGGCAGGATGGTCACCTTGTGGAGCGGATCGGCGTTGGGCAGGACCGTCGTGAGGATGGCGTGGCCGCCCTCGTGGATCGCGGTTGCACGCTTCTCCTCGGCGCTGAGCACGAGGCTCTCGCGGCGAGCACCCATCACAACACGGTCGCGGGCGTTCTCGAAGTCGATTCGCTCGATCTGCTTGCTGCCGCGCCGCACCGCGAACAACGCGGCTTCGTTGACGAGGTTGGCGAGGTCGGCGCCGCTCATGCCAGGCGTGGCCTTCGACATCACTTCGAGGTCGACGTCGGAGCCCATTCGCTTGTCGCGGCTGTGGACCTTGAGGATCGCCAGCCGCTCTTCGTTCTCGGGCAGCGGTACGACGATGGTGCGGTCGAAACGACCGGGACGCAGCAATGCGGGATCGAGGATGTCGGGGCGGTTGGTCGCGGCCAGGATGACGATGCCCTCACTGGTCTCGAAGCCGTCCATCTCGGCGAGCAACTGGTTGAGCGTCTGCTCGCGCTCGTCGTGCCCGCCACCGAGACCGGCGCCGCGCTTGCGGCCGATCGAGTCGATCTCGTCGACGAAGATGATGGCCCGGCCCATCTTGCGGGCCTGCTGGAAGAGATCGCGGACGCGGCTGGCGCCGACGCCGACGAACATCTCCATGAAGTCGCTACCGGTGACCGAGAGGAAGCCGACGCCGGCCTCGCCGGCAACGGCTCGGGCGAACAGCGTCTTGCCGGTACCTGGCGGGCCGACCAGCAGCATGCCCTTCGGGACTCGTGCGCCGATCTCGCGGAACCGCTCGGGCATGCGCAAGAAGTCGACGACTTCGGTGATCTCCTGCTTGACGCCTTCGTAGCCGGCGATGTCGGCGAACGTCGTGGACGGCTTGTCGGTCGTGTACGCCTTGGCGCGGCTACGCCCTATCGACATCACGTTGCCCATCTGGCCCGCAGCACGTCGCTGCATCCACATGAAGAACCCGATCAGCAACACGAGGGGCAGGAGCAAGCTGGCCCAGCTCGAGCAACCAGTTGGAGCTCGGCGACTTCGCCTCGAAATCGACGCCCTGGTTCTGCAACTCCTCCGTCTGATTCACGTCGGGGAAGCTGTTGGGGGCAGTGCTCGTGAACTTCTCGCCCGTGGTCAGCTCGCCACTGATGCTGTTGGTCGAGTTGTTGAGGGTGACGGTCTTGACCTTGCCATCTTCGACATTGGCCCAGAAGGTGCTGAACGGCACCTTGTCGGAACTTGCGGTCGGCCACACCTTGGGAAGTGCGAACGACAACAGCAGCACGGCAAAGAGCACCGGGATGACCCATCGTGGCCAACCACTACCGATCGGGCGTCGTCCGCCGCGCTCGGGAGGCTGTTGATCGTTCTGCGGGCCACGGCCACCCGAGCGGCCAGGCGGCGGCGGGGGAGGCGGAGGAGGCAGGTTGCTCATAGCCATATGCTACGGGTCATCGCGGCAATTGCCTGCGCAGTGGTGCATCCACCACCTGCGTCACATGGGCGCATAATTTGACTGCATGAACCGGCAGTGTTCGCGCTCAGGCTGCGCGCAGGCGGCGTCGTCGACGCTCTCGTACCAATATGGCCGCGCGATCGTCTGGCTCGACGATCTCACGAGCAGCCGCGACCCGCACGACTACGACCTCTGCGAACGTCACACTGCCCGCCTTTCGGTGCCCAACGGATGGCGCCTGGAGGATCGTCGCAGCCGACGCGTGCTCGCGTTCGCGGCATCATCTCGCCTCGCCGGCTGAGGCTCGACCTCGCCGGTTCGCCGGTAATCTGAAAGCCCATGCCAGGTGCCCAGGTCTCCCCGACGCGCGTCGATCCCGACCAAGCCGGCATCAGCCTCGGTCAGGCCGCGGCCGTGTGGACGATCACGTGGATTGCCGGCAACCTGATCGGCGCAGCCGTGATGGGAGCTGCCGGCTACACCTCGACCACCGACGCGCCCGTGTGGGTCACGATGGTGTTGGCGCTCGGCCTGTGGACGCCGATGCTCGTGGGAATGTGGGTCGTTGCGGACCGATCCGGCCGGCGCAAATCCCTGCCCCACCGATTCGGAATCCACGAGTTCGCCGACGAATACGGCCTGCGGTTCAAGGTCGTCGATCTCGTCGGAATCCCCATCGGTGTGCTGTCGCAACTGGTGCTGCTGCGCACGGTCTACTGGCCGTTGGAGCGGGCCTGGCCCGACACCTTCAGTCGCTCGCACGTCGAACGGAACGCGCGTGACCTGTACGACCAGGCCCATGGCGCGTGGCTCGTCGGCCTGGTCCTGATCGTCGTCGTCGGTGCCCCGATCGTCGAGGAGTTGATGTACCGCGGCTTGTTGCAGGGCTCGGCGGTCCGCCGGCTCAACGACGGCGTCGCGGTCGTGGCTGTTGCCGCGTTCTTCGCGTTCATCCACATCCGCTGGGTCGAGTTCCCGGGGCTGTTCGTCTTCGGGTTGGTGCTCGGCGTGTGCGCGCTGCGTACTGGCCGGCTCGGCATGAGCATGTTGACGCACATGGCGTTCAACGCCACCGGACTGTTGTTGGTCGCTTGGGCCGGAACGAGTGGGTGACGCCTCGTGACCTGTTGCGGAGTGAAACAATGGCGGCCGACATGACCGAGTTGATTGACGAGCCGATCGTCGAAGAGGAACCCTCGACGGCGACGCCGCCACCTCTCGTGCACCCCAAACGGCCGTTGCTCGAGCGCATGGTGTCGCGCATCGTTCGCCGGCCGCGCTACTGGCTCGACGCACCGTGGACCAACGAACGGATCGCCCGTTACCTCACCGCATTGATCGTCGTCGGTGGCTCGACGTTCGCCGTGCTGAAGGTGGTGCACCTCAACCTCGTCTTCGAGAACAACACGCCGACCGGTGGCGACATGGGTGCTCACGTGATGGCGCCGGCCTACCTCCGCGATCATCTGCTGCCGCACTTCCAACTGAGCGGTTGGAGCAACTACTGGTACGACGGCTTCCCGCTCTATCGGTTCTACATGGTCGTCCCGGCGCTGATGATCATCGCCCTCAACATCGTGTTCCCGTACGGCGTCGCCTTCAAGCTCGTCGCCATCCTCGGCCTCGTGACCTTGCCGTTCTGCTGCTGGGCGTTCGGTCGGCTGGCCCGGTTCCGCTACCCGATGCCCGAACTGATGGCGCTCGCGGCGACCATCTTCCTGTTCGACGAGAGCTTCTCGATCTACGGCGGCAACGTGAAGAGCACGATGGCCGGCGAGTTCTCGTTCTCCATCGCGCTGTCGTTCGCAATCCTCGGTCTCGGCGTGTTCGCCCGCGGATTGGAGACCGGCAAGTTCCGCAGTTGGGCTGCCATCCTCATCGCGTCTGGCGATGCTGTGTCACGGCATCGTGCTGATCTTCGTCATCCTCGGGGCGGTGTTGTTGTGGGCCGTGTGGATGGACAAGACCAGGTTCATCTACGGCTTCACGGTCCTCACCGCGGCGGTGTTGCTCGAGCGCGTTCTGGGTCGTGCCGTTCTTGGCCAACCACGCGTACATGACCGACATGAAGTACCACGGCCGCCCCGACGGCGCGACGGATTCGTACTGGGACATGTTCTTCCCGTGGACGACCTTCCTCGACATCCTCGTCACCGGGTTCGCGATCTTCGGCTTCGTCGCGTCCGTGGTGCGACGCCATCTCGCCGGCGCGTGGCTGGGGATCTGCTGCCTGGCGTTGACAGCGTTCGTGTTCTTGGCCAAGAACTCGCTGCCGGTCATCGGTCTGCTGTGGAACCCTCGCCTGCTGCCGTTCCTGTACCTGCTGCGACTGATGCTGATGATGGTCGGCATCGTCGAGCTCGTCGAGGTGGTCGTGCGCGGTACCCGGACGCGGCGGGTGCGCAGCGGCAGCATGTGGAAGGTCGGGCTCGCCACCGGCAGCGACGGTCAGCGTCGTCGTGCTGGTGATGGAGCTGTTCCTCTTCCAACAGATGCCCGGCGGAAAGATCATCTCGCAACACGGCAAGAACGTGTACGCCTGGGGCATCGGCGATTTCAACCCCGTCACGCTCTCGCCAACGGCCAAGGACGCGCAGAGCGACGGTTGGACCCGGTACAACTTCATGGGCTACGAGGGTCGCGATGCCTACGGCGAGTACAAGGCGCTGATCGATCAGATGAAGGCGCTCGGCGCCGACGCAGACCATGGCTGCGGCCGGGCGATGTGGGAGAACAACGGCGACAACGGTCAGTACGGAACGACCATGGCGCTGATGTTGCTGCCGCACTGGACCGATGGCTGCATCGCCAGCATGGAGGGTCTGTTCTTCGAAGCCAGCGGCACGACGCCATACCACTTCGTCACGGCGGCGGCGATCAGCAGCAACAGCTCCAATCCTGTCCGCGAGCTGCGGTATGACGACAACGACGACTCCAAGGGCGTGCCGTACATGCAGACGCTCGGCGTGAAGTACCTGATGGTCTTCACCGAGAAGGCCAAGGCCGAGGCCGACAAGCGCCCCGAGCTGACACAACTGGCCAGCGTGGGTCCGTGGAACATCTACCAGGTGGCCGACAGCGACCTCGTCGTCCCGCTGACCACTCAGCCCGTTGTCGTCAACCCTCGTGGCGGCGACCAGCGCGAACGACATCTCGAACTGGGCATGAGCTGGTTCCAACACCAGGACGAGTGGGCGGCGATTCCTGCCGACGATGGCCCCGCCGATTGGCAGCGAATCGACGTCGCGGTCGATCCGACGCGCAGCGACGGTCTCGCGCCCGGAGCGTCAGGCCGCAAGATCGACATCGTCCAACCGTCCGAGCCGATACAGACCGAAAGAGCTACCGCCGGTCAAGGTCAGCAACGTGCAACTCGGCGATCAGGACCTCCGCTTCACCGTCGATCAGATCGGTGTGCCGGTGCTGGTCAAGATCAGCTACTTCCCCAACTGGAAGGTCAGTGGCGCGGAAGGCCCCTATCGCATCGCTCCGAACTTGATGGTCGTCGTGCCGACATCGACCGACGTGCACCTGACCTACGAGCGGTCGACCCTCGACTACCTCGCCTACCTGTTGACGCTGATCGGGATCGGGATGCTGATCTACATGAGGATCCGGGGCGACGTTCGCCACGCGAACACCCATCCGTTCGGAGCAGGATCCGAGGGCTTCGAATGGGACGAGTGGGACGCCGGCTCCGACGAAGCGATGATGATCGTCGATCCGACACCGTCGCAACCGTGGCATGCCGATGTCGACGATCCATTGGAGACCGACCTCAGCGCGGAGTCGCTGGTCTGGGCCTCGCCTCCGGTGACTCACGACTCGCCGGACGTTTCGGAGCGTCCCGCGTCCTCCGAGCCTTCGGACGACTCCGTCCCTCCGGACGCTAACCTCTAGGCCCCATGTCCCCGACCGTCCCCCAGGTGCTGGATGCCATCGTCAAAGCGTACGACGTGCGCGGCACCGTCCCCGATCAGCTCAACACCGACGTTGCCCATGCGCTCGGCGTCGGCTTCGCCCGTTTCGCCAAGGCATCTCGCGTGCTGGTCGGCCGCGACATGCGACCGTCGGGGCCCGAACTGGTCGATGCGTTCATCCGCGGAGTGCTCGAGCAGGGCGTCGATGTCGTCGACCTCGGCCTGGCATCGACCGACCTCGTGTACTTCGCAGCCGGCACACTCGATGCTCCCGGGGCCATGTTCACCGCGTCGCACAACCCGGCTCAGTACAACGGTGTGAAGTTCTGCCTCAGCGGTGCTCGCGCCGTCGGTCAGGACACCGGCCTGGCGGAGATCAAGAGGGTCGCCGCCGATGTGCTGGGCGGCAACGCCCCAGCTTCGGCACAACGTCCAGGTTCGGCGACCAGTCGAAACCTGCTCAGCGCATTCGCCGATCACGTCGTGTCGTTCATCGACACCGCGTCGATGCAGCCGTTGCGTGTCGTCGCCGACACCGCCAACGGAATGGGTGGCCTCGTCGTGCCGGCCGTGTTCGAGCGCATTCCACAGATCACGTTGGAAGTGATGTACGGCGAGCTCGATGGCACGTTCCCCAATCATCCGGCCGACCCGTTGCAACCGGCCAACCAACGCGACCTCCAGGCTCGCGTCGTGTCGGGCGGCTTCGATGTCGGATTGGCCTTCGATGGCGACGCCGACCGCGTCTTCGTGGTCGACGAGACGGGGCGAGGCCTCAGCGGCTCGACCACCACTGCGCTGCTTGCGGCGGCGATCCTGCGCACCCATCCGGGTGCGACGGTCCTGCACAACCTCATCTGCTCGAAGGTCGTGCCGGAGGTGATCCGCGAGAACGGCGGTGTGCCCGTTCGCACGAAGGTCGGTCACTCCTTCATCAAGCAGATCATGGCCGAGACCGGTGCGGTGTTCGGTGGCGAGCACTCGGCGCACTACTACTTCCGCGACAACTTCGGCGCCGACTCCGGGCTGATCGCCTCGATGCTCGTGCTCGCCGAGATCAGCCGCGCCGACACCGTGCTGTCCGTCGTGCGCAAGCCGTTCGAGCGGTATTCGTCGAGTGGCGAGATCAACACTCAAGTCAACGACCCGACCGCGGTCATGGCCCGAGTCGCCGAGGAGTTCGCCGACCAGCAGCAGGATCGCCTCGACGGTTTGACTGTCGACAGTGGCTCGTGGTGGTTCAACCTCCGGCCCTCCAACACCGAACCGCTGCTGCGACTGAACCTCGAAGCAGCGACCCGCGACGACTGCGATCAGCGCGTCGCCGAGGTGCTCGCGCTCGTGACGAGCGTCTGAACCCAACCGAATATGACAGGATTCATCTGATGGCTCTCGACCCCAGACTGCTCGCCGTACTTGCCTGCCCCGAGGACAAGGGACCGCTGTACTACCTCGGCGATTCGGACGGCCTGTACAACCCGCGACTGCATCGCAAGTACCTCGTTCGCGAAGGCATTCCGGTGATGCTGATCGACGAAGCCGTCGCGGTCGACGATGCCGAGCACGAGGCGATCATGACCCGTGTGACCAGCGAAGGCCTGACTCCGACATTCGCAGCGTGACCATTTTGGAGGCATCGTGGGGTACGATCACACAATGAAGTCAAGGCGTCACATCGCGCGGTTGATTGCCGCGGGCGTTCTTGTCGTCGGCACCGCGGTCGTCGCCGCGCCGAGCGGCGTGTCGCCCGTGCAAGCTGCAACGTGCACGCTGTGCGGCGGTGGCGAGTTCCACCCGTTGACCCCGTCACGCATCTTCGATTCGCGCCCCGGCCTCGCCGTCAACGACGTCGCCCCGGCCGGCCTCAAGCCCCTCGGCGCGCCAGAACCGGCGACGTTCGACATCAGCCTGCTCGGCAAGGGCAACATCCCGGCCGACGCGGCCAGCGTGCTTGCGGTCGTCGTCAACATCACGGTCACCGAGCCGGGTGCGAATGGCTATCTCGAGGCGTATGGCAAGGGTGCCCAGCCTGCGCAACACACCTCCATCATCAACTTCGGCCCCGGCCAAACGGTGCCGAACGTTGCAATCGTGCGTCCCGGTGCCGACGGCGCGTTGACCATCGGGCTGTACGGCCTGTCGGGTAGCGCCAACGTGCTCGTCGACGTGTTCGGTTGGTTCTCGACCAGCGCCTACACCGGCACCGACGGGGCACGGTTGATCCCGACCACCCCGTCACGCATCCTCGACACCCGCGATGGCACCAACCGCTCACCTGCCGGCCCGCTCGGCGCCAGTGAGACGATGACGCTGCAGATCCTCGGCGCCGACGGAGTGAATCCGGCCGTGCCCGACGTGGTGCCCGCCACCGGCGTCACCGGCGTGCTGCTGAACGTCGTCGGCCTCACCAACGAGGCCGGTGGGACAGCGACCCACCTCTCGCTGTTCCCCAACGACATCGGCGGAGCGGCTCCGGCAACATCCAACCTCAACCTCGCGGCCAACGTCATCAAGGCCAACCTGGTGTTCGTGCCGGTCGGTACCGATGGCAAGATCCGAATCTTCAACGACAACGGCAACACGCAAGTGGTCGCCGACGTCGTCGGTTACATGCTGGCCGGGCAGGCGGAAGCCACCAGGGCCGGCCGGGTCGTGCCGCTGACGTCGCCGTACCGCACGTTCGACACACGACAGGCCAACTTCGGTGGCGTCGCCCTCGGCCCGGGTCAGGCAGAGGACTGGAGCTTCGCCGACTTCGCCAGCTCGGTGTTCATCGGCTCGGCCTCCGTCGGTGCGCAGCTCGGTGTCATCGGCAACCTCACGTCTGCAGAGCTGAAGCGTCAGTACCCGTCGCAACTCGCCCAGTCGTACCTCACGGCGTATCCCTCGGATGCCCAGCGACCGACGTCGTCGAACCTCAACACCATCGAGGGACCACCGATCCCCAACATGGCGGTGCTGAAGTACGGGGCCAACGCAACCGTGCGGGTGTACAACAACGCCGGCTACGAGCACTACCTGTTCGACGCCTCGGCAGTGATTCTCGCCGACTGAACGGCCTAGACTGGTAGTCCCCACGGGCTGAATTGAGCGTTGCCAGCTGGCACCGGCCCGAGTTACAACCTGGTACACCTGTGTGCCCGCATTCTCCGTGCCTGACCTTTCCCGTGGAGGAAATTGAAATGACTTCGTCGCTAGCAGCGCGGCGCGACTACCGCGTCGCCGATCTCTCACTCGCCCCGTTCGGCCGCAAGGAGATCCACCTCGCCGAACACGAGATGCCCGGCCTGCGCGCCTTGCGCAAGGAGTTCGGACCGTCCAAGCCGCTTGCCGGTGCGCGCATCTCGGGCTCGCTGCACATGACCATCCAGACCGCCGTGCTGATCGAGACGCTCGTCGAGCTCGGTGCCGAAGTGCGCTGGGCCAGCTGCAACATCTTCTCGACCCAGGACCACGCCGCGGCAGCTGTCGCTGTTGGCCCGGAGGGCACCGTCGAGGATCCGCAGGGCATCCCCGTGTTCGCCTGGAAGGGCGAGACGCTGGAGGAGTACTGGTGGTGCTCCGAGCAGATGATGACGTGGCCCAACAGCCTCACCGGCGAAGAGCAGGGTCCCAACATGATCCTCGACGACGGTGGCGACGCCACGATGCTGCTGCACAAGGGCGCCGAGTTCGAGAAGGCCGGCGAGGTCCCCGATCCCACGTCTGCGTCGAACCCCGAGTTCGCGATCGTCCTCGGTCTGTTGCAGCGCTCGCTGAAGACCGATCCGCAGAAGTGGAGCCGGATGATCTCGGCAGTCCGCGGCGTCACCGAAGAGACCACCACGGGCGTCATGCGCCTCTACAAGATGCACGAGCGCGGCGAGCTGATGTTCCCGGCGATCAACGTCAACGACTCGGTCACCAAGAGCAAGTTCGACAACCTGTACGGCTGCCGCCACTCCTTGACCGATGCCATCTGCCGCGCCACCGACGTGATGCTCGGCGGCAAGGTCGCTGTCGTCTGCGGCTACGGCGATGTCGGCAAGGGTTGCGCGCAGGCACTGAAGGGCCAGGGGTGCCGAGTCATCGTCACCGAAGTCGACCCGATCAACGCTCTGCAGGCGGCGATGGAGGGCTACCAGGTCACGACGATCGAAGACGTCGTCGGCATGGCCGACATCTTCGTGTCGGCAACCGGCAACGACCACATCATCACCGTCGATCACATGCATCAGATGAAGCACAATGCGATCGTCTGCAACATCGGCCACTTCGACAGCGAGATCGACATGGCCGGTCTGGCGCGCAGCGGCGCGACGCACGACCAGTTGAAGCCCGGCACCGACCTCTGGTCGTTCCCCGACGGCCACGCGATCATCGTTCTGGCGGAGGGCCGCCTGGTCAACCTCGGTTGCGCCACCGGTCATCCGAGCTTCGTGATGAGCTGCTCGTTCAGCAACCAGGTGATCGCTCAGATGGAGCTGTTCAACAACGTCGAGCAGTACCCGCTCGGCGTGCACGTGCTGCCCAAGCGGCTCGACGAGAAGGTTGCCGCCCTGCACCTCGACGCCCTCGGCGTGAAGCTGACGAAGCTCACCGACGAGCAAGCCGAGTACCTCGGCGTCGAGCCCGGCGGCCCCTACAAGCCCAGCCACTACCGCTACTGAGTTTCACCGGCCTCACCTGCAGCTGTGGGTGCTGACATGGGCCACCGGCGCCCGTATCAGCGCCCACAGTGTCAGGTGACTGGGTCGAGGGGTGCTGGCACTCGCTTCGGTGGGAGGTCGAGCATGGGGATCAGGATGTGGACCAGGGGGCCGATGCCGATCATGAAGGCGACGGTGCCGATGCCGACGTGCCCGCCCAACGCGATGCCGGCAGCGAGGACCACTGCTTCGAGCACGGTGCGGGTGGTGCGGACGGAATGCCCTCGCGCGGCGATGCCGACCATGATGCCGTCGCGCGGGCCGGTGCCGAGCCCGGCGCCGATGTACAAACCTGACCCGATCGCGATCACCAGAACCGCGCCGGCGACGTAGGCGAGGCGCCCGACGAGCAGGTCGGTCGATGGCAGGCGATCACCGATGAGGTTCACCACCAGACCGATCTCGAGCGCGTTGAGGATGGTGCCGACGCCAGGACGTTGACGCAACGGGATCCACAACAGCAGCAGCAGGAAGCCGACGATCTCGATCACCCATCCGAGCGGGATGCCGGTGTGGTGCGACACGCCTTGGTGGAACACGTCCCACGGTGCAAGCCCGAGGCGGGCGGTCACGAACATGCTGATGCCGAGCCCGAACAGGGCGAGCCCGAAGATGCACCGAGCAAGGCGCTGCACGGGTCGATCCGGGAAGAGGGCTTGCAGCACGACGCGACCCTAGCGACGACCGTGTAACACCCTCCTGGTACTGATTGCACCATGTTCGTTCTTGGGATCCTGTCCCGCTGGTTCCTCGCCACACGATGTGCGTCATGCGGATGCCCGGGCGAGGCGCTGTGCCATCGCTGTCGGTTCTCGCTCGCCTCCACGCAGGTGCTCGGTGCCGGTCCGATACGCAGCCCCGACGGCATCCGTGCCGCGTTCCGGTTCGAGGGCGTTGCCCGCGAACTGATCGTGGCGTTGAAGTTTCGGCATCGGCAGTCGGCTGCCGCGGTGCTCGCCGAACAGATGGTGCGCCGCCTGCGGATCGCCGATGTCGACGTGGTCACGTGGGCGCCGACCAGTGCCCGCCACGTCCGCCGCCGCGGGTACGACCAGGCAGAGGCCATCGCTCGATGCGTCGCTCGGCAACTGGGCGTGCCGTGCCGGCGCCTGCTGTATCGGTCGCACGGTGCCCCGCAGACCGGGAAGTCGCGGTCCGAGCGTCTGGTCGGCCCGGCGTTCCGCGCCCGTACGCCGAGGTCCGGTCTCGTGGTGCTCGTGGTCGACGATGTGGTCACCACTGGAGCCACCTTGATGATGGCGGGGGAGGCCCTTCGGGCCGCAGGCGTGGCAAGAGTCGACCTCGTCGCGGCGGCCAGCGCGCAGTTGCGGCCGGTAGGCTGCATACCCGCATGGGCATCCTCGATCGCATCCTCCGAGCTGGTGAAGGTAAGAAGCTGAAGGCCCTCGAAGGCCTGGTTCCCGACATCAACGCACACTCCCGGGCCATGGAGGCCCTCAGCGACGACGCGCTGCGCGCCAAGACAGCCGAGTTCCGTGGTCGAATCGAGCGCGGCGAGACCCTCGACGACCTGTTGATCGAGTCGTTCGCAGTCATGCGCGAGGCGGCGACGCGAGTCATCGGCCAACGGCACTTCGACGTGCAGCTGATGGGTGGCGCAGCGCTGCACTTCGGCTGGGTCGCCGAGATGAAGACCGGCGAAGGCAAGACCTTGGTCAGCACCCTGCCGGCGTACCTCAACGGTCTCGGCGGCAAGGGTGTGCACCTCATCACCGTCAACGACTACCTCGCCCGCTTCCACGCCGAGTGGATGGGTCGAATCCACAAGTGGATGGGCCTCGAAGTCGGTCTCGTCATCCCCGGCTTCAAAGAGCAGCCGAGCGAGAAGCGCGCCAACTACGCCTGCGACATCACGTACGGCACCAACAACGAGTTCGGGTTCGACTACCTGCGCGACAACATGGCCACCACGTTGCTCGACAAGGTGCAGCGCGGTCACAGCTTCGCGATCGTCGACGAGGTCGACTCGATCCTCATCGACGAGGCCCGTACGCCGCTGATCATCAGTGGCCGTGTCGCCGACGCGGCGAAGTTGTACTACCGCTTCGCATCCATCGTTCGTTCGCTGAAGCGCGATGTCGACTACGAGGTCGAAGAGGACAAGCGTGTCGTCGTCCCGCTCGAAGCCGGCATCGAGAAGGTCGAGCAGTCGCTCGGTCTCGAGAACCTGTACGACGAAGTGCAGCAGAACCTGGTGCACCAGCTGTCGGTCGCGCTGAAGGCCAAGGAGCTGTACAAGCGCGACAAGGACTACATCATCCAAGGCGGCGAGGTGAAGATCGTCGACGAGTTCACCGGTCGTGTGCTCGACGGTCGCCGTTGGAGCGAAGGCATCCACCAGGCCGTCGAGGCCAAGGAGGGCGTCAAGATCAAGGAAGAGAACCAGACGCTCGCCACGATCACGCTCCAGAACTACTTCCGCATGTACGACAAGCTCGCCGGCATGACCGGTACCGCGGCCACCGAGGCGGCGGAACTGATGGGCACCTACCAATTGGCCGTCGTCCCGATCCCGACCAACAAGACCGTGGTCCGCGCCGACCAGGCCGACCTGATCTACAAGACCGAGCAGTCGAAGTTCGGTGCCGTGGTCGACGACATCGCCGAGAAGTACAGCCGCGGCCAGCCGGTACTGGTCGGCACGATCAGCGTCGAGAAGAGCGAGTACCTCTCGCAGCTGTTGAAGAAGCAGGGCGTGCCGCACGAGGTCCTCAACGCCAAGCAGCACACGCGTGAGGCGATGATCGTGACGCAGGCAGGCCGTCTCAACGCCGTCACCGTCGCCACCAACATGGCCGGTCGAGGCGTCGACATCATCCTCGGTGGCAACCCCGAGGGGCTGGCGCGACACGAGGTGGTCAAGGAAGGTCACGATCCCGACGTGCTGGTCGACGACTTCGCCCTGCCGCTGCCGCTCGACGAAATGCCCGAAGAGTTCAAGGTCGCGCGCGACCGCGGCACTGGCCCGCTACGACCAGTTGCTGGCGGAGTACAAGGACGAGTGCAAGGCCGAGGGCGACAAGATCCGTGGTCTCGGCGGGCTGTACGTGCTCGGCACCGAGCGTCACGAGAGCCGACGCATCGACAACCAGTTGCGTGGTCGTTCCGGCCGTCAGGGCGACCCTGGCGAGAGCCGCTTCTACCTCAGCCTCGACGACGAGCTGATGCGTCTGTTCGCCACCGGTGCGCTGTCGTGGGTGATGGGCCGTGCCCTGCCCGACGACGAGGCGATCGAGGCCAAGATGGTCACCAAGGCCATCGAGCGAGCCCAGACCACGGTCGAGCAGCGCAACGGCGAGATCCGTAAGAACGTGTTGAAGTACGACGAGGTGATGAACGAGCAGCGCAAGGTGATCTACAAGCGCCGCGATCAGATCCTCGAAGGCCTCGACCTCAAGTCGGCCGCGATGGAGTACCTCGCCGAGGCGGTCAACACGCTCATCGAGACCCACTGCGCCAGCGTTGCCACCGACGAATGGGACCTCGACGGTCTCGTCCTCGAGCTGAAGACCTTCTGGCCGAGCGACATCACCGAAGCCCAGCTCGAGAAGTGCCACGAGACCGACGACATGTACGACCTCGTCATGACCGACGCCTCGCGGTACTACGAGAAGCGTGAGATCGAGCTGACATCGCCCGTCATGCGCGACGTCGAGCGTCAGGTGATGCTGCGCATCATCGACCAGCGGTGGCGCGAGCACCTCGAAGAGATGGACTACCTGCAGGAGGGCATCAACCTCCGAGCAGTCGGCCAGAAGGATCCGCTCGTCGAATGGCAGCGTGAGGGCTACGAGATGTTCGGCAGCCTGATGAAGGGCATCGCCCAGGACTTCGTCAAGTACGTCATGCACGTCCAGGTGATCCACAACGACCCGCCGGCTTCGACCGTGCAGAACGTGCAGCAGACGTCCAGCGACAACGTGCAGCCCGACGGCTTCGCCGCTGCCGCGCATGCTGCCGCAGCATCGGGTGAGATCGATCCCGACGTCGCTGCCACCGCTGCCGCGCCCGCACCGGTGAAGCAGCAGACCATCGTCAAGGACGAGTGGAGCAAGACGCCGCGCAACGCGCCGTGCCCGTGCGGCAGTGGCAAGAAGTTCAAGATGTGCCACGGCGCAAGCGCGTAGATGCGTGACTATTCCGATGATCTGAAGGAGCTTCGTCGCCGTCTCGGCGAGGCCGACGGCTATCTCAAGATCGACTCCAACCGGGCCCGATTGGTCGAGCTCGAGCACGAGGTTGCACGCCCCGACCTGTGGGACGATCAGGACGAGGCCAAGAAGATCAACACCGAGTACGCCAACGTCAAGACCGACATCGATCAGTTCGACGCTCTTTCGGGAGAGCTCGAAGATGCCGAGGTGCTGCACGAGTTGGCCCGCGAGGTCGACGACGCAACGCAGGAGCCCGAGCTCGACGCGGCCGTCTCGTCGATCACGAAGCAACTCGATCTGCTCGACATGCGCAGCCTGTTCACCGGCGAGCACGACGAGGCCGACTGCATCGTGCAGATCAATGCCAAAGACGGTGGCGTCGACGCCCAGGACTGGGCGGAGATCCTGTTGCGGATGTACGGCCGATGGGCGGAGCGACGCGGCTTCGGGTTCGAGGTGGATGGCATCAGCGAGGGTGCCGAAGCCGGCATCATGTCGGCGGAGTTCACCTTGACAGGTCGCTACGCGTACGGGTTGATGACCTCCGAGCGAGGGACCCATCGCCTGGTTCGCATCAGTCCGTTCGACAACCAGGGGCGTCGTCAGACCAGCTTTGCCGGCGTGCAGGTGTGGCCGGTGATGGACGAGCTCGACCTCGAGGTCAACGAGTCCGAGATCCGCATGGAGGTGTTCCGCGCCAGCGGCGCCGGCGGCCAGCACGTCAACAAGACGTCGTCCGCGGTGCGCCTCATCCACGAGCCGACCGGGTTGATCGCCTCGTCGCAAGAAGAGCGCAGCCAACTCCAGAACCGTGAAAAGGCGATGCGTCGACTGAAGACGATGATCGCCGCGAAGATCGAAGAGGAGCGCGAGGCGGAGCTCGACAGCATCGCCGGTCAACAGGCACAGGTCGGGTGGGGGAGCCAGATCCGCTCGTACGTCGTACAGCCGTACCAGATGGTGAAAGACCTGCGTACCGAGGTCGAATCGAGCAACGTGACCGCTGTGCTCGACGGTGACATCGACGAGTTCATGGAGGGCTATCTGCGGTGGCGACGCCGGGAGGCACAGTGAGCGAAGTAGTGTTCTACGGGTTCCGGGCGGGGCGGCGGCTGAAGAAGTACTGCCCGCGGAAACACTGCCCGAACACACACTGCCCGGAGAAACGGCGATGATCCGACTCGAGAATGTCACCAAGAGCTATTCGACCGAGGTCGTCGCGCTCCGCGATGCAAGTTTCGATGTGGCCAAGGCCGAGTTCGTGTTCCTGGTCGGTCCTTCCGGCTCCGGTAAGAGCACGCTGCTGCGGATGATGAACCGCCAGGAGCGTCCCGAGAAGGGCGCCGTCTGGGTTGCAGGTCGAAACATCAACGAGATGAGCGACAGCAAGATCCCGAAGCTCCGCCGCAACATCGGCAACATCTTCCAGGACTACAAGTTGCTGCCGAACCGAACCGTGCACGAGAACGTTGCCTTCGCCCTCGAAGTGATCGGTCGGCCGAAGCACGTCATCCGTCAGCAGGTCCCCGCAGTGCTCGACCTCGTCGGGCTGTCGGGCAAGCAGGAGCGCTTCCCGCATCAACTCAGTGGTGGCGAGCAGCAGCGAGTCTCGATCGCGCGCGCCTTCGTCAACCGCCCACTGATCCTCCTGGCCGACGAGCCGACGGGCAACCTCGACCCGGCAACGGGCGAGGGGATCATGCGTCTCCTCGACCGAATCAACAAGACAGGCACCACAGTGGTGATGGCCACACACGACCAGCGGATCGTCAACATGATGCGCAAGCGCGTCATTCAACTCGACCGCGGCATCATCGTGCGCGACCAGGCCAGGGGTGTCTACGAATGATCTCGCGTCTTCGTTACACGCTGCGGGAGATGTGGGCCAGCCTCACCCGTAACCTCACGCTGACCGTCGCCGCGGTCATCACCTCGATGGTCTCGCTGTTCCTGTTCGGGATGACGCTGCTGATCCAGCAGGCCTTCGACAACCAGCTCAGCCAGTGGACCGGCGGCGTCAAGATGATCGTCTACGTCAAGAACGGTGCCGAAGCCGACGCCGTCGACCGCATCAAAGAAGCGTTGCTCAGCCGACCCGAGATCATCCAGAACGTGGAGTACTGCGACGTCGCCTGCTCGCTGGGTCAGGCCCAGAAGTTGTTCGCAGCCGATCCCGAGTCGCTGAAGTTCCTCTCCGAGAAGAACATCCCGTCGTACTTCAGCGTCGAGCCGGTCGACAAGGACAGCATCCAACAACTGCTCAGCATTCGACAATCGTTCGTCGAGCAACCCGGGGTGTTGCGCGCCGACTTCCCGTCGGATCAGATCACGGTGTTGGGCAAGTTGAAATCGTTCTTCGGTGTCCGAACGTATGTGATGTCCGGTGTGTTGCTGTTCGCGTCAGTGCTACTGATCTGGAACACGATTCGAACGGCGATGTTCGCCCGCCGTCGCGAGATCGAGGTGATGAAGTTGGTGGGCGCGACCAACTGGTTCATCAGACTTCCGTTCATGCTCGAAGGCCTGTTGCAGGGCCTTGCGGGCGCCGCGTTCGGCAGCATCCTGCTGCTGCTCGGCAACGCCGACTGGACCGCGGGTGTGCGCAAGTTTCCGTCCACGGCAGGTCTGGGTGGATTTGTCGTCACCGACGGTTATCCGATCCGCGTCGTGATCTTCATGGTGCTGCTCGGTGCGTTCGTCGGTGCCGTCGGTTCGGCCACCGCCGCCAGCCGCTTCTTGGACGTATAACGCCCGCGGATAGGTTCCGCGGATGGAGTACACCGACATTCTCTACGAGGTCGACGATCACGTCGCCACGATCACGCTCAACCGGCCCGACAAGCTGAACGCGTTCACCATGACGATGATGCGCGAGATGAGGGATGCCTTCGACCACGCCGACGCCGACGACGACGTGCGCGTGGTGATCGTCACGGGAGCGGGGCGAGGGTTCTGCGCCGGCGCGGACCTGTCTGCGGGACCCGACACGTTCGCCCACGGTGGCAGCGACGTGACGGCGCCGGGAGGCGTTGTGAGAGATGGCGGCGGCTTGGTGTCGCTGCGGATCTTCGAGTGCAAGAAGCCGGTGATCGCCGCCATCAATGGTCCGGCGGTCGGCGTCGGCATCACCATGACACTGCCGATGGACATCCGACTCGTCAGCACATCCGCCAAGATCGGGTTCGTCTTCGCCAGGCGCGGCATCGTGCCCGAGGCCTGTTCGTCGTGGTTCCTTCCTCGATTGGTCGGGATCAGCCAAGCGGCGGAATGGTGCTTCACGGGTCGGGTGTTCGACGCCGACGAAGCGCTCGCCGGAGGACTGGTCAGGAGCATCCACGAGCCCGACGAGCTGCTGCCGGCGGCGCGGGCGATCGCTGACGAGATCGTCGAGAACACGGCGCCCGTCAGCGTTGCCCTGACGCGGCGGATGCTGTGGACGATGTTGACAGCGGATCATCCGATGGAAGCGCATCGTGTCGACTCCCGTGGCATCCAGCTGCGAGGACGCAGCGCCGACGTTCGCGAGGGTGTCGAGAGCTTCCTGGCGAAGAGGCCGGCGGTGTTCCCGATCGCGTCAGCGACGGACTTCCCGACATCTTCCCGGAGTCGCTGATTCGAAAGTTCTCGTAAAGGCGACCGCGTTCCGTGCCGATGTGACATATGCGACGGTACGTAGTTGGAACACCACTGACTCGTACTTGTTGTGACGGGCAACACGGAAAAGGACGGGACAACATGAACACAACAGCATTGCGGCTTCGAGGCGGCGACGTGATCGAGCTCGAGATCGATGGCGACATCGTCTCGGCCCTGGTACTTCTCGCCAACAATGAGAACGTGATCTTCGATCTCTGCGACGGCAACATGCCGTGCGTCGCACGCCAAGAAGACCTCGCCCACGTGCGGGTCTTCGACGGCCTTGCGGCCTGATCTTGGGCTGCCTGAGAACTTGATCACCGATAGCCTCGGCGGTCGATGACCGACCCAGCCGAAGGCACGTCCACGTTGTACGACGCGGTTGGCGGAATGCCGTTCTTCGAGCGGTTGGTCGATGCGTTCTACACGGGGGTGGCGAGCGACGACGTTCTGTTGCCTCTCTACCCCGAGGCGCCGGATCTGCGCGGCGCTCGCCACCGCCTGACCCTGTTCCTCGCCCAGTACTGGGGCGGCCCGACCACCTACAACGACGAGCGCGGGCACCCGCGCCTGCGGATGCGGCACATGCCCTTCACCGTCGGCCCGCTGCAGCGTGATCGTTGGTTGCACCACATGAGTGCCGCCGTCGCCGAATGCGCTCCGACGCCGGAGATCGCCGACACGTTGATGCGGTACTTCGTACCCGCCGCCGAGCAGATGCGCAACGACACCGGCCTGCCCATCTCGTCGCCGGGTCAGCCACGCAGGGTGTAGCAGGCGATCGCTGTGGCTGCAGCGACGTTGAGCGAGTCGACGCCCGCAGCCATGGGAATCCTGACCCGGTGTGCGCACGCCGCGAGCGCCTCATTCGACAGGCCGGCGCGCTCGGAACCGATCACGATGCACATCTTCTCGGTGATCGCGATCGAGCCGATGTCGACCGCGTCGGCGGCAGGCGTCAATGCGCAGACCGCGAACCCATCGGTGGCAAGGCGCCGTAGATCACCCGGCAGGTCGGTGCTCCGCGCCGCCGGAAACGTGATCGCCTGCCCCATCGAGACTCGGAGCGATCGGCGCGACAACGGGTCGGCGCTCGTGTAGTCGAAGATCATCCCGTGCCATCCGAGCGCGACTGCGTTGCGCACGATCGAGCCGACGTTGATCGGGTTGTCGACGGCCTCGGCGACGATCAGGCGCGTCGCCTGCAGGCTGAGCACGTCGACCGTGACGCGTGCCGGTCTGGCGAACAGAGCCACGATTCCTTGTGGAGTGCCGAGCTGGGTGACCATCGATCGAACCCGGTCGCCGCCTGCGTAGATCGGAACGCCGGAGGGCAGGCGGCTGGTGATGGGCGGGGGCTTGGCCGCGTCGACGAGCGCGATCACCGCGGTGCATCCGGCATCGAGGGCCCGCTCGACGACGAGATCCCCTTCGGCCATGAACAGACCGTCTCCATCGTCGTTGCGACGCTGCCGGCGATTGGTGAGGCCCCGTTCGTTTCGCCGGAAGCCGGCCAGCCGCGGATCGTCGGCATCGTCGATCAAAATCACGTCAGAAGTGCCACTGAAATTCACTCCAATCCGGATCACGCTTGTCGATGAACGCTGACCGGCCTTCCTCGGCTTCGTCGCTCGCGTAGGCCAGACGGGTTGCCTCGCCGGCGAACACCTGCTGGCCGACGAGACCGTCGTCGATGAGGTTGAAGGAGAACTTCAACATTCGCTGCGCGGTGGGGCTCTTGCCGTTGATCTCCTTCGCCCATTGCAGCGCGGTGGTCTCGAGCTCGGCGTGGGGCACGACGGCGTTGACCATGCCCATGCGGTGAGCGTCGTCGGCTGAGTACTCCCGGCCGAGGAAGAAGATCTCGCGGGCGAACTTCTGGCCGACCTGACGAGCGAGGTACGCGCTCCCGAATCCACCGTCGAAGCTGGCCACGTCGGCGTCGGTCTGCTTGAACTTGGCGTGCTCGGCGCTGGCCAGCGTGAGGTCGCACACCACGTGCAGGCTGTGGCCGCCGCCGGCAGCCCAGCCGGGCACGACACACACCACGACCTTCGGCATGAAGCGGATCAGCCGTTGCACCTCGAGGATGTGCAGTCGTCCGGCGCGGCCCGGCTCGATCGATTCGCGGCCGTCGTCCGCGGCGTACTTGTATCCATCGCGACCGCGGATCCGCTGGTCGCCGCCGCTGCAGAACGCCCAGCCACCGTCCTTCGGGGAAGGCCCGTTGCCGGTCAGCAGCACGCAGCCCACATCCGTCGACATCCTGGCGTGATCCAGTGCTGTGTACAGCTGGTCGACCGTGCGCGGGCGAAAGGCGTTGCGGACCTCCGGTCGATTGAACGCGATGCGCACGGTGCCCTGATCGACCGCCCGGTGGTACGTGATGTCGTCGAACGTGAAGCCCGGGACCTCGCGCCATGCTGCCGGATCGAACAAATCGGAGACCATGGACCACATTGTGCTGTATCGGGCGCTGCTACGTTCAGCCCGTGACCGGCGTGCAGATCTTCGGCGTTCCGGGCATCCCCGAGATCGTCGAAGGTGCCGATCTCGCTGCGACCATCGTCGGCGCGGCCACCGACGCTGGTGAGGCGCTGTCCGACGGCGACATCGTCGTGGTCACGTCGAAGATCGTGTCGAAGGCCGAGGGTCGTACGGTCGAGCTCGCCGACGTGGATCCGTCGCCGTTCGCTCGCGAGTGGTCGGCAACGTGGGACAAGGATCCGGCGGTCACAGAAGTCGTGCTACGCGAGGCGAAGCGCATCGTCCGTCAACTCGGGCCCGTGCTGATCACCGAGACCCATCATGGTTTGGTGTGCGCGAACAGCGGCGTCGACCAGTCGTCGAGCGGCGCGCACGGACGTCTGGTGCTGCTGCCGGTCGATCCCGACGCGTCGGCTCGCCGGATCCGCGCCGGCTTCGCTTCGGCCGGTGTCGACGTTGCCGTCATCATCTCCGACACGTTCGGCCGGGCATGGCGCGAAGGGCAGACCGACATCGCCATCGGCATCGCCGGCATGCAGCCGATCCACAGCTACATCGGGCAGTTCGATCCCCATGGTCACGAGTTCAAGGTGCAAGCTGTGTGCCTCGCCGACGAATTGGCGGGCGCCGCAGAACTGGTGAAGGGCAACATCTCGCGCATGCCTGTCGGTGTGATCCGCGGGCTCGAGTGGGAGGTCGACGACACCGCGACGATTGCACCCGTGCTGCGCGACCAGAGTCGCGATCTGTTCAGATAGGCCCATGGCCGAACAGATTCGAGTCGAGCGAACGATCCGTGCCGAAGCTTCCAAGTTGTACGCCCTTGTCAGTGACCTGCCGCGAATGGGCGAATGGTCGCCGGAGAGCACCGGGGGTCAATGGGTCAACGGCGCAGAAGGTCCGGTCGTCGGCGCTCGCTTCAACGGGTCGAACCGCAAGGGTTGGGCCAAGTGGAACACCGACGTCCTCGTGACGGTTGCCGACCCCGGCCACCGGTTCAGCTTCGATGTGAACCGCGGCCCCCTGAAGATCTCCAACTGGGACTACCGGTTCGAGCAGGACGGTGGCAAGACGCTGGTGGTCGAAACGTGGACAGACCGCCGGGCGCCTGTGGTGGGCACCGTGCTCGGCTGGTTCGTTGGCGTCTTCGACCGTACGGAGCACAACCGGAAGGGCATGGAAGCGACGTTGTCGAACTTGGCAGGAGCACTCGAAGTCTGAGCAGTCAACCGGCGAGCTGTGAGTACTCCACGGCGATGTCGGCGGCGATCGCCGCGTTCTGCTTCACCAGCGACATGTTCGCGGTGAGGCTTCGACCATCGGTCTGCTCGACGACCCTCGACAGGAGGAACGGTGTGACGGCCTGCCCGACGATTCCTCGAGCGTTCAACTCCGTCAGTGCCTCGACAATGACGCCGTCGATCTCACGTGCCGGAATCTCGTCTTCCTCGGAGATCGGATTTGCAATGCACAGGCCGCGCCGTAACTGCAGGACGCTCCATGTCGCGTCGAGCACGGCTGCGGCTGTTGCTGCGTCGTCGACGCGGCGTGGCGCCGGGTAACCGCTGGACCGGCTGTAGAAGGCCGGGAACTGGTCGCTGCCGATCACCACGACCGGGACGCCTGCGGTCTCGAGATACTCCAGTGTCAGCGCGATGTCGAGGATCGACTTCACACCCGCACACACCACTGCAACTGGTGTGGAGGCGAGCTCGGAGAGGTCTGCAGAGATGTCGAAGCTGGTCCCTGCACCGCGGTGCACGCCGCCGATCCCGCCGGTCGCAAAGACGCGGATACCCGCGAGCGATGCGAGATGCATGGTGGCCGCAACCGTCGTGGCACCGAGCGCCCTTGTCGCGACCAGCCATGGCAGGTCGCGAGTGGTTGCCTTCAACACGTCGCCTCGGCTTGCCAGCAACTCGATCCCCGTCGCATCGACACCGACGGTGCACACGCCGTCGATCACAGCGATCGTCGCTGGTGTCGCGCCGTGCTTGCGGACGATCGCTTCGACCTCGTGCGCCATCTCCACGTTCTGTGGGTAGGGCATCCCGTGACTGATGATGGTCGACTCGAGCGCGACCACCGGTAGACCGGATTGCACCGCGTGCTGCACCTCGTCGCTGATTCGGAAACCCATCGGGCACGTACGGTACCGCCGGATGCATGGCTCGGTAGGCCACACTGTGCGTCGATGAGTGTGGATACCGATGAACCGATTCGGCTGAGCCGCGATGGCAGCGTTGCCACCATCTGGCTCAGCCGTGCGAGCAAGCGAAATGCGATGACGTACTCGATGTGGGCGACCTTGGAGTCCGTGGCCTTGGAGCTTGCGGCCGATGCCGCTGTTCGAGTCGTTGTGCTGCGCGGCGTCGGGCCGCACTTCTGCGCCGGCGCCGACATCACCGAGCTCCGCGCCGCTCGCGCCGCAGACGAGCGTCCCTTCTCGGACGTGGTCGATGGCGCTGAACGAGCGCTGGCGGAACTACCGAAGCCCACCGTTGCCTTCATTTCGGGGGACTGCATCGGGGGTGGATGCTCGATCGCGATCGACTGCGATCTGCGCATCGCGACGACCGACGCGAGGTTCGGGATCACGCCTGCCCGGCTCGGCATCGTCTATCCCAGCGGCGCGCTGGAACGGGCGATGCAACTGCTCGGGCCCGCCGCGACCAAGCGGATGCTGTTCACCGGCGACCTCATCGACGCCCAGGAAGCGCATCGAGTCGGGCTCGTCGACGAGGTCGTCGATGCCGCGACCGGCGAGACGCACCTCGCCACGTTGACCGGGACGCTCGCCGCGAGGTCGCTGGTGACGCAGGCCGCGACAAAAGCGATGGTGGCCGAGATCGCCGCACACGGCCAGGTCTCACAGGCTGCGACCGCTCACTGGAATCACGTTGCCGCCGCGTCGCCGGATGGACGCGAAGGCATTGCCGCATTCGTCGAGAAGCGACAGCCGCACTTCACCTGGTCGGGTTCCGATGTCGACTAGGACAGGACGCAGGATCGACCGCTCATTGCCGTGGCCGGCGTTGCTCCTCGCATTGATCGCCATCGCCTTCTTTGCGCTGCCGCTCCTCGGCCTCATCAGTCGGGCCCCGTGGGGTGACGTCGGCGAGGTCTTGCGAAGCCCGAACGTGCGTGAAGCACTCAAGCTGTCGGTCATCTGCAGCCTGTGCGCAACTGCCCTGTCCGTCGTGCTCGGGCTTCCGCTGGCCTGGCTTCTGGCACGTCGCCGATTCGTCGGTCGATCGGTGGTGCGTGCTCTGTGCACGCTGTCGATGGTGCTGCCACCCGTCGTCGGTGGCGTCGCCCTGCTGTTCGCGTTGGGTCGTCGCGGGCTCGTCGGTCAGTGGCTCGATCGATGGTTCGATGTGCAACTTCCCTTCTCGACGGCCGGTGTAGTGATCGCTCAAACGTTTGTCGCCATGCCGTTCTTCATCGTCACTGTCGAGGCTGCGTTGCGTCAGACCGACATCGGCCACGACGAGGCGGCGCGCACGCTTGGTGCCAGCACGTGGTACTCGTTCCGCCGCGTCACGTTGCCTGCGATTCGGTCCGCACTCGTTGCCGGTGCAGTCCTGTCGTGGGCACGCGCGTTCGGAGAGTTCGGAGCCACCATCACGTTCGCCGGCAGCTTCCCGGGCAAGACGCAGACACTTCCGTTGGCGGTGTACCTCGCGCTCAACACCGACCAGCACCAGGCGATCGTGCTCGCGTTGTTGATGGTGTCCGTTTCGTTCGCCGTCCTCGTCGCGCTCGCGCGATCGATGGTTGGGCGGGGGAGAAGCAGCCACGTGACACTGCGGGCGCACATCGTGGTCGCTCGTGGATCGCTCAGCCTCGACGTGTGGCTGAATGCGTCCGATGGGGAAGTCGTCGCCCTGCTCGGTCCCAACGGGGCGGGCAAGTCGACCATCTTGCGTTGCCTCGCCGGCCTGCTGGCGATCGAACGTGGATCGATCGAGGTCGACGGTGTGATGCTCGACGATCCGTCGGGCGGACTGTTCGTGCAATCCGAGCAACGTGCGTGCGGCGTGATGTTTCAGCAGTACTTGTTGTTCCCGCACATGTCGGTGCTCGAGAACGTGGCGTTCGGCCTGCGGGCCCGCGGGGTCGACAAGTCGCTGGCCCACGAGCAAGCTCGAACGTGGCTCGGCAAGGTCGGAAGTGCGGGAGTCGAGAAAGCTCGACCCGACGAACTGTCCGGCGGGCAGGCGCAGCGAGTCGCGCTCGGCCCGCGCGCTGGCCTCGGACCCGAAGCTGCTGCTGCTCGACGAGCCACTTGCCGCTCTCGATGCCGGCACTCGCGTGGAGGTGCGTCGAGAGCTGCGCCGTCACCTCAGTGGCTTCGCCGGATCGGCCGTGTTGGTGACGCACGATCCAGTCGACGCGTACACGCTTGCCGATCGGGTGATCATCATCGAGCAGGGCGAGGTCGTACAGGACGGCACCTTCGTGGAGATCGCCGCCCACCCGCGTTCGCCGTACGTCGCAGAGCTCGTCGGCGTCAACATGCTGAAGGGATCGATGATGGGCGGACTGTTCGCGGTCGACGGCGGCGCCACGTTGATCGTGGCTGCCCTCGACATCGACGGGCCCGCCGTTGCGATCATCCGACCGCAGGCCGTCTCGCTGCACATCGACCGACCGGAGGGGAGCCAGCGCAACACGTGGAAGGCAACGGTGATCGACGTCGACCGCCGCGCCGATCGGGTGCGCGCCCGGTTGCAGGGCCCCATTCAGCTGACAGCAGAGATCACCGCGGCGGCCGCCGAGTCGATGGGCATCAAGGTCGGATCGCAACTGTGGGCCGCCGTCAAGGCCACCGAGATCGACGTCACTCTGAGCTGACGGACGTCGGCAACTAACGTGACCGGCGTGATCGAACGAGTAGGCGTGGTCGGATGTGGATTGATGGGATCGGGCATTGCCGAAGTCGCGGCTCGCGCAGGGCTCGACGTGGTGGTCGCGGAGAGCTCGCCCGCTGCGGCGGAAGCAGGCATGGCCCGGGTCGCGAACTCGTTGAAGCGCGCCGTCACCTCCGGTCGTCTGTCGGAGCAGGACCACGATGCCGCGTGGCAGCGGTTGGCGTTCGGTCATCAGCTGGACTCGCTCGCGGACTGCGACATCGTGATCGAGGCTGTCGCCGAGGACGAGGCAGTGAAGATCGATGTGTTCAGCCGGCTCGACGCGCTGTGCAAGCCCGACGCAGTGCTGGCGTCCAACACGTCGAGCATCCCGATCATGAAGCTCGCTCGGGCGACCAAGCGCGAGGCCCAGGTCATCGGCATCCACTTCTTCAATCCGGTGCCGGTGCTGCCGCTGGTCGAACTGGTGACGTCGTTGCTGACATCGGTGGAGACCGCGACCGAGATGGAAGCATTCGCCTCCGACACACTCGGCAAGACGGTGATCCGATCACGCGATCGTGCCGGCTTCATCGTCAACGCTCTGTTGATCCCGTACATCCTCGCGGCCATCAGGATGCTCGAGTCCGGCTTCGCAACGGCCGACGACATCGACACCGGAATGGTCAAGGGATGTGCCCATCCCATGGGTCCACTGCGCCTCGCCGATCTCATCGGTCTCGACACCGTCCAGGCGGTCGCCGAGTCGCTCTACAGCGAGTTCAAGGAGCAGTTGTACGCGCCACCGTCGTTGCTGTTGCGAATGGTCGAGGCCGGCTTGCTCGGACGAAAGGCGGGTCGAGGTTTCTATGAGTACTGAGCGCGACAGCAGGTTGCAATGGATCTACGCGTCGGAGGGTGAAGCGCAGCTGCGCGAGCGGTACGACGTGTGGGCCGCCGACTACGACCGGGACCTCGACGACCTCAAGTGGAGCGCTCCGCAAGCAGGTGCCGAACGATGCGCCCACTTCGCCGAGGAGGGCGCGGAGATACTGGACGCGGGATGCGGTACCGGCCTGGTCGGTGTCGCGTTGGCCGCGCTCGGCATACGCACGCATCGTCGGCTTCGACCTGTCGACAGGCATGCTCGAGCGCAGCGCGGAGCGTGGCGTGTACGCCGAGCTGCATCAGGGCTCGTTGCTGGACCGGCTGCCGTTCGACGATGGCCGTTTCGGGTCAGTTGTCTCGGTCGGGGTCTTCACGCTCGGTCATGTCGATGGCTCCGCGTTCGCCGAGCTCGCCCGAGTGACCCGGCCTGGCGGGCACGTCTCGTTCACGTTCCGCGACGATGCCGTCGATCGCCTCGGCTATCGCGAGGAGCAGCAGCGGCTGATCGATTCCGGGGTGTGGGAGCTCGTGGATCTCACGGAGCCGATGGCGTTGATCCACGAGGACGGCGAGGACATTCTGTTGCGGGTGTGGACGTGGAGGGTCACGTAGCGGATTCGGTGCCGGTGTTCGGTCGCTCCAACGATCCTGTCGGCAGCCCGAGCTCGGACTCCATCGACGTCATCGCCCAATCGAACACCAGGTCGTTCTCGATCACTCCGGGGTGTGCGGCGAGTTGCAGGTTGAGGCCGTCGAGCAGCGACAGCACCCGCCACGCCGCGGCGTCGGGATCGTCGCACGTGAACGTGCCGTCGTCGATGCCGTCGACGATGGTCGTCGCGATCAGTCGTTGCCAGGCGACGTTGAAGCGACGCGATGTGGCGCCCAATGCAGGCCTCCGGCTTGCTTCCGCCCACGCGTCGAGCCACATCTGGAAGGCGCCGTAGTCGGTTCGGGTGTACGACGGCGAAGAACGTGGCCAGTCGTTCGGTGGCCCCGGCGCACGCGCCCATCGCGGTTTCGGTCGTGGCGAGGTCGGCACCCGCAGCCTTCTCGAATGCGGCGGCGAGCACATCGTCCATCGATGCGAAGTAGTGGTGGATCAACCCGCTCGACGTGCCCATCTCGGCAGCCACGTCGCGAACCGTCGTGTTCGCGAGGCCCTTCGTCGAGGCGACGCGCAACGCGGCGGCGATGATCTCGTCACGACGGGCTTCGGGGCTGAGGCGGGTCACGCCGCCAACAGTAACCCTTATTGCGCGACTGTCCAATAGGCGTCTACGATCTGAACATGGTCTTGACGACGCCGTTTCACGAGCGCCTTGCCCCGCTGAACGAAACCCAACTGTGGTCGCATTGGTCGGGGTATCTGTCGGCGGTGAAGTACCAGATGGCCGACAAGTTCGAGTACTTCGCGGTGCGCAACGCGGCCGGGCTCATCGACACCTCGCCGCTCTACAAGTACCGCATCGGTGGGCGCGACGCCGGCAAGTTCCTCGGTCGGGTGTTGGCCCGCGACATCGCCGCATGCCGCGATGGCCAGGCGCAGTACACCCTGTGGTGCGACGAGCGCGGGTACGTGGTCGAAGACGGTGTCGTCATCCGGTTCGCCGCCGACGACTACATCCTCACCTCGGCCGAACCGAACCTCGCCTACTTCCGCAACCTCATCGGCTACGACCAGGTCGAGATCACCGACGTGTCCGCCGACTACGGATCGTTGGCCGTCCAAGGTCCGCGATCGCGCGAGATCCTCGCCTCACTGGATCCATCGATCGAGTCGCTCGGCTTCTTCCACCACGGACCAGCCAAGATCGGCAACGTCCCCGTGCACGTCTCGCGCACGGGCTACACCGGCGACCTCGGTTACGAGATCTGGGTCGGTGCCGACGGAGCAACCGAGATGTGGGATGCACTGGCCGAGGCGTCGGTGGGACACGGTGTCATTCCCGTCGGCATGAGCGCAATGCTGATGACCCGCATCGAAGCCGGCCTCATCCTGATCGGGGTCGACTTCCACTCCAGCCGATTCGCGTTCAACGACAGCGAGTGTTCGACGCCGTTGGAGCTGGGTTTCGCGTGGATGTTCCGCGACCTGGCGACATCGACGCGGCGCTTCATCGGTCGTGCCGCGATCGAGCGCGAGATCGCCGACAAGACGTCGCGCTGGAAGATGGTTGGGCTGCTGATCGACTGGCGCGATTGGGATCGTCACTACGGCGATGCCGGCCTGATCCCACCGAAGGACGAGACGCCGATCGTCTACGAGATGATGCTGTACGACGACGATGCCAAGCGCGTTGGATACACCACCAGCTTCATGTACTCGCCGATGCTGCAGCGGCACATCGCGATGGCTCGGGTGCAGCCGCAGCTCGCCAAGCCGGGCTCGAAGGTCAACCTCGAGCTCACGATCAACCACCGCTATCACACCGTGGGTGCGGTCGTCGCTCGCCCGCCGTTGTTCAACCCGCCGAGAAAGACAGCCTGATACCCATGCCTGCCAACACATCTTTCGACGCGATCGTCATCGGCGGCGGCCACAACGGTCTGGTCAACGGCGCGTACCTCGCCAAGTCGGGACTGAAGACGCTGATCATCGAGCGACGCCACATCGTCGGTGGCGCGGCGATCACCGAGGAGCTGATCCCGGGGTTCCACTTCACCACGTTCTCGTACGCGCTCAGCCTGTTGCGGCCCGACATCATCCACGACCTCGAGCTCACCCAACACGGCTTCATGCCGATCCAGATGCCGAGCGCGTTCGCGCCGATGGAGAACGGCGACTACCTCCTCATGGGCACCGATCGCAACACGAACCTGAAGGAGATCGCCCGGCACAGCAAGCACGACGCCGATGCGATGGATCAGTACGAGTTCGACATGGCGCAGGTGTGCCAGGCGTTGAAGCCGTTGATGGACGCGGCGCCGCCCAACATCTTCGGCAACGATCCGGCCGACGCACTGCAGCTGGCCGATCTCGCCAAGCGGATGAAGTCGCTGCCGGCGCGCGTGCTGCAGAACTGCATCCGCTTGCTCACCGGCAGCTCTGCCGACTTCCTCGACGACTACTTCGAGAGCGACATCATCAAGGGGTGGCTGTCGTCGTCGAGCATCATCGGCAGCAAGGTCGGGCCGCGTTCGCAAGGCTCGGGTCTCGTCCTGTTGTTCCACAACCTCGGCGAGCACGACGGCCACTTCGGCTCGTGGGCGTTCCACAAGGGTGGCAACGGTGGGTTCACGCAGGTGCTCGCACGGGCCGCGCAGGCGTTCGGTGCCGAGATCGTCACCGACACGCCGGTCAGTCATGTCATCAACGAGAACGGCCGCGTCAAGGGTGTGATGTTGGAGGACGGCACCGAGTTGAAGGCCAAGGTCGTCGTCAGCTCGCTCGATCCGCGCCGCACGTTCACCCAGTTGGTCGATCCCGCCGACCTCCCGACAGAGCTCAACGACAGCATCCGCCGGTTCCGGTTCCAGGGCACGTCGGCGAAGGTCAACTTCGCGCTCGACGGCTGCGCCGCGTTATCCCGCCCTCGGCGACCGCACCGATCAGTTCCGCGGCTTCACCAACATCGGTCCGTCGATGGACTACCTCGAGCGGGCATACGACGACGCCAAGTACGGCTGGTACAGCAAGCGCCCGTACATCGACGCCTGCCTGCAGTCGTTCGTCGATCCCGACATGGCCCCGCCCGGCAAGCACGTGATGTCGTGCTTCATCCAATACGCGCCGTACACGTTGAAGGACGGCGACTGGGACACCGAGCGCCAAGCGTTCGGCGACACGGTGCAGGCCACGCATCGAATCGTTCTTCCCAGGTTTCGGCGATCTCGTGTTGCACCGCGAGGTGGTGACGCCGCTCGACATCGAGCGCGTCGTCGGGCTCAGCGAAGGCAACATCTTCGCCGGCGAGTTCCTGGCCCCGCAGATGTACTTCTTCCGCCCGGCACCCGGCTGGAACCAGTACCGCACCCCGATCGACGGCTACTACCAGTGCGGCTCCGGCACGCACCCCGGCGGCTGCGTGTCCGGCGGGCCCGGCAAGCTGGCCGCGCAGCAGATCATCGGCGACCTCGCCCGCAAAGGCTGAGACGACCATGCCACTGACCGGTCTGGTGTTCCTCGCCCTCGGAGGTGTCTACGCGGTACTTCTACCAGACGATCTCCCCACGAGGAGGGGCGAGCGGGAGTGAACAAGAAGGTCGCCGGCTACGCCCGAATTCTGTTCCCGATCGCCGGAGTGATCCTGATCCTCATCTGGGTCGTCCGCGAGATCTTCTGACGTTCGCCGTGCACGAACCGGCGTGATGTTCGTCGGGGGAAGCTCGGGGGTACGGTTCGGCAGTCGAACGGGGGTTCCAATGACCGATATCGAAGCGGTTGACACGAAGGCTGCCAGTGCTGCTGCCACGTCCGCGAAGGCGGAGCCATTCCGGTTCTTCGACAACCGCGAGAAGTACCTGCTCTTCGTCATGACCACCAGTGAGAAGGCCGAAGTGGCGGCTCGGATCGGACGCGAGCTCGGGCACATCGTGCCGAAGCCGCCGGCCCTGCGGGTGTTCGACGCCGGCACCGGCAACGGCATGGTGTTGAGCCAGGTGCTGCGCGATCTGCACCGGCGGCTCCCGACCGTGCCGTTCTTCGTCGTCGGCAAGGAAGTCAGCATGGAGGACACCCGCCTCACCTGGCGACCCTGCCCGACCGGCTCGCCGAGCATCCGCAATCGGTCGTCGTGCTGACCAACATGTTCTACGCCGAGGCGCCGCACCTCTTCCCGAAGGCGGCCGAGTTCCACGACAAGGTTCGCTGGATCGACGTGCCGCTGAAGGGCAACAGCTCGCACGAGTTCTTCCAGCAGATCCACGAGCTCGACGACCACCTCACGCAGGGTTGGCAGACGGCCTCGAGCCCGAAGACCGGCAACCCCGTGTACGTGACACCGTCGGTGATGGTGCTCTACCGCGACGACCAAGCGTTCGCCCTCAACGACCTGATCCCGAGGCCGACGGGGGGCCCGCAACCGTTCGAGTACGACCTCGTGTTGGCAGCACAGCCCTACCGCAGCCGCACGTCGGCCGAGACCAAGGTGAAGAACGTGCTGGCACCGTTGGCCGAAGGCGTTGGCGCCTGCCGGCCGGCTGGTCGTGGTGCAGTCGACGGGCCACGATCCGGGGATGGAGATCATCCGCAAGATCTGGCCGGAGGAGGATCCGTTCGCGACGCCGCGCCACAAGTTGATCAAGGAGCTCGATCGCCCAACTCAACGGCGACACCATCCCCGACTTCGGCTTCGAGGGCACCAGCGACGCGGCGTCGCTGTTCAGCTATCACCTCCACGCGATGCCCAACGAGGTCTCGAACCGCATCAGCACGTCGACCACGATGGCCGCGTGGAACGCCGCGGTCTATGTCGCCCAGATCGAGGACGAGCGTACGGCCGATGTGCTGATGGAAGGCAAGTACCTCGACGCCACCGCGGATGTCGTGCTGAAGCACGGCGGACTCTGGTTTCAGGACGAGTCGTTCGTCGTGGTACGCCATGCGTCGTGAATCCGCAGGACGAAGTCGTCGCTCATCTCCAACAACTCGGTGTCGATCACGAGATCGTTCCCTGCGATCCGGCGCTCGCTGATACCGCCGCGTTCTGCGAGGCCTACGGATACTCGCCCGACGACTCCGCCAACACGATCATCGTCGTGGGCAAGGGCGCGACTGCCTCGACCCGTTGCCTGTGTCGTCCTCGCCTCGACCCGTCTCGACGTGAACGGCGTCGTCCGCAAGCGGCTCGAGGTTCGCAAGGCCTCGTTTGCCTCGGCGGAGGAGACGATGGAGCTGACCGGCATGGAGATCGGCGGTGTCACCGCGTTCGCGTTGCCGGCGGACCTGCCGATCTGGGTCGACTCGGCCGTGATGGCTCGCGAGCGGATCATCCTCGGCGGCGGGAGTCGATCGATCAAGGTGCTGACACCACCGTCGACGTTGGCCGCTGCTCGCCAACGTGACGGTGATCGACGACCTCGCTCGCGCCCGCGAATGATGCTGGTCACGGCCGACGACAGCACCGGTGCCACCGAGGCCGGGGCGGCCTGCGCGGATGCCGGTTGGATCGTCGACGTGGTCCCGTTCAGCGCGATCGACAGCGGCGCAATCCGACTGCAACTGCACGGTGATCGACCTGCGATCCCGGCACCTCGCGGCCGATGAGGCTCGGCGGCGGATCATTGCGACCACCAGCGACGCGCACCGGATGCACAAGATCGACTCGACGCTCCGCGGCAACTGGGCGGCCGAGCTCGCCGCGCTGGTCGACGGCGGTCGACGGGTCGTGCTGATCCCGTCGCACCCTCGGGCCGGCCGGGTGTGCGTGCACGGTGTGGTGTACGTCAACGGAGTTCCTGTCGCCGAGAGCGACCTCGGCAACGACCCGCGGCTGCCGGTTCGCAGCAGCCGACCGAGCGAGACGTTGCCGGCAACCGAGGTGCCGGTGCCTGACGAGCTCGTGGCATGGCTGGCGATGTCGAGTGCCGGTGTGGCGATCGTCGACGCGACGACGCTCGACGAGATCCACGAGCTCGTGCAGATCGCCCTGCATCCGGCAGACGTGGTGCTGTCGGGGCCCGCGTCGGTGGTCGAGGCGGTCGCCGACACTCGGGGCGCCACAGGGACTGGAGCTGCGTTCTTCCGGACCCGCTGCTGCCGAAACCCGTGGTGGTCGTGTGCGCCAGCCTGCACCCGGTGGCCCGTGCACAGATCACGCGGCAGCAACAGAAGCCGGCATCGAGGTGGTGACCTCGTCGGAGGTCCGTGGCGAGGATTCGGAATGGGTTGCCATCGATGTGGCCGAGCGGAGCACACCGCCTGGTCGCCGCGAGCGAGGCGCGCAGCGTGATCCTGGTGGGTGGCGACACCGCCGAGGCGTTCATCGGTGCAAGCGTGGTGCGCGTGTACGGCTCGATCGACGTCGGGGTCAGCCTGGGCGACGCCGAGATCGGTGGTCGCCGGTTGCGGATCGCCAGCAAGCCCGGCGGCTTCGGTGCACCCAATACGCTGGTGGACCTGGTGAAGAGATGACCGACGCGACGAGTGCTCCGATGGCGATCACGATGGGCGACGCGTCCGGCGTCGGGCCCGAGATCGTGCTGCGTCGTGCCGCCGACGGGGCGTTCGCGACCGAGCCGGTCGTCGTCTACGGCGACCTGGCCATCCTGCGACACGGTGCCGAGTTGCTCGGGCTCGACGTCGAGATCGTGGCGCTCGACGATCCGACGGCAATGGCAGCCCGGGCCCGGCTGCAGGTCGTCGACGCCGGTTTGCTGCAGGCTGCCGACCATCGACCCGGTGTCATCGATGCCGCGTCGGGTGCCGCGGCGCGCGAGTACGTGCTGTCGGCGACTCGCGATGCGCTTGGCAGGCGACGTTGCCGGCATCGTGACGATGCCGATGAACAAGGAGGCGACCCAGCTCAGCGATCCCGGGTTCGTCGGCCACACCGAGCTGATCGCCGCGACCTGCGGCGTGCAGCGGTTCACGATGATGCTGACCGCCGGCGACCTCGCCGTCACGCACGTCAGCACGCACGTGTCGCTGCAAGAGGCGATCCGCCGGGTCACCACCGCGCGGGTCACCGAGGTGATCGAGCTGACCTTCGAGACGTTGCACCGCTTCCTCGACGCGCCGCGGATCGCGGTGTGCGGAGTCAACCCGCACGCGGGGGAGCACGGCCTGTTCGGGTCCGAGGATGCCGAGCAGATCGTCCCGGCGATCGAGGCTGCACGCGCAGCGGGCATCGACGCCAGCGGACCGCATCCCGCCGACACCGTCTTCCATCAAGCGGTGCACAACAAGCGGTTCGATGCGATCGTGTGCATGTACCACGACCAGGGTCACACGCCGATGAAGCTGCTCGCGTTCGAGAGCGGCGTCAACGTCACCGTTGGACTGCCGATCGTGCGAACGTCGGTCGATCACGGAACGGCGTTCGACATCGCCTGGCAAGGCGTCGCATTCACCGGCTCGCTGGACCACGCGCTGCGATGGGCGAAGCGGCTCTCCGGTAGTGTCCGATGTCGACAAGACGTCGGCCGACCGACTCCGTACGGTCGAGTCATGACCATCGTTCCTTCAGCCATCGGGTTGGTCGCTTCCGATCTGGCGACCACCCGTCACTACTACGGGCTCGCGCTCTATCAGAGCAAGATCGAGCCGATCATGGCCGACTGGATCGGCGAGCTCGGCGTGCCGATCCTGCGTGGCCGCGAGGTCGTCGGTTTCGTGCAGGACGACAGCGGTGTCGACATCGAGTTGTCCGACGGACAATCGCTACGGGCGAGTACCTCGCCGGTTGCGACGGGGGACGCAGTGTGGTCCGAAAGGCGGCCGGCATCGACTTCCCCGGGTTGGATGCCTCGACCAGCTTCATGCTCGGCGAGGTGCAGATGGACGAGGCAGCCGCAGATCGGCATGCGCCCCGAGGGTGGCGGCATCGGGCCCGTCAACCGGGACGGCAGCAGCGGCGGGCCGTACGGTGTCGTGCTGAAGGAGCAACTGCGTCGAGCACGCCGGCGAGCCCACGTTGGAGGACCTCGCGAGGCGCTGATCGCCGTCTACGGCACCGACTACGGAGCGCACAGCCCGACGCGGCTCTCACGGTTCACCGACGCGACGCCGGCAGGCGGCCACGTATCGGAAGGGCCGCGTCCTGCTGGCCGGCGACGCGGCACACGTCCATCCTCCGCATGGTGGACAGGGTCTCAACATCGGCGTGCAGGACGCCGTGAACCTGGGGTGGAAGCTCGCTCAGGTGGTGAAGGGGATCTCCCCGGAGAGCCTGCTCGACTCCTATCACGCCGAACGGCATCCGGTCGGCGCTCGGGTGTTGCGCAACACCAATGCGCAGGTCGCACTGAGTGCGGCCGACGGCCGCCACATCGCGTTACGCGAGATCGTCACCGATCTGCTCGGCATGGACGAGCCACGCAAGCACATTGTCGGCATGATGTCCGGTCTCGACGTCCATTACGACCTCGGCGAGGGACATCCTCTGCTCGGGCGGCGGATGCCTGATCTCGACCTGCAGACGGCCGATGGACCTACGCGTCGTGTACGCGTGCTGCACGACGCCCGTCCGTTGCTGTTGAACTTGCGGTGCTCCAGGCGGGTTCGACATCGCTGCCTGGGTGACCGCGTGCGGTCGGTCGACGCCACGTACGACGGCGCGTGGGAGCTACCGGTGATCGGCGAGGTCAGCGCACCTGCGGCCGTGTTGGTCCGTCCCGACGGACATGTCGCCTGGGTCGGAGACCTGACCGAAGCAGGGCTACCCGAGGCGTTGACGACCTGGTTCGGTCAGTGAGGATCGACGAGGTCGAGGAACTGCCACTGCTTGCCCTCGGCAACGCCCATCAGCTCGCGGCCGCAGGTCTGCCAGATCGCCGGGCCCGACGTGACGTGCTGCGTGCCGGCGTGCACGTCGCGGTAGAAGCGCTGGATCGTGCCGTGGCGTAGTGCAGTGGTGCCGCCCGACGAGGTAGACGAAGTTGGAGATCTCGTGCAGCGTCTTGGTGATGTGGGCGAGGGCCAGACGGATGAGCGTGTGCTGGCGCACGGAGATGCCGTCGCCGGCGTAGAGGCTCTTGCGTCAGGTCGGTGAACGACTCGAGCACGAGAGCGCGAGCGGCGCGGAACTTGCGCCTCGGCTTCGGCGTAGCCCTGCTGGAACGCGGCGCTGTCGGCCTGCGCACCCGGGCGGCCGGCCTTGCCCTGCACCAGACCGGCGAGCTCGTCGAGCAGCCGGCGGCCGACGCCCATGGCCCAGCCGCTGTGGCAGGTGACGGCGAAGCCGATGATGCCGAGCCCGTAGAGGCTGCCGCCGCGCTCGGGCGTCTGGGTGACGGCGAAGTGGCTCCAGCCGTCGGGCACGAAGACGTTCTCCATCGTGTAGTCGATGCTGCCGGTGCCGCGCAGGCCCATCACGTCCCAGTTGTCGATGAGGTTGACCGCTTCGATCGGCGTCACGAAGATGCGCGGCTCGCCGGTCTCTTGGATGATGCCGAGCGAGTGGACGTGCGTCGAGTGCTTGAGGCCGGAGCCGAAGCTCCACGATCCGCTCAACGACAAGCCACCGTCGACCATCGTGGCCGTGCCCGGGCGGGTGCCCTGGCCGGCGATCACCGGGTTCTTGCCGTCGCCCCACAGCTCGGCGACGGCGTGATCCGACAGGTACGCGCCCGCCGTGCCGATCGACAGGTTGGCCGCCATCGTCACCCAGCCGGCCGATGCATCGGCGTACGACAGGTTCTCGAGCACCTCGAGCGAGTGCACGGGATCGAGCTCGGCGCCACCGAGCTTCTCGGGAACCCAGATCTTCAACAGCCCGGCGTCGTGCAACGCGTCGATTGCTGCCGGCGACAGCTCGACCTTCGGTGTCGGCGTACTCTGCCTCGGCGTCGAGCAGCGGAACCGAGCGCCTTGGCCTTCTCGGCGAGGATGGAACTTTCGGTCAGTGTGTCGCCGAGCGTCATGCGGTCGGCCCCTTCGTTGCGGTGTGCATCGTCGCAGCGAGCTTACGCAGGGACCGCCGTCTCTGGCCGCTTCGAGCTTTGCCGTCGTCAGCTTGCTGCGACCGACGATGAACAAGAAGAGGTAGATGAGGCCGTCGAGCAGGAATGCGCATCGCAGGGCGACCGCACGGCTCGCGAACTGGCTGACGCACCGTGACGGTCGCGCCACCGAGGAAGGCACCGATCGGGATCATCCCCCAGGCGAAGAAGCGATAGACGCTGTTGACCCGGCCGAGCAGGTGCGGCGGGGATGACCGACTGGCGCAGGCTGACGGTGATGACGTTCCACGTCGTGCCGAGCGTGGACGCCGACGGTCCAGGCGATCATCACCATCGGCCACCACGACGACCCGGCGACGACCAACGACATCGCCGCGCTCGAGCCGAGTGTCATTGCGAGGCACGTGCCGCTGCCGAACCGCTTCGACATCCACGGGGCGAGGTAGCCGCCGATCGTCGCGCCGATCGCGAACCCGAAGCCCATGATCGTGAACACGAACGGACCGACGCCGAGGACCTCTTGGGCGAACAGCACGAGCACCGCGCCGCTGAGTGTCGGAGGCCAGGTTCATGAAGCCGAGGATGATGGCCATCGACCGCAGCAGGTGATGTGCCCACAACCAGCGGAAGCCTTCGGCCAGCTCGCTCTTCCACGGCGCCTGCACGTGATCGTCGGGTCGTTCGGCGCGGAAGCTGCCGGGGATCGACCACACCAGTGCGGCGGCGGCGAAGAACGACGCGGCGTCGACGAAGAACGGCAGCGAGAACGCGACGATCAGCAGCAGCGATCCGAGCGGTGGTCCGATGAACGTGTTCGCGATCTGCTCGGCGCTCCACATGCGACCGTTGGCCTTCTCCAACTGGTCGACCTCGACGATCGACGGCATGAACGTCTGCCCGCAGTTGTCGCGGAGCACCTCGGCGGTGCCGAGCAGCAAGGTGGCGAAGAGCAACACGACGTAGAGACCGACTGACGTGCCGTGGACGTTCTTCAGCTCGTCGACTCCCGGGCAGCGTCGACTGCCGGCTGAGCACTGCGAGCGCGACGATCGAACGTGAGCACGAAGCGGAGTGAAGTCGGCGATGACCATCGCCTTGCTTGCGGTCGACACGATCGGTGATGACGCCGGCGGGCAGGGTGAACACCAGCCACGGCAGGCGCTGCATCACGACGACGGCGGCGATCAGCAGGGGATTGCGGGTGAGTGCCGAGGCGAGCCACGGGTAGGCGATCAGCGACATCCCGTCGCCGATGTTGGAGATCGTGGTCGAGATGAACAGCTTGTGATAGCTGGGCCCGAGGCGCTTCGTGCGCTGGGGTGTTGTCGTGGTCGTCATTGCGCATCCTCGGATCGGGCGCGACGGGTCGCTTGGTGGGGAACACGCCGGCGAGGAATGCGTACTCGCGCGATGCCGCCGCGAGGCAGTCGGGTGAACTCGGTCGCCAGCTCCATCACCCGGTCGGTGAACTCGTCGGCGAGCTCTGCCGGGATCCGGGCGTGGCGCAATGTGAACCCGCCGGCACACTCGTGCCAGTCCGACAGGTCGGCCTCGGCACGGGCGTCGGCGACGAACGGCAGGTCGCCGTCGGTTGTCGAGTCGGGGAACACGATCGTGTGGGCGGTGCGGCCGTAGAAGCGCTCCTCGATCGCCCGCACCCGTCGTGTCGCGGTGACCTTCAGCAAGCCCGGCGTCGACCAGCACATCGACGTGGTGGGCGACGGTGCCGCGTGGCTTGCGCACCCGCTCGGCCAGTTCGGTGACAGTCATCGCCCGTTCGAGCACGAGGTCGAGGATCAAGCGCGCGCAGCCGGTTGCCGACCGCCTTCAGTCGAGCGGGCGTATCGGCGCTGATCGTCTCGTCGAGGTCATAGCCCAGGTCGTAGACGGCTGACGTCAGGGTCTTCGGCGGTCGCAACTGCGTCAATGTCCGACATTTCCCGAATGATAGAGAATTACCGGACGTTCGTCAACAATCGACAGCAGGCGTTCGACGGTCCCTCGGCAATACTGGCCGCCATGCGCAAACCGTCGGTCGTCGTCGTCTTCGGCACGCTGACCGGCGTTGTTCGCGTCGGGCTACGGCGTGATGTTCACCGTGCTCGACGAGTTCCGCGACCAGTACGGCATCAGCGAGGGTGCGCTCGGGTTCATCGTCGCGGTGGGGTTCCTGTCGTCGTTCGTCGCCCAGGTCACGCTGGCACCACTGGCCGACCGAGGCCATGCCCGGGCGATGATCGTCCTCGGAATGGTGTTCAACGTCGTCGGTCTGCTCGGCATGGCCTTCGGCACCACATTCGTCTTGTTGGTCACGCTCGCGGTTCGTGATGGGTGTCGGTGTCGGGCTCGCCTACCCGGCTGCGCGCCGGATCGTGATCCTGGCCGATCCCGATCACCTCGGCCAGAACCTCGGGCCGGATGCTCGCCGCCGACGTGGCCGGCTTCGCAGTCGGCCCGGCCATCTCGGCGGTGCTGGTCGGCCCGTTCGGGATCAAGGCGCCGTTCCTGCTGATCGCCGCGCTGACGGTCGCGATGTATCCGCTGATCGCCAGAACGCGAGTGGCGGAGACCGACGTCGAGCCGCGGAGATCCCGCCGCGATTCGCGTTCGACCTGCTGCGCATCCGTCCGTACCTCGCCGCGGTGGCGATGGGTGCCGCGGTGTTCATGATGATCGGCACCTTCGACGCGTTGTGGGCGCTGGTGCTCGACGACCTGCACGCCAGCGACCTCATCGCCAACCTCGGCATCACCCTGTTCGCCGTGCCGATGGTGCTGTTCGCATCGATCGGCGGCACGGCTGGCGCAAACGGTCGGCCCGTTCCGGCTCGGAACGTTCGGCCTACTCGTCGGCGCCGGGGCGATGTTCGCGTACGGTCACGCGCCCGTCGGGCGGCGTCATGTTGGCGATCTCGTTGGTGCACGCCACCAACGACGGCTTCACGGTCAGCAGCTCCGGCGTGGCGGTCGGGCTGGTCGTTCCAGGGCGAGCGGCAAGCGAGCGCGCAGGGCCTGCTGGGTGGCGTCGAGACGTTGACGGCCGGCATCACTGCGACCGCCATCGGCCAGATCTACCAACACTTCGGCCGCACCACCGCGTACACGTCGTGCGCGGTGATGATGGTGGCGCTGGTGATCTGCAGCGCCCTCCTGTCGGGCGACTGCGTGGCGGCTGCGCGACGAGAGCGTCGGTACCGCGAGGTCGCCTCGGTCGAGGTCTAGCGGAGCGGGCACTACGGTGCCGGGGATGACAGAGATCGGAACGGACTGGCGGGTGGTCGACGGCCTTGCTACGGCATGGTTCGATGCGCCGTCCCTGACCGAGAGCGCTGCGCTGGCTGGGCGCATCGTGGACCTGTCGGCCGACATCGTGGTCGACGTACGCGCAACAGGCGTTCGGGTACGCCTCGATTCGGACGATCACGCCGAGGCGGTGTCGGCGGCGGCGAGGGATCTCGGCCTGGCCGCGGACCCTGCCGTGCTGCAGCACCTGAGCGTCGTGTTCGAATCAGCGAACCCGACCGCAGTGAGGCAGTTCTGGCAGCGCGTGCTCGACTACACGCCGGAAGGGGACGCCGATCTGGTGGACCCGTTGCGGCACGAACCCAGCGATACGGATCCGGCAGTCGACAGAGCCTCAACCGCTTCGAAACCGCATCCACCTCGACGTGGTGCGGCCGGCCGCGGTGGTCGAGCAGGCGAACCTTGGCGAGGCATCCGGACCGTACGGGGTCTGCCACACCGACCCGGACGGCAACGAGGTCGACCTGGTGCCGGGCGAGGCGCTCGGCGAAAAGCCGGGGACAGCCGACTGGCAGGCGGTGTTCAGTGCCGTGGCGTGCTACCGCATCACCTCGCCGCCGCAGCAGCGTGATCTCGCTGCCGCTGCGGCGGCGCTGGCTGACGACGTCGGGCTTCCCGCTGCTGATCGACCTGCGTCCCGGCCTTGTGATCATCGACAGCGGTAAGGATCAGTGGGAGCGACGACGCCCACGGGCTCGGACTCGACTTCACCGACCTCGCCGGAAACGTCCAGACCGCTGCTCGCGAGCTCGGGGCCAACTCGGATCCGGGGATGCCGCGCTTCGTCCAGCTCTTCCTCGACGCTGCCGACGTCGCCGCAGTCCGCGCGTTCTGGGTCGCCGCACTTGGATACACGCTCGATCCACGAGACGGGGTCACCGACATCCATGATCCCCGGAGGCTGAACCCGGTGCTGGTGTTCCAAGAGCTCGATGCGTTGGACACGGCGCGGCGTCGGCAGCGCAACCGCATCCGCTTCGAGCTCGCGGTGCCATCGGACCTCGCGGGACGCGCCTCGCCACGACCGTCGCTGCTGGTGGCCGGCTCCTCGACGAGTCAGAGGATCGCTGGCGGGTCGCCGACCCCGAAGGCAACGAACTGGAGATCGTCAGCCGACCTGATTCAGCCGATCGTCTCGTCGAAGAAGCGGAACGTGCGGGCCTGGGCGATGGCGGCGGGAACGGCGCTGAACGATGCCCGCTGGTCGCAGTTGAAGCCGTGCTGCGGCGTCGTAGACGTTGACGGTGACGTCGGGCCACGCCGCCGCGACCTTGTGCGACGTCCTCCATCGGGATCGCGTGGTCCTGCTCGCCGAAGTGCATGATCATGGGCACGACCGGCGTCTGGTCGATGAGCCCGACGACTCCGCCGCCGTAGTACGACGACGCCGCGTCGAACACGTCGGGCAGCTGGATGGCGGCGGCAGCGGTGATGCGTCCGCCGAAGCAGTAGCCGACGATGCCGACCTTGCCGGCCTCACGGGCGGCGACGCCGCGCGGCGGCGACGTCGGCGATGACGTTGTCGAAGTCGAGCTGAGCCCATCGCGATGCCGCGACCCACCTCGATGTCTTCGCGGCGTGTAGCCGAGCTCGATGCCGGGCCGGTCGCGGTCGAAGATGGCCGGTGCAATCGCCAGGTAGCCGGCGGCCGCGTAGCGATCGGCGACGGAACGGATGTGGCCGTTGACGCCGAAGATCTCTTGCACGACCACGACACCGCCGCGGGCGGGGCCTTCCGGTTCGGCGCGATATGCGGAGAGTTGGAAGCCGTCGGATGCTGTCAGTGAGATGGATGAGCCCATGCGGCCGACTGTATTTCGCCGCGCGTCAGCCGGCGGCTCAGTCCAGAGCTGGAGCGACGGTGCGGCCGGTCGACGCCGGCCGTTGCGTGATCGCGCCGACGACGCACGCCAGCGGCACGATCAGCAGCGCGTACTGCAGGCCGACCGAGTCGGCCAGCACGCCCATCGCCAGCGGGCCGAGTGTGACCGCGGTGCCGGAAGCAAGGATGCAGATCGCGCCGAGTGACACCGAGTCGATCTTGTACTCCGCCGAGCGCGTACAGCCGGTCGACGGTCAGCGGGTACAGCGGAGCGCCACCGAATCCGACGATGATCAGGCCGAGGACGCGCGGCGCCAGCCCCGGAGCGAAGCACATCACCATTGCGCCGAAGCCCGTCACGACGAAGCTGACCGCGACGGTGGCGTCACCGAACACGCGGACGATCGACGGCATGACCGTGCGCGAGACGAACATCATCACGCCGAAGACGCCGGCCAGAGCTGCGGCGAGACCGCCGGATGCATGACCGACTTCCTTGAGGTACGTCGCTGCCCACAGACCGATCGCGAACTCACTGAAGACGGCGTTGATCACGTGGAGCCATGGCTTCAGGACATCGCGATCACGGAGATGGGAGAGCGTGAACGTGCCGTGGCGGTTGGACTCGGGCACGCGGACCGGCCAGGCGACGATCGTGAGGGTCGTGACGATGATCGCGGTCAGGATCAAGTAGGGCGACCGCCACGACCAGTGCAATGCCAAGGCTGCGCCGACCAACAGGCTGAAGCCGACACCGGCCAGCCCGGGTGCGCCGTTGACCGCAGCGAACGCGGTCGCCCGGTGCTCGCCGTGGTGGTCGCTGATGAGACCCGGCATCACCATCACCAGCAGCGCGCCACCCAAGCCGGCGAGCGCCGTTCCGGCGAGCGTCACCGGCCACGCGGGACCGAGGCAGAACATGAGCGATGCCGCACGTGATGGCGACCGCGGACGACAACAACGACTGTCGACGTCCGAGGCGGTCGACCACACGAACGCCGAAGAAGCCGGCGGCGAGCGAGGCGAAGCCGAACGTCGATCCGTGCAACGCGGCGATGACACCGGAGAGATCGAACTGCTGCCGCAACTCTCCGAGGACGGTTCCCACGCTGAGCCCTCCGACGAGGAGTGCATATCCGAGCGCCGAAGAATAGGTGAGCCGATCCCAACGGAACTTTTCAGATGTCAGGGTCGCCGCGGTCACACTCTCTTTTGTACCAGTAAAGAAGACTGGGATGACGGGCAAACGGGGAAAGTTTGCCTCGTAAGGTGTGACACGTGACAACTCGCTACGACGTCGCTGTGATCGGCCCCGGCCTGGTCGGCGCTGCTGCACTCCGCCACCTCTCGGCAACCGGTCTGCGCTGTGTCGGCGTCGGTCCGTCCGAGCCCTCGACTGGGCCAACCACGAAGGCGTCTTCGCCAGTCACTACGACTCCGGCCGAATCACCCGACGACTCGACAAGCGTCGCGAGTGGGCGTTCCTGGCCGGTCCGGGCGATCGAGGCGTACGCGGAGATCGAAGCCGCGTCGGGCATCCAATTCCACCATCCGGTCGGCGTGGTGATGGCCGACGTCGACGCCGACACGAATTGCGACGATCGCTGCGGTGGCCCACCTCCTGGGTGTCGGGTTCGAACGCTACGAGCCTGATCAACCGTTCGACGACGATCGCATCGCGGTGCCCGCGGACGCCACCGTGCTGCGCGAGCCGGCTCCGGGTGGGTTCATCGATCCACGCCGCATGCTCGCCGCACAGCTGGCGATCGCCGGGCAGCAGGGCGCCGAGATCCTCGGCGAGCAGGTTGTCGGAGTCGAACGGTCAGCGGATGGTTGGGACGTGAACACTGTCGTGGGAAGCACCGTCTTCGCCGATCACGTCGTCGTTGCCGCCGGCCCGCACGCCGACGAGATCGACGGCATCCCGCGGCCGCAGATCGACGTCGTCGCCGAGACGGTCGTGCTGGCCGGCTGTCGGTGGCGAGGAACAGCAGCGGCTGGCGGGTCTGCCGTCGATCATCGTCGACGGCGTCGACGACCACTTCTACATCGTGCCGCCGACCGAGTATCCCGACGGCAAGATGTACTGAAGTTGGGTGCGACCCGGCACGACCAGTGGGTGCTGGTCTCGGCGGCGCGGCGACAGTGGATGCGCGGTACGGGACCACGAGGCGGATCTCGACTGGCTCGCGAACTGATGCTCGGTGTCCTGCCCGGACTGCAAGCCGATTCGTGGTCGACCAAGCCGTGCCTGATCCCGGATACGCCGACCAAGTTGCCGTACCTCGCAGATCGTCGAACCGGGCCTGGTGATGGCCGTCGGCACCAACGGCTACGCGGCGAAGAGCGCCGACGCGATCGGCGCGGTTGCTGCCGGTCTGGTGATCAACGGCGAGTGGACGGATCCCGACCTCGACGAGGACGCCTTCACGTCTGATCAGTCGCGACTAGCGGCGATCAGCGACCGGCGTCCAACCCGGGCGGCCGAACACGTGGTGGAACTTGGCGTGCAGGCCCTTCGAGGCGCGCACGTCGCGGGCGATGTCGGCCATCTCGTGGTAGGCGATCCGCAGCGGGTTGTACGTGTGGATGTTCTTCGTCAGGCCGTACTTGACGCGGCGTAGCTCGGGCTCGAACGTGCCGAACAGCGCGGTCCCACAGGATCAGGATCCCGCCGTAGTTCTTGTCGAGGTACTGCTCGTTGGCGCCATGGTGACCGCGGTGGTGCGAGGGGGTGTTGAACACCGTCTCGATGGCCTTCGGCAGCTGGTCGATCGCCTCGGTGTGGATCCAGTACTGGTAGAGGAGGTTGAGCTGGCCGGCCTTGGCCGTCTTCGCGGTGGGGAAGCCGAGCAACGGCATCGGCGCGAACACCCAGAACGTCAGGAACCCGGACCACGGCTGACGGAGCGCCGTCGACAGGTTGTACCGCTCGCCGCTGTGATGTGTGACGTGGTTGGCCCACAGCAGCCGGACCTCGTGCATCCAGCGATGGTCCCAGTAGTAGAGGAAGTCCCACAGCACCATCGCAGTGGCGATCGAGCCGCGTCGCATGCCGACGTCGGACACACGATGCTTGAACAGGAACCGATCGAACTTGCTGAACACCGAGAGCGTCGCGAACCCGAATGCGATGTTGCCGGCCAGCATCGCCAGGCTGGCGACGGTGTCCTTGCGCTCGTAGCCGAGCGGCACCAGCGGGTCGCGCCGGAAGATGCGTTCCCGACAGCGTCCGTTCGTCGGCGTCGTACAGGTCGCCGAGCGTGCGCTTCGGCACGCTTCTTCGAGCGCCGCGTACTCCGCGAGCATCGTGACCGCGAAGAGCGGCAGCGTTGCCTTGTCGACGAGATCGAGTTGGCGAAGCGCCGGCTTCTTCAAGAGGGAAGCTCGCCGTGGGTCAACCGGCGGTAGGCGTAGTCGCGGTAGCTCGGCGCCGACCTTCTCCGCGCTCCACTCCTCGTCGACGGCGCGCCGGACCACATCGACTTGTGCATCGTTGGTGAGGCCCTTCAGCGGCTGATCGCGATCGAGGTTGGTCGGGAAGGCGTAGCCGTTGGCCGCCGAACCGATCGCGTTGTCGACGATCCTGTGCGGGAACACCCGAAGCCTTGAGCTTGAGGAGTGACGGGTAGACCGCGTTGACCATCCGCTCGTGATCGATCGACTCGAGGCACTTGCCGAGTGGCGAGTTGATCTGCAGCAGGTTGGCCATGCGGTGGACATCGGTGGTGCGGTTGGTGCCGGCAGCGTGGAAGAGCGCCGGATTGAAGAACACAGCGTCGCCCTTCGACAACGGCAACTGCACGTAGTGCTGCTCGAAGTACTCCTTGAACTCCGGCCGCCACCACGCCAGGTAGCCGTAGAGGTACTTCTGGGCGTTGGGCAGGTACATCGTCGGCCCGCTCTCGACCGGCATGTCGCAGTGCGCGATGGCGCCCTGCAGCGTGAGCGCTGCCGAGAGGTGGTGAACTTGCGCCGGAAATTCGGCGGCGACATCGACCGTCATGAAACCGAGGTGGTAGTCGCGATGCGGCTTCTGTGCCGCGCCACCGGGGTTGACGACATTGACCTGTGAGGTGAAGGTGAAGCCCTGGCCCGAGCCACGCCGAGGCCGCCATGGTGAGGATGTCGTTGCTGTAGTAGCTGACGAACTCGTCGGGTGCCATGACTGCCAACTTCTCGAGCGCGTTCCACACCCGATCGTTGTCGCCGGGCTTGGCGTAGTGGTCGCCCGACTTCATCCCGAGGCGGTGCTGCTCGGCGATCATCTCGTTGAACACGCCGCTGACCGAGTCGACGATCGCGGTGTCGGCGAAGGCGCGCTTGAAGACCACGATTCCCGGTCCTTCGAGGAACGCCTTGTTCAGCTCGGACTGCACGGCCCGGCGGGTGGCCGGGTCGGCGCATTCGGATCGGAGGCGGTCGCAGTTGTAGCTGACGACGTTCTGCTCGATCGATTCTGCGAACGGATAGTCGCTGAGTTCGGTTGTCTGCTCGACGATCGCAATGAAGTCCTCGAGCCTGCAGTCGGACTCGTGAAGGTACCCACTGGCGGTGTCGGAATTCACGGAGGTCATGCCTGCAAATCTAGATCCAAGAAGGCTCCCGACGGCTAGCGTGCCCACGTAACCACCCCCGCCACCTCCGCGCCCCGCATGTCTGGGTCTCGCATTGCCGAGCCACGCTCCGGCGGATTGCGCACATCCCGGCTGGGCGGCCTGACCACCGGTCGCGGTGGGGTCATCGCGATGGTCGTTGCCGCGCTGTTCTGGTCGATCGGCGGCGTGCTGGGCAAGTCGACGCATGCCTCCGGCGTGGTGCTGTCGTTCTGGCGGATGTGGATTGCGTCCGCGGTGCTGTTGGTGATCGTGGCCGTGACCAAGCGATGGCCGAGCCGCCTCGACTTCCGTCGGGCCGGTCTCGCCGGCGTGCTCTTCGGGCTCAACATCTGCGTCTTCTTCATCGCGATCCAGTCGGTCAGCATCGCGGTCGCGCTCGATCATCTCCGCCCTCGCCCCCGTGGTCGCTCTGCCCGTGTCGGTGATGTTGTTCGGCGAGCGACCGACGACGATCAAGGTGCTCTGCGCCGCTGCGTCGGTGGTGGGTGTCGTGGTCGCCGTGATCGTCGCTCCATCCACAGGGTCGGGTACCTCGAGCTCCACGATGGGGTACCTGTGGTCGGTGCTCGCGTTGGTCTTCTGGGTGGCCTACCTCTTGGTGTCGAAGGGCGTGCGGCCGCACGTCGAGACCGTTCGATTCATGTTCGTCGTGTCGGTGATCGGTGCTGTCACGGTGTCGGTGCTTGTCGCCGTCACCCAGGCCGACCTCGGCGAGATCCACGGCGCCGGGTGGGCTTGGGTCGCCCTCTTGGCGATCGGGCCGGGAATCGCCGGTCACGGACTGGTGGCCTGGGCCCAGCCGAAGGTCGACGCCTCGGTGACCACAGTGCTGATCCAGGCCGAGCCGGTCGGCGCCGCGGCAGCGGCCTGGTTGGTGTTGGGGGAGCGCGTGTCGTTCGCCCAGTCGTTGGCTATGAGCGCGGTCGTCGTGGCCCTGTGCGTGCTGGCCTACAGCGAGTCGCGCGATGGCGGCCTCGAGATCGTCGACGCGGTCAGCTGACGGTCGCCGGGTAATCTCGCAGCCATGGGAAATCCGTTTCGGGAGATTGAGATGGGCCCGGTCGGCACCCGGCTGCCCGGTGGCGTCGTGGTGTCTGCGCATGCAGTCGAGTCAGGCGTGTTCGTGGAGTTCGGCGAGGGCTCGGCGACGTTCCTGCCCGATTGGTTGCGCGACAACTGCCAGTGCGCGGAGTGCCGGATCCTGCAGACCGACGAGCGTCGCTGGCAGCCGTGGACCGAGCCCGCCGCACCAGTGGTCGACACCGTCGACGTCCGCGACGGCCAGCTGCGGATCGTGTGGAAGGGCGGCCACGACTCCACGTACGGCCCTGCCGATTGGGACAAGATCCGCACAACCGGTGCGCGCGGCGCCTGGACCGCCCGCCTGTGGAGCGCGGGGTACGAGGTCGAGCGGTTCGACCATCACCAGAGCATCGACGATCTGGTGACCCGACGGGCGATGTTCGAAGCACTCCGCCGCGACGGCGCAGTGGTCGTCACCGGATCGCCCACCGAGCCGGGCACCGTGATCGGCCTGTTGAAGTCGCTCGGCATCACGATGTGCGATTCGTCGCTCGGTCTGATCTTCGACGTCAAGCTCGATCCTGCGGGTTACAACATCGCGTTCACCGCCGAGGAGGTGCCGCCGCACAACGACAACGCCCAGTACAGCCATCCGCCGAGCGGGCAGGTGCTGGCGATGCTGGTCAACGATGCGCACGGCGGTAACAGCGTGGTGGTCGACGGCTGGTCCGTGCTCGACAAGCTGAACCGGGATCATCCCGATGCCATCGACGTGTTGTCGCGGGTCGAGGTCGGGTTCCGGCAGTACTCCACCGAAGCCGACGCGTTCACGCGGGCGCCCCTCGTCGTGCGCGATCGAGCGGGTCGCTTCGCTCACCTCCGATTCTCCAACCAGTTGATGCAACCCCTGGCGTTCGACGACGGCGATCTCGCCGATTGGTATCGTGCCTACCGGCTGCTCGGCGCAGCGATCGCCGATCCGGCGAACCACGTGTCGTTCCGTCTCGAGTCCGGCGACACGCTGTTCGTCAACGGCTACCGCGTGCTGCACGCCCGCACCGCGTACCAACCCGATGGCCCGCGTCACCTGCAAGACGTGTACTACGAGTTCGACGATGTGCACAGCCACCTGGCCCGGATGAGCGGCGAAGCCACCAACGCCATGGTCGCCTCAGTCTCGGAGTAGGTCGAGCTCGTCAGGCTGGCCCGCGCCCATTGGGGGTTGTCGCTCCTCGGCGTTTGACCCCGCAGGCCCCGCTACGGGGCGCCAACGGTCAATCGCTGAGGAAAGGGCCCGCTCGGAGAAGGTCGAATTACACCCAGTCGAGGATGACCTTGCCACACTCGCCGCCTTCGACGATGGCGAATGCCTCTTCGAAGCGGTCGGCGGGCAGTTCGTGGGTGACGATGCCGCTGATGTCGAGGCCGCTCTGCAACATTGCCGCCATCTTGTACCAGGTCTCGAAGATCCGGCGGCCGTAGATCCCTTGGATCTCGAGGCCCTTGAAGATGACATCGTTGACATCGAGGGTCATCGGCCCCGACGGGATTCCCAGCGCGGCGATGCGACCTCCGTTGTTCATCGCATCGAGCATCTGGTTGAAGGCGGCCTCGGCGCCCGACATCTCCAGACCGACATCGAAGCCCTCCGTCATCGCCAGCTCGTCCATCACCGGACCGAGTTGCTCGGTGCGCACATCGACGACGCGGCTGGCACCGTGCTTGGCGGCCATGTCGAGGCGGTAGCGATTGACGTCGGTGACGACCACGTTGCGGGCGCCGATGTGACGGACGATCGCGGTTGCCAGGATTCCGATCGGTCCGGCACCGGTGATCAACACGTCCTCCCCGACGACGTCGAAGCGCAGCGACGTGTGCGTCGCGTTGCCCAATGGATCGAGCACCGCGGCGACATTGTCGTCGATGTGTGCCGGCACGACGAACACGTTCTCCGCGGGGATCACGACGTACTCGGCGAATGCGCCAGGGCGGGTGACGCCCACGCTCGTGTGGTTGTGGCAGAACTCGCGACGGCCACCCTTGCAGTTGCGGCAGTGACCACACGTGACGTGGCCCTCGCCGGCAACACGCTGGCCGATCTCGAGCCCGACGACGTTGCGGCCGAGTTGCTCGATCTCGCCCATGAACTCGTGACCGACGACCATCGGCACGGGGATCGTCGCCTGCGCCCACGCATCCCAGTGGAGTATGTGTAGATCCGTGCCGCAGATCGACGTCTTGCGGACGCGGATCAACACGTCGCGATCGCCTGGCACCGGCTTGGGAACATCCTCGAGCCACAACCCCGGCTCGCGCTTCGCCTTGACGAGTGCCTTCACGAGATCAGACCCATCGTCTTGCCCACGCGGACGAACGCAGCGATCGCCTGATCGATGTCGTCGTCGCTGTGCGCTGCCGACATCTGCGTTCGGATACGGGCCTTTCCTTGGGGCACCACTGGGAACGAGAACGCGATCACGTAGATCCCTTCTTCGAGCAGTCGCTCGGCCATCTCCGCGGCGATTCGCGCGTCGCCGAGCATCACCGGGATGATCGGGTGCCCGGCACCGGCCAATGTGAAGCCGGCTTCGTGCATGCCGGCGCGGAAGCGCGCCGCGTTGTGCTCCAGCCGCAGCCGAAGTTCGTCGCCGCTCTCGAGAAGGTCGAGCACGCGGATCGTTGCAGATGCAATGACCGGCGCAAGGCTGTTGGAGAACAGGTACGGACGCGAACGCTGCCGCAGCCAGTCGATCACCTCGCGACGACCGGACGTGTAGCCGCCCGACGCACCGCCGAGCGCCTTGCCCAATGTGCCGGTGATGATGTCGATGCGTCCCATCACGTCGGTGAACTCGTGCGTGCCGCGGCCATGTGTGCCGACGAACCCGACCGCATGCGAGTCGTCGACCATCACCATCGCGTCGTGTTGCTCGGCGAGCTCGCAGATGGCCGGCAGGTTCGCCAGCACGCCGTCCATCGAGAACACGCCGTCGGTCGCGATCAGGCGATAGCGGGCATCGGCGGACTCGTGCAACCGCTGCTCGAGCTGCGTCATGTCGCTGTTGTCGTACCGCAGGCGACGGGCTCGGCACAGCCGAATGCCGTCGATGATGGATGCGTGGTTGAGCGAGTCGGAGATCACTGCGTCCTGCTCGTCGAGGATGGTCTCGAACAGGCCACCGTTCGCATCGAAGCACGATGAGTAGAGGATCGTGTCGTCGGTGCCGAGGAAGGCCGAGAGGCGCCCTTCCAGCTCCTTGTGCACCGATTGCGTCCCGCAGATGAAACGGACCGAGGCCATGCCGTAGCCGTGCTCGTCCAGCGCGGTGTGTGCGGCAGCGACGATCTCGGGATCGTCGGCAAGACCCAGGTAGTTGTTGGCGCAGAGGTTGAGGACCGACGAGCCGTCGGCGAGGCGGATGTGCGCCGACTGGGTCGATTCGATGACGCGCTCCGACTTGAACAACCCTTCGCCGACGAGCGCCGTCGTGCCGCGCCGCGAGATCGTCGAGCAGCGGGCTACGCATGTTGCCGACGCAGTTCCGGGAGGACTTCGGTGGCGATGCGTTCGAAGGCGGGTAGCTGGCTCTCGAGTGCGGGGTAGTAGATCGACACCTCGGTGATGCCGAGGTCGGTCACACGTCGCACCGCCTCGACGAACGCGTCGTCGGATTCGTAGTAGCCGATCGCGCCACCGCTGGCACGGGCTTTCGGATCGAACATCGTGTACGACCGTCGCAAAGTCGCGGGATCGCGGCCGACCTCCGCGCACAGCTCGTCCATCGTCATGCAGCGATCAGCGAGCTCGGCCATCTGCTCCTCGGCGTCGGCGGCGAAGCTGAGGCTGTTCCAGATGTCGGCGTGCTCGGCCGCATGCCGCATCATCTGCGGCCCGAGCGCAGCGACCATGATCGGCAACCGTGGCTTCTGCAGCGAACCCGGATTCATCACGGCCCCATTCGCCTGGTAGTAGTCGCCGTGGTAGATCGTGACGCCTTCGACCAGCAACTGATCGAGCAGTTCGATGTACTCCGCGAACCGGGCAACCCGCTCGCCGGTGCTCCAGTTGGGAACTCCGATCATGTCGTACGAGGGGTCGATGGTGAGCCCGGTGCCGACGCCCAGCTCCAGCCGGCCGCCGGAGATGTGGTCGACCGTGACCGCTTGGTGCGCGAGCACCGCTGGATTGCGCAGCGGCATCTGCGTGACGCAGGTCGTCAGCCGAATCGTCGATGTGCTGGCAGCGATCGCGGCGATGCCGGTCCAGGCCTCGAGCCATGGGCCCGATGGATTGCCCCAGTCGCAGAAGTGATCCGGCACCGCGGCAACCTCGAATCCCAATGCCTCCAGCTGCACGAAACGGTCGAGGTACTGCGGCCACGGCACGTTGGGGATCACCAACACCTGGAACCGCAAGTCGTGGCTCATGCGCGGATGCTACTGCCTCGCGCCAGTTCGTCATCTTGGCGTCATCATCCATCATGTAGCGTGATTGCACCAATGGCCGACCTGCGAACGCTCCCTCTCCTGTGGGACGAACTGGTCGACGCCCATGGCATCCCTCGTCCCGCCGCGGCGGCTCTGGTCGAGCGGCTTCGATCGCTCGACATCGAGGAGCTGCAGCAGCGGCAAGGCCTCGCCGAGATCGACATCCTCGCGCTCGGGATCACGTTCACCGTGTACCACGACGGTCAGGGAACGGACCGGGCATGGCCGATGGACATCGTTCCCCGCGTGATCGCCTCGTCGGAGTGGGCGCGGATCGAACTCGGTTTGAAGCAGCGGCTGACGGCACTCAATCGCTTCATCGACGACGTCTACCACGATCGGCGGATAGTTGCGGACGGCGTGTTTCCCGAGGACCTCCTCGGTGACTCCGTCAACCTGCGTTCCGAGTGCCACGGCATGTCGCCGAAGTTCGGCGTGTGGGCGCACATCTGCGGTAGCGACCTCGTGCGCGACGCCGATGGTGTCGTGTACGTACTGGAGGACAACCTGCGTGTTCCGTCCGGGGCCAGTTACCTGCTGCAGAACCGGGCGATCTCCAAGCGTGCATTCGCCGACCTGTTCGAGCGGCAATCGATCCTGCCCGTCGATGACTATCCCGATCAATTGCGCCGGCTGCTGCTGTCGCTGGCTGCCGATTCGCTGAAGGGCGTTCGTCATCCGCAGATCGTGGTGCTGACCCCTGGCGTGTACAACAGCGCCTACTTCGAACACTCCTTCCTCGCTCAGCAGATGGGTGTGCCGTTGGTCGAGGGTGCCGACCTCTTCGTCGACACCAGCGACCGGGTGTGGATGCGAACGATCGACGGACCGCAGCCGGTCGACGTGATCTATCGCCGGATCGACGATCAGTTCCTCGACCCTGAGGTGTTTCGCAAGGACTCGACACTCGGCGTCCCCGGGCTGATGAGGGCCTGGTGGGCGGGCAACGTTGCCATCGCCAACGCACCGGGCGCTGGTGTCGCCGACGACAAGGTCGTGTACGCGTGGGCCCCGGATTTCATCCGCTACTACCTCGGCGAGGAACCGTTGCTGCCCAACGTTCCGACGTATCGATGCCTCTACGCGGAGGAGTTGGAATACGTCTGCGAGCATGCCGCCGAGTTGGTGCTGAAACCGGCGAACGAGAGCGGCGGATACGGATTGACGATCGGCAGTGCGGCGTCGCCGGAGCAACTCGACGCGGCGATCGCGGCGATCCGCGCAGACCCGCGCAACTGGGTGGCGCAGCCGATCCTCCAGCTGTCCACGGCACCCACGTTGTGCGCCGGTGAGCTCGCGCCGCGACACGTCGACCTTCGCCCGTTCGTGCTCTCCGGCGCCGAGACCTACGTGACCATGGGCGGTCTCACGCGTGTCGCGCTGGTCGACGGCTCGTTGGTCGTCAACTCGTCGCAGGGCGGCGGCTCGAAGGACACCTGGGTCGTCGAGGATTCCTGATGCTGCTGTCGCGTGTGGCCGAGCGGTTGTACTGGGCGGCGCGCTGACCTCGAACGCGCCGAGGGCACGGCCCGCATCGTGCGCGAACATTCCAACGTCATTGTCGACCTGCCATTGACGATTTCCCCCGAACTGGGGTCACCTGCTGGGGATCACCGGCGGTCGCGAAGACTTCGACGATCGCTACGACGCCGACGACGAGGTGTCGATCGTGTCGTTCCTCGTTGCCGATCCGTTGAACCCCGGCAGTGTGTACTCCAGTATCGGGCGGGCCCGCGAGAACCTGCGCACGTGCCGCGACATCTTCCCGACGCAGGCTTGGAATGCGGTCAACGATCTGTACCTCGCCGCGGTCCGTGGTGCTGCCGACGGCATTCAGCGCCGATACCGGTCGCGATTCCTGGAGCGGGTGATCGCCGAACATCAGCGCCTTCTCGGCATCCTCACCACCACCATGAGTCGCGACGAGGCGTACACGATGTTGCGCCTCGGGCGCCACATCGAGCGGTGCGACATGGTGACCAGAGTGCTCGACGTGCGTGCCGGGCTGCTGTTGGGCGAGCGTTCCGAGCGCGCCGAGCTGTACGACGATCTGCAGTGGTCCAGCGTGTTGCGATCGCTCTCCGCACTGCAGATGTACAACCGCCGCGCGGCAGTTGGCGTCGGAGCTGTCGAGGTGATCCGGTTCATCCTCGGCGAGTCGAACTTTCCCCGATCCGTCGCGTACTGCCTCGCCGGCGTGCAGTCGAGCGCGGCGAACTGCCCATGAGCGAATCGGTGCTCGCTGCCTGTCGCGGTGCGCTGCTCGAGCTGTCGTCGTCCGACCCGACGGTGCTGCTCGACGCCGACGAGCTGCACACCAAGGCCGATCGCCTGCAGATCGCGATCGCGGGCATCAGTGACCGGATCGCCGGCTCCTACTTCGGCCACACCGCCTGGCCGAGCTGACGATGGTCGACGTCACGGTCCCTGCCTCGTACGTGCCGGCCGCCGGTCGGTTCGACGAGCTCGTCGACGACAGCGGCGCCGTCCGGCCGCACTGGGAATCCATGGTTCGTACGTGGTCGACCCTGGGTGCCGACGAGATCGTCCGTCGACAGATGGTCGCAGAGCGGCTGTTGGTCGCCGAGGGCGCCGGCCACGTGTTCCACGACGAGCGAGAGGTCGGCATGCCATGGGGCCTCGACCCGGTGCCGTACGTGATCGGCGCTTCCGAGTGGCGCGACATCGAGCGTGGCTTGGCGCAACGGAGCCGAGTGCTCGACGCGGTTCTCGACGACCTGTACGGCGCGAGACGGTTGTTGCTCGACGGCGTCATACCGACCGCGGCGGTCATGGGTTCGCGCGCCCATCAACTCGCGGCCGTCGGTGTCGCCGTGGCGCGACCCGCGGCTGATGCTCTACGCGGCCGACCTGGTTCGAGACAGCTCCGGCCGTTGGCTGCTGATGCGTGATCACACCGATGCGCCCAGCGGCTGCGGGTACGCGCTGATGAACCGCACCGTGTTGTCGCGGTTGTATCCCGAGTCGTTCCGGCACCTCGGCGTCAGCCCCTTGTCGAGCTGGTTCGCCGACTTGCGCACCGCATTGTCCGCCGTTGCGCCGCCCGCCGTCACCGGACCGCGAACCATCCTGCTGGGCCCCAATCCTCAGCGACCTGGATTCGTCGAGGCGTCGTACCTTGCTGCCCACCTCGGCTATCACCTGGCGAGCAGTGGAGATCTCATCACCCGTGGCGGGAGCGTGTGGCTGCGCACACTCGGCGGGTTGGAGAAGATCGACGTCGTGTTCCGTCGCCTTGCCGACACCGGATCCGACCCACTCGAGCTTCGGCCGTCCGGCCTCGGCGGTGTCACCGGTTTGTTGCAGTCCGTGCGCGAGGGCAACGTCGGCGTGGCCAACGCGCTCGGCAGCGGGGTGGCCGACCGATTGTGGCTGCAGCCCTTCTTGGCGGACTCGGCCAAGCACCTTCTCGGCGAGACGCTCGAGCTCGCGTCCATCGACACGTGGTGGTGCGGAGATCCCGACAGGCTCGCCGCGGTTCGCGCCGATCCGCGTGCGTTCGTCTTCCACGACACCGATCCCGTGTCGCCGGCCACCTCTGCGTTCGGCGACGAGCTCTCGGACTCGGCGACCATCGAATGGCTCGACCGGATGACGGCAGCCCCACATCGGTATGTGGTCCAACCGAAGATCGAGTTCGCGGGGACTCCGGTGGCCATCGAGGGCGAACTCAGGAGCGGCCGGGCGACCATTCGAGTGCAAACGGTCCGCATCGGCGACGAAGCCGTCGTGCTGCCCGGAGGTCACGGTCGCCACGTGGCCGCGGGACAGTTGGTGATCAACTCGTCCGACGCGTTCGGCAAGGACGTGTGGGTGCTCACGGATCCAGCGGTGCTACGAGCGACAGCAGGAACCGGCGGCATCGCCAGACGAGCGCGGCTTCCTCAGATCGACTTGCGCGATTCGTTGCCGACCCGTTCCGCGGAGGCGCTGTTCTGGTTGGGACGCAACGCAGAACGCGCCGAGGCCGCGGCACGAACTGCGCGCATCGTGATCGCCCGGTCCGGTAGCGATCCGGGACTGCTCGAGTCGCCGTGGCTCGGCCACGCGATCGCCTCGTTGCGAGCCGTCAGCGGTGGACGGGCGACCGTGGACGCGTCAGCGTCAGTCGATGGTCCCGACGTGTTGGCCGCCGAGGTCGCCGCGGCCTTGGGTGATCGGTCGGGAGCGGTCGCCAACAGCCTTCGGCACCTTGCCGCCAACGCCGGTGGGGTGCGCGAGTTCCTGTCGACCGCGACGTGGAGGGTGCTCAACGGGCTGGACGGCGAGCGATCGATCCTCTCCGGGATCACCGACAGCAGCGATCCGTTCCTGGTGACGGAGTGCCTCGACCGCATCATGGTCGATCTCGCGGCGTTGGCCGGTCTCGTGATGGAGAGCATGGTGCGTGGGCCCGGCTGGCGCTTCCTCGATCTCGGCCGGCGACTGGAGCGCGCCGTGCTGCTGCTCGGGGTCATCGAGGGAACGCTCGGCGATCCACCTGGAGACGACGTCGCTCAGCCCGTGTACGACCTCGTGCTCGGTGCCAGCGAAAGCCTCGTCGCCTACCGCCGCAGGTACCGCAGCGACGTGCGACTCGACGCGATCGAGGATCTGCTGGTGCACGACGACACCAACCCGCGGTCGCTCGCATTCCAACTCGATCGCGTCAACGAGCATCTCGCTGCGCTTCCGTGGAATCCCGATGCATCGAAGCATCGACGGTTCCTCGATGCCGCGGCTCGCGGCCGGCTCGGCGAGGGTCCGGACTCGCTCGCCAAGCTCGTGCTCGGTGTCCGTGGTCCCTTGTTGGAACTGATCCGCGAGCTGATGCTCGCGTGGTTCACCCATCCCACTCGCCGCGGTCTCGGTGGTCAGGGCTGATGCGTTATCGCGTCCGCCACACAACGGAATACCGCTACAGCGCGGCAGGTGATCAACGGTCACACGGTCGCCCATCTCCGCCCGCGGGAAACACCGACACAAACCGTGCTCAGCTCGGAGGTCTCGACGCTGCCCGCCGCCGACCACGCCGACGAGTACGTCGACTCGTTCGGCAACAACGTGTCGTACCGCGCGGTCGAGCAGGTCCACGATCAGCTCGTGGTCACGGGCAACTACGAGGTCGACCTCATCGCGCCGGAACAACTGGTGTGGTCGCCACCGTGGGAGGAATTGCGCGATCTGGTAGCCAAGGACGGGAGCCCCGATGGCCTGCTGGCGAGGATGTGTTCGATCGAGTCGACATTGGTGACACCGTCGGCGGACCTCGGCAGATTCGCGTCGTGGTCGTTCCTGCCGGGCCGGGCGTTTCACGAGGCGGTCATCGATCTCTCGCATCGCATCTTCATCGAGTTCGCATTCGACCCGAGCTTCAGCGATGTCAGCACACCGCTGGCCGATGTCCTGACGTATCGACGCGGGGTGTGTCAGGACTTCGCCCATCTCGCCATCGGTGCGATCCGCTCGATGGGTCTCCCGGCGCGCTACGTCAGCGGATACATCGAGAACTCGCCGCCGGAGGGCGAACCGAAGCTGGTCGGTGCCGACGCTTCGCATGCGTGGTGTTCCGTCTACATCCCGGGTTGGGGTTGGCTCGATGTCGATCCGACCAACGACAAGGCACCGCCGATGACCCACATCACCGTCGGCTGGGGACGCGACTACAACGACGTGGCCCCGGTCCGCGGCGTCGTGTTCGGCTCGCCCGCGACGCAGGAGTTGTCCGTGGCCGTCGAGGTCACCCGGGTCGCCGACTGACGGCGGCTCGCACCTGCCGGCCTGAGTAGCCTCCGGCGTGTGGTAGGGGAGCGTGACCAGAGGCGGACGGTCGTTGTCGTCGGCGCGATCAACGTCGATCTCGTCGTCGTGGCGCCGCGGCTGCCCGGTCCTGGTGAGACGGTCGTCGGCGGGGGACTGCAGACGTACGGTGGAGGCAAGGGTGCCAACGCGGCGGTTGCCGCGGCACGTGTAGGAGCGAGTGTGAGAATGATCGGCGCTGTCGGCTCGGACGACACCGGTACGGCAGCGGTTGCCGAGCTTGCAGCCGAGGGAATCGACACCGGCGACGTCGCCGTGCTGGAAGGTGAATCCACGGGCGTCGCCCTGATCGTCGTCGACGAGCACGGCGAGAATCAGATCGCCGTCGGCAGCGGAGCCAACGCGGCGATCTCGGCGGAGCAGGTCAGGCGGTGCCTCGGCGCGGCACTCGCCACCGCAGGTTGCGTTCTGGTGAGCACGGAGATCCCCGCAGACGCGGTGAAGGCCGCGGTGGAAGCGGCAACGACAGCCGGAGTCGTGTGCATCGTCAATCCGGCTCCGGTCGTACCGGTCGTCGCCGACGTGTTGCAACTCGGGCCGATCGTCACACCCAACGAAACCGAGCTGCGCGATCTGTCGACCCTCCTTGGCGAAACCGGTCGTGGATCAACTGACGCGACCCAGATCGCGAGTCGCAGTCATGCCGCAGTCGTGGTGACGCAGGGTGGCGACGGTGTGCTGCTTGTCGAAGCGGGCACGGCACCCCGTCAGTTCCCAGCGCCACCAGTCGAGGTGCGCGACACGACGGGAGCCGGCGACACCTTCAATGGAGTGCTTGCAGCGAGATTGGCTGCCGGTGACGACCTCGCTCGTGCTGTGTCCGTCGCCGTCGCCGCCGCGTCGCTGTCGGTCACCGAAGTCGGCGCCCGCGGCGGCATGCCGACCGCCGCGCAGGTCGACGCAGCGCTCCTCTAGCTCACTCCACGTCGGCTTCGGCGCAGGCCTTGCAGCGGCCAACGATTGCGAAGTGCGAACCATCGAGCACGAAGTCGTAATCACGCTCCAGCGTGCGACGAGCAGCGTCGAACACTCGTCGCGGCACGGCGACGTGGCGTCCGCATGATTCGCACACGAGGTGCCGTATGTCGGTCGACACCGCGGTTCGCTCGTAGATCGCCGGTCCGTGCGAGAGATGGATGTGCCGCACGACGCCGATCTCTTCCAGCAACGCCAAGGTGCGATACACAGTCGACACGTGGGTTTCTCCCACCGAGTCGGCAAGCTCCTCCGCAGTGAACGCGCGCTGCTTGGACCGGACCGCCTCGAGGATCGCCGTGCGCGTCTTGCCCACCGTGTGACCCTCCTCGCGGAGCCGAAACGCGATCGCCGCCGGATCCACCAGATCGCCGGCATGCTTGCGGCGAACGGTCGTCATACGCGAGCAGCGAGCGACGAGATCCAGGCACAGACCTCGTCGACGCCGTGACCGGTCTTTGCTGAAGTCTCGATCGTGCGAACGTCGGGATTGACGTCGCGAAGGTTCGAGTGGAACAGCGCGAGATCGAAGTCGAGGTACGGAAGCAGGTCGACTTTGTTGATGATGACGACATCAGCCGACCGGAACATGACGGGATACTTCAGCGGCTTCTCTTCCCCTTCGGTCACCGAGAAGACCATCGCCCGTGCGTGCTCGCCGACATCGAACTCGGCGGGGCACACCAGGTTGCCGACGTTCTCGACGACGACGAGGTCGAGGTCGGCAAGCGGCAGGTGCGGCAACGCCGACCGAACCATGGTTGCGTCGAGGTGGCATTCGCCGCCGAACCCGTTGGAGGTGTTGACGAGCGAGACCGGCGCGCCGAGGCCCGACAGGCGATCGGCGTCGATCGATGTCTCGACGTCGCCCTCGACGATGCCGACCCGAAGCGAGGATCCGAGGTGCAGCAACACCTCGCGCAGCAGTGTGGTCTTACCCGCCCCAGGAGACGACATCAGATTGATCACCTGCACTCCCGCATCGTGGAAGTCGCTGCGGTTGGCATCGGCGGTTCGATCGTTCTCACCCAGGATGTGCTCGAGCACCTCGACTCGGAGGCCGCCGGTCTGGTAGCCGCTGTGATCGCCTACCCCAACGTGATCGTGATCGTGGTCGTGTCGTGGTCGTGCTCGCCGTCGGCGTGCGAGTGGCCAGTTCCGTCGGCGTGGTAGTGGAAGCGACCCATCGGTGATCCTCCGTTCAGGCTGACCTGAACGCTACCGCGATGTGTCACCGTCGCTCGCTGCGGGCCGGCGCATCAGCGCTTCGCCATCTGCAAGCGCGAACTGGTCGAGGAATATGCGACGCGAGCTCGCGTCGCCGGTGAGTTGACCGACAAGCGGTTCACCGGTCTGACGGCTTCGAACGAGATCGGTGATCACGACGCGCAGTGTGACATCGGGAGTGCCCGTCGGCGGTTCGATCTGCATTCCGGCGAGGTCGAGGACGAGGTCGACGGTGTCGGTCTCACCCGGTGCTTGCTCTGTGGTGTCGTTGACGGCGATCAGCCGGGCGCGCAGCTTGGTCTCGGGCCGTCGTCGCCACGGCGCCAGTAGCGAGAACGCCACGCGCTGAGGCGTCAAAGACGTCGCTGGGGTCGCCCGTGAGGTATGAGATGCCGAAGCGGGCAACGGATCGAAGCACGGGCTCGATCCGACGGCCCTCCTCGGTCAAGCGATAGACGCTGCGCGCTGCGGGCGGCGGCAGTTCGGCGGTGGTGACCAGTCCGATCGCCTGCAAGCTGCGGAGCCGTTCGGTGAGCAGGTTGGGGGCGATGCCGGTGAGCTCGCCGCGCAGGTCGGTGAACCGTTGGTCGCCCATCGACAGCTCGCGCAGGATCAACAGCGTCCATCGGTCGCCGATCAGATCGAGACCGGCGGCGATCGGGCAGTACTGCCCATACGTCCGCTCGGTCGACTGCCGAGGTGAGGATTGCGAATTTGTCGTTGCCATGTTGTTGCACTCACTCTAGAGTCAGTTAGTATAAATTATCAACCAATCGTTCTCTATTCTATACCGAGGTGGCACGATGCAAGTGACAACGCCTGAGCCGACGGCTCCAGCAGCGAGAACGCACAATCCGTGGGTGGTGTTGGCCAGCACGAGCCTGGCGGTGTTCGCAGTGTTCCTCGACACCACCATCCTGTTCGTGGCGTTCCCATCGATCAGGGAACAGTTCTCCTCGACCCCGCCGTCGACGCTGTCGTGGATCCTCAACGCCTACACCATCGTGTTCGCCGCCCTGCTGATCCCGGCCGGTCGGCTGGCGGATCGTGTCGGGCGACGCAAGACGTTCCTGACGGCCGCAGTCCTGTTCACCGTCGCATCGATGCTGTGCGGCCTGGCGCCGACGGTGGCTGTGCTGGTCGGCGCCCGCATCCTGCAAGCGGTCGCCGCGGCAGCGCTGGTCCCTGCGTCGCTTGGCGCTAGTGCTGCAAACGTTCCCTCGCCACAAGATCCCGGTGGCCGTGGCGATCTGGGGCGCTGTCGGGGCCGTCGCCGGTGCCGCCGGCCCCACGCTCGGCGCACTGGTGATCGAGAACCTCGGCTGGCGTTGGGCGTTCTACATCAACCTGCCCGTCGGCATCGTCAGCTTCTTCCTCGGTCGCAAGGTCCTTCCGGAATGGCGCGAATCGAACCCCGGTCGCCTACCCGATCCCACCGGCGTCGTGGTGCTGGCCTCCGGTCTCGCACTCGCCGCGTTCGGCATCGTCAAGACCAACCAGTGGGGATGGGGGAGCGCCAAGTTCATCGGTTGTGAACTGATCGCCGTCGCCCTCATCGGGTTGTTCGTGCGGCGTTGCAGCAAGGTCGCGAATCCGGTCCTCGACCTGACCCTGTTCGAGTCGCGTTCGTTCCGATGGGCGAACGCGGCGATGCTGATCTACGCGACCGGGTTCTCGGCGATGTTCCTCGGCAACGTGTTGTTCCTCACCGGCGTCTGGCACTACTCGATCCTGCGTGCAGGCATGGCGATCTCGGTCGGTCCGCTGATCGTCGCCGTCACCGCTCCACTGTTCGGCAAGCTCGCCGGTCGTGTCGGCCAACGACAACTGCTCATCCCCGGCGGCTTGATCTGGGCGCTCAGCGGCGTGCTGCTGATCAACCGAGTCACCGTGCAGCCGGACTACGTCGGCCACTACCTGCCGTCGGTGATCTTGAGCGGGCTCGGCGTTGCACTGTGCCTGCCCCAGCTGTCGTCGGCTGCTGTGCAGGGCCTGCCACCGGATCGCTTCGGCTCCGGGTCCGCGGTCAGCCAGGCGGTGCGCAACCTCGGGGCCACGCTCGGCGTGGCTGCAGCAGTCGCATTCACTTCAGATCTTCTGCCTGCCACCGCGCTCGATTCCTTTCATCACGTGTGGTGGCTGCTGATCGCCAGTGGTGTCGCGGTCTCCGTGCTGAGCACTCGGCTGCCGCGACGGGTGGCGCGTCATGTGCCGACGGCCGACGTTGCTCCCGTCATTGCGGAAGGCGCGGCTGACATGATGCTGCAGGTGCCCGAGCCCGCTACCCGTACCACGCTGTTCGACGCGACGACTGTGTTGCGCACTGATCCTCAGCAACCCGAGCGGTTCAGCGTGGATCTCGATCCGGTGTGGTCGTCGCTGATCGGCATGCACGGCGGCTACCTCGTGGCAGTCGCGGTCAAGGCCGCCGAGGCAGTCGCCGGCGACCGGCCGATCCGAACCATCACCACCAGCTTTCTTCGTCCCGGCCAAGTCGGTCCGGCTGATGTCGAGGTGGAAGTGGTCCGGCGCGGGCGGTCCATCACCACGCTGACCGTCACCTTGTCGCAGTCCTCGAAGGCCGTCGTGATCAGCCAGGTCACGGCGGCCGATGCCGTCGAGAGCACGGAATGGGAGACGGTCGGCGACCTCGGCCTGCCGGCGTTCGAGGATTGCGTGCCGATCGCGCCGCCACCCGGCGTTGGTCACTTCGAGCACGGCGTGGCGTTGCTCGACCCGACCGACCTTCCGTTCAGTCACGGACCGCGGGCCCGGGTCGCTGGCTACATGCGGCCCATCGAGTCACGGGCCATCGACGCATCGTGGCTCGCGATGGCGCTCGATTGGTTCCCGCCCGCATCGTTCAGTCGGATCGATCCACCTGCGGGTGGCATCAGCGTCAGCTACACCGTCCACGTACATCGCACGATGGATGAGCTCGCGGACCATCAGTGGCTCGGTGGCCTGTTCCATGCCGACATCAGCGAGGGCGCAATTGCGTTGGAGAAGGGGCTGATCACTGATCCATCCGGACGCATTCTCGCCGAGTCGTTTCACACCCGCTGGACAGCAGGACCCGATCAGTTGGCAGCCCGCTAACCGCGCGAAGCTGCTGCGATGATCATTGCGACGGACGATCCGATCGCGGTCGAGGCGACCACCGCCATCCACGCCGGCGACGTTGCCGCGTTGAAGGTCTTACTCGCTGCTCATCCCGAACTGGCCACGGCCGGCCTCGGCACCGAAGGCGGGATGACGCGGACACTGCTGCACGTGGCGACGGATTTTCCCGGCCACTTTCCGAATGGACCAAAGACCGTCGCGGCGCTGGTCGATGCCGGTGCGGATGTGAACGGCCGCTTCACCGGCCCGCACACCGAGACGCCGTTGCATTGGGCTGCCAGCACCGACGATGTCGCGGTGCTGGACGCGTTGCTCGATGCCGGCGCCGACATCGAGGCCCGCGGCGCCGTGATCGGCGGCGGCACGCCGATGGCCGACGCCACGGCATTCGGCCAGTGGAACGCGGCGAGACGATTGTTGGAACGCGGCGCAGCGACCACGCTCTGGGAGTCCTCCGCGCTGGGACTGCTCGACCGAGTCGAGGCGTACTTCGCATCCGATCCCGACGAATCCGCCGCCGACGCAACCGCGTGCTTGTGGGGCGCGTGTACCGGTGGTCACCTCGACGTCGCCAGATACTTGGTGGAGCGGGGCGCCGACGTGAACTGGGTCGGCTGGGACGATTTGACCCCGCTGGATGTCGCCGAACGATCCGAGGCGAGCGATGTGGTCGAGTGGCTTCGCGGGCTGGGTGCAAAATCCGCCACGCCGGGCTAGATCACTCGGCCGGAGCGCACACCACCAGCGAACGCGGGCGGATCTCGAACTCCAGCTTCTTCGCCTTGCCCTTCACGCCGCCATCGAGCTCGAGCCGGCGCTTCTTGTTGAACGTCACCATGATCTCGGTGCCTTCGCCGATCTCGGAGTTGCTCGACAGATGCGGCTTGCGCATCACGGCAGTCATCATGAGACTCGCCCACTCGCGCATGCCGACTGCGCTGACAGCCGCGACGTGCAGCAGACCGTCGGTCGACGTCGCATCGGGGAAGGCCTTGACTCCGCCCTTCAGTGAGCCGCTGTTGCCGACGAGCACGCAGCTGGCTTGGCCCTTGTAGAAGTCGTTGCCGTCCACCGTGATCTTCACGTCGAACAGCTTTCGATGTCGCGTTTCGCGGACGGCGGCACCGACGTAGGCGAACGTGCCGAGCCGCTCCTTGCTGTCCTCGGCATCCGCCAACATGGCCACATCGAATCCGGTGCCGGCCATCACGTTGAAGGTGTGGCCATTGCACACGGCGGTGTCGATGCTGCGGCGATCGCCGCGCGCGATCACGCCGACGATTTCCTTCACATCGGTCGGCAGATCGAGCCCGGAGGCAAACAGGTTGGCGGTACCGGCGGGCACGACCGCGAGTGCAGTCGTCGTACCGACGATTGCCTCCGAAGCGGCGCGCACGCTGCCGTCGCCACCGCACACGATCACTGTGGCGGCGCCGTGCTTGATGGCCTTTGCCGCGGCCGGCTTGGCATCCGATCCCTTCTGGATGTCGATCCACTCGACATCGTTGAAGTCGGCTTCGGTGAGGGCTCGCCGCAGGGCTTTGGCGTCCTTCTTGGTGAGTTTCTCGGTGTTGGCAATGACTGCGATGTTCGACATTTCCTGATCCTCCGGTTCGTCGGGCCTAGTTGTGCGCCAACTGGGCCGCGGGAACGGTTTCTGCTTGCTCCACGTCGTCTCCGACGTGTTGGTTCTGTTGCCGTTCGGCGGCACGCGTCAGGACCATCACGGTCGCGATGACTGATGCTCCGCCGAGCAGCGCACCGAAGATGACATCGGTGAGGAAGTGCATGCCTCGGTACATCCGAGCCAAGCCGACGCACACTGGCAGGATCACGGCGACTGCGACCGACAGCGCTCGAATCCAGGTCTTGCGAGTGTGCCAGAACACGATGACGACGATGGCGGAGTAGGCGACGGCCGCCGCGGTGTGCCCGGACGGATAGCTCGTCCCCACCGGTGATGTGTCGAGGTGGGGCACGTCGGGTCGAGGCCGCTTGACGAGCGTGGTGACGGTGATGAAGGTGAGCGCTTCGAGGATCAGCGAGAACACCACGACGGAAGGCTCCAGCCAGCGCTTCCACACGATGAGCATCACCAGAGCAACGACCGCTGTGACCACGATCTTCACGACCGTGTCGGACAGCATCGATCCGACGAAACTCAGCGAGTTGAGCCCGGGAGTGCGCTGCTTGACGAACCACTCCGAGATCGATTGATCGTTGTGCACGATCCACGAGTTCTTCAGCGTATGGGTCAAGAGGTAGCCGATCGAGAACCAGACTGCCGTGAACACGACGTAGATGATTCCGAGCTGCATGGCCTCGTGCTTGCGCACGAGCCAGGTGTCACGAATTCGGGGCGATGTCATTGCAGGCGTGTACCCAGGCGACGGACGAGCCAAACCGGAACTACGGGGCCTGCAGTCGACGGTGGGTGAACGTCGCCAGGCAGAAGATGCCATAGGCAACGAATCCGACTCCAACGACGACGACGATGATCACGCCCCACGATTCGAGTGCGAGCCGGCGCAGTGCACCATCGAGACCGGTGGCCTGCGTGGCGTCGTAGCGAAGCGCAGCTCGCGGCGAGGAAGAACCCGACCAGCGCGAAGCCGATACCGCGGCCGATCTCGCCGATCGCGCCGAGGCGTTCGGTCCAACGCCTTCGCGTCGGGGACATCCCCGACATGTCGAGCTCGTCCTCGACGTCCATCGTGATGCCCTTGTAGACGCGGTACACACCGACCGCGATCACGATCAGACCGGCGAGACCGATCACGACGCGACCGAACCCATTGGTCATGATCTTCTCGGAGATGTCGGTGACCTTCTTGTTGCCGTCCGGCGTCTCTGGGGCATGGCGAGCAAGTGCAATCGCGCTGATCGCAAACGTGATGTACATCACCGCGCTGGCGATGTAGCCGATCCGGTGCGCCCAGCCCTTTGCATCAGTACTCCCTGGTAGCAGCGCGGAAACGATTCGCCACGCCGCATAGAGCAACATCCCGATGGCCAGGAGCCACAGCAGGACCGTTCCACCCGACGACCCGGCGACGGTCTTGATCGCGCCGACCGGGCTCGCCTCCTGGTTTCCCGTCGTGGAGGTGCTGTCGGTCCACCCGGACGCCTTGGCTGCAACAGACAATGCCAAGTAGCCACCGATGGTGTACACGACCCCCTTGGCGAACCAACCCGCTCGCCCGATCTTGACCACGCCGGGGTGTTCGGCAGTGAGCTCTCCGACCGGATTGTGAATCGAATGCGTTGCATCGTGAACTGACATCACTCGGCAATTCCCGTATTCGGGGAGCACTAAACGGCTGCGCGGTCAATCGGCGCGGGCACGCCCCAACGTGACAGCGGCTTCGCGATGGAGCCTGCCGAAGTTGTAGTACGCCGCGCACGCACCTTCGGACGACACCATGCACGTGCCGATGGGTGTCTCGGGCGTACACGCGGTGCCGAACACCTTGCACTCCCACGGTTTGATGACACCCTTCAAGACCTCGCCGCACTGGCAGGCCTTCGGATCGGCGACACGCACACCCGGAACCGAGTAGTGCAGTTCGGCGTCCCATTGGGCGAATTCTGGACGCAGCCGCAGTGCGCTCTGCGAGATGAAACCGAGACCGCGCCATTCGAAGTGCGGCCGCAACTCGAACACCTCGGCAAGGATGTGCAACGCCCGCGGATTGCCCTCGTCACGCACCACGCGTGAATACTGGTTCTCGACCTCGCAGCGGCCTTCGCGAATCTGCAGCAACAACATCACGATGGCCTGCAAGATGTCGAGTGGCTCGAAACCAGCCGTGACCAGCGGCTTGCCGTACTTCTCCGGCACGAACCGATACGGCCTGTTCCCGACAACGGTCGACACGTGGCCGGGGCCGAGGAACCCGTCGAGGCGCAGATCGGGAGACTCGAGAATCGCCTTGATGGGCGGAACGATGGTGACATGGTTCGAGAACACGTGGAAGTTGGACACGTCGTTCTCGCGGGCGTGGAGGAGCGTGACGGCAGTCGACGGCGCAGTCGTCTCGAATCCGACGGCGAAGAACACAACGTTGCGGTCGGGGTTCTCGACGGCGATCTGCAGCGCATCGAGTGGGGAGTAGACGAACCGCACATCGGCGCCGCGGGCCTTGGCTCCCAGCAGGTTGCCGTGGCTTCCAGGCACGCGCATCATGTCGCCGAAGGAGGTGAAGATGACCCCGGGCGTCTCGGCGATGGCAATGGCGTCGTCGACGCGACCCATTGGGATCACGCATACGGGGCAACCTGGGCCGTGCACCAACTCCACTGACTCGGGCAGGACGTGCTCGATTCCATGGCGGTAGATGGTGTGGGTGTGTCCGCCGCACACCTCCATGAACTTGAAGTGGTCATCAGCGGCCAGGTCGGCGATGCGCGCAACCAGGCGGCGTGCTGCAGCCGGATCGCGGTACTCGTCGACGTACTTCACCTCTGGCTCACCCTTCCGACGGCGAGGTGGTCGACGGCGAAGTCATCAGTGCATCGACCTCATCCGTGAACATCTCGCCCATCATCTGCAGCGAAGCCAGGGCGAGCTCCGCCTCTTCCTGATCGATCTTCGACATGGCGAAGCCGACGTGGATCAAGACCCAATCGCCCGGTTGCAGGTGCTCGTCCTCGAGCAGGCCGATGTTGATCATCCGGCCGACTCCACTGACATCGACCCGAGCAAGGTGCTCGAACTGAGGGTGTAGTTCAACGATCTGACCGGGGATCCCGAGGCACATGTCAGCTCTCCTTCTCCGCGACGATCTCGACGCGTACCGAGACCTCCGGCTGCACTTTCAACATCAGGATCCGCGGTGGGTCCATTCCGAAGTCGCGGATGTCGAAGGTCGACCTGCCGGCAAGGATCACCTCGTGATCATCGACGGCCTCGATCGTCATCGTGTCCTCGTACGTGCGCGTGACACCGCGAAACGTGAGATCGCCGGACACGATGTAGTCGGTAGATCCTGCGGCCTGCTTCATCGACTTGAGCTCGCCGATGATGGTTGGGTAGCGGCGGGAATCGATGCGTCGACGCAACTCTCTGTCTTCGAACGAATTGCCCGACTTGAGGTTCTCCACCGGAAACTCCAGGTGCCCGAGCACGGTCTGGTCGACGTTGAGAACGCCGCGCGTGATCTCGAGGTCGAGCCAACCGTCGAGACCTTCGGCCTCGGTGTGTATCGGGTGCACGTTCGAGCGCGCTTCGATCCACACACGAGACCGGTTCGCAAGGATCCGGTATCGGGGCACGGGCCTCTACATCTCACGCATCTTGAGATATCGAGCGAGATCAGGAAGCGACCTGACGACCAGCGTCGCAACGAGGGCAAACAGCAACGAGAACAAGAGTCTGTGGATCATGATTGGAATTCCTTCTGTGAGGGGAGGTGCAGATCGGTGAGGACTCGATGAACGATCTCGGCGGCCGGTAGTACTGCCGCCATGACCGGCTCCGACAAGCCGATGCCCTCATCGACGGTCAACGGTTGGCAGCCTATGACGACCACCTTCGGCACATGGCCGCCGAGGCCCGCCAGCAGACCCAGCACCACCGCCGGGCTCATCGAATGTGCATCGACGCTGGACGGATCGATGTCGTCGACCTCGGGCTCGAAGATCGCAACGGTGCCGGGAGGTTCACCGAGTGGCATCGCATCGATCAGCACCAACGCGTCGTAACCGTCGAGGAGCTCGTAGGCCAGGTGCACTCCGCGGATCCCGAAGTCGGTCACCGTGATGCCGTCCCGCATGTGGGCGGGCAGCACGTTCGCGTCGATGTGCTTGACGACCTCGACGCCGAAGCCGTCGTCACCGAGAAAGATGTTGCCGATGCCGGCCACCAGCACGCGCCCCGTCGGCGCGGGGGTCGTGTCGCCCAGGATCTCGATCTCATCGGGGTGGAAGTAGAGGAAGCGGCCCTGCCACTCGAGCATGTCGGAGGCCGGATCGTCGTCGAGCGCGACAGCGATGTGTCGGTCGCCGTCCACATCGTTGAACACACCTTTCACGGTGGCGAGTTTGCCGCTGTAGAACAGGTCGTGGGCATCGGCCCGTCGCGACGGGCGCAGGCGAACGCGGGTGCCGCTGCCGACCTCGACTCCACCGATCAGCATCGTGTCTGCGAATGGATCGAACGATCCGTCGGTCCCCGGATCCCACCAGGGCACCGATTCGGACGCGTCCTCTTCGGCGATCGTGGCAACCGGCCGGAGCGAACGAACCGCACCGTGCAACCGCGACCAGATCTCGTCGGGCATGTCGTCGCAGCGATCGATGATGGCCGCGGCCCGCGGGTCGGTGCCGCGAGCCTCGGCCTTTTCGGCGTCGGTCAACGTCATCACTCGCAATGCGAGGATCTCGTCGATCTCGGTCGAGTCGCAGAAGTCGCCGGCACTCTCCGGCGCGACGGCGGGGAAGTCGTACAGGATGATCGGCGACGACAGCATGACGTCGTTGGTCGAGGTGTTGCCGATCAGCACGGGAAAGGTGCCGTCATTCACGCACCCGGCGACGGCCTCTTCCGCGAACGGCGCGGGCTCCAGCAGCGAGACGAACGAGCCGCCGTCGACAGCGAGCAGCGTATGCACGGCGATGAGTGATCGCCGCATGGCTGCGTCCCGATTCGCGCCCGCAGCGTCCCAGTCTGTCGTGTTCTCGACAGTCACTGTCACCTTCAGGAACGGACTGCTCTCGTCGACGTGCCGTGCCGAGATCCGCACGAGGCCGCGCACCTCTTCGCGTTGCCGGGTTGCCCGGCCCACCAGACGGCCGAGTGCATCACGAAGGACCTCGACGTCTCGACCCCCGGGCAATGCGAACTCGTGCTCCTTGACGTGTTTGCCGGCCGGCAGCAACTCGAGGGTCTCGACATCGATTTCGTGATCGATCGCCTCATCCCAGGGAACCGCCGTGGTTCCGTCGAGATCGAGCGAATCGACGGAGACGTACGACGCTCCTTCATCCGCGGTTGCTTCGATGGCGCGGTGTTGGAGTTGCAGGCAGCGGATCCGAACTGTCAGCCGGGGCAATTCGCCCGGACCGACGATCACCTCACTGCGCATCGACCATCGCTCGGCGCCGGAGGACTCGGCGTAAGGCGGCCGGTGCCAGCACACCGAACTGCCATCGGAGTTGGTTCTTCTGAGCGGACGCGCGATATGGGTAGAGCACGTACCCCTCGTACAGCACCGTGTCGGCGACCAGACGAGCCACCGCAAACCGGTCCGCCGCAGTCACACGTCCTCCCCGGCCTCTTTCAACAACTGCTCGAACGTTTCGTCCCACGTCAGCAAGGCGCGTTCCGATTTGTAGCGCTGCAACGCATCGAGTGTCTCGCGGCGTAATCGCAGCCAGCCAGTGTTGGGGAAGTAGAGGTTCATCATGTCGCGCCACAAGGACACCGGCAGCCGGTACGAGGCTTCTTCGCTCCACGAGATCGGCGATGCGTTCAGGCCGGCGGCGCTCCTGGCGAATGCCGTCCCGGAGAACAATGCGACAATGGGTATCTCTCCGCTGTCGAGCGAGTGCATGTACTTGGCGGCGGCGATCTCGAAGTCGTACGTGCAGACGACTGGAAGATCGATCTCCGTCGTGCCGGTGAAGCCAGCGACCGTCAGGCTGACGTTGGTCCACAGGAAAGGTTGCAGCGTGTCGCCCCACCGGGGTGTTTCCCCGAACAGTTCGGTGAGCCTGCGCTCCTCGTCCGCGTCGTATTGGCGACGCTTCGGCTCGATCATGATCTGGCTGCGCAACGCCAGGGCATGAATCGGCTCGCCATCTGCCGCGACGATGCGCAGTCGCAGCATCAACGTCGGCACTGCCGCATACGCCTCGACCCGAGCGCCGACGATCTCGAATGCCACCGGGCTCATCGCTGAGCACCCTCGCGTTGTGGCCGTGCTGCCGGTCGGGCCCGGTCACGAACTCGCTCGAAGAACGCGTCGAGTGCTGCATGCGCTTCGGTTCCCCCGTCGAACCCCTTCCACAGCCTGCGCAACTCGCCGACGAGCTCGTAGCAGACGTCGATGGGCACCAGATAGCACTCCGGCTGTTCGGTCGCAGCACCCGATCGCCGGTCGCCACTGCGAACCAGGAACGCCTCGACATCGGGCAACAGGCCGGCGAGGTCTGGATTGGTGCTGACGATCTCCTCCCACGAGTCGAGTGACAGCTCCGATTCAGTCGCGCCTGCCGGGCTCGGGTAGAACGCGGCGACGTGGCTCATCGCTGAGTTCATGAAGAAGAACGCGACGCCGACGGGGATCTGCAACGCGTCCCACTGGGTCGACGTCAATGTGAAGTCGGGGAACGACACGTACCTGTCGGGAACCGCGCGAAACCTGCTGCCGCCCGCGCCCTCCGGCGTGAACACCAAGTAGCACGGCCGACACGCACACATCAGGGCGCGCGACTCGAGATCGACGACGTGGCCGTGCTCGTCGGGAATCAGCTCGGCGCACAGCTCGCACCGCTCGCCCGGGCGCGGCTTGGGTTGCAACGGCATGTCGCGGATCCGCTTCAGGACCGCGCTCAGCGGCTGCGGTGCAGTCACGCCGCGCCGCACCCCGTGGCCGGATCGAACGCGACAGGCTTGGCCCCCAAGAGCACCGGCGTCTCGAGTCCGGCAGCCTCCGGCTCTTCGACGTCGATGATCGTGATCTCCGGGGCGGCATCGATGATTGCCCGTTCGACGGTGGTTCGAAGTGTGACGGCCGACGACGGGCAGCCGTCACAGCTGCCGAGCAGGCGCAGGTACACGGCGCCGACGCGGTCGTCGATGTCGATCAGTTCGACGTCGCCACCGTGACCGGCGAGAAAGGGCCGCACGCCGTCGAGCGCTCTGGCGATCCGCGCGTGGACATCCTCGGGATGCAGACCGTTGGCCACGAGCAGGCTGGCCAACAGGTCATCCGCAATGATCCTGGCCATCAGGTCGGGAGCGTGTTGATGGATCAGGTCCATCACGCGCTCGCAGACCGGCGCCGTACAGCTCCGTGACGAGTTGCAACAACTCGATCGCCTGGTCGAACACACGGGGATCGGCACGCGCTTGCAGCGCTTCGAGCCGCTGCTCGATCGCCTCGCCGATGCTCTGCTCGTCGATGCTCACGCTCAGCCCAGGTCCTCGAGGTTGTACGTCGTCGGCGAGTGCACCTTGCTGAGCGCGTGGCCCTTGCCCATGTACATGTGCACGCCGCACGGCAGGCACGGATCGAAGCTGCGCACCGTGCGCATGATGTCGATGCCCTTGAAGTTGTCGAGGTCGTTCTCCTCGAAGATCGGGCATCCCTGCACTGCGTCCTCGTACGGGCCGGGCGTGCCGTAGATGTCGCGCGGGTTGGCGTTCCACGGCGTCGGCGGGTACGGGTGGTAGTTGGCGATCTTGCCGTCGCGGATCACCATGTGGTGCGAGAGCACGCCGCGCACCGCCTCGGTGAAGCCGCAGCCGATGCCCTCGTCGGGAACGTTGAACGGCTCCCAGGTCTTGGTCTTTCCGGCGCGCACCTCGACGAGTGCCTTGTCGAGGAAGTGCAGCGCGGCCGCAGCCGAGTAGGCCTGGAAGTAGGTGCGCGCCCGGTTGCGCTCGATGCGTGTTCGACCACTTCGGGATCTTCCACTCGAAGCTGACGCGGACCTTTCAGCGCCGTCTTCGGCAAGTTGATCTGCACGCTCGTGCCGGTGGCCTTCACGTAGCCCCGAGGTCGACCAAGCCCGACAGTGCCGTCGACCACAGTCGCGCGAGCGGACCGCCGCCGGTGTCGAGCGCGAGGTGGTCCTTGCCGTCGAACCATCGAGGCGACATCACCCAGCTGTAGTTGGCGTCGAAGTCGCGCTTCTGCGGCTTGGGAATGGTCGTCTGGTTCCACGGGTGATTGCGGTCGACCGGGTTGCCGAGCGGGTCCTTGGTGACGAAGATCTCCTGGTCTTCCCAGCTCTGGTAGAACGAGCTGCCCGAGCAGGATGCGGATGCCGAGGTTGATGTCGACGAGGTCGTTCGTGACGAGCTTTCCGTCGACCACGACGCCAGGCGTCACGCCCATCGCTCGACCCCACCTGGTCATGTCCTTGTACTGGAAGTTGCACACGTCGGGATCCTGGTAAGCGCCCCAGCAGCCGAGCAGGATGCGACGGTTGCCGACCTGCTCGTAGCCCGGCAAGGCCTCGTAGAAGAAGTCGAACAAGTCGTCGTGCAACGGCACGACGCGCTTCATGAACTCGACGTAGCGCATCAGGCGGCTGGCGTAGTCGGTGAACAGCTGGATGGTCGCGATGGTGCCGACACCCCCGGGATAGAGCGTCGACGGGTGGACGTGGCGCCCCTCCATCAGGCAGAACATCTCTCGCGTGTATCGGCTGACCTGCAACGCCTCGCGGTAGAACTCACCCGTGAACGGGTTGAGCGTGCGCATGATGTCGCCGATGGTCTTGCAGCCGTGGTCGGCGGCGTGCGGTGCCTCGGTGCGGTTCGCCAGGTCGAGCACGCCAGGGTTGGTCTCGGCGACCATCTTCTCGCAGAAGTCGACGCCGACCAGGTTCTCCTGGAAGATGTTGTGGTCGAACATGTACTCGGCAGCCTCACCGAGGTTGACGATCTGCTCGCCGAGCGCCGGCGGGTGCACGCCGTACGCCATGTTCTGCGCGTAGCAGGAACACGTCGCGTGGTTGTCGCCGCAGATGCCGCAGATGCGACTGGTGATGAAGTGCGCGTCGCGCGGGTCCTTGCCCTTCATGAAGATGCTGTAGCCGCGGAAGATCGACGACGTGCTGTGGCACTCGGCGACGGTCTTGTTGGCCCAGTCGATCTTGGTGTAGATGCCGAGACTCCCGACGATGCGCGTGATCGGATCCCACGCCATCTCGATCAGTTGCTTGTCCCGGCTCTCCGGCTGCAGGGCTTCGGTCTTGGTTGCCACGGTTCTACCGTCCCTTCCCAATTTGGGCTTGCGGTTTGTAGCCGGTCAGCAGTTGGTTGCCCTTGACTCTCCACTTCGGTTCTTCGTCGACCGTCTTCTGCGGTGATCTTTCGCAGGCTGCGGATCACCTTCCGTAGGCGCCGCTGGCCATGGTCGAGACCCGAGCGCCAGGTGGCTCGTCCATGAACGGCATGAACTTGTCGGGGAAGCCGGGCATCGTGCAGCCGATGCAGATGCCCCCGACGTTCGGGCAGCCGCCGACGCCGTTGATCCAGCCGCGCTTGGGAACGTTGCACTTGACGACCGGCCCCCAGCAGCCGAGCTTGACGATGCACTTCGGCGAGCCGTACTCGGTGGCGAAGTCGCCCTGCTCGTAGTAGCCGGCGCGGTCGCAGCCCTCGTGCACCGTGGCGCCGAACAGCCACTGTGGGCGCAGCGCTTCGTCGAGGGGGATCATCGGCGCCTGGCCGGTGGCCTGGTACAGCAGGTAGATGATGGTCTCCGACATGTTGTCGGGATGCGCCGGGCAGCCGGGCACGCACACGATCGGAATGCCGGCCTTCGACTTCCAGCCCCACCCGAGGTAGTCGGGCACGCCCATCGCGCCGGTCGGGTTGCCGGCCATGCGCGTGGATGCCGCCGTAGGTGGCGCACGTGCCGACGGCCAGCACTGCGAGTGCCTTCGGCGCGAGGCGGTCGAGCCACTCGTTCATCGTCATCGGCTGGCCGGTGTCGGGGTTGTTGCCGAAGCCGGACCAGTAGCCCGTCGCCGTTGATCTGCTCGTTGGGGATCGATCCTTCGACGACGAGCACGAACGGATCGAGCTCGCCGCGCGTCCGCCTTGAAGAACCACTCGAGGAAGTCGTCGGCGCCGCCGATCGGACCGCACTCGAAGTCGATCAGCGGCCAGTGCACCGCGATCTTCGGCAGGCCCGGCAGCGCGCCGAGCGCGATCTCCTCGATCGTCGGCTGCGTCGCCGCGGTCAGCGCGACCGAGTCGCCGTCGCAGCTGAGGCCGGCGTTGATCCACAGGACGTGGACGACCAGGTCTCGTCCGGAGGGGCTTCCGTAGCGGTCACGCTCGCTCCTTCACTCTCGGCGTCGAGCTGAGTCGGCGCATGAACGGCCGGTGCCTCGGCTGGGGGCGGTCGGCGCACCGGATACCACTCCCGTCCTACGCCCGCGTGCGAGCGACGTCAATGAGTGCATTTTCCATCTAGAAGCCACTCAGTGTCACCTGTCCGGGTGAGTGTGACAGCGTTCGGAGCCGGACTGCTACGCGTGGCGAAGGCCGCGATCGCCGCTTGGCCGATGCTGATGCCGCCGTCGTTCGGTGGGAGCACCGCGTGGACCAGCACGTCGAAGCCTTCGGTACGAAGTCCTGATTCGACGACCTCGGTGCAGCCGAGCGTTCTGGAACACACCGCCAGTGAGCGCGATCGTGTCGAGCCGGTGCTCGCGAGGCAGCCTGCGCCGCCAGCGTCGGCCGTCGCACGGCCGAATGCCTCGTGGAACCCGGCTGCGATCAACGCTCGATCGATGCCTGCGTCGATCGTCGGCAGAGCAGCGCAGCGATCAGCGGCGCAGGATCGCAGGACCGCCGCCGGCGATCGTGACGCATCCCGCGTACGTCGGCGCGTCGGCCCGTGCGACCGTGCGGGCCAGCGCCTCCAGCTCGATCGCCGCCTGCGCCTCGTAGCTGACTCGTTGACGACCGCCGAGCAGTGCGGCGACCGCGTCGAACAGCCGGCCGACGCTGGTCGTCGACGGCGACGTGGCTCGTCGGCGAGGTCGAGCACTGCGGCGGCCGTCGCGCCTCGACGCCGGCGGCGCACGCCCGCTCGTGCGCATGCGTCGTAGCCGGCCGCCATCGCGGCCCACACCGCGGCCATCCGCCACGGCTCGCGGATCGCGGCGACGCCGCCGGCATCCGTACCGGCGCGAAGGTGGCCGACCCGCACGCGACGACGCGTAGTCGGCGACGAGGAACTCGCCGCCCCACAGCGTGCCGTCGGGGCCGTAGCCGAGGCCGTCGAAGGCGATGCCGAGCACCGGCTCGGTGCGGCCGTGCTCGACCATGCACGACGGCGACGTGGGCGTGGTGGTGCTGCACGGCGACCGTGGGCAGGTCGAGCTCGACGGCGAACTTGGTCGACAGGTACTCGGGATGCAGGTCGTGGGCGACGACCTCGGGCACGACGCCGTACAGCCGCGGCGAGGTGATCGACCGCCTGCAGGAACGATCGGTAGGTGGCCAGGTGCTCGAGATCGCCGATGTGGTGGCTCGGCCACGACCCAGCCGTTCTTCGCCACGGCGACGGTGCTCTTCAGCTCGGCGCCGACGGCGAGCACCGGCCGACGTGCCGTCGAACGGCAGGCTCATCGGCTCGGGGGCGAAGCCGCGCGAGCGGCGCAGCACCTGCAGCCGACCGGCTGTCGGCGCGCACCACCGAGTCGTCGCAGCGGATGTGGATGGGGCGGTCGTGCTGCAGCAAGCCGTCGACGAGCGGGCCGAGCCGGGCGACGGCGTCGTCGTCGTCGTGGGCGATCGGCTCGTCGCTGAGGTTGCCGCTGGTCATCACCAGCGGCCGGCCGACGCCGCGCCAGCAGCAGGTGGTGCAGCGGGCGTGTACGGCAGCATCACGCCGAGCTCGGCAAGCCCGGGCGCGACACCGGCGGCGAGTCGCGCCGGTCGGCGCGGCGCGGCGCGAGCACGATCGGCCGGCGGGTCGACGTCAGCGCTGCGACGCGCGACGTCGTCGAGGTCGCACGAGCCGTCGCGCCGACGCGAGCGATCGGCGACCATCACGGCGAACGGCTTGTCGTCGCGGGCCTTGCGCCGGCGCAGCTCGGCGACCGCCGCTGGGTTGGTGGCGTCGACGGCCAGGTGGTAGCCGCCGATGCCCTTCATCGCCACGATGCCGCCCGACGCGATCGCCGCGACTGCGGCCGCGAGCGCATCGCTGCACTGCTCACCGCCGATCCCGACGTGTCGCGCCACGCGCAGCCGCGGGCCGCACGCCGGGCACGCGTTCGGCTGGGCGTGGAAGCGGCGGTCGGCTGGATCGTCGTACTCGGCCTGGCACTGCGGCGCACATCGCGAAGTCGGCCATCGTCGTGGCCGGCCGGTCGTAGGGAACGCCGCGCACGATCGTGTACCGCGGGCCGCAGTTGGTGCAGTTGGTGAACGGGTAGCCGAACCGCCGGTCGCCGGGTCGTCGACCTCGGCGAGGCACGTCGTCGCACGGTCGCGGTGTCGATGCTCACCGGCACGTCGGCCGAGCCGGCGTCCTCGCTCTCGACGATGTGGAAGCCGGTCGCGGCGCCCGATGGCTGCAGTCGCTCGGCAGTCGACCGCCGGCGACCCGGCCAGCGGCGGGGCGTCGTCGACAGCACGCGAGTGCAGCTCGGCGACGCCGTTCGGCGGACCCTCGACCTCGATCAGCACGCCCGCGCTGTCGTTGCAGCACGTAGCCGACGAGCCCGAGCGCGACCGCCTGGCGGTACACGAACGGCCGGAAGCCGACGCCCTGCACGGTGCCGGTGACCCGCAGCCGCTCGGCGCTGGTCGTCACGGTCAGCAGATGCGGGGGAGCGGATCGCCGACGAGCATGTCGACGATGCGGGTCCCGCCGAAGCGTGGTGAGCAGCACCACGATCCCTTGCGGGTCGGCCACGATCTCGCCGATCCGCGTCGGCGTCGCGCCCGAGGGGATGCGACGCGCATCGCGGCGAGCGCGGCGTCGGCCTCGTCGGCGCGACGACGGCGACGAACTTGCCCTCGTTGGCCACGTACAGCGGGTCGATGCCCAGCAGGTCGCAGGCACCCGCGACCGCCGGGTCGATCGGCAGCACGGTCTCGTCGAGCACGACGGCGAGGTTCGTGTCGCGGGCCAGCTCGTTGCACACGGTCCCCACGCCGCCACGCGTCGGGTCGCGCATCCATCGCGTCGACGGCGCCGCAGTCGAGCAGCGACTCGACGAGCTCGCCGAGCGGCGCCGTGTCGGATCGGATGTCGGCCTCGAGCGTCAGGTCGCCGCGGGCCAGCATCACCGCCATGCCGTGATCGGCGATGGTGCCCGACACGAGCACGACGTCGCCGGCGCGAACCTGCTCGGGCCCGAGCGTCGCCCGGCCGGGATCGACGCCGACACCGGCGGTCGTGATGTACAGCGCCGTCGGCCGCGCCCCTGCTCGACCACCTTGGTGTCGCCGGTGACGATGGCGACGCCCGCCGTCGGCCGCGGCCTCGGCCATGTCGGCCACGATCTCGCGCAGCTCGGCGATCGGCGAAGCCCTCCTCGATCACGAAGGCGCCGGACAGCCACATCGGTGTGCGCGCCCGAGACCGCGAGGTCGTTGACCGTGCCGTGCACGGCCAGATGGCCGATCGAGCCGCCGGGAAATCGCCGCGGCTTGCACGACGAACGAGTCGGTGGTGAACGCCAGCCGCTCGCCTGTGGGCAGCGTGAGCGTGGCGGCGTCGGCCAGCGGAGCCGACGCTGTCGCCGGCGAACGCCTCGACGAACACGGCGTCGACCAGTGCGGCCGACGCCTTGCCGCCGGCACCGTGGGCCAAGGTGATCACGTCGTCGGTGAGGCGCGGCCGGCGGCGGCGGAACGCCTCGATGCGATCGAGGACCGCGGCTTCTCGATCACCGAGCGCACTCATCGACGTGTCTTCGTATCGACTGACTTCATGCGCTGCTCTCCCTGCTCGAGAGTCGTGCCTGCACCGCTTGCCACAGCTCGAAGCCGAGCGCAGCCTGCGTCTCCTGGATGCGGTGCACGCTGTCGGCATCGACGACCAGGCAGTGATGCACGTCCGGCGACGCCGCCATCTCGCCGCCGGAGTAGCCGGCGATGCCGATCGTCAGCATTCCACGTCCGCCGCCTCCGCGAACGCGTGCAGCAGGTTGCGCGAGTTGCCGCTCGTCGACAGCCCGACGGCGATGTCGGTGTCGCCGGCATGCGCGATCAGCTGGCGCGAGAACACCAGATCGAAGCCGACGTCGTTGCCCAGCGCTGTCAGCACAGCGGAGTCGTCGACGAGGTTCCGCGCCGGCAGCGCAACACCCCACGGCGGCCGCAGGAACAGCGCTGCCAGCGACGCTGCATCGGTGGAGCTGCCGCCGTTGCCGAACGTGAACAGCCGTCCTCCGCGAGCGAACCGATCACTCATCGCCTCCGCGGCTCGAGCGATCGTCGCCGACGAACGGGCAAGCGTCGTTCGTCGGAGCTCGGTGCTGACCCCGACCTTGGCGCGTGCCGACTCCGTGAGGTCATGCAGCAATGCGTCCGCGTCGCGCTCGTCGGACTCGATGAAGGGATACAGGAAATTGGTCGCGTCGCTCACGGGATCTCCGAGATCGCTGTGCCTGCGTGGATCAAGACGAGATCACCCGGAGCGACCCCGGCGATGATGGTGGTGTCGATCATCTCGATACCTCTGGCGGTGCGCACCCGCGCTCGGCCGAACTTCGCCGCCGCAATCACTTCACCGAGCCGTCCCTCGTCCGAGCACGTGATGCAGACCTCATCGTCGCAATCGACGTCGGTGTCCGGCTTCAACAGACCAGGGTGCTCGAAACACACGTGCGTCAACTCCCACAGCACGTGGTATGCCAGCACCAAGCGCCCGTCGTGAAATGCCGGGCTGGCGTGACTCGCCGCATCGTCGTCGACCCAAACAATGTGGTCTGCCGATCGGGGTGTGGGTCGAGGACCCGCACCGATCCACACCGTTGTCACCCCCCATGCGCCGGCGCGACGCATGATCTCGATGACGGCAGGCGAGTCATCGGAGCTGATGGCCAGCACGACATCACCGGCACGCACGAGCGACCGGAGTGCCGCAACAGGATCTGCCGATTCGATGCTGACGGCCGGCAGGGCGCGCTTGCCGACGAGCACCGGATGCACGAACTCGACAGCGACGTGACGTGCATGCTCCGGCGATTGGGGGGCGATGCACCACATCGTCGCGCCCGCCGCGAATCGGCGGGCGAGCGTCAGCGAAGTGACGGCGACTGACTCGCCGAAATCGACCATCGCGCGGACAGTACGCCTTTCGTCCAGCACGGACAAGGGGGTGGGGTAGCGTTCGCGAGCAATGGGGGATCCGATCGAGCGCGTCACCGCAGCAGCGCTTTTCAGCGATCTGTGGGCTCTCGCATTGTTCAGCCAGGACGCTGACGGACGCATCGTGCGTTGGAATCGTGGCGCAGAACGGATCTTCGGTTACTCGGAGGAGGAGATCGTCGGCGATGCTCTGACATCGCTCGCTGCGCCACATCTGCGCGGTGATCTGGAGTCGGTCGCACGGCGTGTCGCAGCAGGTGAGCGCGTCGATCGCGTGGTCACGGAGATCCAACGCAAAGACGGAATGCCCGTGCCGATCGCCCTGTCGGTGTCGCCCGTCATCGAGGCATCCGGCGAGTACATCGGCGCAGTCGGCGTGGCGCAAGAGCTCACCGAGACACGTCTGGCTCAAGCCGCGCTTGCCGAGGTCGAACAACGGTTCAGCGAGTGGGAGGCGCTCGCCCACGTCGGTCGATGGCTGTGGGATGTCGGCACGAACGCGGTCCAGTGGAGCGATGAACTGCATCGGATGCACGGCGTTGATCCGCTCGAATTCGAAGGCACCCTCGCGGCCCATCTGGCGGTCGTGCATCCCGACGATCGCGAACGGGTCCGCACCTTGATGGAAGGTGCCGTGGCGAGCAGGCTGCCGTTCGAAGACGAGTACCGCGTCGACGACAGCAGCGGCGAGACGCGATGGTTCGCGATCGCGCGCCGAGCCGGCCATCGGCTCGTCCGGCGACGTCGTCGGGCTACGTGGCGTCAGTCAGGACATCACGCTCAGCGCCCTCCGACGATGAGCCGCACGCGGTCGAGCAGATCGTTGGACGAGCCCCGTTCGACTGATGGCTCGCGGTCCTTTTCCAGCATCGTGGCCAGCCCGCGAAGCGAGTCGGCAGCATGGGATCGCAATGCCTTGACGAAGTCGTTGAACTCGTCGGACTCACGGATCGCGTGCACCGCATCGATCACCTCATCGAGGCTCTCGCCTCCGGCTCTCGAGCCCATCACGTAGCCGGCTGCAAAGAACAGCACCAGACCCATCACGTCCTCCTGTCGTCGCCCATGTTCATTGATCTTCCAACTCGGCTTCGACCTGAATGCCGACAACCACGTCGGGGTACATGCGCAGCATCAGCACCGTCGGCGACACGACACCGAAGTCGCGAATGTCGATGACCTGCTCGCCTCGAATCACCAATGTGTGCTCGCACGGCATGACGACCGACACCGTTCCGTCGAGCGGCTTGCTGACACCATGGAAGGTGACCTGCCCCTGTAACTGGTATCGACCGGTGGTGCCGAGCGGAGTGCACGCCTGCAGGTCGAGGCTGACTGTCGGATGCCGGCGGGCATCGATCCGCCGAAGGAGCTCGGCGTCGTAGAGGGTGTTGCCGCTGCGGAGACGCTCGACGTCGAACTCGAGGTGGGCCGTCGGAAGAGGCGTCGAACAAACGCGGTGAGCGGTGACGGCGGCAACGAGGACCCCCGTCACCCCGATGGCCCCGAACGTGATGGGCCCAACCGAGGAGCGAGCGTTGATCATCACAGCGGAGCGGTCGGGCACTACACGAAACCGGCTCGTCGTGGTGAGGTTGTCATCGATGCCAGGCTGGTCGCTCTCCGGCTGCCCGATGCCGTCGCTGTTGGCCGGCGACGGCGCGATGTCGTGGCTCCGTTCTAGTCGCGATGTCGACGAGACAGCCGACCACGGCGTCGCTGTAACAGCGTGCCAGCCCCCTTCGACCTCGGCGAGCACGGCATCGACGGTGCCCGTCGCCACGTATCGGCGCAGTACTCGATCGAGGCCATCACGCTCCTGCTTGATGACGCCCATCCAGTGACGAAGTGCCTGTTGGCCCTGCTCAGTGAGGCTGTAGACGCGACGACCCTGCCCGGCGAGCGAGGTCTCTGGCGACGAACAGATCAAGCCATCAGCCTCGAGTTGGGCGAGCGCGCGATAGACACCCGGGCGATCGACCCGACCGACCTGGAGGGCATGCACACCCTTCGCCAAGCTGTATCCATGGCGGGGTTCCTCGGCAAGCAAGAGGAGGATCGCGGGGAGCAGGAAGTGGCGCGGGGCGGCGACCTCGAAACGGGAATGTCGCTTCGTCTGCCAACCAACGGTCGCTGCATCGTGCTCGATCACGGCTACCCCCAATGGACCCTTCCTATAGTCCGGGTGCGCGATTGTCAAGGCGTCGGGCGTTCACGGTGTTCTCTAGGCTTGTCTTCGTGCACGAGCTCTCGATCTGCACGGCGATTGCCAAGATCGCGTACAAAGCTGCTGCCGGTCGCCCGGTTGAACGTGTTCGTGTCGACATCGGTCACCTTCGTCAAGTGGTACCCGACACGTTGACTCACAGTTGGGAGATGGTGGTCTTCGGAACGCCGCTCGACGGTGTGCCGCTGGAGGTGCGCGAGGTTGCCGCGGTGATCGAGTGCAAGCAGTGCGGAGCGCGTACCGAGCTCGACTCGCCCGTGCTTCGATGCTCTTCCTGCGACTCGACGGACACGACGGTCATCAGTGGCGACGAGCTGTTCGTGACGTCCCTCGATCTCACTGTCGACGCGTTGTGAGACTCGCCGGTGTCAGCGTCCGAGGATTTCAATGGAGCGAGAAGATGGCCTTCCGCAGTTCGGCAATGGTCGCATCGAGCAGGTCGATGGTCGTTTCGATGCGCGCCTGTGCTGGGGCGTCAACGAGCTGACACGTTGCCTGTAGCTGGAGCCCTGCGGCGAACAGCCGATGGATCACCGAGTCGTACAGCCCCTCGGCGATCCGCTCGCGGTCGTGGGCCACTGCCTTGGCACATGCATCGCGACGCAATGCCTGCTGGATCTCGCGTGGCGTCGGTTCGAGTCGGACCGGCTCGGTGGGCAGTCGCGCCAGCCGCATCTCCGGATCCCCAGCCCTGACGCCCGACTGGTCGTCGTCGACGCGGCGACCCTTTGATCTCGGAGTCTGTTCGTTGCGCTGCTCGCGGGGCAGAGTGTCGGTCGAGACAGAAGGTGGCATGCCTGCAAGCATTTCGTGGTTGCACACGGCGAACTCCTGTGGTGGACGAGGGCGCAACCAAAGGTCCGGAGCGGCGCAATTACACGCAGACGAGGCGTCTGCGAGGATTCTATACCCACCCGGGCCGCTCTCTAGACCGTTGGTGCGCTGCCCAGGCTCAGGCTTGAGGCACTGAATCCAGTACCGACCGCAACGCTTGGGCCGCGCCCATCAGGCCGGCGCTCTCGTACGGAATGACGATCTTGGCGTTGTCGCTGTCGGCGAACTTGGCCAGCGTTTCCAACTGGAGGATGGCGATCACTGTCGGATCCGGGTTCGCCGTGCGGATCGCGTCGTAGACGCTGGCGATGGCCTGGGCTCGACCCTCGGCCTCGAGGATGTAGGCCTGCCGGTTGCCCTCCGCGCGAAGGATGGCCGACGCTCGTTCGCCCTCGGCGCTTCGAATTGCTGCCTTGGCGGCACCGTCGGCGATGTTGATGGCCGACTGCTGGTTGCCTTCCGACTGCAGGATCTTGGCCCGCTTCTCCTGATCGGCCTGCTTCTGCAACGCCAACGCCTCGAGGATCTTGGGAGGCGGCGTGATCTCGACGATCTCGATTCGGGCGATGCGAATGCCCCACTTGTCGGTGACCGCTTCCATCTGCGATTGCACATCGGTGTTGATGCGCTCGCGCTCCGACAACGCCTCGTCGAGCGAGAGTGTGCCGATGACCGATCGCAGTGCGGTTCGGGCCAACGCGTCGATGGCGATGCCGAAGTTGGCGACGCTGAACAAGGCCTGCTTGGCGTCGACGATCTGGGTGAAGATCGTCGCGTTGACGGTGACGACCACGTTGTCTCGAGTGATGACTTCTTGGCGATCGCCCGGCACCGGGATCTCGCGGATGTCGACCTTCTGCAAGGAATCGATGAAGGGGCCGATGATGACGAGACCGGGCTCGTGCGTCCGGCGGTATTCGCCGAGTCGCTTGACGACACCGACTTCACCTTGCTGCACGATGTTGACCATCTTCTGCAACATGAACAGCAGGACCACGACGATCATGGCGGCAACGACCAGACCGCCGATCGCTGAACTACCGAGGCCGATCATGTGAGCTCCCAATCTTCTACGGCGGCTCTCACCGTCAGAGTTGTGCCGACGACGTTCGTGACGATCACGGCGGTCGCGGGCGGTATCAAACTTCCATCCGAGGTGACAGCGAGCCAGGTCTCGCCGAGCAGCCGAACGTGGCCACTGGCGTCGAGCTTCACTTCATCGACGGTCAGGCCGCGGGCGCCGATGAGGCCACCGTGGACTCCGCGTACGGCGACTCCGGGGCCTTGCTTGTGGAACGCCTGACTGATCTGCGGTCGCACGAAGATGACGCCGACCGTGGCAACACCCACTGCGACGGTCGCCTGCGCGAGAACGTGTTCGGGGGCGGCCACGGCGACAACGGCTGCGGCAGCCGCGCCTGCTGCGCCGAACATGGCGAAGAACGCCATGTGATGTAGCTCCACCCCGATGAGCAACAAACACAACACGATCCATACGAGGACCACGACAGCACCTCCAATCGGAATCATAGGTTCGACTTCTGGCAAACGGACGGCGCTCGACAACAATTCGTCGTATGGACGAACCGGTCGACGGCGACGAACGAAGTGTGCTCTTGGGCTGGCTGGCGTTCCACCGGGCAGCACTCGAGGCGAAGTGCGCCGGTCTGTCCGCCACCGAACTCGTTGCCGCGGCGTCGGCACCATCGAAGTTGACGTTGCTCGGTCTGGTGCGTCATCTCACCGAAATGGAGCGCGTCTACGGCGTGTACCCACTCGGTCCCAGTGGGGCAGCGCTCACTTTTGTGTACGGCCCATACGTCGACGGGGGACCAGAGGGCGACTTCGACGTGGATGCCTCGATGACAGACGAGTCGTTCGACAACTGGCACCGCGAGCAACGCGCTGTGGACTCGTTGTTGCAGGACTACGAATCGTTGGACACGATCGGCACCGGCAATGGCCGCAGCATGCGATGGAACCTGCAGAAGCTCGTCGGCGAGTACGCCCGCCACAACGGTCACGCCGATCTGCTGCGCGAACGAATCGACGGCGTTACCGGCGAGACGTAACCGAGTCGAGCGCGACGGCGAGAGGATCGAGCACGACCATCTCGGGAAACGCGGCGTTGATGACGTCGACGAGATACGAGAAGCCAGTGCCGCCGAGAGCGACTGTCCGCGCGCCGCGCACACGCTCGACGAGTGCCGTGTGATCCATCGCCCGAAGGTCGTCTCCGGAGAGCTCGCACACGGGTTGGCTTGCGGCTGCAATTGCCGCGCGCATTGCTTCACCCGGGCCGACGACCGGGATGTCGACGGCGACGCGGGCCTCGGCGACACCGGGATCGGCTGTGCAGTCGACCACGACTGCGTCGAAGCCTTCGCCGGCCGCAGCGACGATGGACTGCACGACGAACGGAGTCGCGGCGACGGCGTCCGCGTCGCTGAAGATCTCCGCGGGACCTGCACCGGTGCAGCGGTACGTCAACTCGACACCCGGCCGGGCCAAGCGCACGAGATCGGCTTCGACCTCCGCTTGGATCGATACCCACGGAGCGCTCGTCGGTCCGACGAACAGCACCCTGAACGGGCCATCGTCACTATGCATCGACGCGCGCGCCTCTTCCGGATGACACCAACCACACGACGAGCGAGAACAGCATGATCTGTTGCTGGACGTCGGGTGAGAACGGGCCGGAGCGTGCAAACGAGACGGCAGTCGCGATGTGGACGACGCACATCGCGCCACTGAGGATCACGAACCATCGCTTGCCGATGCCGGTGCGCGTGAGACCGAGCGCTGTTCCGCCGACGAGCCCGGCGAGCGTCAGTGCGATGACCGGAGTGGCGACGAGCGTGAATTCGAAGAAGCCCTTCGCCATGTCGGGTACTTCGTCGCCGATCACATAGCTCAGCGTTGCGTCGATCAGCACACCGATGCCCGGCGCGCGGAGAAACCGGCGACCAGTGGTCATGTGCCCGTCAGGCGTGAGACGATCGGGGCGAAGTCGTCGGTCGCCCGTTGCGGGATGACGAAGTACGAGTAGCCCCACCGCTGCCGGCGTCGCTCGAGCTGATCGACGATCTCGTCGATCGATCCGGCGAGCACGAGCGGGGACTCCAGCACCTCGGCCGCAGGCGCTCCGAAGGCCGCGTCAACCGTTGGCCGAACGACGCGATGTCGTTGGTGACGCGTCCGACCGACAGCCAGGCATTGAACTCCAGATCGTCGAACCGCTCGCCGGCGTCCGTCCGAATCCACTCGAACTTCTCGTCGATGCTGGCCGGCAACGCATTGCGCGCCGACGCCGCATCGGGGGCAGCCGGCAGGTGGACGTTGACGCCGACGATGTCGGCGTGCTGCGCTGCGAACCGCATCATCCGACGGCCGCCACCGGCGACGAGTACAGGCGGACCGCCTGGTGTGAACGGTTTCGGCGTGCCGTCGAGATCGTCGATCCGGTAGTGCGTGCCGGCGAAATTTGTCGGCTGCTCGCTCCACAGCGCCTTCAACACATGCGTGTGCTCGATCAGCCGATCGACTCGCACCTTCGGGGGATCCATCGCGATGCCGGAGCGGCTGTAGTCGAGCGGGTTGTAACCGGCGCCGAGCCCGACTTCCACGCGGCCTGCCGACAAGACGTCGATCGACGCCAGCTCGCGTGCAAGCACCGCCGGGTGGCGCAGGTCGGTGTTCAACACCATCGGCGCGACTATCAAGGTCGTGGTCGCGGCGACAGCGGTCGCCATTGCGGTGATCGGCCCCAGTCCTTCGTGGAAGTGATCGGGCACGAACAACGTCGAGTAGCCGAGCGATTCCAGACGGCGCGCGCTGTCGGCCCACGACATCCCGTCGAACGGTCCCATCATCTCGACGCCGAATCGAAAGCGCCGGGCGTGCGTCACCCCGCTGGTTTAGCTCATGCCCGCTGATTCTGCGCTGATTCGCGGTGGGCGTTCCATATCAGCGATGGCTCAGGGGAGCGGCAGATGGTGCTCCGGTGCAAGTCCGCACCGACAACACATCAACTCACACGAATCGGAGCATCACCATGACCGCAACACTCACCACACCACTCACCACACCGCCTGCCCAGCAGACGACTGCTGCTGCGCGTGCAGTCGGCGCGACCAAGCGCTACGGCAGCGGCGACGCTGCGGTGACAGCACTCGACGCAGTGTCCGTCGACTTCAACGCTCACCAGTTCACCGCAATCATGGGCCCGAGCGGGTCCGGCAAGAGCACGCTGATGCACCTCGTCGCGGGTCTCGACACGCTCACCTCCGGCAGCGTGTTCATCGGCGACACCGATCTGTCGGGTCTCGACGATCGCAAGCTCACGATGCTGCGCCGCGACAAGATCGGCTTCATCTTCCAGGCGTACAACCTGGTCCCGACGTTGACTGCGCTGGAGAACATCACGCTCGCCGACGACGTTCGCGGGTCGCAAGCCCGACAAGGAGTGGCTGGACCAAGTCGTTCATACGGTCGGTCTCAGCAACCGGCTGAAGCACCGACCGAGCGAGCTCACCGGTGGCCAGCAGCAACGCGTCGCGGTGGCCCGGGCGCTCGCCAGCCGGCCGGCGATCATCTTCGGTGACGAGCCGACGGGCAACCTCGACTCGCGCACCGGCGCCGAGATCCTCTCGTTCATGCGTAGCGCGGTTCGCGATCTCGGTCAGACCATCGTGATGGTCACCCACGACCCGGCAGCCGCCAGCTACGCCGAGCGCGTCATCTTCCTCGCCGACGGATCCATCGTCGACGAGATGTTCTCACCGACACCCGATCGGGTGCTCGACCGCATGAAGCACTTCGGAGAGTAAGAACCATGTTCCGCACAACACTCAAGACACTGTCCGCACGCAAGTTGCGGCTCTTCACCACCAGCTTCGCCGTATTGCTCGGCGTCGCTTTCATGGCCGGCACGCTCGTGCTGACCGACACCATCGGCAAGACCTTCGACAAGCTCTTCGCCGATGCCAACAAGGGCACCGACGCTTACGTCCGAGCCGAAGCTGCATTCGACAGCGAATGGTTCGGCGATCAGCGGCCCCGTCTCGACACCAGCCTCGTCGACCAGATCAACGGCTTGGACGGCGTGGCCACGGCCGAGGGAACCATCGAGGCCTATGCCCAGCTCGTCGACAAGGCCGGCAAGCCGATCGGCAATCCCAACATGGGTGCGCCGGTCGTGGGCGCCGTGTGGCTGACCAACGACGACCTCAACCCGTTCGCCCTCACGTCGGGGCGTGCGCCTCAGACCGGCAACGAGGTCGTGATCGACAAGGGCAGTGCCGCCAAAGGAAAGTTCGTTGTCGGTGACACGACGACGGTGTTGACCCAGGCCGGTCCGCAATCGGTCGAGATCGTCGGCATCGCCACGTATGGCGACACCGACAGTCCGGGAGGCGCATCGTTCACGATGTTCACCCCGACCGCTGCGCAGGCGTACCTGACCCACCCCGGCAAGATCGACGCGATCCGAATCGTCGCCGATCCAGGTGTCAGCGAGACCCAGCTCGTCGAGCGCATCTCGACGATCGTGCCATCCGGCACGGAGGTGATGACCGGCACCGAGATCACCAAGCAAGATCAGGCTGCGATCAAGGAAGACATGAGCTTCTTCAACGTCTTCCTGATGGTGTTCGCCTTCATCGCACTGTTCGTCGGATCATTCATCATCTACAACTCCTTCTCGATCCTGGTCGCCCAGCGCACCAAGGAGATGGCGTTGATGCGTGCCATCGGCGCAAGTCGCAAGCAGGTCACGCGTTCGGTGCTGCTCGAGGCGGGAGTTGTCGGGCTGATCGCATCGGCCCTCGGCTTGGCCGCCGGAGTCGGAGTTGCCGCTGGTTTGAAGATGTTGCTCTCGGGTATCGGAATCGACATCCCGGCCGGCAGCGTCGTGCTGACGAGCAAGACGGTGATCGTCTCGGTGATCGCCGGTCTCGGAGTCAGCCTCGCTTCTGCCGTCCTGCCGGCTCGGCGTGCCGCAAAGGTTCCGCCGATCGCAGCGATGCGAGATGTCGCCGTCGACAAGAGCAGCAGCAGTCGCCGGCGTGCGATCTGGGGCTCGGTCGTCACCGGTCTCGGTGCAGCTGCAATGGGCTCTGGCCTGTTCGGTGGAGCAGGCATGGCTCCGATCGGCGCCGGCGCGATGATGATCTTCATCGGAGTCGCCGTGCTCGGGCCGATACTGGCCCGTCCGATCAGCCGGGTCATCGGTGCGCCGCTGCCCCGCCTGAAGGGAATGTCCGGCACCTTGGCCACGCAGAACGCGATGCGCAACCCGAAGCGAACCTCCGCAACTGCCGCGGCGTTGATGATCGGTGTCGCCCTCGTCGGCTTCATCACCATTCTCGCTTCGTCGACGAAGGCGTCCGTCGCCACGAACGTCGCCAAGACGTTCAACGGTGATCTGGTCGTGTCATCGAACATCGGTGGTACCGGTGGTCTGAGCCCCGATCTGGCGGCACAGTTGTCGGCACTCCCTGAGCTCGACGCCGTGACCGGCATGCGGATGGCGCCCGCGGAGATCGATGGCAGCAGCAACAACCTGGTTGCCGGTGACCCGCAGGCCACGCAGGAGATCGTCGACCTCGGTGTTGCCGAAGGCACGCTCGACAACCTTCACTCGAGCGAGATCGCCGTCTTCGACGACGTCGCGACCGACAAGGGTTGGGCACTTGGTCAGAAGATCCCGGTGCGCTTCGCCGAGACCGGGGTGCAGCAGTTCACCTTGGTTGCGACGTACGCCGAGCACGCAACGCTCGGCGACTACTTCGTCAGCATCGAGGCATTCGACGCGAACATCGCTGATCAATTCGATCAACAGGTGATGATGACGGTCGCCGACGGTGTCGACGCCGATCAGGCTCGGGTCGCCGTGACCAAGGTCGCCGATGCCTATCCGCAAGGTGAAGTGCAGGATCGTGGCCAGTACAGCAAGGCGCAGACCAAGAACATGGACATGCTCCTGAACCTCATCTACGCCCTGCTTGCACTCGCAGTGTTCATCGCACTGCTCGGCATCGCCAACACCCTGGCACTGTCGATCTTCGAGCGCACCCGGGAGCTCGGTCTGCTGCGAGCAGTCGGCATGACCCGCCGCCAGCTCAAGGCGACCGTGCGGTACGAGTCGGTGATCATCGCATTGCTCGGGACCACGCTCGGGTTGTCGATCGGTACGGCCTTCGGTTGGTCGATCGTGAAGGCGTTGGAGGATCAGGGCCTCGACACGTTCGCCTTCCCTGTTCGCCAGCTTGCCGTCGTGACGGTGATCGCGGCCTTGGCCGGTGTCGCCGCTGCAGCGCTGCCGGCACGTCGAGCGTCCCGCCTCGACATCTTGGGGGCGATCAAGGCCGACTGATTCACCTCACTCCACCAAGTCAAGCATTGACGCCCGGTTCCCGCCGGGCGTCACTGCGCGTCCCGGAACAGGTTCGGAAGCTCGGTGTACGACAGGAGCGCACCTTGCGCCATGGCAGCGGCCACCGCATTTTCGCCGATGTCGTTCGTTGCCGCCGACAGGATGCCGTCGACGAGCTCGCGCTCGTCGGGCGTGGGCAGGTAGCCGAACAGCTCGCTGACGGCCTCGGTGTTGCCCAGCAGCCGCGCTGCCATCTCGGAATCGCTGCCGACCAGGACTCGAGCCATCGACCTGGCCACCAGCATCACCGTCCACGGAAGCCCGACTCCCACCGAGAGCTCGAGTGCCGTGCGAAGGTGCTGCATCGCCTGATCGGCATCGCCGAGCCTTCGGCAGACGATGCCGAGGTGGCGATGATCCATGGCTGTTTCACGCTGCATCCCGACCCGTTCATGGATCACGAGCGCCTCGCCGAGGTGCTCGGCGGCCTCGGTCGTCATGTCGGCCCAGGTTTCTGCAGCACCGAGCGCGAACAGCGCCTGGGCGCGGATGACCGGGTTGAACGGTTGATGCGCGAGCTCGACGACTTCGCGGCCGAGTTGCAGTGATCGCTCTCGCTCGCCGTTACGACCGGCCAGCCAACACAGAACAGCGCGCAGCACGGTCGACGCGAAGAACCCCGACTCGGTCTCGATGGCCACGGCCGAAGCCATGGCAGAAGTGGCCTCGGCAATTTCCCCTCGCAGCTCGGCAACCTCACTGAAGGTCACTTCGAACAACGCTGCGGTGTTGTTGTCGTGGAGGGAGCGGAAGGCATCGATGGCCCCCCGGAGCGTTGTCATCGAAGCCTCGAGGTCGCCGGCGACGTAGGTGGCGAGTCCGTCGAGCCCGCTGACCATCGCCGCGAACCACGGATCTCCGAGCGTCTCGGCGAGCGCTCTGGCTTCGTCGTTCAGCGATCGCAGGACCTCGGGAAACCAGCCGATCGCACCCAGGTGCAGCGAACCGATCACGAGCGTCTCCAGCAACAGGAAGCTGTCCCCGGTCGTGCGAGCCAAGGCGATCGCGTCGGTGGTGAACCTTCCACCGTCGATTGCCGCCTCCGGCGAAGCGGGCACCCCGGTGCCGGCTGCTGTGCGAGCCACATCGACCGCGTCCATCGCCCACGTGCGTTTCGCCGTACGCCCGATGCTGAGCAGGCCGGTCCACATCAACGCCCTACAACGCAGCGCCGCCGGCGGCGCGTCTCCAGCCAGTTCGAGCAGCTGGAGCATCACCGGCTCGTCGTTCTGCACATTCGCGCTCAGGAACGCGTACCAGCCGAGGTTGACCCCGATCTGCAGCGCGTCGACCGGATCACCCTCGCTGAGACCCCACTCGCCGGCCCGAACGAGGTTGGCGAGCTCGACGTTGGCGAGATGCGCCCAAGCCACCGACTGCCGGCCGCGCAACCCGGTCGTGACCCCGGCGGTGAGGTCGATCAGCCAGCGCGTGTGTCGAGTTCGAATCATTGCGGTCTCGCCGGCATCCTCCAGTCTGGCGGCGGCATAGTCGGCCACCGGCCGCAGCAGGCGAAAGCGCGCGGTGGTTCCGGGCTGCCGCACGGCAGCGACGAGGGACTTGTCGACGAGACGGGCAATGAGCACGTCGATGTCGTCGGCCGCCAGGGTGTCGTCGGCGCACACGCGCGCCGCGGCATCGAGCGTGAATCCCCCGGAAAACACCGACAGCCGGTTCAGTAGGCATCGTTCGTCGTCGAACAGCAGCTCGTAGCTCCAGTCGACCGCGGCGTGCATCGTCTGCTGGCGCAAGGGCCGTCCACCCTTGGCGGTGCTGACCAATCCGAATCGCTGGTCGAGCAATTCGGCGAGTTGTTGGGCGGAGAACGCCCGGGTGCGTGCGGCGGTCAACTCGATGGCGAGGGGAAGACGGTCGACGTTCTTGCAAATCGTTGCGACGGCGGAGGTCGAGGCGTCGTCGAGGACGAACTCACTGTCGGAGTCCGCGGCCCGGCTGGCGAAAAGCTGCATGGCATCGTCGAGCTCGAGCGGCTCCAGTGCTCGCACACGCTCGCCGGAGACACCGAGCGGTTCTCGACTCGTAGCGAGCACGGCAACGCCCGGGCACGAACGAACGATTGCCGAGGCGATCTCGGCCGCCTCCGCGAGCACGTGCTCGCAGTTGTCGAGCACGATCAGCAGCTCCGTCGTGGCGAGTCCGCTCGTGAGCCAGTCGATGGTGTCGTCACCGCCGCTGGTGTGTCCGAGGCGCGGTCCGAACGTGTGTTGGAAGGCGCTGGCCACTGCTCGGTCTCCGCTCTGCAGGCCGAGCTCCACCAGCCACGCACCGTCGCGCCAGGTCCGGCCGGGGTGGCGTGCCACCTCGGTCGCGATGCGCGTCTTGCCGACGCCGCCGGGGCCGGTGATCGAGACCAGTCGGCGGTCCTCGAGGAGCTTGACGATGTGGGCGACGTCGGCTGTCCTGCCGACGAAGGTACTGAGTTCCGGCTGGATGTTGGACAGCCCGAGCGAGGCCCGAGTGATGGTGACAGGAGCCGAGAGCGCCGAATCGTGCGCCAGCACCTGCCGTTCGAGCTCGCGCAGCACGGGCCCGGGTTCGAGGCCCAGTTCATCGGCCAACAGCTCCCGTGCGCGCTGGAACGCGCGCAGGCTGTCGGACTGCCGGTCGCAGCGGTAGAGCGCCAGCATCAGTTGGGCCCACAACCGCTCGCGCAGCCCGTGCTCTCGAACCAGGCCCTCGAGCTCGGCGGCGACGGCCTCGTGACGTCCCAACGCGAGGTCGGCGTCGATGCGGTCCTCGAGCGACGTGAGCCGCATCTCTTCGAGTCGGGTTCGAGGTGCTTGGGCGAACTCCTCGAAGGCGAAGTCGGCCAGCGCGGCTCCACGCCACAGCGCCAGCGACTCGCGCAGCACGGCCGCGGCTTCCGCGTGACGGCCTGCGGCAAGTTGGTCGTGACCGGTCTTCGCAAGCCTGGAGAACCGCTCGGCGTCGACCTGCTGCGCGTCGATCGTGAGCACGTAGCCGCCGTCGCGACCTTCCAGCGAGGCGCCTGTCAGCAGACGCCGGAGCTTGGAGATCTGCGCTTGCAGGGCGTTTGCAGCTCCGCTCGGCGGTGAGTCTCCCCACAGCAGGTCCGAGAGTTGATCGGCCGAAACGGGCTGCCCGGCGTGCAGGATCAACGCGGCCAGGAGGGTGCGGAGTTTGCTTCCCCGCAACTCGACGGGCGGCCCCCAGTGTCGAGGACCTCGAGTGTTCCCAGCACCCGGAATTCCACGGGGCAACGCTAGTGCGCTGTCCGCGGTGGTCAGAGCCGAATCAGCGGCGGCTCAGTCCGGCGGCGCACAGTGAGACCGTCAACCTGAACGAAAGGCTCCACCGATGAACCACAACGAGGCACTTTTCCAACTCGCACTCCACAAGCAGCGCCGCACGACACGAGCCACTGTCTCCGACGTCCGCTACCACCGTGCCGAACGCTGGCTCGCTGAGTCGATGTGGAGATGGCGATGACATCCACGTTCACCGGAGCGGACGCCGCAGCGGCACAGGCGTACATCGCCACAGCCGATGCGGTTGTCCGTCTCCAAGCGACGGCAGAGGAACTCGAGACGCACCTCGAGAAGTGCAGCGAGTTCGCTGTGGGCCACGCGTACTCGGCGTTCTTGATGTCGCTGGCGGGTGCCGATACGCGTGCGGCCCGGCGCGCCGGCCTGGCCCGGCGATCGCGTGTGGGCGTCACCCGGCGTGAGCGTCAGCTCGTCGAGATCCTGCTGCTCTCGGTGGATGGCGACCGCCGGCGAGCGGCCGTGTTGGCCACCGAACACGTCGACGAGTTCCCAGACGATGCCGCGGCGCTGACTGTCGTCGATCGATGGTTCCGCCAACGAGACGCGCCAGCGATTCGATAGCTGGTCACGCGGCTTCGGCGTCGATCATCTGGGCGAGCCGGCGACGAAAGCGGATACCGCCGCCGTCGGTGCGCAGGTTGATGTTGGGCGTCGACGACTCGTCCATGCCGCGCTGCGACGCCTGCAGGATCACCTTGTCTTCCTCGAAGGCACCGCGGACGGACGCCGCGAACCGGTGCGACACCTCCGCATCGTCGGGCGCGACGTTGCGCATCTGGAACCAGAAGTACCTCGTCGTCGTCTCGTCGACCGGCGTCAGGAAGTTGAAGCTGTCCATGATGAACGTGTCGGGATGCAAGGGCTTGTCCTCGCCACCCGCGCCGGCGGGTGAGATGAAGGCCTTGATCAACGCGTTGCTCGGGTATCGCACCTCGTACTGCTGCTTGCGATCACAATTGCCGTCGAACTGGAGGTACGGCGCGTAGAACGGCGCGGGCGCGGTGTCGAGCATCCATCGCCACGTCGTCACACCGTCGTCGGCGACCGTCATCTGCAACGGGACCTCGTCCGACCCGTCGCCGGCAAACGACCCGGGATGCACCCAGGCGACATGCGATGGATCGAGCAGGTTGTCCGTGATGTGCAGGTAGTTGCAGCCGACGATCATGTCGTCGCCGTCGGTCGATCCCCATGCCGGATCTCCCCAGTGCTCGGCCTCGAAGATGTCGGCCGGGTTCGCGCGTTCGGCGTCGCCCATCCAGATCCACAGCAGACCGTAGCGAGGCTCGATCGGGTACGAGCGCACGTGTGCCCCGGGCGGCGGACGATCGTTGCCCGGTGCCTTCACACACTCGCCGGCACAGTCGAACACGAGACCGTGGTAGCCGCATTCGATGTTGTCGCCCTGCACGCGTCCCATCGACAGTGGCACCTTGCGATGAGGGCAGGCATCGGTGAGCGCGCCGTATGTGCCGCTGGCACCGCGATAGATCGCCACGTGCTCGCCGAGGATCGTGGTCGCGTAGGGCGTATCGCCGACCTCGCGCTCCCATCCGGCGACGTACCAGGCATTGCGGAGAAACATCAGCCGGATCGTAGTCCGGCGGATCTAGAAGTCTGGCTGGTCGAAGTCGTCGGGCTGGTCGGATTCCTCGGGACGGTTGGACGTCGTGTTGGCGATCAGCACGTCGCACGGAGCACGACGGGCGACGTCGGTGGCGACGGCACCGAGCAGGCGAGCGACGCCCTGCACCCTGCGGTTGCCGACAACGATCATGCTGGCGTCGAGACGCTCGGCCTCCTCGCACAACGCGGTCGCCGGATCGTGCAAGCTGACCGCCCGTGTGATCGGCGACGTCGGGAGCTCGCTGACCAAGCCGTCGAGGAACTGCTCTGCGTCCGACAGCCAATCGAGGTGCCAACGATCTGATCCACCGACCGACACATCCACCGACTGGCCACGATTGACAGCCATCACGACGTGCAATGGACTGCAGCAGGCGGCGGCAATCTTCGCGGCAGCGAACGCCGCCTTGCGGGCAGTTTCGCTCTGGTCCACCCCAACGATGATGGTGTGCATGCGTCAATGATCCGGCAGTGCGGTCACGTGGGCGTCACGAAGCGCCTGGACTAGCGTGACGCGTTCGTGACAGGGGCGACGCAGGCTTTCCGAGATGGGGAATAGGGGCACCGTGCGGTTGGGGATCCTCGGACCAATCGAGATCTGGGATGAGGACGGCGCTGCCGTTCCATTGACCCCGCAGCTACGTCGGTTGCTCGGTGTGCTGGTGACGGCGGGCGGCGCGACGGTGTCGCCCGAGCGGATCGCCGAGCATGTCGCCGATGGGCGCACCGATGGCTCCGTCATTCGCACCGCCGTGTCGCGGCTGCGCAAGACGCTCGGCGATCGCATCGAGACGTCCGGCAACGGCTACCGACTCGTCGTGACCACCGGCGAACTCGACGCGGATCGTTTCGTCGAGCTGTGCGAAATGGCGCGCACGGCAGCGCCGGCAGATCAGCGTGCCCTGCTGATCGAAGCGCTCGCGCTGTGGCGCGGCCCGATCTTCGACGACCTCAGTGAGGAGCCATGGGCGCTCGTCACGGCGGCTCGCCTGAAGGAGATGCGTGCCGTCGCGACAGAGGATCTCGGCGAGGTGTTGATCGAGCTCGGTCGGGCAAACGAGGCGGTCGGACTGCTCGAGAGCCATGTCGTCGAGCAACCACTTCGCGAGCGGCCTGTGGCTCTGCTGATGCGGGCCCTGGCCGCCACCGGCCGAGTTCCCGAGTCGTTGCGCTGGTTCCAACGGTTCCGCACCACGATGCGCGAAGAAGTCGGCATCGAGCCGACCTCCGCTCTGCGCGAGCTCGAGGCCGAACTGCTGGGCGGCCTCGATCCGGATCGGGAGGTGCCGTGCCCGACGCCGCGCGAGCTGCCGACGGGCACGGTGACATTCGTGTTCACCGACATCGAGGGATCGACCGAACGATGGGCGCACGACGAGCTGGCGATGTCGTCGGCGCTTGCGATGCACGACTCCACCATTCGGTCGGTGGTCGACCGGCACGGGGGCTGGGTCTTCAAGCACACCGGCGACGGCGTGTGCGCAGTCTTCACGTCCGCACCGGCAGCCGTCGCCGCCGCGATCGACGCGCAGGACCTGTTGTCACTTCCCGTGCGGATCGGTGTGCACACCGGCGAGGCCGAATTGCGCGACGGCGACTACTTCGGCCCGACGATGAATCGAACGGCTCGCGTGATGGATGCCGGCCACGGTGGACAGATCCTCGTCTCCTCGTCGGCAGCCTCGCTGGCCGACGATGTGGAGCTGGTCGACCTCGGCGAGCACCATCTGAAGGGACTCGCAACTCCTGAGCGCTTGTTCCAGGTGGGCACCAAGAACTTCCCACATCTGCGCGTCGCCCGCCAGCGCCTCGGCAACATTCCGATGGAGCTCACGACGTTCATCGGCCGCGGCAACGAGGTGTCGCACCTCGCCGGCGAGCTCGCCGACAGCCGCCTCGTGACGTTGATCGGCGTTGGCGGGACCGGCAAGACGCGCATGGCCGTGGAGGTGGCGCACGCGACCGCGCCGATGTTCCCGGATGGCTGCTGGCTCGTCGAGCTCGCGCCGGTGGCGGTCGAGGATGCAGTGCCGTTCGCGTTCGCAGGCAGCCTCGGGATCACGGCGCCGACCGACCGCGACATCGTCGGCGATCTCACGCGCAGACTGCGACAGAAGCGTGCGCTCGTCGTCGTCGACAACTGCGAGCACGTCCTGTCGACCGTCGCAGACGTCGTCGAACGGCTGGTTGCGGCGTGCCCGTCCGTCACAGTCCTGGCGACAAGTCGCGAACCGCTGATGGTCAGTGGCGAACGACTCGTCCCCGTCACTTCGCTCGCCATCAGCGATGCCGAGCGGCTGTTCGTCGAGCGCGCTCACTCCGAGGCGCCGGACCTCGTGATCGACGACGCCCAGTCAGCGGCGATCCACGAGCTGTGCCTCCGGTTGGATTGCCTCCCGCTGGCCATCGAGCTGGCGGCATCACGGGTACGCGGGCTCACGCCGGTGGAGCTGGTTGCGAACCTCGATGAGCGGTTTCGTCTGCTCGTCGGCGGGCGGAGATCGCGCATGGAGCGCCATCAGACGATGCGTGGCACGCTCGATTGGTCATACGACCTCTGCTCCGACGCGGAGCGTGCCGTGTTCGACCGGCTGGCCGTTTTTCCTGCGGGCTTCGATCTCAAGGCCGCACGGGCCGTCGCTGCCGTCGACGGTGTCAGCGAGCTCGACGTCGTCGACATCGTGCCGCAGCTGGTGGATCGCTCGCTGCTCCAACGAGCCGCCGCAGTCGACGGCACGACGCGGTACCGGATGTTGGAGACGATGCGCGCGTACGGACGCGAACATCTGCAACATTCCGGCGCGGCCGACACCATTCGCGAGCGTCACGCGCGCTACATGTGCGATCGACTCAGCCGGCTCGCGCTGCGACAGTTCGGGCCCGACGAACGAGTGGTTCGACAGCGGCTGATCGACTACCTCCCCGACATCCAGGTGGCACTCGAGTGGTTCATCGATCACCGGGAATGGGACGAGGCGATGCAGGTGTCGTTCGTCTGCCAGGGGATTGCCGAGCGGGCAACGGCCGAGATGGCCACGAGGTTGTACGAGGCCGTGCTCGCGTCCGGTGACGAGGTCGACTTCATCGACTTGTTGAAGGACATGCTCGGCCAGTCGATGGCGGAATCGGAGGTCACGGCCGACGCGAGGGCATGGCGTCGGATACGTTCCGGACGACCGACTCCACCGCACCGCTTCTCGCCGCCACCGCACCTCAGTTTGGCGGCTGCCAGCGTCAGCTATGAGGAGGCGGAGGAGCTGCTCGCAAGCCTCGACCAACTCGCCGACGCGCCACCTGTCGTGCGGTACATGGGCGAATGGGCAACGATCCGGTGCCTGATCTTCTCCGGTCACTTCCATCTCGTCGACGAACCGCTGACCCGGTTCGAGCAACTCGTGGAGGAGTTGGACAGCGAGAACGCAAAGGGTGGGATCGCCGAGCTCCGCGGGCATCTCGCTGCTGCGGACGACGACTGGATCACGGCTTCGCGGTGGTTCGCCGAGACGGCGGCCACGCAGACGGTGGAACGTCCCAACTGGTTTCGGCTGACCATCGCCTGGCATGCGTTGACTGCCAGGGCGATCTGCGGCGAGCGAATCACCGGCCAGGACCTACGCGAGCCGTGGCAGTGGTTCCGCAGTGAGGGCATCAACGTGCTGGCCTGGCATGGCGCGGTCTCCACTGCCGTCGCACTCGACAGGCTCGGTCGGCGCGACCTCGCCGAACGGCTGGTCCGCTGGGCGCGCCAGTCCGATCCTGGTGGTGTGATGCCGCGCTTCGAGCGGACACTCGCCGCCGCGGGGATGTACGTCGAGCGGGCCGAGTCGTTCGACGATCTCGACGACCTGATCGACGAAGTCATTGCCTTCGCGGACGAACTGGATCGTCATGCGCAGTTCATCGGCGCGCCTGTCGAGGCCGATCGTCACGTCCAATAGGGTGGTGCTACGGGCGGAATCGAGAAGGAGATGGTGATGGTGATGGATGGAATCACTCAGTTCGAGACCGAACAGATCGACGCGGCCAACACGTCGGGGCTGACCCCGGTCGTCTTCGTCCACGGACTTTGGTTGCTCCCCAACAGTTGGGATCATTGGCGCGCCGCGTTCGCCGCCGCCGGCTACGCAACGCTTGCTCCGGGTTGGCCCGATGATCCCGAAACGGTCAAGGAGGGCAACGAACACCCCGAGCGCTTCGCAGGCAAGACCGTGGGTGAGATCGCCGACCACATGGAGGCGGTGATCTCGAAGCTGTCCAAGCCGCCGGCGCTGATCGGTCACTCGTTCGGTGGGCTCCTCGTGCAGATCCTTGCCGGCCGCGGCCTGTCGAAGGCCACGGTTGCGATCGATCCCGCACCCTTCCAAGGCGTCCTGCCGTTGCCGGTCTCTGCCCTGAAATCGGCGTCACCGGTGCTGAAGAACCCGACGAACTACAGCAAGGCAGTGGCTCTGACGTTCGACCAGTTCCGGTATGCGTTCGCGAACGAGGTGGGCGAGGACGAGGCCAAAGAGCTGTACGAGACCTATGCGGTGCCGGGCACCGGGCGGCGTCCTGTTCCAGGCGGCGACTGCCAACTTCAATCCGTGGACCGACGTGAAGGTCGACTCCAAGAATCCGAAGCGCGGACCGCTGCTCGTGATCTCCGGCGAGAAGGACCACACGGTTCCTTGGGCGATCGCGAATGCCAGCTACAAGAAGCAGAAGCGCAACGAGGGCGTCACCGAGATCGTCGAGATCCCGGGCAGAGGCCACTCGTTGGTGATCGACAACGGCTGGAAGGAAGTCGCCGACACCGCACTCGGGTTCGTGGAGCGGTTCATCAAGTAGGCGGCAACGGGCCAAGACGCACTTGCACGGTGGCCATGTCGGATCGCACGACCCGAGATGTAGGCTCACGCCCATGGCCACCGCCAAGTTGACCCCTCTCCAAGAACTCGAAGCCCGCCGCAACGCGCCACCAGGACCGAAGCGGGTGATCTCCGAGGAGGAGAAGGCCACGCGCAAGGATCGCGTCGCCAAGGCGAAGGATGCGTTGGCGCGATCTGTCGGCGCGAAGGGCGAGCAGGTTGCCCCGGCGCGTGCCGCGCTGAAGGCGTACCTCCAGCGGCTCAACGAGCCGAAGCAACCCGACGACGCCCAGTTCGAGGTGTTGATCGAAGCGCCGTTCAAGGCGCCGCCGAAGAAGAAGTCCAACGACCGTCGCTTCTGACGGAGCGGTCATCTACACAGACCACCTTCGAGACTGCATCCAGCATGCTGCCGACGCAGCGGATGCAATGAGCGTTGCGTTGCTCGCACGTCGCGACGATGCTGCGCTCGCCGACGCGGCGCGCATCGATCCGACGTTGCCGCTGGCCGGCGATGTTCTCACCGTGAAGGCCTGTTTCGACGTGGCCGGGTGGACGACCAATGCCGGTTCTGCGGTGCTCGCCGATGCGCCGCCTGCGGTCGCTGACGCACCGATGGTCGGCGCGTTGCGATCGGCCGGCGCAATCGTGCTTGCCCAGACCAACATGACCGAGTTCGCGTACGGCGCGTTGGGCCTCAACAGCACCTACGGCAGTCCCACGACACCGATGTGTCCCGGTGAGGATCGCGTCAGCGGTGGCTCGACATCGGGCGGGGCCGTTGCCGTTGCACTGGGTGTCGCCGACCTCGCGCTCGGCTCCGACACCAGCGGATCAATCCGCATACCGGCTGCGTTCTGCGGAGTCGCCGGCTTCAAGCCGTCGCAAGGCCGGTACTCAGCCGAGGGTGTGATCCCGCTGGCAGTGAGCTTCGACGCTCCGGGTCTGATTGCGTCGTCGATGGAGCGTCTGCGTCGCACCGACATGGCGTTGATCGACCGCGATCCGCGACAGGTGTCGCCGCGTTCGCTCGCCGACATTCGGCTCGTGGTGCCCCGCGATGCGATCGACGCAGGGCTGGCCGACGCTGAGGTGCTCGGCCGGTTCGACGAGTGGCTCGGCATGCTCACGGCTGCCGGCGTCACGATCGTCGAAGGAGCGCTGCCGATGTTGACGGAGGCGAGCATCGCCGCCCGTGAGGGATCGATGATCGCGGTGGAGGCATACGACTGGCACAGGGATCTGATCGCCGCCGAGTTCGATCGATACGACCAACGAGTCGGTCCGCGCATTCGTCACGGCGCGACGGTTTTGGCTGTCGACTACGTCGCCGCGTCGCGGAGGATCGGCGACTGCCGGCGGCGTTACGACGAGGCGCTGCACGATGCCGACGCGATCGTGACACCGACGGTGGCGATCATCCCGCCTCGCATCGCCGAGCTCGACGAGACGGAGACGTACCTGGCGATGAACACCGAGGTGCTTCGGCTGACCGAATTCGCGAACCGCCTCGACCTACCGAGCGTCAGCCTTCCCGGCAGACGTCTCCGATCGCGGACCCGTCGGCCTGATGCTGACGGGTCGGCGCGGTCGAGATGCGGCGCTGCTCGACATGGCCGTGCTGATCGAGGCATGTCTCGCCGGAGGCGATTGAGTAGCTTCGAGGCTCATGATCATCGTGCGCTCGCAGGACATCGCCAACACCAACCGACACGTCTCGGGACCCGGGTGGGACAGCAAGCGGATGATCGTCAAGGCCGACGGAATGGGCTACTCGGTGCACGAGACTCGCATTCTCGAAGGCACCGAGAGTCACCTGCACTACAAGCATCACCTCGAGACCAACTACTGCACGTCAGGCGAAGGTGAAGTCGTCGACGTGGCGACGGGGGAGACGTTCCAGATCCGTCCGGGCACCATCTACGCATTGGATCAGCACGACGAGCACATCCTGCGGGCCACGAAAGGCGACCTTCACCTGGTGTGCGTGTTCAACCCACCGGTGACCGGCACCGAGACCCACAACGATGACGGCGGTTACGAGCCCACGGAGTGATCCGCTCATACTAAAGGCTGCCTTGTAGCTTGCATTAGGTATACCTAACAACTAGGTTGGCCGGATGCAACCATCCATGAACCGATTCGGCATCGCTGTTGTCTCGCTCGCTCTCATCGTTTCGGTTGCCGCATGTGGCAGCGATGGCTCGTCGGCGAGCACCGAACCCGTTGCGCCGGCCGACACGACTGCCGCATCGGCGGCGGCATTTCCGGTGACCATCGCCCACAAGTACGGAGAGATCACGATCGACAAGGAGCCACAGCGCGTGGTGTCGATCGGCTTCACCGATCAGGACTGGTTGCTGGCGCTCGGCGTGACACCGATCGCAATCCGCGAGTGGTACGGCGAGCAGCCGTATGCGACCTGGCCGTGGGCGCAGGACGAGTTGGGCGATGCCAAGCCGGCCGTGCTGCCGAGCGCGGAACTGAACTTCGAGGAGATCGCGGCGTTGCAGCCCGACTTGATCGTCGGCGTCTCGTCCGGAATCACCGAATCGGACTACGCCACGTTGTCGGAGATTGCACCGACACTGGCGCAGCCCGGCGACTACGTCGACTACGGCACGCCGTGGGATGTCACGACAGAGTTGATCGGGCGCGCTGTCGGCAAGAGTGTCGAGGCAGCCGCGGTCGTCGATCATGTGAACGGGCTCTACGAGGCTGCCCGCGCTGCGCACCCGGAGTTCGCCGGAGCCAGCGCCGCGGTCACGTTCTACTTCGACGACAAGCCAGGCGCGTACTCGTCGCAGGACAGCCGTAGCCGGATCGTCACCGATCTCGGGTTCGTCATTCCTCCGAAGTTCGACGAGCTTGCCGGCGACAGCTTCTTCTTCAGTGTCAGCAACGAGGAGATGGCCGTCCTCGACACCGATGTCGTGATCTGGCTCGTCTCCGACGACACGGGCATCGACGCCGTTTCCGGAATCGCGCTTCGGCCGAGCACCCGTGCCTACAAGGAAGGCCGCGAGCTGCTCGCGACCGGTGAACTGTCCGGGGCGTTCTCCTTCGGCAGTCCGCTCAGCATCGAGTACGCGCTCGAACAGCTGGTACCGGAGCTTGCCCTTGCCGTCGACGGTGATCCGGCCACCGCAGTGCCGTCGGCGGCCGCCCTCGCGTCGACTGCGGGCTAGCGCCGCCGGTCAGTCGCGGATCTGCTGGGCGAGGTAGTGGGCATCGCCCAGCTGACGGACGAGCTCGAGTTGCGACTCGAGCCAGTCGGCGTGTGATTCCTCGCCGACCAGGATCTCTTCGAGCAACTCACGAGTTCCGTTGTCGGCCAGTTCGACGCTGCGGGCAATGCCGCGGTTGAGGCGGGTGATCGCCTCGGCCTCGAGATCGAGGGCGAGCTGCAACTTCTCGACCGGTGTCTCCCCGACGCGGACGGTGCCGAGCCGCTGCAGGTTCGGAAGGCCATCGAGGTACAGGATCCGCTCGATCAGCTTGTCGGCATCGTGCATCTCATCGATGGACTCGTCGCGGAAGCGCTTGCCGAGTCGCTCGTATCCCCAGTTCTGGAACATCTTGGCGTCGACGAAGTACTGATTGATCGCGGTCAGCTCGGCTGTCAACACGTCGTTGAGCAACTCGATGATGTCGTCGTGGCCCTTCATTGCACTCCTTCGGCATCGTCGCGATCGGGGTTACGCAGCGTGTTCCGATTGAGTCTTGCCGACATCGGTGTATTCGGCAAGAAGCCGCTGCAGCTCTGGCCAGCAGCCGCCACAGCGACTTCCGGCGGTGCACAACGACGTCAACTCGTCGACCGATCTCGCACCCGCGCAGATGGCGGCGTGGACGGTGCGATCGGTGACCGCTCGGCAACTGCAGACGACCATCGGTCAGCCGTTCACTCGCTGAAGAGTGTGGTCGACGGGACTTCGACTCGGCTGGGCACGCCGGCTTCGATCAACGCATTCGCCGTGTGCAGCGGAATGCGGATCGTGCGCGGCAGGCGGTGCGTGACGCCTGTGGCTTCGGCGGTGGTGCCGTCCTCGTCGACGATCAGGCGCACGAAGTCGACGCGACGAAAACCGAGCGCGGAGACGGAGGCTCGTCTCGTGCTCGGTACGACATCGAACATCGGAACCCTCCTCTCGGCAACCGGCCTTGCCCGTCCATATTAGGTATACCTAATAGCAAATTGCAACCGATTGCCGAGTAGGGAGGTCCCGCTCGCTACATCTTGAGATTTCCTTGCGAAGTCGGTCCGCTCAGCCCCAGCGCTGCGGATCGTCGGGGTTCAGTCCGAGGCACAGCTTGCCGACCAGTTCGTGGGCCAGCAGGGTGTTGCCGGGGTGGAAGCGGCCCATGCGCACGTCACGGAAGATCTGCTCGAGGCGATTGCCCTTGAACACTGCGCTGCCGCCGGACAGATCCATCGCCCGGTCGACGATGTCGAAGGCCTGGTTGATGATGAAGTGCCGGGCACCGACGATCCGCACCGGCCAGTCGGCGTGGGGAACACCGGTTGCCCAATCGGTCGTGACTCGCTCCAGCAATGCCTCGCAGGCGTCCAGCGAGATGCGCATCTCGGACACGTTGTGCTGCACACCGGGGTGGTGTGCCATCGAACGGGTCAACGCGATCGACGAACGCTTCGGCATCTTCTCGAGGGTGATGTCGAACGCACGCTTGGCGGCGCCGAGGTACACCGTCGCGAAGCCCATGAGCGCCCAGGCGAAGATGCCGACCTGGAACATTCCGGCTCCGGCGAAGCCTGCCGGGCAGACCAGCACGATGTTCTCGTCCGACACGAATGCACGATCGAGCACGGTGTCGTGGCTCTGCGTCGCGCGCATGCCGAGCGTGTCCCACGTCTCGACGATCTCGTAGCCCGACGTGTTGCGTGGCAGGAAGCCGTGGACGATCTTGGGGTTGGCGGGATCGGAGGTGTCCATTGCGTGGAAGCCGGCCAGCGTCCACACCGGCGAAAGGCTGCCGAAGATCTTGTGTCCGGTGATCTCGTACCCGCCCGGAACCTTCTCGGCCTTGGAGGACGAGAGCAGCAACGGGATGTCGTTGCCGGCCTCGCCGTGGATGGCGGCGAACACCTCGCCTGCTGCAGCCTTCTCGAGCACCCAGCGCAGCGATGTGTCGCCGGCCTTCAACAGATCGGCTGCGACGCCGGTCCAGTAGAGGTGCATGTTGACGGCAACCGCTGTGGCGGGTGCGTAGTAGGCGAGCTTGCCCTGCAGGCGGGCAACTTCGTCGAGCCCGAGACCGGACCCACCGAACTCGGTCGGCACGGCGGCGAGCAGGTAGCCCGAATTGCGGAGCTCGTCCCAATCCTCGTCGAAGAAGCGGTTCTCGTGGTCGTAGGTCGCAGCTCGTTCGTCGAACCGTGCCAACATCTCGTCGGTCAACAGGTCGGTCGCGGTAGTGATGGTCGTCATTTTGGTTTGGCTCCGTACTTTCGTTTGGGGCCAGGTTTGGCCCAGTTCAGGTGTGGCGTATTGACGACAACGATGTTTCTGGCGGGCCTTGTGGGCCCATTTGGTCGACGGCGACGATGACATCGGCGGGGATTCCGAGGCGTGCTGCTGCTTCGATGATCGCCTCCGAGTTGGTGGCCTCGTAGAGGCAGTAGGTCTTCTTCTTGTCGGCGGAAAGAAACGAGTACAACCAGCGGACTCCGACGTCGTCGTTGACCAGCCGGATTCCGGCATAGTCGAGGGCGTCGGCGTCGAGCTGATCGACAAAATTCCGTTCGATGACGAAGAGAGCCATGGTTCTTCCTTCGTTTGTGTCGTGAAGCCTCCTACCGGGCCCGGCAGGAGGACTCACGTCGTCGTCATGGAGAACTGTAAAGACTCTCGGCTCCGCTGTCATGACCATGTCTGGTCTTCTCGAAATGGGAATTCCGTTGACTCTTCGAGGCGTTGGTAGTCAGATCTGACTATTGATCAACTCCAGGAAGGTGTGACGTGCAGGCCGTGACGAGTTCGACATCGACGATCATGTGCGCCGACGCGTCGCTTGCGGATCACGCCTACTGGGTCGCAGCGGTGGCCAAGAACCGAGATGCCAGGGTGATCGAGGCATCGGGCGACACGACGCTGGTCGCGTTCGACAGTGCCTCGGCGGCGGTTGCGGCGGCCGTCGAGATGCAACAGGAGATTGCCCGAGTGCATGCCCGGCCAACTCCTCAGGGTCGGGCTGTCGACCGGAGATGTGGTCTGGCGAGATGGCCGCTGCGAGGGAGCGCCGGTGCGGATCGCCGCCGAGCTGTTGCAGCGCGCGCAATCCGGCCAGATCCTGGTCAGCAACGTCGTGCGCTGGAGCGCAGTCAGCGGTGCCAACGGCTACGTCCCGATCGGGCCCATCGAGATCGACGCCGACGCCGACACCGATCCAATCGAGCGCTTCGACGGATTCGAGGTCGAATGGGAGCCGGTTGGCACTGCGAGCGAACGCACCGCTCGCGGATGAGCCCCTGTCTGTTCCCGTGCCGGCGGCGTTGGCAACCGCATCCAGGCAACGCTTGGTGGGTCGCGAATCCGAGTGGGCCGAGCTTGCTGATGCGTGGGCACGTGCCGAAGGTGGCGGTCGCGAGGTGGTGCTGATCGGTGGCGAGCCGGGCGCCGGCAAGACGCGGCTGGCCGCAGAATTCGCCCGGCAACCGTCACGACGGGGGAGCGGTCGTGCTGTTCGGCACGTGCGACGAGGAGCTCGCCCTGCCGTACCAGCCATGGGTGCATGCGCTCGACCATCTGCTGCGGTCGCTTCCTGGTTTCGGTCGGCCGATCATCAGCGACCGTGATCTCGGGGATCTGCTCGTGCTGTTGCCGCAGCTCGAACGCCTGCTGCCCGGGTTGCTCCGCCCGGCGCCCGCTGATCCGGAGACCGAGCGGTACCTGCTGTTCTCTGCCGTCGATCGTGTCCTGGCAAGTTCCGCTCGACACACGCCCTTGCTGGTACTGCTCGACGACGTGCATTGGGCGGGCCGCCAGACCCTCGAGCTGCTGCGCCATCTCGTGCGGTCCGGTTCGGCATCCGGGCTGATGATCATCGCCACGTTCCGCGACAGCGCGGCCGAGCTCTCCGATCCTCTCGCCGAGGCGCTCGTCGATCTGCAACGCAGCGAGTCCGTCAGCCGGATCCGGTTGGGTGGGCTCGACACGGCAAGCGTCGAACAGTTCGTATCGGCAGCCCTCGACCAGGAGCTGGATCCCGACCTGCGCGACCTCGCCGCTGCGGCCGCCGACACGCAGCGGCGGCAACGCCTTCTTCCTCGGCGAGTTGTGGAGGCATCTGCTGCACCACGGTGTCGTCACCCGCGTCGACGACCGTTGGGTGGTGCGCCGCGATGTCGCGACCGTCGGGGCCCCCGACTCCGTCAAGGACGTGGTCGCCGGCCGAATGGCGCGTCTGTCGCGGCGCGCCCGCCGACAGCTCGAGCTCGCGGCCGCTGCGGGACTGCGAGTGGAGTTCCAGGTGCTGTCACTGGCCGCAGAGATGAGTGCCGACGATGTCAGCGCCGGGCTCGACGAGCTCGTCGACAGTGGGTTCCTCGTCAGTGTCGAAGGTCGTCTGCTGACGTATCAGTTCGTCCATGCGCTCGTGCGTGACACGGTCGAGGAGGTGATGTCGCCGTCGATGAAGGCGGTGCTCCACCTGCGGATTGCCGAGGCGCTCGAGCAGATCTACGAGGCCGATCAGCGCTCGGTGTATGCAGAGTTGGCTCGCCACTTCGGCGCGGCGTCGGCGGTCGGAGGTCTCGACCGAGCCATCCACTTCGGTCGCCTCGCTGCCGAGCAGGCCAAGAGCACGGGCGCGTACGACGAGGCGACCTCGCACCTCGAAGCAGTCCTGCGGATGTTGCCGGATGACAACATCGAGACCACCGAGGTGCTCGTCGATCTCGGGCTCGTGCAGATGCGCAGCGGTCATGCTTACAAGGCGCAGGACACGCATCAGCAGGCGTTCGACATCGCCCGCCGAAACGGCTGGGCGGAACAGGCGGCACGCGCCGCGTTGGGCTACGAGGAAGCTGTCCACCAACCAGGCGCTCCGGGCGCTCCGGCCGTGCGAATGGTGTCGGAGGCGATCGCGATGGTCGGCGACGAAGCGCGACCGATTCGTGTACATCTCCAGGCTTCGTTGAGCCGCGGCCTCTACCTCGCCGGTGACCGCGAGGACGCAGTGGTGGCGGCCGATGTGGCGCTGGAGATGGCTCGAGCGATCGACGACCTCGAATGCGTCGTCGCCGTGCTCCAGGCCCTCATCGTCGTGACACCCGAGTCGTGGCGCCTCCTCCAAGCCAGCACCGAACTGCGCGACGTCGTCGATGCGGATCGGCGACAGCTGGGGCGCCACCTATGCGACCGCGAACCTCTTCCGCATCCTGGTGGAGCTCGGCCACGTCGACGAGGCGAGAGAGGTGCTCGCCCAGCACAAGATGCTCGCCGACCGTGGTCGTTTCCTGGTCTTCCAATTCATGGGCCACGTCTACGAGGCCGTTCTGGCGCTGGCCGCCGGACGATTCGTCGATGCCGAAGCTGCGGCCGAGCGTCGCCCGCGAACTCGGCGATTCCAGCGACACCGTCTTCGATGCAGGCGTCTACGGGCTGCAGATGTTTGCGATTCGTCGCGAGCAGGGCCGGCTGGCGGAAGTCCTCCCATTGATGCGAATGCTTTCGGCGCGCGAGGGCGACGAGCAACCGGTGTGGCGCCCGGGTCTGACGGCGTTGTACGCCGAGCTCGGGATGCTCGATGAGTCGCGTCACGAGCTCGAGCTGCTCGCACCGCACGACTTCGCCGCGGTGCCGCGCGACTCGGCGTGGACGGCATGCCTCACCTTCCTCGCCGAGGCCTGTGTGGCCTGTGGTGCGCAGCAGTACGCGCGGACCGCTGATGCGCGAGCTCGACCTCTACGCGAATCGCAATCTGATGGTGGGGATGACCATCTGCTTCGGGCCTGCAGATCGCCTCCGAGGCGGCCTGGCGCACCTCCTCGGCTTCAACGATCTTGCCGACGAGTACTTCCGTGCTGCGACTGACGCTGGCCGACAACAGTTCGTCACCGGTGTGGCGTGCGCAGGTGCAGTACGACTGGGCAGTACTCGCCGTCGACAACGGCGATCTCACCACCGCGCAGGTGCTCGCCGAGCAGGCCCACACCACGTCGACGACGTTGGGCATGCTCACCCTGACCGCACGAGCCGCAGCCCTGCTGGCCCGGCTGGACGAGTTGACTGCAGCTCCCAGCACATCGTCGGTGACCTTCGACGGCTTGTCGGAACGCGAGCTGGACGTGCTGCGGCTGATCGCCGAGGGTTGCTCGAACCGCGACATCGGCGAGCGCTTGTTCATCAGCCAGCACACCGCGGCCAACCACGTTCGCTCGATCCTGCAGAAGACCGGTTGCGCCAATCGCGCCGAGGCAGCGGCCTACGCGGTCCATCGCCGGCTGGTGCAGTAGCGCGACTACGGTCGTCGATCGATGACCGTGCAGGTGGGCAACCTTCATCCGGAGTTCCGGGGGTTCTGGCATCCGGTCGGTTGGTCGCACGAGGTTCGTGATCGGCCGGTCGCTGTTACGTTGCTCGGCGAGCCATTGGTCGTCGTCCGCGGTGCGACCGGCGAGGTCTCGGCATTCATCGACGAGTGCCCGCATCGCGGCGCGCCCTTGAGCCTCGGTCGGCTCGAGGGCGAGGAACTGGTCTGTGCATTTCACGGGTGGCGGTTCGGGCCCGACGGTGCGGCGACATGCATCCCCGCGCTCGGGCCCGGTGCCCAGATCCCATCGCGGGCGCGGCTCGACGCAAGCGGCCGCGGCGTGCGAGCGGTACGGCATCGTGTGGGTCGCGCTGGAGCCGCCGCGGCTGGCGATTCCGTCGTGGCCCGACGGCGACGACGAGTTGCTGGGTGAGTTCTCGCCGGCGGCGCACACGTCGGAAGTGCTCGCCGCGTACCAGACCGACAACCTGCTCGACTCCAGCCACTTCCCGTTCCTCCACGCGTCGTTGAGCTCGCGCAACCCTCTCGCCACCGAGCACGAGATCGTCGATCAATACGACCTCGGCTTCTCGACGGTGCAACGCAAGCTCGCCGACGACAACCTCGAGACCGAGGGGTGGCTGCGGTACACCTATGCCGCGCCGTTCACCGTGTTGCTGCGCAGTGAGGAGCCGGACGGCGGCCTGCGGCAGTCGTTCTTCCAGGCGATCCAACCGATCGACGAGCGCCGAACGCGGCTGTTCTTCATCGTGCGCGTGCCCGAGACCGATCCGGTCGCCCTCGACGAGTTGCGGCAGGTGGAAGAGGTGGTCCAGCAGGAAGATCTGTGGATCACCGCCGCGTTGCGACGCAAGGGAATGCCGGTCGTCGGTGCGCCCGACCTCCACGTTCGCTCCGACACGAACGCGATCCTGTACCGACGCGTCATGCGGCGGCTGCTGGAAGGTGACGACGAACGGCGCGACGAATCGGTCGGGGAGTGAACGGGTCGCCGCGTCCATGGTTCGTCGGGGCGTGGCGACGTCGTTCCATCACCGTGCCAGGAGGTGCAGCGACCGAACCGTGCGAAGCGTGGTGGATCCAGGCAGACGAGATCTTCGTCGACGTGCGACTCGCTGCACCGGGTTTGGAAGACAACGGGCTCCCGTACTCGTCGACGCGGGCGTTCGCCGGTCGGTTCGAGATCGCCGGACGGCGAGGTGCGGTGGCACGTCGAACTCGACAGCGATGGTGTCGTGCCGCGGACGGATCGGGCCGCAGCGCCCGGTCTTGTACATGGCGCCCGACGATCCGTTGCTGATGATCGAAGACGCACCGGGTCGGTTTCGCGAGGAGTGGGTGCAGTACGCGGCCGAGGGTGAGGTCGAAGTGGTCCGGTCGGACAACCTCGTTGCGGTGCGCATCGGTCGAGTCAGTGGGTTGGTGATGTCGCTCGACGACACGGTGTCAGGCCGGGTCTGGCACGACGAGGGAACGGTGGTCGTCGGCGGTGGCTGAGCGCATCGACGTCGATGTGTGCGTGGTCGGTGCCGGATACGCCGGTCTCACTGCGGCGCGTCGACTGCACGCCGGCGGCAAGTCGGTGGCGGTGCTCGAAGCGCGTGACCGGATCGGTGGCCGGATCTGGACGCAGCACCTGGCGGACGGCTCGCCCGTCGACCGTGGTGGAGCGTGGCTCGGTCCGTGACACGACGCGATCTTTCGTCTGGCCGGCGAGGTGGGCGTCGCGACCTACAAGACGTGGGTGAACGGCGCGCACCTTCTCATCGACAGCAGCGCACGCGTCGATACACGGGCCTCATTCCGAAGATCAGCCCGCTCGCGGTCGCGACGATCGCACGTGCGCAGTTCAAGATCGATCGGATGGCCAAGCACGTCCCGGTCGACGAGCCGTGGACGGCTGACCGCGCCGCCGAGTGGGATGCACGGTCGGTCGCCTCGTGGCTCGAGGAATCTGGCATTCGCACGACGATCGCCAGAGATCTCTTCGAGATGGCCGTTCGCGGCTTGTTCACCGGCGACCTCGACGACGTGTCGTTGCTGCACCTGCTGTTCCTCGTTCGCGGGCACGGCAGCATCAACACGTTGTTCTCGATCGAGGGCGGCGCGCAGGAGAACATGGTCGAAGGAGGCGCCGGCTCGATCGCTCGGCGCGTCGCCGAAGAGCTCGGCGATGCCGTTCGGCTCAGCACTCCGGTTCGATCGATCACGCAGGACGCCGATCATGTGCGTGTCGATGCCGAGGCTGTGTCTGTGTTCGCGCGCCACGTCGTCGTCGCGGTTCCGCCTGCGCTCACGCTCGAGATCGCGTTCGATCCCGTCCTTCCGGAGGACCGGACCACGCTGTATCGCAATTCGGTCGCCGGCCCGGAATCGAAGACGCTCGTCGTGTACGACGAGCCGTTCTGGCGGGTCGACGGCTTCAGTGGCCAGACCGCGGAACCGAACTCGGTGTCGGAGGTGACGATCGACGCGACGCCGATGTCGGGAACGCCCGGTGTGTTCGCGTCGTTCACGTTCGGCCCGGTTGCCGAGCGTGTCGACGCGCTCGACGGCGAAGCACGGCGCCAGATGTTGATCGACACGCTCACCAACAGGTTCGGCCGGCGCGCGGCGTCGCCGCTGCAGATCATCGAGACACCGTGGTGGAAGGAGCCTTGGACACGTGGATGTTCGATGGCGCACCTGCCGCCGGGGATCCTGACGCGCTACGGGCCGCTGCTGCGCGAGCCGTTCGGTCGCGTGCACTGGGCGGGAACCGAGACCTCGACGATCTCGCACGGCGCGATCGACGGTGCCGTCCGCTCCGGTGAACGCGCCGCGACGGAGATCCTCGAACACCGCTCTGTGTAGGGTCGCCGCCGTGAGAAATTTTGCGGGCAAGACGGCGTTCATCACCGGCGGCGCGAGTGGCATCGGTCTCGGGATCGGCAAGGCGCTGTTGTCGGAAGGCATGAACGTGATGATCGGCGATGTCAACGAAGCGCACATGGCCGACGCTCGGGATCAGTTGGCCGGTGCCAATGTCGCGTTCGTCAGCGTCGATGTGACCGACCGCGCGGTCGGTCGCTCGGGCTGCAGAGGCGACGATCGCCGCCTTCGGCCCTCTCCACGTGTTGTGCAACAACGCAGGCATTGCCGGCGGAGGTGCTGTCGCCGACCCGGCTTTCGCCGATTGGGACAGGGCGATGGCAGTGAATCTCGGTGGGGCGGTCAACGTCGTGAAGACCTTCGTCCCGCTGATCCGCGAACACCGCAACGGGGGGCACATCGTCAACACATCGTCGATCGCCGGCATCACCGCGCTGCCGTACGAGGGCGGCGCGTACACGACGGCGAAGTTCGCGGTGCGCGGTCTCAGCGAGTCACTGCGGCTCAGCCTGGCGCCGGAGGGAATCGGCGTGTCGGTGCTGTGCCCCGGTCTGACGCGAACCCGAATTCAGGACGCACCCGAACGCGAGGATCCGGACGCAAAGCCGATGGCGAAAGAGGGCGATCCCGAGGCACTGTTCAACACGATGGAAGGGGCGATGGATCCCATCGAGGTCGGGCGTGCCGTCGTGCGCGGCATCCGTGAGAACCTTCCGTACATCCTGTCGCACGGTGAGTTCCGCGACGAGATCGAGACGCTGTTCAACGAGATCATCGAAGCATTCCCGACCGACCAAGCGGTTCCGGAAGCGCGTGCTGCGTTCGAACGCGGACGCCGCGAGCTGTGCGACGGTTTGCGACACCTGCCGGTGATCGACTGACCGGCTAGCGGCCCTGGCTCGGGCGAATGTCGAGTGCCGCAGCGAGGTCGGCCGACGCCCCCGGACGCAAGGTGGTGTGCACCAGTTCGGCGCCTGCGAATCGCTGCGCCTCCCGGTACAGGGCGGTGAGATTGACTTCGGTCGCGAGCGCCACCACCGTCGACGTGTGTGGGTGGACGGCGTTCTTGAACCAGTCGACCCACTCGTCGGGGATGCCGATGTCGACGACCTTGGCAGTGATCGCACCGGCTCCGGCACCGATGCCGAGCCCGGCGAGCCAGCCGACCGGCCCGGCGACGAACAGGCCGAGCAGTCCGGCCCACAATGCGCCCTTCACGGCAGTGCCACTCGGCTGCAGATCCTTGGTCTCGCGGACCTTCACCTGGTCGTCGTCGCCCTTGTAGACGACGACTGCATCGCTGAGCACGAGTTCGCCGCGCGATGCCATCCCGCGCAGCGCGAGCAGGAACTCTTCGGCCCGGAATGCATCCGCGAACGAGATCCCGAACAACGCTTCGGGCTCGCCGGAATACGGCTCGGTGATGGCCGGCGTGGCCAGGGTCGGCTCTACGGGTGCTGCGGGTTGCACGGGGACCATGTCGGGCGTAGGGGAGTTCGTCATGTGGTGGTCTGTTCCCATCAGTAGGTAGACCCCAAACGCTACCGATCGGTGGCTTGTGACGTCCCCGCGGGAAAACTTCCAATCCGATCGCGGGAGCGCTCCGAACCTTGGTCGATGAGATACCGATTCGTCCTGCTCGCTGTGCTCCTCCCTGCGTTCGCTGCCTGCTCCAGCGACAGTGGGAGTGGTTCGTCGTCCGCCCCCACGGCGACGACACAGCCGACGGTCAGTGCGACTGCGGGTACGGCCGCCGCGGCGACGACGACGACGGTTGTCGTCGCGGCGGCCACGACCGCGACCAGCCCGACCAGTGAGGCCGCGGGCGCTGGGGCCGGAGCGGTGGGAATTGCCGACTTCAAGTTCGACCCGCCGACCGTCAACGTCCCCGTCGGCGGCACGGTCGTGTGGACCAACAACGACACCCAGCAGCACACCGCGACCTCTGCCGGCAACTTCGATGCAGGCGCGATCCAGCCGGGCAGTACCGCGACCGTCGAGTTCAAGACGGCCGGGACGTTCGCCTACATCTGCTCCTTCCACCCCTTCATGATGGGCACCGTCGTCGTCGGTTGAGCACACCCTTTCCGCGTTCCCGTCCAGTCCCTCACACCCCCAAGGAGATCCCCCAATGCACATCACCACCCGCCACTTCCGGTCGCTCGCGGCCGACGTCGACGAGTTGCATCGGCAGAACATGAAGTCGTTCGCCGAGGAGACCCGCGAGGTCCATCGCAGCCTGTACCGCTCGCGCCGATCGGCCGGCGGACTCGATGACCAGAGCATCGCCGGATACGCGCAGAGCGTCGAACTGGCAGCCGTTGCCGCATACACGGCGGCCGCGCCGGTGTTGAGTGCCGGAACGCTGCCCGTCGCGCAGCTGTTCATGCAACATCACCAGCAGCACGCCGATGCGTTCGGTGCCGTCGCCGGACCGAAGGCAGTGACGGTGCCCAACAAGACACTGATTGCCGCCGTGACGCCCACGTTGCAGGCGATCACCGACGAGATGGGCGCTCTCGAGTTCGCCTTCACACTCGAGGGTCAGGCTGCCTACACCTACGCCGCCGCACTGACCTTGCTGCAGGACCCCGCCTATGCCGCGGCAACCGCCACGATCCTTCCGATCGAGGCGCAGCACCAAGTCGTCCTCGGGCTCGCGCTCGGCAAGGACGTCACCGCCGTGTTCCCGACCGGTGCGTTCGAATCGGCCTCGCTCGGCGACGGCACGGATCCGCTCAAGGGCCTCGACCCCGCTGTCTTCGCAGCCTGACACTCGCATCTCACGAAAGGACGACCCCATGAACAACAAGGATCTGAACAACGACGAGATTCGACGCCAGCTGCGTGCTGTCGACCGGATGAACACAGCGGTAGTACCGCGTTGGCGCGAAGCGCTGGCTCGGCTGATCGGTGATGACGAGCTGAGCACCAACGACAAGGCGACCGTGTTCGGTGTGCCGTCGCCCAACCGTCGCGACCTGTTCAAGTTCGGCGGCGCAACCATCCTCGGCGTCGCAGTCTTGGCGGCGTGCGGAAGTGACAGCGCGGATGCACCGGCGGTCACCAACGCTGCCGGTACGACTCCTGGATCGACAGCTGCGCCAACCACCACACCGACCACGGTCGCGGCAACGTCGCCGGTCGCAACCGACGCTCCGACGACCACCGCGGCCAACTCCGGCGAGATGGACTTGGTGCTCGCTCGCACCGCTGCCTCGCTCGAGAAGTTGGCGGTCGACACGTACGGCGCGGCAGGGGGACTCATCACCACGCCGGCGGTTCTTTCTGCGGCGACGATGTTCGCCGGTCATCACCAGATGCACCTCGACGCGCTCAACGGCGTGATCACCGGTGCCGGCGGTACGGCGATCACCCAGATGAACCAGGCCGTGTACGACGCACTTGTGAAGCCGGCGCTCGACGCCGCCAAGACCGAGACCGACGCAGTGATGCTGGCGTTGGCATTGGAAGAGGCCGCTGCGCAGACCTACGTGTTCGCCGGAGGGGCCTTGTCGACACCGGCCTTGCGCTCGACGATCATGACGATCGGTGGGGTAGAGGCACGGCACGCTGCCGTCCTGCGGATGGCCGCACTGGGCCAGACGCCGCTCGAGGTCTTCCCCGATTCACGTGGCTTCTTCCCCGGCGACAACCCGCTCGCCGGCATCGACGGCGCCCTCATCACAGCCTGAGGCCGCCAGAGTTATAGGTCGCCAGGGTTTGTAGGTCGCCAGGGTTATAGGTCAAGGGTCCAGTTCTGGCCGACGAGGTCGTGACCGAAGCTTCGGTGGCGTTCCTCCTCGGTCAGGACGAACCCGGCGGCCTGGTAGATCTTGCGCGCCGCGACGAGCACGTCGTTGGTCCACAGCATCATCGTGCGGTAGCCGGCCTCGCGGGCGAACGCGATGCACTCGTCGACCAGCTGCGCGCCGATGCCGAGCCCGCGGGCCCAGGGCTCGACGAGCAGGATTCGTAGTTGGGCAGTCGACGCATCGCGTTCGACGCAGAACACGCATCCGGCACGCGCGCCCTCGACAGTCGCGATCCACGCGTTCTCGCGACCGGGTCGATGGTGCGCCTGATAGTCGGCCACGATCTGGGCGACGAGCCCCTCGAAGTCGGTGTTCCAGTCGTATTCGTCGGCGTAGATCGCGCCGTGGCGGGCGACCACCCACCCGAGGTCTCCCGGCTCGAGTGATCGCAGCACGACCTGCGACCGGCCGAGCGTGGCCGGCCTGACGACTGCGGTGATCACTGTCATGGCTTCGACGATCGACCGGCGCTGATCGTCGCTGATCGGCGCGAGCAGCGACTCGATCTGACGGGCCGAACGTTTGTCGAGGTCGCGATACGCAGCGCGGCCCGTTGTGGTCAGCGTCAGGCGATGGCGCCGCCCGTCGACGCTGTCGCGGGCGACCGTGACCAAGCCGTCGCGCTGCAGGCGGGTCACGACGCGCCCGAGAAAGCTCTGATCGATGTCGAGCTTTGCTCGGAGCTCCATTCGCTCGACGCCCCGCGGGGAACGGCCGAGCTCGAACAGCAGTCGCGCCTCCGTCAATGTGTGGTCGGTGTCGAGCAGGTGCCGGTCGAGCAAGCCGAGCACCTCGGTCCACGAGCGGTTGAACGCCCGAATCCGTTCGATCGTGTCGACACGATGTTGCCTCGAATTAGTGGACATAGTCCACTATATCGCGCGTGCCGCGATCGATCCGCCTGCTCGACTCGATGACGAATTGAGATTGCATTCCGCATCAGGATTGGCCGAGGATCTAGCGGTGACGCGACGCGGGTGGGTGCTGTTCTCTGCAATGGCCTTCATTTGGGGAATTCCCTACTTCCTCATCCGCGTCGCGGTGAAGCAGCTCGACCCACCGGTGGTCGTGTTCGGCCGCACCTCGCTGGCTGCTGCCGTGCTGCTGGTGCTGGCGGGGAGATCCGGCGCGATTCGGCCGGCGCTGCGGCGATGGCGCCCCGTGATGCTGTTCGCCATCATCGAGATGGCGATCCCCTGGATCCTGTTGACCACAGCGGAGGAGCACCTCGCCTCGGGTTTGACGGCGTTGATCATCGCCTCGGTCCCCATCGTCGGCACCATCGCCGCGTTCGTGCTGGGTGATCGCAACGCGTTGCGGTTCATTCGCATCGTCGGCATCGCCTTGGGTCTCGGCGGTGTCGCCCTGTTGGTCGGACGTGATCTCAGCAGCGACCAGGCGCCGCCGTGGTGGAGCGTCGCGATGGTGCTCGTCGTCGTGGTCTGTTACGCGACGGCTCCGTTCCTGGCCGACCGCCGTCTGTCCGACGTGCCGTCACTCGGTGTCATTGCCGTGTCGCTCAGCATCGTCACCGTGATCTATGCGCCGCTCGCAGCGGCGTCGTGGCCGAGCGAGACCCCGAGCATCAACGCCGTGCTCGCCGTTCTCGGGCTCGCCTTCATCTGCACGGGTCTTGCCTTCGTCGTGTTCTTCGCGCTGATCGACGAGGTTGGCCCAGCGCGTGCCGGCCTCATCACGTTCGCCAATCCGGTCGTAGCGGTTGCGCTGGGCGCGGTCTTCTTGGATGAACTCATCACGGCAGCCACCGTCGTCGGCTTCGTGCTCGTGATGGCCGGCTGCTGGTTGGCGACTCGACCGCCGCCGATGCTGGCCGCCGACGACGATGTTGCGCTGCCTCAACCGTTGTCGATCACCGACTGAGCCTCGACGTCGATCAGCGCGGTGGGCTGCGTCAGCAGCACGCAGCATCGGCCGGGCTCCGGCCGCAGATGTGCCTCGAGGCTCGGGTGCTGCAGCGTGTCGACGAGCCCGTCCATCAGGCACAGGTTCATTCCGCAGACGAGATCCGTGTAGTCCTGCGCCAATGCGTGAAACGGGCAGTTGATCAGCGCGATGTCGGTGCCGTTGCTGCGCGGTTCGTACCCGCAGTCAGCGGAGTACACCGGTCGCAGCGTCGAGCAGCGCCTCGGGTCCTGGATGTTCGCCGGCGTGTTCGCGTGCGCGTCGGCCGAGCGAGCGCCCGGTCGTTCGCGACGTGTCGGCGAGCGCGTCGTCGATCGAGACCTTGGTCGTCTCGGCCTCGATCACTGCCTCTGCGAACAGCCGCCCGAGCAACGCGTAATCGCGTTGCGGAAGGCTGATCGCCAGCTCGCGCGAGGAGCGAGAGTAGAGCTTGGCCGGACGACCCGCACCGGGACCGCGGCGCCCCGGAGCACGAGCGAACTCGACCGCGAGCAGTCCATCTTCGAGCAGCTTGTCGAGGTGGAACTTGGCGATGTGCCGGGCCACGCCGACACCCTCGGCCGCCTGGTCGCGGCTGACCGGTGCCGGCTGCGCGACGACGTAGCAGTACAGCGCCCGGCGCGTCGGATCGTTGAGCGCGGCAATGCCGCTGATCTGACTGTCGAAATCGCTGTTCGGGTCATCCGCTGTCATGGCGTTCCATTCCGAGGATCTCTAAAAGAGAAAGTCATTGACGAAATTCTCGACGAGTTCTATAGTTCATTACAGTATCCCTTAGAGATGGAGTATGCAATGACCACTGTTGTGCACACCACGCCACCCTTGCCCAGCACCACGCAGTCGCTGCGCGACAACCCAGCATTCCAAGCGTTCTGCCTGCTACGGGTCGGTTTCACGATCGCCCCAATCCTGTTCGGAATCGACAAGTTCGCGCATGTGATGGTCAATTGGGACAAGTACCTCGCACCGCGGTTGTCGGATCATCTGCCTGGCACCCCCCACCAGTTCATGTACGTCGTCGGGGCCATCGAGATCGTCGCCGGGCTCGTCGTTGCCCTGCGGCCGCGCTTCGGTGGTTACCTCGTTGCCGCGTGGCTGCTCGGCATCATCGTCAACCTGCTGCTGATCCCGGGCTTCTACGACGTCGCGCTGCGCGACTTCGGTCTGATGATCGCCGCCGTCGCCCTTGCCCGGCTCGCTACCGCGTTTCCGACAATTCGCGCTCGTACGCCCGCTGCGCCCTAGTTCGCCCCTCGGCCGCCCGCGTCCGTCCCTCGACGGGCGGCCGAGCGGTGCAGGAAAAGGTCGACTCGCCGTAGTTTTGCAGCGACATGATTGCAACGCCCCCATGAACGAGGCAGACCTGCCGGCCGGTGACTTCTCGGTGTGGATCGCCGGGATGCTGGCCGCGATCCGCGGCGAGGGAGAATCCGATGTTCCTTGCGACGGATGCACGGCGTGCTGCACCGCCTCGCAGTTCATCCACATCGGCCCGGACGAGGTCGACACGCTCGCCCACATTCCAGGGGCGTTACTGTTCCCTGCACCTCGGTTGCCTCATGGTCATGTGTTGATGGGCTACGACGAGCGTGGCCACTGCCCGATGCTGATCGACAATCGCTGCTCGATCTACGAGCACCGACCGCGCACATGCCGAACGTACGACTGCCGAGTTTTTGCCGCTGCCGGCATCGAGCCGACCGGCGACACGAAGGTCGAGATCACGGCTCGGGCGCGGCGATGGAGGTTCAACGTTCGGACCGACGTCGATCGCGCCCAGCAGGCGGCGGTTCGAGCGGCGGCGAAGTACGTTGCCGAGCACCCGGATCTGTTGCCTGGTGGCCGAAGCACGACCGAGACCCAACTCGCAGTCCTCGCCGTCGAAGTCCACCGCGCCTTCGTCGATCGCGACGACGACCCTTCGCCGGACGAGGTGAGCGCAGAGGTGCCCCCGAAGTAGCCGGCAGGCCGCTTTCGGTGACTGTGTCACACCCCCGTGCGAGGGTGGGTGGCATGAGGACGGCGGAGGTGCAGAGCCTGGTTGGGCGGGTGGCAGCGGTGGATGCCGGTTGTACTGATTGCACGTTGTTGAAGGCTGGTGTGGCTGATTTGCGGCGGTTGAAGTCGTGGGTCGAGGGTCGTGAGGTCGAGTTCGCCCTACGGATCGCGGCGGTGTCGTCGTTTCCGGAGAAGTCGCTGGCCGAGGCGGCGAACACGTCGGTGCGTGATGGTGGCCGGTTGTTGCAGCGTGCCGAGACCGCTGCTGCGGTCCCGGAGTTCGGTGTGTCGTTGAACGATGGTCGGGTGTCGGGTGGGCATCTCGATGTGCTCGGTCGGGTGCTGCGCAGCGTCACACCCGTCGGTGGCTGACCAGCTCGGCGCCGATGGTGTGCGGTTGGTGCGGTTGGCGCAGCACTCGACTCCTGACGAGTTCGCCCGCACCGTGCGCGAAGCGGCACGGGTGTTGGAGGCCGACCGCGACGGTTTGGACCGCTTGGAGCGCCAGCGGCGAGCGGTGCGGTGCGTGTCGTGGGTCGACAAGGCCACCGGTATGGGTCGCATTCTGTTGACGGTGGATCCGTTGACGTTCGTGACGTTGGAGCAGCGTCTCGACGCCCAAGTCGAAGCGCTGTTCCATGACGTGCACCCGGAGGGGTGTCCGACGGATCTGTTGGAGAAACAACAGTTCCTGCGCGCTCACGCATTGTTGTCGTTGCTGGACGGTAAGGGTGCGCGATCTGGTCGTCCGGAGATCGTCGTCGTCGAGGACCACACCAATCCGCTAGCCGATGGGCGACCGTCAGTCTGGATTGGGGTGCCGACGTCGACCTCCCCCACGAGGTACTCGAACAGTTGCGACCGACGGCCAGCGTGTATGCGATCACCGTCCGCAACGGGGTGATCATCGACGCACCCGGCCACCTCGACTTGGGTCGTGAGACGCGGTTGGCGAACCGGGCCCAACGACGAGCCTTCAAGGGTCTGTACGCGACGTGTGCGGTGCCGGGCTGCTGTGTCCGCTACAGCCGGACCAAGTTGCACCACATCATCTGGTGGCGACACGGTGGACGCACGAATCTCGGCGAATCTGATTCCGTTGTGCCAGATCCATCACCAGAAGGTCCACCACGACGGCTGGCTCATCTCGTTGGGTCCGAACCGCGAACTCACGATCACCCTGCCGGACGGACAAGTCATGACAACCGGCCCACCCAAACGAGACGCGGCATGATGCCGAGTTACTGAAGTCCGCGCACATTGCTCTGCCGATACGAGGTCGAAGCATCGGTATCGGTTGAGACGTGCGAGGAGACGGCGTGTTGATCGTCATTTGGGGACACAAGGTTCTCTACAGCCGGTGAAGAAGTGACGTTCGCTTGCTCGGCTTGCGGCGCCGATCGAGAGGGAACGCTTCGTCGGGCTCGGCACTGGTTCACGATCTTCTTCATCCCGCTGTTTCCGACGAACGAGCTCGGACACGATGTGAGGTGCGGAACATGTAAGAGCCGCTTCGCGCCACGAATCCTCGAGGTTCGCACGACGTCGCAGGGCATGCAGGAACTGGGCAAGGCGATCAGACACGGCGCAGCAGCGATGGTGCTCGAGGCGATCGGTCTCGCCGAGGTCGAACACAACGCCCGCAACAACCGGATGCGAGCGATCTGAGGGCGTCCTTCTGAACGCTCACTGATCACCCTTCGGAGTGACACGACGACGCGTTTGGGGTCATGGCGATTGGGTATGGCTGACCGGCCACGTCCACCCCACACACTCCACAAAGAGGCGTCTCATGCCAACGAAATCTTCGCCGGGACGCAACACCCGGGCCCCGAAAGATCCAGCCCAGTACGACGTCGGTAGCGGCGGCGAAACACATCAGCGCCGAGCCCGCGACGAGGCCCAGCTGACCACCGCCCAGGGCGCTCCGATCTCCGACGACCAGAACTCCCTGAAGGTCGGCGAGCGCGGTCCGACGCTCATGAACGACTTCGTGATGCGCGAGAAGGTGTTCCACTTCGACCACGAGCGCATCCCGGAGCGAGTCGTTCACGCCCGCGGGTACGGAGCGCACGGTTTCTTCGAGACGTACGAAGGTCTCTCCGATCTGACACGTGCGGACCTCTTCCAGCGGCGCGGCCAGCGCACGCCGGTGTTCGTGCGGTTCTCCACCGTCGCCGGCAACAAGGGCTCTGCCGACCTGGCGCGCGACGTGCGCGGCTTCGCGGTGAAGTTCTACACGCAGGAAGGAAACTGGGATCTCGTCGGCAACAACATCCCCGTGTTCTTCGTGCAGGACGCGATGAAGTTCCCCGATCTGGTGCACGCCGTGAAGGACGAGCCGGATCGTGGTTTCCCGCAGGCACAGTCGGCGCACGACAACTTCTGGGACTTCGCCTCGCTGATGCCCGAGACGACGCACATGCTGATGTGGGTGATGTCGGATCGGGCGATCCCGCGTGCCTTCCGCTTCATGGAGGGCTTCGGCGTCCACACGTTCCGCTTCGTGAACAGCGCCGGCGAATCGTCGTTCGTCAAGTTCCACTGGAAGCCGAAGCTCGGCATGCAGTCGGTGGTGTGGAACGAAGCCGTGAAGCTCAACGGCGCCGATCCCGACTTCCACCGTCGTGACCTGTGGAACTCGATCCAATCGGGGGCGTTCCCCGAGTGGGAGCTCGGTGTCCAGGTCTTCGACGAGGCGTTCGCGGACGAGTTCCCGTTCGATGTTCTCGACGCGACCAAGCTGATTCCGGAAGAGCTCGTACCGATTCGAAAGATCGGTCGACTCGTGCTGGATCGTGTCGTCGACAACTTCTTCGCCGAGACCGAGCAGGCCGCGTTCTGCACCAACAACATCGTGCCCGGCATCGACTTCACCAACGACCCACTGTTGCAGGGCCGCAACTTCTCGTACCTCGACACGCAGCTGAAGCGGCTCGGCGGGCCCAACTTCACGCACCTGCCGATCAATGCGCCGAAGTGCCCGTTCGCCAACTTCCAACAGGACGGGCACATGGCGATGTTCAACCCGGCCGGACGAGCCAACTACGAACCGAACTCGTGGACCGGCGACGAGCGCGGCCCACGGGAGGATGCAGTCAACGGGTTCCACTCGTTCGCCGCCGCCGAGGGTGGCGAGACGCGACGGGTGCGCGCCGAGCTGTTCGCAGACCACTACAGCCAGGCCCGCCAGTTCTACGTCAGCCAGACGCCGGTCGAGCAGACGCACATCGCCAACTCGTTCGTGTTCGAGCTGTCGAAGGTCGAGCGGCCCGACATCCGCACCCGGATGGTCGCCAACCTCCGCAACGTCGACGAGGACTTGGCCGCAACCGTCGCCGATGGTCTCGGGCTCGGCGCAGTGCCGTCCGCGTCGGCAGCCGCACGGGCGCCGATCTCGGATCTCGCGGCGTCGCCTGCGCTCAGCATCCTGGCCAACCCGCCGGGAACCTTCGAGGGTCGCAAGCTCGGCATCCTGGTGACCGACGGAACGGACGCTCGGTTGCTGGCGGCACTGACCGCGGCGGCTGAGGCCGAGGGTGCAGTGGTCGAATTGATCGCTCCGAAGATCGGGGGCATCGTTGCAACCGACAAGGTGCAGTACCCGGCGCACCAGAAGATCGACGGCGGTCCGTCGGTCTTGTACGACGCTGTCGCGATCATTCCGTCGGCTCGCGGCGCTGCATTGCTGGCCTCGAACGCGGCGGCGAAGGACTTCGTCAACGACGCGCACAACCACTGCAAGTTCGTCGGCTACTCGCCCAGCGCCGTGGCACTGTTCGATGCGGCCGGGCTGACCGACCTCATCGACGGGGGGTACGTGCGCCTCGATGCGAAGAAGACGACGGCGTCGAGCTTCATCAAGGCATGCCGCAGGCTGCGTCACTGGGACAGGGAAGCGACGGTCAAAAGCGTATGAGGCACCAACAGGTGGTGGTCGCGATTCCCGCCCGCGACGAGGCCGAGTCGATCCGTGCGTGCATTCTCTCGGTCGATCAAGCCGCTGCAGAGGTGCCCGTACCGGTGCTGGTGGTCGTCGCTGCAGACACCTGCAGCGACGACACCTTCGCCATTGCCCGGGACACGCACACGGAGTTCTGCACGCTGGTCGTGATCGAAGGCACATGGGGCAGAGCGGGCGCGACGCGTGCAGCGGCGGTGCAGCGTGCGCTCGACGAAGTGGCATGTCGGCAGCGTCGGGACCGGTGTGGATCGCGAACACCGACGCTGATTGCCTCGTGCCCTCGTCGTGGTTGCGCACCCAACTCGCGTTCGGCGCAGACATGGACGTCGTCGCCGGAATCGTCGACCTCGATCCTCAGTGCACGTCGCCGGCAATGTTCGAGGCGTTCACCACGACCTACATCCTCGACGGCGACAGTCACGGGCATGTGCACGGCGCGAACATCGGCATGTGCTCCGACGCCTATTTGGCGGTCGGCGGCTGGTGCTTGCAGACGGTGGTCGGCGAGGATCACGTGATCTGGAACGCATTGCGCGCGCTGGGCCATCGTGCCCTGCAGACGACCGTGGTTCGGGTGTTGACCAGCGCGCGGACGCGCAGCCGCGTGGTGGGTGGCTTTGCCTCCGACCTCGACAACCTCGAGGCGCAGATGCCCGAACTGGCGGTGTCTCATGGCTGAGATCGCCGAGGTCACGTGGGCGAGCATCACGGCACGGGCATGCTCGCTGGAGCTGCCTCGTCGGCGAACGGTCGTCGTCGTTCCCCACCCCGACGACGAGACGCTGCTGGCCGGCGGCCTCATCGCTCGCCAGACCGGACTCGGCGTCCCCGTGGTGATCGTGGCCGTGACGGACGGCGAGGCGGCGTATCCGTCGTGGCCAGCACCCGGACTCGCACGTGTGCGTCGCGGCGAGCAGGACAAGGCGCTGCACATGCTCGACGTCCCCCACGGGCTCGACCATCCGGCTCGAGATCCCCGACGGCAAGGTCGCCGATCACGAGCAGGAGCTCGGCCGGCTCTTGGCAGACATCATCGATCCCGGAGACATCGTCGTGGCGCCGTGGGTGCACGACTGGCACCCGGATCACGAGGCCTGTGGCCGAGCGGCTCGGCGCGCCACCACCTCCCGTCCGGTCACCCTGATCGGCTCACTGTTCTGGGCGTACCACCGCGTCGATCCGATCGCCTACCCGCAGCTCGACGTCCGCCGGCTCGGCCTCACCGAGCACGAGCTCAATCGCCGACTGAACGCGTTGGACGCCCACCGGTCGCAGCTGCAATCGCACCTCCACGAACCAATTCTGTCGCCCAGCCTCTTCGAGCACCTCGCCACCGAGGCGGAGCACTTCGTGGTGGCATCATGAGCACGACCAGCCGAGAGTTCTTCGAGACGATGTACCGGTCGGTCGCGGATCCGTGGTCCTTCGCAACGAGCGAGTACGAGCAGGAGCGATACGCGCGCACGCTCGAATTCGTGCCGCACGGGTGCTTCCACAACGTGTTCGAGCCAGGTTGCTCGATCGGTGAGTTGACGGCGCAGCTCGCTGACCACTGCGACCGCGTCACCGCGATCGACATCGCCGAGACGGCCGTCGAGTCGGCGCGCGACCGCTGCCGTCACCTCGACAACGTCGATGTGCATCAGGGTTCGCTCGTCGACGACCTGCCTGCCGGACCGTTCGATCTCGTGGTGTTCAGTGAGATCGGCTACTACTTCGCCGAGCCACAACTCGCCGACATCGCGTGGAGGCTCGCGGCTCGAATCGAAGCCAGCGGGCAACTGCTGGCCGTTCACTGGACAGGTGTGTCGGCGGACCACGTGCTCGGCGGAAGGCGCGTGCACGAGATCCTCGGTGATCGACTTCCCATGACCCACCTCCTGCACGAGGAGCATCCGTGGGACGACACCGACGGATTCATCCTCGACATCTGGGCGAAGCCGCCGACGAACATCCGCGAACTGAGGTGAGTGTTCCGTCGGCGCTCGAGGGCGAGCTGCGACGTCAGTTGCAGGCCGGCGTGTTGACGCTGCCCGACCCGGCGAGCGGGCACACCGCCGACCGTCATCGCCGGCTCATCGAGATCGGCCGCGCCGATCTGCAGGTCGCTCGCATCGCCGAGGCGCACACCGACGCCGTGTCGATACTGCACGAGGCCGGACGCCGCGAGGCGCCCGGCAAGCTGTACGGGGTGTGGGCTGCGGAGGATCCGAGCTGCGACCTGCGACTGGTCGACGGTGACGGCGCAACCTCGACGTACGTCCTGACGGGCACGAAGGCGTTCTGCACCGGCGCCACGATCGTCGATCGGGCGCTGGTGACCGTGCGCCGCGAGGGGATCGCACATCTGCTCGATCTCGACGTGCGCGATGCGAGGGTGACGTTCGACAACACTGGATGGAGGACGCCGGCGTTCGCAGAGACGCTGACCGCAGTGGCAACCTTCGACGACCTCGAGGTTGCCGCGGACGACGTCGTCGGAGCGCCCGGCTGGTATCTCGATCGCGTCGGCTTCTGGCACGGGGCCTGCGGGCCGGCGGCGTGCTGGGCGGGCGGAGCCATCGGCCTCGTCGATCAGACGATCGAGTGCGGCATACGCAAAGAGCCCGACCCGCATCGCGACGCTCAGTTGGGTGCGCTCGCCGGCCTTCGGTGGCAGCTGCTGGCGGTGCTCGATGTCGCCGGCCGCGAGATCGACTCGGATCCCTGCGATGTCACGGCGGCGATGCAACGTGCGCTGATGTTGCGCCACACCGTGGAGCGCGCCGCCACGGCGATCATCGATCTGGCCGGTCGCGCCATGGGACCGCGACCGTTGATTCAGGACCCCGAGATCGTGCGGCGAGTCGGCGAACTGCAGCTCTACATCCGCCAGCACCACGACGAGCACGATCTCGAGTCGGTCGGACGATCACTGCGCGACGACCCGCCGGCCGACCCGCCGACCAACGCCCCGTAGCGTCAGACCTTCTGGGTGTCGCGGCGATATGCCCACGCGGCGAGCAGCGTCATCGCGACCGACCAGACGAGGACAACGGTCCATCCCAACAGTCCCCACGCAGGAGCTCCGATGCCGATACGGCCCGCAGCGGTGAGCCAGTACGAAGGGACACACTGGCCGATGACGTGCAGCGCGCCATGATCGGGCAGCGGGAACCACTGGCCTCCGAGGAAGCCGAACAATGCCGAGCTCACACCTGCTACCGGCCCCATCGCGTCGGTGGTGAGCAGGTGTCCGAAGGCGATTCCCATGGCGACGAATGGCATCAGCCCGATGATCAGCAGCGCCGTCATCCCCACCCAGCGACTGAATGGTGAGATGCGCACGCCGTAGGCGATTCCCATCGCGAAGAGCAAGGCGATGCTGGCCAGCGATACCGAATACGCGGTGATGACCTTGGTCGTGAAGTAGTCCCTGACCGACAGGGGAGTGATGCGCAACTGGCGATTCCATCCCGTCCCTCGCTCGGTCGAGATTCGAGCGCCGGCAGAGATCGCCGCGATCATCGCGCCGTAGCCCGCGATGCTGACCATGTAGTAGGCCGGGAACGTGATGGTGACGCCCCCGACGTCGAGGGTCTGATCCTTGTTCGATCCGGCGATCATCACGAACAGCAGCATCGGGAAGATCAGCGAGAAGATGAACGCCCGCTTGTTGCGGACCAGTCGGAGGATCTCGTACCTGGTGTACACGGCGTTCATGTCGTGCTCCCTTCGATCGCCGGCTCGCCGGCAGGTTCACTGTCGGGGTCGACCGTGAGTTGAAGGAACGCGGCCTCCAAGCCGGCGCCGGTGATCTCCAGATCGCGGATCTGGGGAAAGAGCCGGAGGAGCTCGCGGACGGTGCGATCGGAGTCGGAACAGTTGAGGATGATCGCGTCGCCGCGTAGGTCCGCATCGCGAACGCCATCGAGCACGCGCAGCGCGTCGAGGTCGACCCCTGGCAGCGTGGCGCGAACGATGCGTCCGCCGGCGACCGCTTTGATCTCCGTGGCCGCTCCGTCGGCGACCACCTTTCCTCGAGCCATGAGAACGATGCGGCCGGCGTTTGCATCTGCCTCCTCGAGATAGTGCGTCGCGAACAGCACGGTCTTGCCGCGGCCGGTGAACTCTCGCAGGGTCTCCCAGAAGAGGTGACGCGATTCGACGTCCATCGAGACGGTCGGTTCGTCGAGCACGAGGAGATCCGGATCGCTGACCATGGCGACGGCAAAGCGAACGCGTTGCGTCTGGCCACCTGAGAGCTTGTTGGTCTTTCGCTCGGCAATGTCGCGGATGCGGGCGAGATCGAGGGTCTCGTCGACGCTCAGTGGATTCGGGTAGAGCGACCCCATCATGTCGATCAGCTCGCGCACGAGGAGGTCGCTCAGTACGGCGCCCGTTTGCAGCATCGCCGCCGATCGCACCCTTGGCAATCGCGTCGGCGGGGGTCATGCCGAACACGCGTACATCTCCTGCGTCGGGCTTGAGAAGCCCGAGGACCATGTCGATTGTCGTCGACTTGCCGGCACCATTGGGCCCGAGCAACGCCACCGTCTCTCCGGGGGCGATGTCGATGTCGATCGCACGTACTGCCTGCACGGGTCCCGCCGGAGATCGGAAGGTCTTCGTCAGCCCGACGATCGAGACGCCACTCATCTGTTGCTCGTGAACCACGGAGCTGCGGTCAGTCATGCCCCCAGCATGTCGGAAAATTCGCGCTTCGACCTAGTGACATATTTGGCAGATCGGGTCACCGCGGCCGAACCTCGACCTTGTCGTCGGTCACCCGCACGTCGAACGTCGGCTCGGGGACAGCAGCCGGACCGTGCATGACGGCCCCGTCCTTCAGACGGAAGACGCTCTGGTGCCATGGACATGTCACGCATGCACCACCCTTCGCTGCAGCATCGAACTCGCCCTCGTTCAGGGGACCGCCGGCGTGTGTGCATCGATTGCGCAGCGCGTAGGTGGTCGGGCCCGACCGATACAGCAGCGTCGGCACACCGTCGAGATCGACGAGCGACGGCTTGCCGTCCTCCAACTCGTCCTCGGAGATCACCGTCTTCCACTCCGGCGCCGGATCTTCCATGAACGTGTGGTTGACACCGACGCCGCGGACGAAGGTGAGGTGACCACCGAGGTACCCACCGACCGTCATGGTGCCCATTCCCATGAGACCGAGTGCGGTTGCCGAGAAACGGCTGCCACGCCGACGGGCCCCGATCGACGCGGCATAGAACCCGATGCCGACGAGGTTCGCCGCGGCGTGAACGACACCGATCCTGCGAGGAGGTCCATACGTGTCGGACCAGTCGGCCAGACCGGCAGCTGCGGTCGGCACGGCCGAGAGCACGCCGACGGTTGCGAGCAGGTTGGCGGCGTGTTGCGCGCGACGCCCACCGACGAGGTCGAGCAATGTGGCGCCGGTGAACGAACCGATCGGGATGTCGGTGAGCAGAGGATGCAGTTGATGACCGAGCCATGTTCCGCTGAGCAGGTCCTTCAACGGTCCCGCTGGGACCACCTTCTTCACCGCGTTTCCGAGCGCGTCACCGATTGCATCGAGGCCCTCGATCTTCTCGATCCGCATCGCTGCGTCGTGCATGATGTTCATGGCGCAAACCTCCAGCTGTGCCGTACCCGGCGACCGGGTCGGCCAAACACTGTCAGATCCAGACGTGACATCATGTTGGGCATGTCGGACGAGCTCGAAACTGTTGCACCCGCATTCATCGAAATGGCTCACCAGATCGTGTGGGCGACCGTCGCCACCACCGATACTGCGGGCAACCCTGCGACACGGATCCTGCATCCCGTGTGGGAGTGGGACGGCTCGACGATCACCGGGTGGATCGCGACGTCACCCCTGTCGCTGAAGGCGAAGCACCTCGAGTCGCGGCCGCGGGTGTCGATCACCTATTGGCGACCGAACCATGACACCTGTACCGCGAGCTGCACCACGCGTTGGGAGCTGTCGGACGAGGAGCGCCAGGCGGGCTGGACACGCTTCGTCGACGCACCCGCGCCCGTCGGCTACGACCCTTCGATCGTTCCCGGTTGGACGTCGCCGCTGGCGCCCGGATTCGGAATCCTGCGACTCGAGCCCGTCGCCCTGCGGGTGATGGACGGGTCGGCGATGGTCGGCGGTCCCGGGCGCCGGTTCAGTTGGAAGCGCTGACCGAGCAGTCCGCTACGGCGCGTGCAGCGGGAGTATCTCGTCGGCGGCGGCGATGATGTCGGGGTCGTGGGTGGCCACCAACACACAGGTGCCCCTGTCTCGAGCAGCGAGCAGCGCGTCGATCACGAGTCCGGCACGCGCCTCGTCCTGATGGCCTGTCGGCTCATCCAGCACGGCAAGCCGCGGGGATCCGAGCACAGCCCGTGCGATCGCCGCTCGCTGCTGCTCGCCGAACGACACCTCCGCCGGCCGGCGGTCGAGCAGCGCCTCGATCTCGAGCCGTCGGGCGAGATCGACGAGGTCGGACTCGGGGAGATCGCGACCCGACGACCAGAACGGCAGGGAGAGGTTCTCGCGGATGTCGAGCGACGGCAGCAGAGCGAGACGTTGCGGAGCGATGGCCAATCGCGCCCAGCTCTCGGCCTCGTCGTCGGTCCACTGGATCGACCCGGTGTTGCTCTTCTCCCAGCCGATCACGATGTTGCAGAACGTCGTCTTGCCCGAGCCCGATGGTCCCGAGACGGCGATCAGGGTGCCGGCGCGCAGGTCGGCGCTGACAGGCGACAGCAGCACCACCTCGGCGTCGTGCGAGCTGATCGTGCGCGAGACATCGACGACGCTGACGACCACGCTGTTCATCTCCGCGCTGTTCATCGCCGCGCTATTCATCGCCACTCCGTCTCGACGTGGGACGCAAGATGACTGCGCCATCCTCGAAGTGGATCTCCGCTCGAAGGCCCGGGAACTCGGCGAGGAGCTCTGGTGGAAGCTGCACGCGGCCGACGGCATCGATGACCGCGACCGTGGTCTCGCCCTGCAGCCGCTCGCTGTGCAGCGTGCCATGGTGCAGCGCGAGGACGCGATCGGCGGCGGCAGCGACAGCGGCGTCGTGCGTGTTGACGACCACCGCAGCACCACGGGCCGCACTCGCCCTGAGGAGCTCGATGACAGCAGCTCCATTGACGGTGTCGAGCTCGGCGGTCGGCTCGTCCGCCAGCACCAACGCAGGAGTTCCGATGGTGGCTGTCGCCACCGCCAGCCGTTGCTGCTCTCCACCCGACAGTTGCCCCGGACGGCTGCGGCGGCGGCCTGTCAGCGACACGGCCTCGATGGCGGCCTCGACCGCCTCGGGCGGGGCGCCGCGGCGCTGTGCACCGAGCTCGATGTGCTCCGTCACCGACAGGTGCGGATACAGGTTGTGAGTGGGTCGCTGCAGCACCACGGCGACCGACGTGCGTCGCAGACGTCGCAGGGTGTGCGCCGAAGCCGACATCACGTCCGTCCCTGCAATGGTCAGGATGCCGGCGGTCGGCCGCTCGGCCAGTGACAGCAACCGCAGCAACGTGCTCTTCCCGCTTCCCGAGGGACCGACCACCGCGGTCACCGAACCCGCGCTGAACGACGCGTCGATGCCGCGCAACGCGTGCACTTCGCCACTGTCCACGCGATAGATCTGCACGAGTCCGTTGCAGTCGGCCACGAGCTCATTCGGCGCCACGGAGGACCTCCGCCACTCGGGCCCGGCGAGCGCCGTGCAGTTCGAGCCATGCCGCCAACAGCGACACCACGATCACACCGACCACCGCCACCATCGTTGCCGTCGGCGACAGCGAACCGCTGAACGACGGTGCGAAGGATGGGCTCGGATCAAGGCGGTGGATCATGAACGCGACCAGCAGACGAGCCAGAACGATGCCGATCAAGGTCGCGATGACTCCGAGCAATGCCGCTCCGCCGGCGACGGCGCTCGTCATCGTCCGCCGCTTCATCCCCATCTTGTCGGTCATGGCCAGCTCGAGAGCGAGGTCGGTCCGTCGCCGGGCGCCCAGCACGACGATCGACGCGAGCGACACGAACAGCAACGCGGTCCCCACCAGCCGGAGGTATGGCAACGACAGGGTGAAGGACACGAACGACGGGAGCCGCTCGGCCTGCGGCACGTTGGGGACGTCCGACGTGCGCAGCGCGGGTCCGAGGCTCGCTTCGAGGTCCGTCTGATCACCGTTCGACCACACGTACGTGCTGAAGATCCGGTCGAGCTCGGCGGCGTCGACCTTCGTCGGCAACGCCCCGGTCACGTCGGGCAACATCGGTGCGAGCGCCCGTGCATCGACGATCGCCAAGGACGATCGCTCCCGTTGCCACGGGGCCGCGGCGATTCGGGCGACGACGCGATATTGGACAGGGTTCAACCCGCGCTCGAGTTGCATCGTGCCGTGGTCGGGGAACGTGTCGGTGTAGTTGCCGGCGATGATGACGTCGGCCGTGAAGGGATCCGAGTCGGCGACGTCGCTGAGCAATGAGTCGAGCGATCGACCGGCGAACGACTGACGCCACGCCGCCGCGGCCGGAAACGTGTCCGGATCGACCGCCAGGATGTCGGCGACGACGTTCGGTGCCATCTGCGCGTCGCCGAGGGCCCACACGACGCTCGATCCTGCAGGCAGACCGGTCGGAAAGCCATCGGCGCCGTGAGGAACGTCCTGCACCGAGTCGATGGCCGCGGTCGCCGGCAGCGCCGCCGATCGCGGCGGCCTTGTCGCGAACACCGCGGTGTCCGTCTGCGGAGATCGACGCGCAGTACACGAACAACCCGACGCCGGAAGCGACGACGATCACCAGGGCGCTCAGCTCGGTGAGCGAGTACGAGACGCGCCGGCGGGCGAGCCACAACGCCATCGACCGCGGTCGCCGTGTGCTCGTCGTCGTGCCCTTGCGACGGCTTCGCCGACTGCTGACCGAGCGGACGATCGCCGCCGTACCGCGCACGACGACCATGGATCCTGCCAGTACCGCCAGGAGTGGGAACAGCAGCGAGGTGCCGCTGTTCAGTATCGAGCCCTTCTGGGTGACGAGTTGAGCACCGGTGGCAACAGCGGCAACCACCACGATGGTCTCGGCACGAAGCGCGCCGGCGACCCTCTTGGCGCGACCCTCCGACGCTGCATCCATCGGCCACACCGCGGCGAACCCGGCGACGGCCACCGCGGCGATCGCGATCGGGAACGCCCACAGCACCGGGCGTGTCGCCTGTCGGAGTGTCTCGTGGTCGATCGCGCCCTCACCGGCGACGAGGCCGGGGTACCAACGCACGACGACGTACGCCACACCGATGCCGACGGCGATCGGGATCAGCTGCTCGAGCGCCGCAAGGGCACCCAGCCGCGCCGGGTTCGAGCCCATCGACAACGACAGCGCGTGCTCTCGCCGCCTCGCTCGTGTGAGCATCCAGATGCAGATCGCAATGACCAACAGGCTCATGACTTGGGCAGTGAGAGCGATCGAGACGAGCACCGGGTGGAGGGTGGCGGCGGCCTGTTCGGACCGTTGGACGAACGTGCGCACTCCGCTCGACAGCACCACACGTTGGGCGTGCGCGTCCGACACTTGCCGACCCACGAGCGATTCGGTGTTCAGCAGCTCGTCGGCGGTTGCCTTCAGGGCGACGGACGCATCGCGGCCCTGCTCGATCGAGACAGGCCCCGCCCAGGGGAGGTCCCACTTCACGAACGTCGAGTCGTCCATCGCCGCGATCAGCGACATCGCGGTGCCCGTATCGGCGAGCAGTAGTGGTGCGGTGCCTGGCCCTCCCGATGGATCGGTCGGCAGTGGTCCCGGCGTTGCCCGCCAGTCGAACGTCTCCGACACGGGAAGGCCGTCGGCTGTCACGTAGACGCCCGCGATCGTCGTCGGCGCGTCGACCATCTTCTCCGGTCTGACCACGAAGCTGGGGTAGTTGAAGCCGAGCAACACCTTGTCGCCCGGAGCGATCCCCAGACTGTCTGCAAGCGTGTCGGGCACCCAGATGCCGGCCGCTGGATCGGCGGCGAGCGTCGTCGACGTCGGCTGCAGGGACGTGCTCGAGTCGCCGATCGAGAACACGACGGCAGTTGCCTCTTTCCCGTCCTCCGTGCGAATCACAGGGGTCGGATGGTCGTGCCCGCTGTACGGCAGCAACGGTGACACGGACACGAGCGGCGACGTGTAGACCGGGAGATCATCGAGCAGCTTCGACACTGCCTGCTCGGCGGGCAGGTCGGCGAGCCCGGTGGTGTAGGCCCGAGCGTCCAACCCTTGGCCGGCCGCCGCAGAGCTTGCCGCGGTCTCGACTTCGGCTGCGAACGAGCGGTCTGCCGACGCATCGGTGACGAGTGGTGCCGTGGCGCGCGCCAATGCAAACGCCGCGACAGCGAGCGCGATCGCAAGTGACCACGCGGGTCCTCGGCGGAAGAAGCCCAGCGACCTGCGCACGAGCGGATCGACGCGACTCACTGGCCTGGTGCGCGCCTTTCTGCGCCAGAGCGATATGTGCAGCACCCCACGAGGCGCACACAGTAGTCGTCTGGGCGATGTGAGAGGTGTGCGGGCCGAGGCGGCTCATCTCTCTCATCGCACTGCTGAACAGCGCGGCAACTACAGTCCCGCGACATGAGCAGCTCGGCCGTCCACGACGTACACATGACCATCAACCTGGTGCACCGGCTGGTGTACTTCGTGCCAGAGGCCGGGGAGGAATACGGCGCGCTGGGCGTGAATGGAGCGGGTGGTTACTTCGGATCGCGCTCGGCGCCGATGGGTCCGGTGCCCGACGAGGTCATCATCGCCACCTTCTACAACTTCAGCCCGCGGGCGGTGACCACCTCGATGCCTGGCGTGTGGCAGACGGCGTCACCGGAGTCGTTGCAAGCGGCGCGGTTCCGCGTGGTCGGTCGTGCCCTGGAGCGGGTCGGTGTCGACATGTCGGCCGATCAGATTGCCGAAGCGCGAGCGTTGATCGACCCGGTCGTCGACGCACTCGACCTGGCGGGCAAGCCGCTAGCAGCCGCCAACGCCGCGGTTGCGCTGCCCGACGATCCGCTCGTCGCGTTGTGGCAGCAGCTGACCGTGGTGCGCGAGTGGCGCGGCGACGTGCACATCGCCCTGCTCGTCACGAACGAGCTCGCGCCGTGCGAGTGCCTGGCGCTGCAGGTCGGTACCGGCCGCTTCCCGTTGCGTCTCGCCCAGGCGACGAGGCGATGGAACGAGACGGAGTGGGACGCCGCGGTCGACAGCCTGCGGCAGCGCGGCTGGATGACCGCCGATGGCACGATGACGCCCGAGGGCATCGCCGCCCGCGACGGCGTCGAAGCAGACACCGACCGGCTGTGCGCCCCCATCTGGAACCCGATCGGCGAGGACGGCGCCGCTCGATTCGGCGAGTTGATCATGCCGATCCACAACGCGGTCGACGCCGCAGGCACCTACGCCATCTTCGGCTGAATCCGCGCTGCAAACGTCGCAGTGGTCCCGTCGTGACCGTCTGCACGACGGTCACGATGGTCCCAGTGGCCCAGAATGCAGTCCGAGTCTCCGCTTTGCAGATTCGGGTGTCGTTCTTTGTGTGGTGAACAGTGATCACCGACTCATCGACGTCGCCAACAAACAGCACAATCTGATCTGCCGCCATGACGTGATCGCCTGCGGGCTGAGCTCGCAGCAGTGGTGTGATCGTGTCGACAACGGCGTCTGGGTACCGGTTGCGGACCGCGTGTTCAGGCACCATGCGACGCCTGTGACGTGGGAGCTGCGCGTTCGAGCCGCGGCGTCGTCGCTGGGACGGGATGCGGCATTGTTCGGACGGACGGCCGGACAGTGGTGGAGGTTCGACGGGTTTACCGAAGACAAAGTCGAATTCGTCGTGCCCCGCATCCGCAAGTCGTTGAACCCGACCGTTCAGTTGCACACCACGAGGCGATGGAGCACGGCGGATCTTCTGACCGTCGACGGGGTGAGGCTCACGTCTGCGGCGCGATGACCGAGTTGGCACACGGACGGCCAGGCGTCGCGCTGTTGCGGGCGATTCTTCTCGACAGCGGCGGTGAATCGTTTCTCGAGCGTCGATTCCTGCGGCTGACCCGCGACGCGCGACTGGCTCGACCTTCGTGCCAGGTCGTACATGCCGTCAGCGGGCGCGTGCTCTCACCCTCGCAACCTCAGGAGTGGTCCCGTCGTGACCGTCTCCACGACGGTGACGGTGGTCCCAGTGGCAGAGAAATGCAGTCCAGAGCGTCTACGGCAGGATCAGGTGGGTGTCGCCGAACTCGTGCCACAGGTAACCCTCGTCGAGGCTTGCGGCATACGACTGCTCCAGCAGTTCGCGACCGGCAACGGCTTCCAACATCAACAGATGCGAGGCCTCGGGCTCGTGCCATCCGGTCAGCAGCCCGTCGACGACCCGCACCCCGCGCTCGGGGGTGATCACCAGGTCGGTCCATCCGTCGAGCGGTCGGACGATGCCGTCGTGGCCTCCCGCTGCTTCGAGCCCACGCACGACCGTCGTGCCGATGGCGATCACCGCGACCGCCGTTTCGATGGGTGTCGTTGACCCGGCTGGCCGTGCTGCTCGGTACCCGCACGCGCTCCGGATAGGGGAGCTCCGTCGGCCTCCAGTGACGCGACGCCGGTGTGGAGCACCAGCGGCGACACGCCGACCCCTTTGGCGACGAGGCGGGTGATGACCTCGGGGGTGAATGGCCGGCCGGCACTCGGCATCTCGGCACTGCCGGGCTCCATCGCGTAGACGTTCTGATAGGTGTCGATCGGCCACGGTCGCTCGACGTACCCGTAACGGATCGGCTGCCCGTGCACCGCCAGCCAGGCGAACACCGCCTGCGGTAGATCCAGTCGGGCGACCCACAATCGTGTGCTGTCGAGGTACGGCGACTCCAGTGAGATCGTCGCGTCGGGACCGACCCGTACACGTCGTGGTGTCTCGACCTTCCCATCGACGCGTCGTGTGGCCGTCGATGCGTCGCAGCTCGACGACCCAGCGCCCGTCGTCGAGTCGTGTCGAGAGGTGGATCATCAACGCAGTCCCGTCCTCCGTCGTGCCAGGCACGGCCGCCGGAACCACGGCCGACGTGTTGATGACGACGAGATCGCCGGCCTCGAGGAAGGCGGGCAGCGTGGCGAAGGTCGTGTGCGTCAGGCATCCGCTCGATCGTTCGGCGACCATCATTCGTACCGAATCTCGAGCGAGGCCCCGCGCCTCCGCGGGCTCGGCGGCCTCGAGATGCGACGGCAGTTCGAACGAGAGTCGACCGACCACTGCCGCACTCATGTCTCGACCTCCAACTCGGAGGCGCGATATCTGCCGCTGGGTCGAGCATCGTCGATCAGGCGGCGCAACGACGGCACGACGGTCTCGGGCGGCGGTCGATCGCTGATGTCTTCGCCGGGGAACGCCGCCTGATGCATCTCGGTGCGCATGTCGCCGGGGTCGAACCAGTAGACGCGTACGTCGGCTTCCTCCGCAGCGAGCACGTTCGACAACTGCTCGAGACCGGCCTTCGACGATCCGTATCCTCCCCAACCGTCGTAGCCCTCGACCCCGGCGTCCGACGTGACGTTGACGATGGTGCCGTTGGACGAACGCAGCAGTGGCAGCGTCGCCTGCAGCAACGCCAATGGGGCGACGAGGTTGACGGCCAGCACCCGCTCGTACTCGGCGAGCGGGTAGTCGGCCAGTCGAGGTTGCGGCGATGGTCCCAGGGTGCTGGCGTTGTTGACGAGCAGGTCGAGTCGGCCCAACTCGGTCACGGCGTCGACCAGTGCTGCGCGGTGTGCGGGGTCGGCGACGTCGCCGGCAATGCCACGGACGACCTGTCCTTGCGCCTTCGGCCTGCAACTCGGCAACCGCCTCGGCGAGCACGGCGGCATCGCGGCCGTCGATGACGACGTTCCAACCGTCCGCGGCCAGATTCCTCGCCAGTGCCAGGCCCAATCCCTTCGAGCCCCCGGTGATCAATGCTGCTTGCATGGTGATCCTCTCCACGTCGCCGCGCCGGCGGTGGCGTTTCACAGACCATTAAAGCAAGCAATTCCTTTCTTTATTCCACCCGTCCCGAAAATTCCTGCGGCACAAGTCAGATGATCGCGAAGGCACGGACCGTGAAGGTGCCGAGGCCTTCGATCTTCGGCGGGACAGCGGTGAACCGGAAGCCGTCGCGTGGGAGCGCGTCGAGACCGGTGAGGTGCTCGATGATCGGGATGTCGTTGCCCAGCAGCGTCGTGTGCACCGGTCGGCCGGCGCCCTCCGGGCCCTCGGTGGCATCGATGTTGAGCGAGTCGATGCCGACGCAGGCCACCCTTGCGGCAACCAAGGCCTCAGCGGTCGCGGCAGCCAGGTGCGGATGGTGCTCGAAGTACTCGGGTGTCGCGAAGTGCCTGCTGTGGTCGGTGCGAAACAGCACTGCGCGTCCCTGCAACTCGAGCCCGGCGATGCTGTCGGGGCCGATGCTGTCGATTCCTCGGCAGTCGATGCACACGCCGGCGACATCGGCGACTCGTTCGAGCGGCAGACCCGTCAGGTCGTGCCCATCGGCAAAGCGGTGGTACGGCATGTCGATGTATGTGCCCGTGTTCGAGCAGATGGTGATCATCCCGATCGTGAACGTGACGCCTTCGCCGTAGAAGGCTTCGGCGGCCGTGCGGTCGAGGTGCTCGAACACGTGCGGCGCGGGCAGACCCGGATACGTCGACAGCCCCTCGGTGATCACATGGCTGAGATCGACGAGCCTCGTGCTCTCCATGTCGATGTCGGCGCCTCAGCCGGCGAGCGTTGCCTCGAGTGTGATCTCGGGAACGCCGGCGAGGGCACGACTGACGATGCATCCGGCCTTGGCTGCCGCGGCGTGCTCCTTGAACGTGGCCTCGTCGATGCCCGGCACGTGGCCGACCGTCACGAGGTCGATCTTGGCGATGGTCGGCTTGCCGTCGATCTGACGAATCGAGACGGTGGCTTCCGTTTGCACCGAGTCGACCGGGTGACCGGCCTGGGCCAGCATGTTCGACAGAGCCATCGTGAAGCAGGATGCGTGTGCCGCGGCGATCAGCTGCTCCGGGTTCGAACCCGGACCGTCCTCGAAACGCGACTTGAACGTGAACCCGCCACTGATGGTGTCACCTGCGGTGAATGTCCCGGCGCCTGTGGGCAGATCGCCTTTCCATTCAGCTGTTCCCTTTGCCGGCATGGCGCCTCCTCGATTCGTGGTTGTCGGCTCAGACTAATCACAGCAGGTCGCCACTAGATTGCCCGAATGACCGCTGCGACAGATCGACTCGGCGCCCTCGACGCCTCCGCTTCCCGCCTTGCCACGTTGACGCAGGCGCTGAGCCCCGAACAGCTCGACAGCCAGTCCTATCCGAAGAAGTGGACCATCTCGGACGTGTTGTCGCACATCGGTTCCGGTGGCGTCATCATGCGTCGCGGGGTCAATGCGGCGGTGTCGGGCGAGGCTGTCGAGGACGGTTTCAACCAGTCGGTGTGGGACGAGTGGAACGCCAAGTCGTCTGCAGACCGCGCCACTGAGGTGATCGTCGCCGACCGCGCCCTCCTCGATCGTTTGGAGGCTCTGACAGACGAGGAGCGTGCCGCGTTCAAGTTTTCACTCGGGCCGTTCGAACTCGATCTGGCGAACACCATCGGTCTCCGACTCAACGAGCACGTCCTCCACACCTGGGACATCGACGTCGCGGTGGATCCGTCCAAGACGCTGCCGAACGACGCTGTCGATGTCGTGATCGACAACCTGGCGATGATCATCGGGTGGGCAGGCAAGAGCGATGGCAACGGCGGCGAGATCGTGATCAAGACCACTGATCCGTCGCGCGCGCTGTCGCTGAAGGTTGGCGAGCGATTGTCGTTGGAGACTGCCGACGAGTCGCAGCCGGCAGCAATCGAGATGCCGGCAGAGGCCTTCATCCGCCTCGTCTACGGTCGACTCGATCCCGACCACACGCCGGCCGGCATCGAGGAGGGTGCGGTGCTCGACCGGCTCCGCGCCATGTTCCCCGGCTTCTGATTCCCTCGGATCGTCAGGGCACAGCTTCGTCGAGGTGGCCGTCCTCGACGCGGTAGACGAAGCCGCGGATGTGCTCCTTGTGTTGGATGAATGGGCTGACCCGGAGGCGGCGGATCGACTGCTTCACACTCTGGTACGGATCGCGGAAGCTCTCGGTCGACCACCCCGGCCGGATGCCGATCTCGTCCTCGATCTCGTCCTTCAATGAGTCGCCGGTGAGCCGTTGCATCCCGCAATCGGTGTGGTGCAGCAGGATGATCTCACGGGTTCCGAGCAACCGCTGCGACAGGACGAGCGAACGGATGACGTCGTCGGTCACCACTCCACCGGCGTTGCGGATGATGTGGGCATCGCCGTGGGCGAGGCCGAGCATCTCGAAGATGTCCATTCGGCTGTCCATGCACGCCACCACTGCCAGCTGCCGCCGGGGATGAATCGCCAGGTCGTGGTCCTCGTAGTTGGCGACGTAGCGGGCGTTGTTGGCGACGAGCTCGTCGGTGCTGGGTTCGAAGTCACCATCACTGTTTGCGGGCACAATTGGACCGTAGTCGGGCAATAGCCTGTGGAGGAGTGCCGACCGCTGAGTTCTCGTTCTCGTGGAGCCGCTGGGTGCGGATCCTGATGACAGTGCTGTTGACCGGGCCGCGCCATTCCAGCATTCGGGTCGACGACGACGCCGTCCACGTGAAGATGGGTCTCGGCGGATGGACGTTCGACGGCACTGTGCCTCGCTCGTCGATCGTTGCGGCCGACCACGTCGTCGGCCAGCGGGTATGGGCTTGGGGTGCACATGGATGGAAGGGCCGATGGCTCGTCAACGGTTCGAACGAAGGCCTCGTACGGCTCACACTGAACCCACGCGTGCACGCTCGCACGCTCGGCTATCCGCTGCGGGTTCGCGAGCTGACCCTGAGCCTCGCCGAGCCGGACGACTTCATCGCCAGGGTGGCTCCACCGGCGCAATGAACGTCACACATGCTCGGGCCGATACGTCAGTGGTACTGAGATGAGTGATCAAGATCTTCTGGCCGAGCAGTTCGAGGCGAACCGCGCCCACCTCGGCGCGGTGGCCTATCGGATGCTCGGCTCGACAGCAGAAGCCGACGATGCAGTGCAGGAGGCGTGGCTCAGGTTGAGCCGGGCCGACACGACCGATGTCCGCAACATGGGCGGCTGGCTGACGACGGTCGTCTCCCGAGTGTGCCTCGACATGCTGCGGTCGCGTCGAACGAGACGCGAGGAGCCGATCGATCCGCACGTGCCGGATCCGATCGTCGGCAGGGAGCGGTCGGCTGATCCTGAGGGTCAGGCGATGCTCGCCGACTCGGTCGGATTGGCGATGCTCGTGGTGCTGGAGATGCTCGAGCCCGCCGAGCGGCTCGCGTTCGTTTTGCACGACATGTTCGCGCTTCCGTTCGACGAGATCGCTCCGATCGTCGACCGTTCTCCCGAGGCGACGCGCCAACTCGCCAGCCGCGCTCGTCGCCGCGTGCAGGGCACGGCCACGTTGCCGGAAGCCGATCTGCCGCGCCAGCGGGTGGTGGTCGATGCGTTCTTCGCTGCTGCGCGCGGTGGCGATTTCGAGGCGTTGGTCGCTCTGCTCGACCCCGACGTCGTGCTTCGATCCGACGGCGGGATGGCTGTGCCAACGGCCTCGGCTGTTGTTCGCGGCGCCGAAGCAGTTGCCAGGCGGGCGATCATGTTCTCGCGGCCGGGCGCGCTCGTTCGCCCGGCGGTCGTGAACGGGGCAGCAGGTGTCGTCGTGATGGTCGACGGTCAACCGTTCTCGATCATGGGCTTCACGGTCGTGGAGGGCAAGGTTGCCGCGATCGACGTTCTGGCCGACCCCGATCGACTCCGGAACATCGACGTGAGTTCGCCAGCAAGGTGAGATAGGTGGGGAGATGGGCCACTACATGTTGAGGTCTCCAGCCGGCACGCCTCCATTCGAGGACGCACCACCGGAGGTCGTCCGACCACTCTGCGGTCATTGACAGCGCACATACACTCGCACGAAGGGGGCGGACATCATGGGGGGAACGATGAGGCGAACGATCGCGGGGATCGCTGCTGCAATATTGGCGGTTGCAGTGGCACCAACGGCAGCAGTGGCCGATTCAGGATCAGGCCATTCAGGGTCGGGTAATTCGGGCTCGAAGCATTCGCCGACGGCGTTGCTCAAGGGCTACCAACGCCAGCTCCTCGGGATGACGGAGTCCGATCCGTGGTTGTTCGACGACGGCTGCGTCGGAGGCACATCGAAGGACGACCCGCTGTACATGGTGGTGCCGGGGACCGACCCGGCAACGACAGAGTCGGCGTGCTCGGTCAGCAAAGATGCGCGCATCGTGGTCACTACGGGCGGCTTCACGTGCTGGCAGCCGACGCTCAGTGGCGCGAAGGACGAGTGCGAGACTGGCTGGGCCGACCCGGCTCAAATCTTGCAGCAGGCTTCGGTCAGCATCGACGGAAAGCCGCAGAAGTTGACGACGTATCGGGTGTCGGACAGCTTTACATTCCCTGACGGCGCGATCCTCGATGCCGCCGGGCTCGACACGATGTTCTACGGCATCACGGTCGCTGCGGTCGTTCACGGCCTCAACCCCGGCGTGCACACCGTCGACGTGTCGTTCTCGTTTGCCGACGGTTTCGCCGGGGCAACGACGTTCGCACTCACAGTCACCTAGAAACCGCCTTGGCGCTGGGTCAATCAACGCCCCGCTCGTAAAGACCAACGCGGTCACATTTGGGCGGCGAGATTCGTCATCTCCATGACAACGAAATCTGCGAAGGAGCAGTACTCATGGAAGCACGAATGAAGAACCCGGCAATGGTCCTCGGCGACGCGATGACCGGAATCCAGTACCTCTACAAGGCGATGCATCAGGGCGGCGTGCCGGCCACCACGTTGGAACTGGTGCACATGCGCGCCAGCCAGATCAACGGCTGCAGCGCGTGTGTCAGCGCCGGCGTTCAGAGCGCCCGCAAGGCCGGCGAGTCGGAGGAGCGATTGGTCCAGCTGACGGCGTGGCGCGACAGCGATGCCTTCACCGATGCCGAGCGCGCCGCCCTCGCATTGACGGAGTCGGCGACCCGACTGGCCGATCGAGCCGATGCGGTCAACGACGAAGTGTGGCAGGAAGCAACGCAGCACTTCGACGAGAAGGGCCTCGCCGCGATCATCTTGATGATCGGGACCACCAACATGTTCAACCGCATCAACGCCACCATCAAGGAGCCTGCAGGCGCGACGTGGTCGTGATCGCTGTTGCTACGGTCGACGTCGATGGACGACTCCGACTTCCTCCGCGCGATCGCCGAACGAGGGATCGCATACCGCGCCAGTCTCAGCGACGCGACCGTCACGCCGACCGCAACGCCTGCTGAACTGCGGGCATCGCTCGGCGGGCCGACGCCCGAGCATCGAGCCGACCCTGTTGCCGTCGTGAATCGGATGGCTGACGCGATCGAAGCGGGCGGGCTGATGGGCATGGATTCCGGTCGATTCTTCGGCTTTGTGATCGGCGGTTCGCTGCCGGCCGCGCTCGCCGCGGACTGGCTGGTGACCGCGTGGGATCAGAACACCGGCCTGTTCGCACCCAGCCCGGCGACGTCGGTGGTCGAGGAGATCGCCGGTCGCTGGATGCTCGATCTGCTCGGCCTGCCGCCCGAGTCGTCGTTCGCCTTCGTCACGGGCGGTCAGATGGCCAACACCACGGCACTGGCCGCGGCTCGTCACCACGTGCTCGCGGCCGTCGGGTGGGATGTCGAGACGGATGGGTTGGCCGGCTCGCCGCCGGTGCGTCTCATCGTGGGGGAGGAGGTGCACGTGACCGTTCCCCGCGCTGCACGACTGCTCGGTCTCGGCACCCGTTCGATCGAGCGAGTGGCAGTGGATGCCAACGGTGGGATGGTCGCAGCAGACCTCGAGCGTGTGCTGGCCCTGCAGCCCGACCAGCCGACGATCGTCTGTTGCCAAGCAGGGAACGTCAACACGGGCGCGATCGACCCGATCGGTGAGCTCGCGGCGATCAGCCATGCCCATGGCGCATGGCTGCATGTCGACGGGGCGATCGGGTTGTGGGCTGCGGCGAGTCGCACCTCGACGCGTCTGGCCGGTTTGGAGCAAGCCGACTCGTGGTCGACCGACGCCCACAAGTGGCTCAATGTTCCGTACGACTGCGGGATCGTGATCTGCCGGCATCATCAGTCGCATCGCGCGGCGATGACGGTGACAGCGGCGTACCTCGTGCAGGCCGCGCCCGGCACCGATCGCGACCCGGTCGACTGGAACCCGGAGTTCTCGCGGCGGGCACGAGGTGTGCCCGTGTACGCCGCGCTCGCCTCGCTCGGCAGGGAAGGGATCGAGGAGATCATCGAGCAGTGCTGTGCCCACGCGCGACGCTTTGCCGAACTGCTCGCTGCCGAGCCCGGCGTCGAGATCCTCAATGAAGTGGTCCTGAACCAGGTGCTCGTGCGCTTCCTCGACGCATCCGGTCGCGCCGAAGATCACGACGCCAGAACACGCGCAGTGATCGCCGGAGTGCAACAGGACGGCACGTGTTGGCTGGGAGGATCGACGTGGCGCGACAAGGCCGTCATGCGAATCTCGGTCAGTAACTTTGCAACGAACGATGCCGATGTCGAGGCCTCGGTTGCCGCGATCATCGCGGCCAGCCGGGCCACCGCAGCCGCGCCGTGATCGTGCGACCTCGCGATCTAAGGTGACCTCGGGGCCGTGACAAGGAGTTGCACAAGATGCGTCGAATTCTCGCCGCCGTAGCCATCGCCGCGGCCTCGTTCGCAGTCGGAGTCGACGCGACCGTGTCGCCCGTACATGCCGCGCCCGCCGGGTTCACCGACACGTTGGTGCCCGGATCTGCGACCAACCCGCTGGCGTCGCCCACCGCGATCACGCCGATGCCCGACGGCCGCGCATTGATCTTGGAGAAGGGTGGCGCGGTTCGCGTCCTGCTCGCCGACGGGACGCTGTCCGCGACCGACGCGCTCACGCTTTCGGTGTGCACGAACTCGGAGGAAGGTCTGCTCGGCGCGGCGATCGATCCGAACTTCGCAACCAACGGATTCGTGTATCTGTACTACACACGGGTGGCAGTGGCTGGCTGCGCAGCACCGAGCGGCGCTGTCAATCGTGTCTCGCGCTTCACGATGACTGGCAACACGATCAGTGCCGCATCCGAACTGATCCTCCTCGACAACATGAACATCCCCGCAGGCAATCACAATGGTGGTGATCTGCACATCGGAGCGGACGGGTACTTGTACGTGTCCATCGGTGACGGTGGCACCAATCCCCGTGGCACAGGAGACACCGCGGCCGAGGACCTCAGCCTGCTGAACGGCAAGATCCTGCGCATCACGCTGACGGGTGGCGTCCCTCCTGACAATCCGTTCGTGGGTCAGACCGGTGCCGTGGCGTGCAGGACGGCTGGTGTTTCGACGCCTACTTCGGCCAAGTGCACCGAGATCTACGACTGGGGACTGCGCAACCCGTTCCGCATTGCTTTCAATCCGAACACCGGCAACTCGCAGTTCTTCATCAACGACGTGGGCGAGACCACGTGGGAAGAGGTGAACCTCGGTGGCAAGGGGCTCAACTACGGATGGAACAACCGTGAGGGATTCTGCAACACGGGTTCGACGACGGCGTGCCCGCCGACCCCGGCTGGTTTCACCGATCCATTGACCGATTACCCGCACAGCATCGGTTGCACGTTCATCACCGCCGGCGCGTTCGTGCCGAAGGGCGTGTGGCCGCCGCAATACGACAACTCCTACCTGTTCGGCGATGGTGGTTGCGGGAAGGTCTTCCTTCGCACGCCGGCCGGGACGGTCGACTACACGACGCCGTTTGCAACGACAACCGGGACGATCGTCGACATGGACTTCATGTCGATCGGCGGGGTGCAGGCCTTGGTGTACGTCACCAACGGATCGAGCCAGATACGCAAGATCACCTACGCTCGTGGCTCGTCGGCTTCCGACTTCATCGCGCTGGCACCAGCTCGCCTTGCCGACACACGAACAGGACAGACGACCGTCGACGGACTGTTCCAGGGGACCGGCGTGCAGGCCGGCGGATCGACGCTGGAGCTCACCGTCGCAAACCGAGGTGGCGTTCCGCTCGGAGCCGGTGCGGTGGCCCTGAATGTCACCACCAAGGACAGCACGGGTCCCGGGTTCGCGACGGTCTTCCCGTGCGGTGTTCCGCAACCGACCACGTCGAGCCTCAACTACACGGCCGGAGCGACCGTGCCGAACGCGGTCATCAGCAAGCTGGGAACCGACGGCAAGGTGTGCATCTTCGTCAGCGTGACGACGAATCTCGTCGTCGATGTCGGCGGCTACTTCCCGCTCGAATCGAGTCTCGCTTCGATCACTCCTGCACGCGTGCTCGATACCCGCCCTGGACACGCCACCGACGACGGATTGGCGCAGGGTGAGGGCGTCCGCGGCGCGGGATCGATCACGGTGTTGCCGATCGCCGGCCGTCTCGGGATCCCACTCAACATTCCTGCTGTGGCGCTGAACATCACTGTGACAGAAGCGTCTGCTGCCGGCTACGTCACCGTGTACCCGTGTGGTGAAGAGCCGCCATTGGCCTCGAACATCAACGTCGGGCCCGGTGCCACGGTGGCCAACGAAGTCGTGTCGAAGATCGGCACTGCCGGCAGCGTGTGCATCTTCACGCAGTCACCATTGCAGGTGATTGCCGATGTCGTCGGATACCTGTCGGGGCCCACGACGTACGCGCCGCTGGTGCCCGCACGCCTGTTGGAGACCCGTGCCGGTGCCAGCACGATCGACGGGCTCTTCAACGGTGGAGGTACGCGCCCCACCGGAACGATCACGACGTTGCAGGTCAGCAATCGCGGCGGGGTGCCCGCGGGCGCGACGGCGGCGGTGCTCAACATCACTGCGACCGATGCCACGGCCGAAGGCTTCGTCACCGTCTATCCGTGCGGAATCGCGACACCGCTGGCGTCGAACCTCAACTTCTCCGCAGGCACAACTGTTGCAAATGCAACAATCGTCAAACTCGCCGCCGACGGCACCGTCTGCCTCTTCAACTCCGAGCCCACGAACCTTGTCGTCGACGTCAACGGCTACTTACCATAAGTTGGAACACTCACGACAGGAGAACCCCATGGCTTCTCGACTCAATCCCTACATCAGTTTCCGCGACAACGCCCGAGAGGCGATGGAGTTCTACGAAGGCGTGTTCGGTGGCACGCTCGTGCTGCACACGTTCGGTGAGTACGGCGACAAGACTGCGCCGGAGGCCGACAAGATCATGCACGGCATGCTGGAGACCGACAACGGCTTCACGATCATGGGCGCCGACACTCCGCCAGGGATGGAACTGAACCACGGCGACAACATGTCGGTCAGCCTCAGCGGCGACGACGCCGACGACCTGCGCGGCTACTGACTCGAAGCTCGCGGACGGTGGCACCGTGACGGTTCCGCTCGAGAAGCAGATGTGGGGCGACGAGTTCGGCATGTGCATCGACAAGTTCGGCGTCGCCTGGATGGTCAACATCACCCAAGCTCAGTGACAGGTCCGTCCTAGGTCTGCGTCGCGGAGTGCACCACGGAAGGCGATGGCAGCGCGGACGTCGGCTGGCCGACGAGTGCCTGCATCGGCTGCGGCAGGCTTGCGATCGGGCCTGGATCCGTGATGAGCCCGTCGACGACCTTCATCGCGTACCGGTCGTCCCACAGCACGAGTTGGCTACCGGGGATCGCTCCCGCGGCGACGAGGTACCGACCACCAGGATCGAGCGTCGCGGGATCCGGCATGACGACGAGTGTGAAGCAGCCCATCGTTCCCCCCTGGACGTCGAGCACCATCTCCTCGCCGACCGCGGGCGTGGGAACGGAATCGGGCCAGACGACAAGTTGCTCGACCGTCACGAGATAGCGGGTGAAGACGTGGGGGAACGGTTCGCCGCTGGAAGGATCCTCGTTGAGGGCGACTCTCGGCTTGCCGGCCGCCACGTCGACGACCAGCACTGCACCGTCGGATCGTCCGATGTCCTCCAAGCTGTTCACCTCTCCGACATCGCCGTCTTGCGTCGCGACCGATTGCGGATGCGCGCGCATCCACTGGTCGAGGGCACCGCTGTCTCGACGGTAACGGTGGTGGGCGATGCTTGCGGAGTATGGCTACCGCACCCAGTGCCGACCGCCAGTAGCACCACGGCGAGCGCCGCGGACACGAGGTGTTTCGGCGGCATGCTCGCGACGCTAACTCGCCGCGCACCTGGTTAGTGTCGACTCCCATGCGGCAATCGAGGCGGGCCCTTTGCATCGGGTTGGTCGTCGTACTTGCTGTTGCGGCGGGCTGCAATTCGTCCGACAACGACGCTGCATCGACACTTCCGCCATCGACATCTGCGGTCGCCACGACCACTGCCGCCACCCAGGCGCCCGAGACGACGGTGGCCACGACCGTTGCCCCGACGACGGCAGTGACGACGACGGTCGCCCCGTCGGCCGACGATGCTGTCGTCGCCGCCAATCGCGCGGTCATCGAGACATTGGCGTCCGATGATCTGGCAGGCCGCGACAACGGCACGCCCGGCTCTGTCGCGGCTCAGGACTTCCTGATCACGCAGCTTGCCGAGTTCGCTCAACCGTTGGTTGCCGGGCGCGACCGGCCCCGACGCGTTTCGGCAGACGTTCGACGCCGGCACCAACCTTGTCGGCGTGATTCCCGGCAGTGACCTCGCCGATCAGTACGTGATCGTCGGCGCCCACTACGACCACCTCGGCAGCGACTGCAAGGGCAGCGGGCCCGCCGACAACATCTGCAATGGCGCAACCGACAATGCCAGCGGTGTGGCCGCCGCGCTCGCCGTGGCTCGATCGATCGCCGGCGACGAGCAGGCTCCGCGGCGGTCGGTGGTGATCGCATTGTGGGATGCCGAGGAAGACGGCCTGCTCGGTTCGGCCGCCTACCTTGCGAACCCGCTCGTCCCGCTGGCGCAGACGGTCGCGTACGTGAACTTCGACATCCAGGCGACCAACATCTCGCCGTCGCTGCGAAACGTCACCGTGCTTGTCGGAGCGGAGACCGGCGGTCCCAACCTGCGTCGCCGCGGCCAAGGCGGCAACCACCGCGTCGACGCTCGACACCGTGATGCTGAGCCTGTTGTTCGGGCAAGGTCGTAGCGATCACGCCAACTTCGTGAATGCCGGCATCCCCTCCGCCTTCTTCACCGATGCGACGCCGCCCTGCTACCACACGGTCGGCGACGATGCCTCGATCGTCGACTATCCCAAGTTGCAGCAACAGGTGATCACCGCCGAAGCGTTGACCCGCGACCTGATGAACACCGACGCGGTGCCGACGTACGATCCGAACGCTCCCGGGGCGACGTACGAGGACGCAGTCGCGATCCACGACCTGCTCTTGCAGGCCCAACCCGACTTCCCGCGGTTCTCGGAGGCCGACCGGGTCGTGTCGGATCAGTTCGTCGCCGACCTCGGCGTGATCGTCGATGCCGGTCCGGCGGCATTCGACGATGCGGCCATCGGACGCCTGCTCAGCGGCACCGTTGGCATCGTCGGACTGTGGTCGACGGGGGAGTGCGACGGCTTCTTGGCGTAGCGTGAATCCGCGATGTTTGGCGGAAGGTCAGTTGATGCTGACGCTGACCGACGCGTTCGCGTTGGCGGTGAACGTGCAGGTCTTGGTCTTCTGTCCGTTGCTCGAGCACGCACCGGACCAGACACCGTCACGGGTGCTGGTCAGCCTCACCGAGGTGCCGGCGGTGAACGATGCCGATCCGCTGCTGCCGGTCGAGACGCTGATGCCCGTGGGCGAGGACGTGACGCGTTCGCCACTGCGTCCTGTTGCCGTCACAGTCACCGTGACGGTGGATGGCGGGGGAGGAGGCGGCGGCGCGGCTGTCACCGACATCGTGGCGGTGCGCGAGACGCCGTCGTAGGTCGCGGTGATGGTGACCGACGTCGTCGAGCTGACGGCCGCGGTCGTGGCGTTGAAGCCCCATGCCGTCGAACCGGAACCAACCGTGACGCTGGAAGGGACGCTGACGACAGCAGGGTTGCTGCTGGACAGCGACACGAGCGCTCCACCGGCTGGTGCAGCTCCGGAGAGCGAGACGAATCCGGACGTCGGGTCGCCTCCCGTCACACTGGACGGGCTCATCGTCACGCTCTGCAAGCTCGGTCCGGCCTGTGTGCCGCCGGTGACCGTCAGGATCGCGGTTCGTGTCGAGCCGTTGAAGCTTGCTGTGATCGTGACCGAGGTGTTCGACGCAACCGGTGAGGTCGTCACCGCGAACGTCGCCGTGAAACCGTTGGGAGCGATCGTCGCAGTGGCCGGAACGCTGGCCACGGCTGGGTTGCTGCTGGACAGCGTCACCGTGCCGCCATCAGTTGCGGCGACATCCGTGATGGCCGTCCCGGCGGACTGGGTGCCACCGGCAACGGTCGACGGGTTGAGGTCGAGCGTCGACAACTGAGCGGTCGGGGGAGCGGCCTGCGGCGTGAAGCTGCGTGTTGCCGAGAACGAGCCGGCAACACCGGCGATGTTGATGCCACGAACACGCCAGAAGTGAGTCGTGGTCGGAAGGCTTGTCGTGGAGTACTCCGACGCCGTCACCGTCTGGTCACGAACGAGCGGAGCGGTGAACGAGCTCGAGTCGTCGATCTGGATCTCGTACGACGTCGCGCTGGTCGTGTCGCTCCAGTCGAATGTGATCGGCTGTGGTTGCGACGAGGCATTGGCCGGCGACACCAGCGTCGGTGCTGCTGGCACCGCCGGTGGCGCGGTTGGTGTGTTGCTCGTGGCTTGGAGGTCGATCCGTGCGACGAAGGCGTCGCCCCAGAAGATCGACGGGTCACCGTTCCACACTCGGTCGAACGCGCCGACTGTCACCGGGAAGTCCTGCGAGAAGGTCGAGCCGGCGAGATAGATGTCGCCGTCGGTCCGGCCGCGGGCGAGGTCGGATGTGCCGTCCGACTTCGAGCCTCCGATGAACGTCGAGAAGAGGAGTGCCGAGCCGGCCGCGTTCAACTCCGTGACCGTTCCGTCGCCGCCTCCGTTATACGTGGGGTCGGTGGCGTCGGCTGTCACGGGGAAGTCGGCCGACGACGTGCCGCCGCCGAGCCATGCGTTGTTGGACGGGTCGAGGACGATGGAGCCGATCGAGTCGAAGTCCGAGCCACCGATGAACGTGGAGTACACCAGCGCTGAGCCGGCCGGATTGAACTTGGTGACGTAGGCGTCGCCGGCGTTGAACGTCGTGTCGTACGCGCCCGGCGTCACGGGGAAGTTCGCCGACGGTGTGCCGCCCGTGACATATGTGCTGCCTGTGCTGTCGACCGCGACCGCGGCGACGCCGTCGAAGTCGTTACCACCGAGGTACGTGGCATAGACGAGCGCCGAACCGGCAGCGTTGACCTTCGTCACCGTTCCGTCGAAGCCGCCATTCGGCGTGGTGTCGAATGCCCCCGCCGTGACCGGGAAATCGGTGGAGCTGGTGTTGCCGACGACGTATGCGTTGTTTGCGCTGTCGAGGGCGACGCGGGATCCGTTCTCGTTCCCCGAGCCGCCGATGTACGTGGAGTAGACCAGCGCCGAACCCGCGGGGTTGAGCTTGGTGAGGAACATGTCCTGCCCCCCATTGCTGGTCCGATCGAAGGCGCCGGCCGTCGTCGGGAAATCGACCGACGACAGGGTCTCACCAGTGACATACGCGTTGCCGCCGGGATCGACGGCGATGCCACGCGCGCCTTCCCAGTCGGTGCCGCCCAAGTAGGTCGAGTAGACCAACGCCGAGCCGGCGGCGTTGAGCTTGAAGACGAAGTTGTCGGTGTTGTCGACGACGCACCGCGGGCAGTTCGGCGGGATGTTGAGACTGCGATCGAAGGCGCCGTTGGTCGTCGGGAAGTTGGACGACTTGGTCTGACCGGCGACGTAGACGTTGTTGGACGCGTCGAGTGTCATTGCGAGGCCGAACTCCATGTCGCTACCGCCGACGAACGTCGAGTACACGAGAGCATTGCCTGCGGCGTTGAGCTTGGTGACGAATGCTTCTGCGAAGTTCTGTGCCGCACCGGTGCGATCGAAAGCGCCGGCGGTGGTGGGGAAATCGGTCGACTGGGTCGTACCCGCGATGTAGGCGTTGCCGCTGGCGTCGACGGCGATGTTGGCGGGCTTCTCGTCGGCGTTGCCACCGAGGAAGGTGGCGTACTGCACGCCCGGGTCGATGACCAGTTCGTGGTCGCGCTGGTAGCTGCCGACGCCGAACGAGAATCCGTCGTCATCGTTGAGCTCGTAGTGGCTGGACACCGGCACTTGCACGCCACCGATTGTCTGGTACGACAACGGCACCGAGTCCTCGAGCATGCCGATTGGCGTGGAGATCTGCAGACCTCCGGTCGAGCTGAGCCCGAGGTTGTCGGCTCCGTCGTAGGCGAGCTGGATGTCGGACGGCGATGCGCCCGGCTGCACGTGGAACTCGTACTTCAGCACACCAGACTGCTCGCGAAGTTGCAGGTCGATGCCCGGCCACAGGTTGGGATACACGACGTCGCGGAACTGCGGGATCTGTGTCTGCCACTGACTTGAATCGCTGCCGTGCAGGTCGTTGATCACGCCGGCCAAGCGATCGGAGCCCATTGGCTCGACGTTGGGGTTGCCACCGATGAACTGCAGACCGAGGGCGACGCCCTTGCCGGACTCGTCGTTCTTCGCTCCGCCGCCAACCTTGGCGAACGTCATCATGATCGCGCTCGGTGTCATGTAGAACCCGTAGCCATTGCCACGCGCGTAGTAGGCCACGCGTGCGTCGGTCTGTCCGCGGTTCTCGATGAACGACACCGGCAACTTCGCGTAGGCATCGGCTGCCTTCTGTTGCTGTGCGGTCAGCGGGGCCGACGCATCCTGCGCTGACACTTGCGACGCGGGAGCGTTCGCAACAGGCGATGCCATAGCGATCGCTGCGGCGCCGGCGGCGAGACCGACGACCCCCGTGATGACTGCCACTCTGAAGCCACGCATGGTGGACTCTCCTTCCAACCGGTCCCCGACCGGCGTTGTGCCCCAGACCCGTTCCGTGGCCTAGGCGCATTTCCCAAATGAAGAGCCCGAGAAACACAACGTACACAAAATTGTCATGTAAGTCGTGTCGGGGGGATTTGACTTAATACCGGGGTCTTAGGACGCCGATTTGGAACGTGCTAGGGCGATCATCGCGACCATTGCCTTGCGGACTTGGTCTGGGTTTGTGCACGTATCGGGGAAGCCCAGTCGAACGGCGTGGCGCCCGTTCGGAGTGATCGCGATCATGTCGAAGCCATACCGATCCACGGCCGACATCGATGCCGAGGTGGTGTCCGGATAGCCGGCGAGGTGGCGGCAATAGAGCACCTGCGCGTCAGCGTGATCCGCGTTCATGTGCTCGATGATTCCGGCTGCCGATCCGGCAAGCGGGTCGGCTTCGGCCACTGCGTATGCCGCGGCATCGACCCAACTCATTCGGCCATAGCCACCGACATAGCGGATGCTCTCCACTGTCAATCGGTAGAAGACGAAGTCACCGAATTCGATGTAGTACGAGGCAGAGGGATTGGCCAATAGATATCGGTCGCGTGCCATGTCGCGATCCGCCCCATCGCCGATCTGGTCGAGCCGGCCGATCAAGGTTGCCCGGCCGCTTGCCAACGGATCGGCACCGTCGGGAACAGGCTCCGTCACCAACAGGCTGGCGCGAGGATCACGAATCGCATTCTGCGTGTGCTCCGCCATGAGACTGACGAAGAACAACGGATTGCCGCGGTCGTCGAGGCCGTAACTGGCCACCGATCCGTAGGGGTAACCGGCCGGGTCTGCAGCCAGCGTCGACAACGCGCCCCGCGTCGCCGAGGCGACCAACGTACGGCACCGCTCGGCGTGCGACGGCTCCGGTGCGGCGACGCCCGCCGACGCCTGCGAGCCGCTGTCGTCGCTCGTCGGAACCTGGTGCATGTTCGGTCGTTCGGCCATCTCGTCACGCTAACGATCGCGACTGCCACGGTGGCATTGGCGAGGGGATGCTTGGTCAAACGCTGAGGAGGAAGCGCCAAACCCACCAGTCAGGGCGAGGTGAGCGCGGCCAGCTGGTGCTCGAGCTCTTCGATCCGCAGTTGCATCGGCTCGATGACGGACCGCACCTCGTCCGCGGTGAATCGGGGAGTGATGTACTTCGGGCAGTTCCACGAGAACGCGACGACCTCGACGTTCATCACTCCCTCGGCTCGGCCGTCGAAACCGAGCGCGGCCAGCTCCTCGACCGTGGGAGACGGATTGAAGGAAGCGTGCCCGTACAACTTCAGGCGCCGGCGGTTGGGGTAGTCGACGGCGATGATCGAGATGCGGTCGTCGTGATCGATGTTGCCCGCGGAGATGAACTGGCGATTGCCGCTGCGTTCAGCCCAGGCGATGTGAGTGGCATCGACGACGCGAATGAAACCTTGCGGTCCACCGCGATGCTGGACATACGGCCAGCCGTCCTCGCCCGTGGAGGCGACGTAGATGCTGTCCCGACCGGAGAGGTACTCGATCTCGTCGGGCCCGAGACCGGACGGTGCCGGGTCACCGGACATCTCGTCGTAGGCGTCACGCGAACCTCGCCGCTGCTGGTGCTTCGTCGAGCCTTCCCCAATCGCTACTTGCAGATAGTTCCTCATGTGTCACCTCTCCTTGGTCTTTTCGTCTTCGCTTCAGATCCCAACAACACGTCCGGGAGCCGCTCGATGGCTCGCGCGAACGGGCGCCGATCGCCGGTGACCCTCGCCAACACCGAGCGCGCCCTCGATCGAGCAGATCGCGTCCTGGGCCCGAGCCCTGACGAGGGCCGGCTTCACCCCAGTGGTCGCGGCAAATCCCTCGAGCTCGGTGATCCAGCCGTTCGCGGCCGCAGCGAGCGCGGCTGAGGTGCCCTCACCCCTGTCGCCCAGAGACATGGTGTCCAACAGGCAGCTCTTGGCGCCCGCATCGTAGAAGGCAGTGAGCGCGCGGCCGACCTCCTCGATACGCGCCCTCACCGGCAGATCCGTGTCCGACGAGGCGGGCGTGCTGCTCGCATCCTTCGTGCCGAGGTGCTCGATCACTTCCGTTGCCATCTGCTCCTTGCCACCCGGAAATCGGTGATACAGGCTCGATCTCTGGAGACCGGAGGCCGCGGCGAGGTCGGTGAGCGACGCTCCGTCGAAACCGGCAGACCGGAACACGTCGGTCAACCGATCGAGCAGCTGATCTTCAGAGACGAGGCGAGATGGCACGTCTAGAACTGTACCGAACGTTCGGTGCAAATGCAATCTGCCGGTGGTTGATTGCCCGGCAACTCGACTGGGTACGCACCACGCCATGACAACGGCGGACAGCGGACACCACAGGACAAAGCAGCTTCGATTCGGGTCGGACCAGGAGCCGGGCATCCGCCGGCACGGCACCAAGCGATTCACGTACATCAACGAACGCACCGGTCGCGCAGCGTCGGCGGCCGACCTCGAACGCATCAAGGCGCTGGCTGTCCCGCCGGCATGGGCCGATGTGTGGATCGCTGCGCATCCGAACAGTCACCTGCAGGCAACCGGACGCGACGCACGAGGACGCAAGCAGTACCGGTATCACAGCGCCTTCGTGGACGATCGGGCCAACGACAAGTTTTCCGACCTGGTGCCGTTCGCAGCAGCGCTCGGTCCATTGCGCCGGCGCGTCGATCGAGATCTGCGACTGGGAGAGCTGAACCACGACCGCGTGGTCGCGACCGTCGTGCGGCTGCTGGATGTCACGAGCCTGCGGATCGGCAACGCGGAGTACGCACGCAGCAACGGCTCCTTCGGTCTGACGACACTGCGTAATCGCCACGTCCACGTTCGGGGCGGAACGATCCACTTCGAGTTCCGCGGGAAGTCGGCGCACGACTTCGACCTGGAGGTCGACAACCGGCGGCTCGCCAAGATCGTTCGTTCGTGCCAGCACCTGCCCGGTCAGCGCCTGTTCGAGTACCGCGCACTCGACGGCAGCATCCGCACGGTCGATTCCAACGACGTCAACACCTACCTCGGCGAGCACGGCCGGGCGGGCACGACGGCGAAGACGTTCCGTACCTGGAACGCGACCGTGCGCGCAGCAGAAGCTCTGTTCGTCGCAACGCAGGATGAGGAGAAGCCAACGGCTGCTGTGCTGAACGCGGCGATCGATCAGGTTGCCGATCATCTCGGGAACACGCGGTCCGTGTGCCGAACCAGCTACGTGCACCCAGCCGTTGTCGAGGCGTACCTCGACGGCACGTTGGCCGGCGCTGGCAGCGCCCGGTCAGCCAACGGGCCAATCGTCTGTCGGTCAGCGAGCGCAAGACGGTCCGATTACTGAAATGAGGCGCCTCACGACCGTCCGGGAGTGAGACCAACATCCTTCAGCGCCGGCGCGAGTTCCTTGGTGAAGAAGGCAAAGAACTCCTCCTGGTCGGGCCCGACCTGGGTCAGGTACACACGGTCGAATCCGGCGTCGACGTACTCCTTGGCTGCGGCCACGATCGGCTCGACGTCGGGGCCGCAGGGCATGTCGTCGGCCATCGATTCGACAGAGACCAGTTCGGCCGCCTGATCGAAGATCGCAGGTGTGCGCAGATCTTGGGCGAGCTGACCCGACAGACCACTCGTCCGCCACAGACGATGGGCCAGCTTGGCGCACTCGTCGCGGTCCTTTCCCCAGCAGACCTTCATGGCGCCGTCGATGGTGCCGCGGCCTCCCTGGTCGCGGTACTGCTGCACAGACTCCTTCGAGGGATGCGTCGTGACGTATCCGTCCGCGATGCGCGCCGCAAGCTCAGTCGACTTCGGCCCGAAGGCGCTCATCAGGATTTTGGGCGGCGTCTCGGGCAGGCTGTAGATGCGAGCGTCCTCGACGGTGTAGTACTGGCCGCGATGCGACGCCTCCTCGCCCTTCCACAGCAGTCGCATCACCTCGATCGCCTCGTCCAGCATCTCCAGACGTTCTTCGGTCGGTGGCCACTTGTCGCCGAGGATGTGCTCGTTGAGGTTCTCTCCCGACCCGACGCCGAGCTCGAAACGCCCGTCGAGCAGTAGCGACGAGGTCGCTGCGGCTTGAGCGATGATCGCCGGATGGATCCGCATCGTCGGGCAGGTCACTGCCGTCGTGACGGCGAGCTTCGTGGTCGCCGCGATCGCGCCGATGACACTCCACACGAACGGGCTCTGCCCCTGGTCGTCGAGCCACGGGTGGAAGTGATCCGAGATCCACACCGACTCGATGCCTGCATCTTCAGCGAGACGGGCGTGCTGCAGCAGTTCCTTCGGACCGTGTTCCTCGCTCGACAGCGCATATCCGATCTCGACCATGTGGCGACCTCCTCGACGTGATCAACGAGGTTTGCGACTACCCAGGCGACAGCCCGCCGAAACGCACTACGCGGGTGCAGAGAACTCTTCGGTCGACCTCTTGGCGAGGAAGCGAAGCCGAGCGGCCCGCGCGTTCCACGAGTACACGACCGAGGTGCCCGCAATCAGGTCGTGCAGCGCGCGCCGGTCGCGATTGACCAGGATCATCAGAATCCCGATACCGAGGAAGATGATGCTGAGCGGCATGAAGATCGTGCGCAGGACGGCGCTCTTCCCGCTTGCCTGGCGACCGTCCTTCGATACGACTTCGAGGCCGACGAACGCCATGCCGAGGGTCCTGCCGCCGACCGCGACCGGATAGGCGAAGTAGATCAGCAGCCAGAGGACCAGCAAGATGCCCGACAGGATCGGAGCGTTCGACAGCGAGATGTGCCGACCGATCACCGACGACAACACGTACTCGACGACGGCTCCGCCGAGCGTGAACAACGTCATCGCGACGACCACGTCGATCCCGAACGCTGCGACTCGTGTGACGATGCCCGCGTAATGACCTTGCAGGCTGATGTCGCGGTCGGGCTCGATGCGCCGGCTCACGGGGTCTCCTGTCCGAGGTTCTTCAACAGGTTGGCCGGACCCTGATGCAGCGAGGTGTCCTTGCGTCGCAGTATGCGATCCACCCAACGGTGCACGAACGAGTCGAGACCGACGCCGGCACTGCGGACCGAGTCGACCACATCGCTCGCCACGCCCGAGCCGGCGCGGGCGACGATCGAGCCCAACTCGGTTCGTTCGACGAGCGCGTCGACGTCGACCTTCTCGACGATCGCATTGATGTCGATCTTCTCGACGATCGGGTTGAGGTCGAGTTGACTGACGACGGCGTTGAGGTCGAGTTGCGGCAGCAACATGTTGAGCAGGAAGACCATCACGTTGGGATCGAGTCGCACAACGAGCTTGTTGACGTCGATGCGATCGAGGACACGGTCGAGATCGACCCGTTCGAGGACGACGTTCAGGTCGACCTGTTCGAGGACCTTCTCGAGGTCGACATGTTCGACGATCGCGTTGATGTCGAGTCCCTCGACCAGTGCCTGGAGGTCGACCTTGTCGAGGATCGACTGGATGTCGATCTTGTCGATGATCGCCTGGATGTCGACCTTGTCGACGATCTCCTGCACGTCGATCTGTTGGACGACACCGTCGACGTCGACCGCCTTGACGACAACGGGCGCGACCTCGTTGACAACGGTTTGCAGGATCGCGTTCGCGTCGTCGAGCAGCGAGCCGATGATCCGGCGCGGGGTCGAGGCATCGGGGCGGCGCAGTTCACGTGCCATGTGACTCCGCGAAACTCTGGAAGGCCTCGAGCATGCATTCGACCAACACGGCAGGTTCGGAGATGGCGACAGGATCCAGCCCCATTCCGATGCTGAGCCGATCGTCGACGCAGAAGGCGGTGATGTTCATGAGCGACCCGAGGCGAGGGCCGAGCGGGAAGCTCTCCTCGATCTCTGCACCACAGATGTGCTGGCCGGTGCGCACACCCGGCAACGACGTCGCCACGAAGTCGACGGACTTGGCCTGAGCCCGCAGCGCGGGCATCAGGACGCGGGTCGGGAGGTAGCTGATGGCCGACGCAAGCATCTCCGTGGCGTGCAGCGCGGGCTCGCGACGAGACCGTGCCAATCGCTCCGCGATCACTCCGAACAACGGACCGGGGTGTCCATTGGAGGCCGGGATCTCGACGCGCGTCGGCACGACCGAACCACCGCCACCGCTGCCACTTCGCCAGCGTGCAGGTGAGGCCAGGCGAAGTTCGGGGCACGTGATGCCGAGGCGTTGGTGGTAGAGGCCGAGACCCATCGCCGCGCCGGCGACGAGCAGGTCGTTGCGGCTGCCGCCGAGGCTGCGGGCCGTCGCCCGCGCGTTCGGCACGGTGAACGTCTCGAAGTGGGTGTTCATCGAATGCGACGGCGAGAGCGGCGAGAGCCGGCCGCCCGTGACCACGACCTGACGAGACACCGAGTTGGCGACGTCCAACCCACGCTGCACGCCGCGCACGGCTGTATCGAAGGGATCGAGTCGCAAGGCCGAGGTCACACCATTGGCGGCAGCAGAGACACTGTTCGCAGCGTTCGAAACGCTGTTGGCAGCCGCAGTGACACCGTTGGCGATCGGATGGATCGCACCGGCAATGTCGATCGTGACGCTGACGGTGCCGGGTTTGCGTCGAGGTGTCAGGTCGATGACAGCGCCATCGTCGACAAGCGAAGGGTAGGTCTCGAGGAGCGGCTCGACGACCGGCTCCTCAGTGGGTTCCGGCGGAGGAGCAGGCTTGGCGGCACGGTCGACGAGCATGCGCAGGATCGACACACCGTGCAGACCATCGGTGAGGCAGTGGTGGGCCCGCAGGTACAGCGCACCGCGGCCGCCTTCGAGGCCTTCGATGATCGTCACGTCCCATGGCGACATGCTGGGGTCGAACGGCGATGGCTCGAGCAGCGTGACCAGGTCGAGCACCTGGCGGCGGTCGCCGGGTACGGGTACGGCCATCGTGCGGATGTGCCGAGCAGCGTCGAACGCCTCCTCTGCAACCCATGCCGGCCTGGTACGAATGCCGGGCAGCGCGTCGGGCCGTTCGCGGAGTCGCTGGTGCGTTGCCGCGGCAGCAGTCAATCGATCGGCGAGATCGGCTCGTGCGGGCACCCGATCGAGCAGGATGAGGTTGCTCACGATCATGCGCAGGCTGGTGTCGCGCCCCACGCCCCACATGATCGCTCCGACCGGACTCATTCGCTCTGGCACTGTGGCCTCCTCGGAGATAGTAAACCCTGGCTGCTCATCTCAGATAGCCCAAGATGTGGGCAGGTCGCCGCCACCCTCGGCACTGAGGCGAGAGCCGACCTGGGCCAGCAGCGGCACCGGGGCGATGGGGCCCGCGAACAGTGCCTGGCCGAGACCGAAGGTGATCGCCTGACGGATCATCGGCTCGGGCACATGCGAGAACATCGTGACGAGGTCGTCGATGTCGCGGGTGCCGTTCATTCGCATCAGCACGAGGTTGTCGCACTGCGACACCACGTTGGGATGCACCTTCGACGGTCGCTGCGTGGCGACGAACAGGTGCAGCCCGAACTTGCGACCTTCGCCGGCGATCACGATGCCGAGATCTGTGATCGCCTGCAGCAACGAGTCGTCGGTGGCGGCGGGCAAGATGTTGTGCGCCTCGTCGATCGCGATCAGCACCGGCTCGCGTGCAGCGCGCCCGGCCCACCGGCTGCCGAGCAGAGCCAGTGCCACCGTGGCACGCTCGTCCGGTCGGGTGAGGCTGCCGATGTCGAACACGACGCATCGTTCGTTGCGCAGGTTCATCGTGGTGATCGACGTCTCGCCGTCGCGCCGCCACACGTCCCACTCGGCAATGCCGAGGTTCGTGATACGGCGCAGGATCTGCAGGGCGAGAGGATCACGCTCCGCCGCAGTCCGCGCTGCCTCCATCACGTCGCGCGCCGAGTACGGCGCTGTCAGGGTCGCGGTGGTGCGGGCGAGCGCGTTGAACTCGTCGGCGTCGCTGACGGGGTGCAGTCGCAGCAGCAAGGCCTGCCATTCGATGGGGAGATCGCTGAAGTCGGCGCACAGCGTGTAGTTGGACGCGAGCCCGCGTGCCCGGGCAACACGCACGGTCGCTGCTGCGGCGCGAAAGCGCTGGGCGGTGTCGGACGTGTCGTTGGGATCGTTGAGCTCATCGAGGTGAACGTGATCGGAGTTCGGGTCGAGCACCACGATCGGCAGGGTGGTGCCGGCGAGCAATCGCTCGAACAGCGCGCCCGTCGTGTAGGTCTTGCCGGAGCCCGACTGGCCGCACATGAACGTGTGGCGGGCGAACCCCTTCGACCGCAGGCGCGCCGTGACGTGGGGAGCCTGGGACAGCGTCCCGATCTCGATCGTCGGACCGCTGCCATCGAGCCCGGCCACGACCGTTTCGATCTCGTCCGGCGTCGCCGGCCGCACGAAGCGCTCGCCGAATGGTTGGGCGTGATCCTTGGCGGTGAAACCATCGGCGTCGAGCTCTCCAAGCACGACACCCGTTCCGGCGATGGAACGGATCACCGGCTTGTAACTGGCGGTGCTGACCTCGATGGTGTCCGCCGGGGTGACGAGGTCGAACTGCGGGCCATCACGTTCGGCCATCCTCGCGTCACGGATCTGCACGACCAGCGATGTGGTCGCGTCGTCGGTGGGGACGAGGGCGGTGCCACCAACCTGTAGACCCGATTCGAGTGGCGCACTGAAGTGGATGTTCCTGCCATCGGCGGACATGGCGATCTGTGGAGGACCGAACCGGTCGTACAGCTCGCGTCGCACAGCAACACGGTCGAGCTCGTCATTCATTCGGTTCTCCTAAGGCTCGGTCGGAAGTCTCGAGACGACGGCGCGCTGTGTACGAGATCCACTTGACCGCGAGACCGATGAAGGCGACGTTGAACACCATCTGCATCATCACGGTGATGCGTGCCGCGTTGGTTCGGGCGACGACGTCTCCGAATCCGACTGTCGAGAGGGTTGTCATCGTCAAGTACATCGCTCCGGTTCGGTCCAGCGTCTCGCTGAAGGAGGGTGCGCTCGCCTTCGACATGCTGAGGTAGAGGCTGGCGAACACGACCACGATCAACGTCACACCGACCATCAACGCGTCGGCCGCGCGCAGCTGCGGAAACTCTGCCTTCGAGATCATGTGGATCTCGTACACGACGAACAGCACGATGATGATTCCGGCAGAGATGATTCGCACGACGATCCCGGTGTTCGTCTCCGCCGCGAGGGGGAGGAATCCGTAGGCGAGCAGCAGAGCAGCCGTGCCAACCGTCCCGCGAGCGAGCGAGCGGACGAGGGCCTTGCGCTTCTCGCGCCGCGTCATCTCGTGCAGGCGCCGGGCGTTCGGCACTTCCCGCTTCGCGGCGGGCACTCCGCGCTCCTTCGTCACCCCACAAGCTTGGTGTCTGCGGGCCGCGCCGCTATCACCCGCGGTGGGTGAGTCGTCGGCTCAGAGGGAGCGCTCGCCGACGACGTCGTAGAGCATGATCGACGACGAGATCGGTCGAATGCCGGGCTCGGTCGGTCGTGGGGCTGCGCGCTGGGCCGCGATGTGAGCATCGAGCGATGCTTGATCGGCCCACTTCTCGAACAACACGACACGGCTCGGATCGAGCGGGTCTGCGCAGAACGTGTACTCGATGCAACCAGCCTCGCCTCGCGAGGTGCGCATCATGTCGCCGCGGCTCTCGATGAACTTGTCGCGCAGCTCGGGATCAAACTCGAATGTTCCTCCGACGATCACCATGTTGTCTGCCTCCTGGAAGTGTTGCTCCGAATGTAGACGGGTCGCTGTCGGTGAATCGCAAGCCCTCGTCTACTGTGAGCCGATGACTGGATTGACGCTCGCCACGGCCAACGCAGTGATCGAGGCCGCGCTCGCGGCCTCGGCGCGAGCCGGCTACAAACCGATGGCTGTCGTGGTGCTCGACGATTCGGGTCACGTGGTGTCGGCGCAACGTCAAGACGGGGCAAGCATGTTCCGCATCGATGTGGCGACGGGCAAGGCGTGGGCCTCGGTCGCGATGGGAGCGTCCAGTCGCGTGCTCGCAGAACGGGCTGCCTCCAATCCCAACTTCTTCGTCTCATTGGCGTCGACCGCGCACGGTCACTTCCTTCCTCAGACAGGTGCCGTGCTGGTGAAAGACGAAGCGGGTCACATCGTGGGATCAGTCGGTGCATCCGGTGGAACCGGTGACGAGGACGAGGAGATCTGCATTGCCGGAGTCACCGCGGTAGGCCTCGAAGCTGGCTGAGCTCGTGCGGGTGGCTAGCGGCTGAACGCCCAGTCCAGCAAGGTCGACGCGCCATCGATACGGGCCTTGTCGGTCGGGGCGCCGAGGACGGCGACGATCACGCTGCGACCGTCTCGCGTCGCCGACCCGACCAGGCAATATCCGGCGTCCGTGGTGTGGCCGGTCTTCACCCCGGTCGCACCGTCGTAGCTCGTCAACAGCTTGTTGGTGGCGTTGAAGTGCTGCCCGTTCATCCGGGCGTCCGTTCGAGCGACAGTGGCCCGAAACGTCGGGTCCTGCATCAGAATCGTGGCGAGTGACACCATGTCTCGAGCGGACGAATGTGCGCCCTCGGCGTCGAGCCCGACCGAGTTGACCGCGACGGTCTGGCTCATGCCGAGGCTCTCGCGCGGCCTCGTTCATCTTCGCCACGAACGCCTCTTCGCTCCCGCCGACGTCGAGCGCCAGGGTGCGCGACGCGTCGTTGGCGCTGACGATCAGTTCGGCGCGCAGCAGGATCTCACGCGACAGGCGTTGGCCCTCGTACAGACCGATGGCGGATTCAGCGGGGTCCAGTTGCATGGGCGGAACCGTGGCGACGTGCGTCGGATCGCCCGCTTGCATCACCACGTAGGCGGTGAGCAACTTCATCAGGCTTCCGACCGGCTTCGCAGTATCGGCATCCTGCCCAGCCAGCCACTTTTGCGAGTCGACGTCGTAGACCACATACGCATCGGCATCGATCGCCGGTGGCTTGGCACCGTCGACCGCGGTGTCGACTGCGGTGTCGACTGCGGCCGGAATCGTCGTTGCGATCGTGGTCGGCGCGGCAGTCGGCGGTGGTGGTGGCGGCAGCGTCGTGGTGGCCGCGGCGACCGTCGAGCCGATGGTCGCCGGCACCGCGAGCGGTGGAAATGTGTCGATGGTGGCGGAGCCGCCACTGCTGCCGCACGCCGCCAACAGCAACAGCGCCGCGCCGATGTACACGCGTTTCAGGGGTGCCCGTTCCACTCGAGCCAGGTTACGCGGCAAGCTCGCTCAGGTGGCCGCGGCTCCCCAGGCGAGGTCGAGCGAAGGATGCCAACTGCACCGGCCCACCTCGTCGAGACCCCAGCCGTTCATCTCGTCGAAGAGCTCCTGCAGGCTGTCACCCCACAGCTCGCCGAAGTCGCCGCCGGCCTGGTTCCACGATGTCACGGGAGGATCGTGCGCCATCGGGCGCCTCGATTGCACGCACTTTCGGGCAAGCAGACGGGCACGTCCTAGTCTCGTGACATGGCACTCAAAGGTGAATACGAACCGAGCCCGGCACAGTGGGTCCGCGATCAGGTCGAGCTCTACGAACGCACGAATGGCGCGGAGGGCAACACACTTCGCGAGACCGGGCTTCCCATCATCATCGTCACGACGCTCGGTGTGAAGAGCGGCAAGATTCGCAAGATCCCACTGATGCGCGTCGAGCACGATGGCGAGTACGCCCTCGTCGCGTCGAAGGGCGGTGCACCGGCCCATCCGGTTTGGTACTACAACCTCAAGGACAACAGCGGGCCGATCGAGATCCAGGATGGTCCGGCTCCGGGCGAATACGACGTGCGCGAGATCAGCGGCGACGAGCGCGCCACTTGGTGGGAGCGCGCAGTCGCCGCGTTCCCGCCGTATGCCGAGTACCAGCAGAAGACCGAGCGCCAGATCCCGGTCTTCATCGCTTCACCGCGTCACTGAGCCCGGCATGGTCAGCCTCGACGAGGCCGGGCGAATGGCGTTGGAACTTCCCGAGGTCGTCCAGGGCGAACGGCACGGCACGTTGTCGTGGTCGGTGGCAGGCAAGACGTTCGCATGGGAACGCGGGTTCAGCAAGGCCGACCTGAAACGCTTCGGTGACGTCGTCCCGCCTGCAGGCCCGATCCTCGCAGTCCGCGTCGACGACCTCGGCGAGAAGGAAGCGGTGCTCGCGGCGAACCCGAAGGCGTTCTTCACGATTCCTCATTTCAATGGCTATGCAGCCGTCCTGATCCAGCTGAAGGCCGTCACCAAGCGTTCCCTACGCGAGGCGATCATCGACGGCTGGTTGGCCTGCGCCCCCAGCAAGCTCGCCGACGAATTCCTTGCCCGTGAACGTCGCCGCTGACCATCTCCGGTCTACAGGTCGAACAGTGAGCCGATGGCAAGTGAGATGAACATTGCCGCGAGGCCCACACCCACGTTCCGGGCAACCGTGCGACCCATCGGAAGCTGGCCCCAGCGGGCGACGACGATCGAGGTCAGGCATAACGACAAGGCGACTGCGAAGAAGGTTGTCGGCAGCCTCGAGCTGCGCGGCGTGGACAGGATCGTGGACACGACGATGAGCGCGCCAAGGGCGAAGGCAAGACCCGCGAAACCAGCGGCGATCAGGGGACGCGGGGGTTGCTGGCCGGGTTCGATGCCGTGCTCCGCATCTGCATGAGCTGCCAATGCGTCGCCGGAGCTGAGCTCGGTCGCAACCTGCTGGGCCAGCGCGGGCGACAGGCCCTTCGCTTCGTAGAGCGCCGCCAGCTCCCGTAACTCCTCATCCGGTGAGAGGTTGAGCTGTCGGCGAACCTCGTCCAGTACGACAAGATGCGCATCGCGTTCGATGGCTGTCTCGGTGAACTTGGCGCCCGCGAGGGCGATGCTGCCGGCGATCGATCCTGCCAGTACCGCGATCAGCGTTGCGGATGTGCCGGCGCCGGCCCCGATGAAGCCCTCGGCGATACCGGCGACCGCCATGATCCCGTCGTTCGCATCCACCACGAGTTCGCGCACCACCTCGCGATCGAAGAAGCGGGCGGCCACGCGCCAAATGTAACTCCGCTCTTCGTCAGGAAAGTGGAAAGGTCTCGAGGGTCTCGTAGCGAGCGCCATCGGGGTCGAGGCGGCTCTGCACCAGTGCGATCTCGTCGACATCGAATTCGGCGCTCACCATCGAGCCGAGAGCACGTGGCATTGCGACGTGCGGCTTCACCCGCGCCAGAGTGAGGTGTCCGAAGAACCGCTTGCGCGTGGGCGTGCCGATCTGCGCCGTGAGAGCGGTGACCTGCTCGGCCAGTTCGTTGAAGCCCGAAGCCGCAATGACCAGGGCTCGCTCGGCGAGCATGTCGACTGCCGGCCCGAGACGTGCGGACACGCGAGGAAGCGTCGCACCATCGAGCGCGTCGAGCACTCGTGCGGGATCAGCCTCGCCGAGGAATCGAAGGGTGATGTGCCAGTTGTCCGGATCAACGAAGCGCACTCCGCGTTGATCCTTGCGCGGCAGGCTCATCAGCTCAGATATCACGTCCTCGGGCGGCCACACCGCGATGAACAGTCGTGCCATGCAGACAGTCAATCGGCAGTATCGAGGGGAGTGCACCGAACGGTTAGGGTTGACACGACTCTAACCATGCCGTATGGTAATGGTCATGGCGACAAGAACTGTGAACAACAACGTGCCGGTCGGATACGACCCATCGAAGTTTCCTGCGTTCGCCGTGACGGTCGACGTGGTGATCCTGACGATGGTCGACGAGCAGCTCCACGTGTTGCTCGTGCAGCGCGGTCAAGCTCCCTTCGAGGGCATGTGGGCGATCCCGGGCGGCTTCAAACTTCCCATCGAAACGCTGGACGAGGCTGCCCGGCGAGAGCTCTCCGAGGAAACCGGCGTCGATGCCGCGAGCCTCCTCGCTCAATTCGGCGCATACGGCGATCCAGGTCGCGATCCGCGCATGAACGTGGTGACAGTGGGTTATGTCGCGGTGCTCCGCGACGTGGGAACGATCGCTGCCGGCACCGACGCCGCGGCTGCATCGCTTGTCCCGGTCGCCGATGTACTGGATGGCCGGCTCGAGCTTGCGTTCGATCACCTCCGCATCATCAGCGATGCCATCGCCCGCGTGCGCACCGATCTGGAAGTGACCGGCCTCGCCACCGCGTTCGTCGGTACCACGTTCACGCTCGCCGAATTGCGGTCGGTGTACGAAGCCGTGTGGGGTGTGCAACTCGACAGCGCCAACTTCAGGCGCAGCGTTGCGGCCGACAACGGATGGGTGATCCCCACCGGTCGCAGAGCACCTTCGGGCGCCGTGGGTGGCAAGCCGGCCGAGTTGTTCAAGGCCGGCAAGGCATGGAAGCAGGGCGGGCCGATTCGACGCCCACGACGAACTCAGAGAGGCAAATGATCATGCGCGCAGTTGTCCACCACACGTACGGACCGCCCGAGGTTCTCTCGGTCGCCGATGTTCCGAAGCCGGTGCCCGGACCCGACGAGGTCCTGGTCGAGGTGCATGCCGCGGGCCTGAACCGCACCGACACCGGGTTCCGAGTCGGTACCCCCATCATCGTTCGATATTTCAGTGGCCTGCGACGTCCGAAGCTGCCGATCCTCGGCACCGAGGTGGCAGGTGTGGTCGCTGCGATCGGCGGCAACGTCACCAAGTTTGCGGTCGGCGACCGCGTGTTCGGCGTCCACTCCAACAAGTTCGGTACGCATGCCGAGTACGTGTGCATGAACGAGACCGCGCCGCTCGCGAAGATGCCCGACAACATGTCGTTCGTCGAGGGTGCAGGCGTGTGCGACGGGATGATGCTCGCGATCAACTACACCCGCCGAGTGAACCTCGGACCCTCGCATCGGATCCTGATCTACGGATCGTCGGGTGCGATCGGCACGGCTGCCGTGCAACTAGCGAAGCACGCCGGTGCTCATGTCACCGCTGTGTGTGCGACGAAGAACCTCGAGTTGATGAAGACGCTCGGTGCCGATGAAGTGATCGACTACACGACGACCGACTTCCTCCACGCGGGCAAGACATACGACTTCGTCTTCGACGCCGTCAGCAAGCTGTCGTACTGGAAAGCGCGGCAGCCTGCTCGTGAAGGGCGGCTCGTACCTGTGCACCGACCTCGGCTTCATGTGGCAGAACCCTGTGCTCGCGATCGGCACCAAGTGGCTGCCGATGAAGAAGCTCCAGTTCCCGATCCCGCCGTACCGTCAGGCCGACGTCGAATTGCTGGCCAAGTGGTTCGAGGCCGGCCAGTACCAGGCTGTCATCGACCGTACGTACCCGCTCGACGATGTGATCGAGGCGACGAAGTACGTCGAGAGCCAGCAGAAGACCGGCAACGTCGTCCTGCTCGTTCGCCCCGACTGAATGCTTCCGAGGCGTCAGCCCTCGAACGTCAGCTTGCTGTCGAGCCCGGCGATCAACCGGTCGCGGTGCTCGGTGAAGTTGAGCGTGTCGAACAGTGAGTGACCGCCTTCGATCGAGATCCGTAGTGCCTTCTCGCGAGTTTGAATCGCCTCCGCGGCGTCGACGATCGCTTCGAACTCGGCTGCCGTGCCGACGATGATCCCATCGTCGTCGCCGACCAGGATGTCGCCAGGATGCACCTCGACGTCGCCGATCGTCAGCGTGACCTGGATCTCCGGAACCTTGTTCGCGGGCGGCGCCTTCGGCGTGATTCCGCGGGAGTAGAACGGCAAGCCGAGCCGTCTCAGCGCAGCGGAGTCGCGTGACATGCCGTCGATGACCACGCCTGCCATCCGGCGACGGAACGCCTCCGTCCCGAAGAGCTCGCCCGACACCGCCTGACCGGCAACGCCGGCCGACACCACCAGCACATCGCCCTCGCCTCCGATCTCGAGCGCGGCGATGACCGACATCAGGTCATCGTGTGCTGCGGCGGTCACCGCTCGGCCGGCCATTCGCAGGCCACTGACCAATGGGCGGATCGATGCAGGCAGCACATGCAGGGCCTTGTTCGCGTCGGAGAGGCTCGCGGTGTCGATCAAACGGAGGCGCTCGATCAGGGCAGCGTGCGGGCGTGTCGTATCGGGAGCGGAGGTCATCGTGGTTCCTTCGAGGAGCTGCGTGGTGGCAGTGGCACCAGCCACTGTAAACACGGTGCGGGTTACGCTCCGGTGGTTCATTGGAGGATGTGATGGCCACTCGATATGCAGCCCGAATGAAGCAGGTCAAACCGTCGGCGATACGCGACCTCCTGCAGTTCGGTGCCGACCCGTCGATCATCTCGTTCGGCGGTGGCTACCCCGACGCGACCTTGTTCCCGCTCGAGCAACTCGAAGACGTGTTCACTCGATCGATCATCGAGCACGGCCGGGACGCATTGCAGTACACGGTGTCGAACGGCAGTCCGCACCTGCGAGCGCAGATCGCCGGTCGCATGGCCGACCAGGGTGTGCAGTGCACCGACGACAACATCCTGATCCTGCACGGCGGCCAGCAAGGGCTCGACCTCGTCGCCAAGTTGCTCGTCGACGAGGGCGACGGGATCATCACCGAGGATCCAACGTTCCTCGGTGGGCTGATCGCGTTCAACCCGTGTGAGCCGTCCTACATCCCGTCGCGATGGATGCGGAGGGCATGGACACCGATGCTGTCGAAGCCGCGCTGCAGGCCAACCCGCGCACCAAGTTCATCTACACGATCCCCGACTTCCACAACCCCACGGGCGTCACGATGTCGCTGCGTCGCCGCCAACACCTCGTCGACCTGGCCAGCCGCTACGACGTCATCATCCTCGAAGACGGCCCCTACCGCGAGACCCGCTTCGAAGGGACATCGCCGCCGACGATCAAGAGCCTCGACACCGAGGATCGAGTGATCTACCTCGGCAGCTTCTCGAAGATCCTTGCCCCCGGCTTGCGGCTCGGATGGGCCGTGGCTTCCGAGGAGATCATCGAACGCCTTGGGCTGTTGAAGCTCGCGTCCGACACGCAGTGCAGCACGCTGAACATGGCGGCCGTGTCGTTGTACCTCGACAGCTACGACATCGAGAGCCACATCGAAGACATCAGGCGGGTGTACCGCCACAAGAAGGATCTGATGCTCGACACCATTCGTGCGCAGTTCCCCGACGACGTAGTCGTTCACCGATCCACAAGGCGGTCTCTTCACGTGGCTGACGTTCCCGGACGGCTTCGACACCGAGGTGTTCATGCGCGAGGTCGCATTGCCGCTGGCGAAGGTGGCGTACGTGCCGGGTGCGACGTTCTTCCCGCTCAGTGGCGAGCCGAACCACGCCCGGCTGAGCTACTCGACGCAACCCGACGAGCGCATCGTCGAAGGGATCTCCCGACTGGGTGCATCCCTCCATACGCGGTCACACGCTGACCGCCCTGGAGGCAGTCAGCGTGTGACAACGCTGGTGTGATGTGAGGTAGGGAGTTCAGTCGCCGGCAGCGATCGACAAACCGTCGTATTCGCCGATCGTGTCTTCGAAGCCGTCGAGGTCGATGGCCTCGTCGGTCGAGGTACCGATCTTGCCGGGGAGGAAGCGAGCGGCGATGACCGCGGCGACCAGGACGATGGCGGTGCCGATGAACATCGACAGCTGCAGTCCGTCGGTCCACGCCGACTTGGCTGCGTCGACGATGGCCGCACCTTGCGTGCCTCCGATTTCACGGGCGACGCCGAGGGCGCCGGCCAGTGAACCTTCCGCTGTCTGACGTGCGGCTGCGGGAAGCCCGGTGACTGCGCTACCGAGGTTCGAGGTGTAGCCCGACGACAGGATGCTGCCGAGGATCGGCGACGCCGAGTGTCGTACCGACCTCTCGGGTGGTGTCGTTCATCGCCGAGCCGACGCCGGCCTTGTCGCGGGGCACCGACGACATGATCAGCTCGGTCATCGGGGTCATCGTCAGGCCCATGCCGAAGCCATCACGAACATTCCGATCAGCACGTGGCCGTAGCCGGAGGTGGCGCTCGAGGAAGCTGAGGATGAACACGCCACCAGCGGTCAGCAACATGCCGATCGTCACGATCGTGCGGGCGCCGAAGCGCTGGACGAGGCCGGCCGACACGGGTGCTGAAGATGATCATGACGCGGCATGATCGGCAGCATCCGCAGACCGGACTCGAACGGGCCGTAGCCGAGCACCAGTTGGAACAGCTGGCTGACCACGAAGAAGAAGCCGAACATCGTGAGGAAGACGAGCGTCATCCCGACGCTCGAGACGCCGAAGCGGCGGTCCTTGAACAACCGCACGTCCAGCATCGGGGACTTGCTGTGCAGTTCCCAGAACACGAAGCCGGCGAGCACGGCGAGGCCGGCACCGATGACGCCGAGGCTGGTGGCCGAGGTCCATCCCCACTTCGGTGCCTCGATCAGGCCGTAGACGAACAGGCCGAGGCCGACCATCGACAGCAGTGCGCCGACGGGATCGAGCTTGGACGGGTGACGATCCTTGCTGGTCGGCACGACTCGAGCACCGAGTGCGAGAGCGATGATCGCGACCGGCACGTTGATGGCGAACGCCGATCCCCACCAGAAGTTCTCGACGAGCCAGCCACCGAGCACGAGACCGAGGGCGCCGCCACCACCGGCGATGCCGGCCCAGATGCCGATTGCCTTGGCCCGCTCTGTGAGGGGAAGCTGTTGACGAGGATGCTGAGCGTTGCCGGCATGACCAATGCGCCGCCGATGCCCATGATCCCGCGGGCGGCGATGACGCCGGCGGCCGAGTCGGCGAAGAACGTGGCGTACGCCGAGGCGGCGCCGAACAGGGCGATGCCGACCTGCATGAAGCCCTTGCGGCCGAACCGGTCGCCGAGGGTTGCGGCGGTGAAGAGCATGCCGGCGAAGATCAGCGAGTATGCGTCGACGACCCATTGCTGCTGGCTGTTGGTGAGGCCGAGCGCCTCCGACATCGTCGGCATGGCGACGTTGAGCGAGGTGTTGCCGATGACGATGATCATCAGGCTGGTGCAGAGAACACCGAGGATGACCCAGCGCCGGCGGTACACGTCGGGTGGGATCTCGTTGATCTCGTCGAGTTCGGCTGATGTGGTTGCACTCATGGGGGATCTCGCTTTCGTACGTCCATTTCATTAAAGTGGCAGCACTGCCAAAAGTCAATTGTGACAAAATGCACAGCTGCCGAATCCCGGCTCGCGAATGACGTATCGTTGGTGGCGTGGACACCAGCATCAGCCCGGACCAGGAGGTCGTTGCGGCCCAGTCGGGGCTGCGCCAGCGCAAGAAGGACTCGTCCCGCCGCGCCATCGAGGACGCCGCGTGGGAGCTGTTCGCCGAGCAGGGCTACGAAGAGACCTCGATCAACGACATCGCCGAACGAGCCAACGTTGCGCCTCGGTACCTTCTTCCGCTACTTCCCGACCAAGGAAGCGGTGATGTATCCGCAGTTCGACGAGCTCCTCGAGTCCGTGCGCAGCGAGTTCCACAAGCGCCCCCTCGACGAGCCGGTCATCACCAGTCTGTTCGAGAGCTTCGAGGTGCTCGGAGGCTCGCTCGAGGGCGAGGCGTCGCGCGCTCGGGCCCGCATGGAGATGATGAAGCGACCCGGTCAGAAACCGCCGGGAACGGAGTACTTCCGCACCAGGCTCGCCGAGACCACAGCAGAGCTCGTCCTCGAACGTGAAGGCGACAGCGAGGACGCGCAGATGCGTGCTCGACTTGCCAGCGGTGTGGTCAGCTTGCTCATCGACACGGCACACAACTGTTGGATGGAAGCGGGTGCGCACGAGCCGTTGCACGACGTCGGCGATCGCTGCCGTCAGGTGATGGGCGACATGATCGGTACCATGCGTCAACTGTGACCAAGATCGGGCCCGCCGTCCGTCGATGGATGCCGGGTCTCGAGGTTGCTCGCACCTATCAGCGTTCGTGGTTGCGCAACGATGCGACCGCTGGTGCGATTCTCACGGTGCTGTTGATCCCGGCAGGAATCGGCTACGCCCAGGCGGCCGGATTGCCTCCCGAGACCGGGCTGTACGCAACGATCGTTCCGCTGCTGGCCTATGCGATCTTCGGCCCGTCGAGGATCCTGGTGCTCGGGCCCGACTCGTCGTTGGCGCCGATCATCGGCGCCTCCGTGTTGCCGCTCGCCGCAGACGATCCGGCGCGAGCCGTCGCGCTGGCCGGGCTCCTCGCGCTGATGATGGGCGCGGTGCTCCTCGTCGGCGGTCTGGTGCGTGCGGGCTTCGTCACCGACCTGCTGTCGAAGCCGATCCGAGTCGGCTATCTCAACGGCATCGCGTTGATCGTCCTCGTCGGTCAGGTTCCCAAGCTGCTCGGTTTCTCCATCGACGCGACCTCGTTGGTCGGCGAGATCACGGGCGATCGTCCACGGGCTGGCGAACGACGCCGTCAACACGACGTTCCGTCGTCCTCGGTGTGGGTGCCCTGTTGCTGATCATGACCCCGCGGCTGCTCGGCAGCAAGCTGCCCGGGATCCTCGTCGCCGTGGTCGGTTCGAGCGTCCTTGTCGCCGTTCTCGGCTGGAAGGACGAGCTTCCGGTCGTCGGCGCGCTCCCCGTCGGCCTCCCGTCCCCGCAGCTCGCCGGGCTGCGCTGGTCGGATGTGCGGTCGTTGGCGGGCCCTGCGCTCGGCATCGCCCTGATCGCCTTCGCCGATACCGGAGTCCTCTCGCGAACGTTCGCCGCCCGCCGCGGCGAGACGGTGGATGGCAGCAGGGAGATGGCGGCGATCGGTGTGGCCAACATGGCCAGCGGTCTCTTCGGAGGGTTTCCCGTGTCGGCATCGTCGTCGCGAACGCCCGTCGCCGAGCAGGCCGGCGCGCGAACGCAGTTGGTCGGCGTCGTCGGCGCTGTGCTGATCGTCGCCTTCATCCTGATCGCGCCCGGCCTCACTGGATACCTTCCGTCATCGGTGTTGGCAGCGGTGGTGATCAGCGCGGCGATCACGCTCATCGACATCCACAACTTCCGTTGGTTGGCTCGGACCGATCTGGTCGATGCCCTCCTCGGCCTCGCCGCATTCCTTGGAGTCGTGTTGATCGGCGTGCTGGAGGGCATCGCGATCACGATCGGGCTTTCGTTCCTCGCCTTCGTGATCCGTGCGTGGCGTCCGTACCGTGCCGAGCTCGGACGGGTCGCCGGGCGTTCGCGGCTACCACGACCTTGCCAGACATCCCGAAGGTGAGCGCGTGCCGGGCATCGTGATCGCCCGCTTCGACGCGCCGCTGTTCTTCGCCAACGGGGGACTGTTCGACGACTTCGTGCGATCGCTGGTCGCGAACGCGCCGCCGGACGTCCACACGGTGATCCTCGCGAGCGAGCCCATCACCGACATCGACACGACCGCCGTCGACGAACTGCTGGAGCTCGACGCGTACCTGTCGTCGAAAGGAATTCGGCTGGTGTTCGCGGAGATGAAGGATCCCGTTCGCGACGAGCTGATCCGGTACGGCCTCGGCGAGCGGTTCTCGGCCGATCGATTCATGCCGACGGTGGGCGCCGCGGTCGACGCGATCACCGGTGAGTTCCGCGGCGACATCTAGGCAACTCAGCCTGCGAGGATCTTCGCCTTCTGCGCGGTGAACTCGTCTTCGGTGAGGATCCCGGCGTCCTTCAGCTCGGCAAGCTTGCGCAGTTGCTCGAACATGTCGTCGGGTTCAGCGGCCGCAGGAAGGGGGGCAGGCTGTGCGTACTGCGGAGGCGCGTACTGCGGCTCTGCGTATTGGGGTTGGGCATACTGAGGTTGCGCGTACTGGGGTTCGGCATACTGCGGTTGGGCCGGCTGGCTCTGCTGCGACCAGCGATTCGCCTGTCGCCGCGACACGCGATTGCTGACCGCCGTGGCGGTACCGGCAACGACGGCGGTGCGGGCCACGCCGCGAATGAGTCCAGGCATGTCATTCTCCTTGTGATTGTCAGCGGTTGCGGGACAGCAGTGCCAGCAGCTTGAGGATCGAAATGTAGAGCCACACGAGCGTGACCATCAATCCGAACGCGAGGTACCACTCGAGTTGCTTGGGTGCACCCATCTGCACACCGCGCTCGATCGTCCCGAAGTCGAGCACGAGGCTCAGGGCCGCAAGCACGATCGCGATGAGCGTGACGACGAGTCCGACCGATCGGAAGCTCTCGCTGTACAGCCAGCCCCAGTTGAAGATCGACAGGATGAACACGAAGAAGTAGAGCAGCGCGAGCCCGCCCATTCCGGCGATCACGGCGAACGCCAGCTTCTGTGTTGGCTTGATGATTCGGGTGACGTAGAGCAGGAACGACACGACGAACACGCACATCGTCGACAGGACCGCGGCGCCGACGATGCCCTCGGTCTGCGCGTCGAACATCGCCGAGATCGAACCGAGGCAGAAGCCTTCGCACAGGGCGTAGAGGATCCCGAACAGTGCGGCGCGCCGCGGGTTGACGACCATCATGATGCCGAGGAAGAAGGCGGCGAAGCTGGCGAGCCAGAACCCACCTGGAATCGTGACGGTGGTGTTGGCGTAGCCGCCGCCGAGGTCGACACCGACGGGCTTGACCGAAGCCGCCCATCCCCATGAACCACCTGCGATCAGGAAGATCAACAGGACCAGTGTCTTGATGCTGACACCGGCCACCGACATCGTTCGGGTTGCGGGTGCGGTGAGCTCGTTCTCGACGAACTTGTCGCTGAATGCGGGGTTGCCCGACTGAAGTCGCGACGGGGCAGTCGTTGTTTGTGTCATCGATCCCTCTACTGCTGGTAGCCCTCGACGACATCGGCGGGGCGCACTCCGCTGAAGCCTGGATCGAGCCCGGCTTCGCGGCGGGCCCGGCGTTGACGCAACAGGTCCCAGCACTGGTCGAGGCGAACCTCGAGATCGCGCAGTCGACGCTCGTCGTCCTCGCTCAGGGGTTTGCCGGGTGCGGCTTTGGCCTCGAGGTGATGCTCCTCTTCGACCAACTGGTGGATCTGTGTGATGAGGTTTTCATCCATCGCGACACTGTAGGCCGCGGCACCGCGAGCGTCACGCTGAGCTGGCGGCCATCATCTTGCGGGACGTCACCAACAGCAGCACGAAAGCGAGGCCGCCCACCACGGCAAAGGCGACGCGCACGTTCTGCCACTCGGCGATGGCACCAACCGACACCGCAGTCAGCATGGCGCCGAAGCGCTGGCCGAGCAGCATCGAGCCGAGGCCCGTTCCCGCGGACACTCCGGGCAGACGAGCGGCCGTCGCGTAGAGCTGCGGGAACACGACGGAGAGGCCGAGACCCCACACCACGAGACCGATGAGGGCGACGGCTCCAACCGGAGCTGCGACCGTGATGAGGGCACCGATTCCCACCAATGTGATCGCCCGGTTGAACAGTTTCCGCGGCCCGATTCGGTCCAGCACGTGGTCGCCGCCGAGCCGGCCGATCAGCATGGCGCCGGCGCATGCCATGGTGCCGAAGCCGGCAGCTCGACCGAAGTCGAACACGTCGCGCATGAGGATCGCCGACCAGTCGTTGGGCATCACTTCCAGCATGACAGCGCCCATCGCGGCCAGTGCCATGAGAACAGTGACAGGCGTGAATCGCCTCGGAGGACCAGCGCTCGCGTCGTCCGCCGTGTCGGCCGCGTTCGGTGGCGGATCGACGGCGATCAGGTACCGGCGCACGACAGTGACGGTGACGAGCAGGATGGCGCCGACCACGAGAAGCTGTCCGCGCACGCTTGCGCCTGCGGCCGCTGCGGCAGACCCGATCAACGCGCCGCCCGTGAAGCCGAGGCTCCACATCGCGTGCAACCGGTTCATGATCGAACGGCCGAGACGCTGTTGAACGATCACGCCTTGGGCGTTCATGGCAACGTCGTTGCAGACGTCGAGCACACCCAAGCTCGTCAGGAGGAGCAGCAGTACCCATGCAGTCGGAGCGAACGCGATCAACGGCATGCCGATCGACAGACAGGTGGCGGCGATCGTCAACACGCTGCGACTCCCCAGCCGGTCCATCACCCTTCCGACGACGAGCGCGCCAACGATTCCTCCGAGGCCACCGCCGAGCAAGGTGACACCGAGCCCGGCGTTGCCGAGGCCAAGATCGTCGCGGATCTCGGGAATGCGCGGCAGCCAATTGGAGAAGGTCGCACCGTTCACGAAGAACAGCACCGCCACGGCCGCTGCAGAGTGCCGCGTGCGCGGTGAATCAAGGGTCGGTGCGGCGGTCACGGCCGTCCAGCCTACGGGCCACCGCTCAACCGGAACGCAGAAAGGCCCCACTCCGAGGAGCGGGGCCTTCGTGCGGGTGATGTACGAGGTCGTCGTCAGACGATGTTCATGACGAGTGTGTTCTGGAAGGCGATGATCCTCCAATCACCCGCTTGTTCGGTGCTGGTCTGGTCGGTGATGACCACGGTGATGCGGGATTGGTTGACCCCTTGCAGCGGACCGGTCGGCGCATCCAGCGTGGAGGTGACCACGGCGATGATGCTGCCCGGCGTGATCTCACGGACCACGTCGATCGCGTATCGCATCGTGCTTCCGGCGTAGATCGTGTCGAAGATCCCTTGATGCGCTCGGCCGATCGTCACTCCGTTTCCGGTGAAGTGCTCGCCGCGAATGTTGACGAACTCTGTCTCGTCGGCGAACACCTCGCCGGAGGCAGCGCCGTCTGCTGCGTTCCACGCCTCCTCCAAGTGCTCGAAGAGACGTGATGCGATCGCTCGTGGACGTCGATGTCTGTTTGCTCGGTGATGCTCATCACGCCTCGCTCGAGCGGATCATGCGAACACCGGTGGTGAACAGGAAGGTGAGCCAGATGACGAACCCGACGCCGGCGACACCGAACAACGGCATTGCGTCACCGATGGCGATCGAGGGACCGGCGAGCGTGCCGACGACGAGCATGGCTGCGCCGACCGGGGCCAGTCGCCGGTAGATCTTCGGAGTGATGCCGGCGGCGATGCCGGCCCGGGACAGACCGAGCAACGCCGCAGCGATCGACAGGTCGAGCAGGGCGAAGACGCTGTTGTGCAGCGCCCACAGCGCCTCGACGGCGCCGCCGATGTCTGGTTGGCCGCGTGTCGCGACAGACCGACAGTGCCTATCTCGGCGCCGACGACGACGGTGAACAGAGCAAGGACGCTCGCTGCACCGAACAAGCCGGTGAATGCCCAACCTCTGCGGGCGCTGCCGACAAGTCGACGCATCGCTCCACCGAGGAACACGAACAGCCCGCCGGCGCCCACCACGTACGTGGCGATCAGCACGAACGTGATCGCCCGGTGGTCGGCGAAGTGTGTGAGGACTTCGGAGGGGCTCGCCCCGTTGGCCGGTGCCGACGCACCGCGGATGATGTTCTGGGCGAGGACGGTCAGCGCGAACGTGACGGCTCCGGCTCCGGCGACCCGGGTGCTGATGTCGCCGAGTCCCTTGCCGGTGTTGGTGGTGGTGGTGGTGGTTGTGGCGGTGGGGGCTTCGAGTGTTTGGTACATGTTGCTCTCCTTGTGGTTCTGTATTGTTGACTGGACGTTGTATCCAGTGACTGGAACGACTATAAAGTAAATTGAACAGTTGTCAAGTGATAGACAGGAAACATGCCCGAGAAGCCACCCAGCCTGCGGGAACGTCAGGCGCAACTCACCCAAGCGGAGATCCTCACAGCGGCGCGCCGCCTGTTCGCCGAGCGTGGCTACACCCGTACGAGCGTCCGCGACATCGCCGAGGCGGCCGGCGTCTCTGCGCAGACCGTGTACGACAGCATCGGTTCGAAGCAGGCGCTCGTCCTGCGGCTCAACGACCTCATCGATGTCGAGGCGAGTGTCTTGGAGATCGCGGGTGCGGCGGCGCAGTCCGATGATCCGACACGTCGTCGCCGCGTCGTCGGCGCGGATCACCAGATCGATACTCGAGCACTGCGGCGACATCATCCACGGGCTCGTCACGGGGGCATCCGCCGAGCCGGACCTGCAGGTCGTTCTCGACGAGGGCCACAACCGTCACGTCGGGGAGCGCGCCGTACTGTCGGGCTACTGCAGGAGATGAAAGCGCTCAACACATCTGTCGATGCAGACGAAGCGTCCGACACCTTGGCGGCGATCTCCGACATCAGCTTCGCGCTGCTGTTGCGTGACAGCTACGGCTGGTCACTCGACCGCATCGAATCGTGGATCGCAGCTACCAGTCGAGCCCTGCTGCTCGAATCGTCCGCGAGTTAAACCTTTGCAAAGACATCCTGGGCGAGTTCCACTGGCGGGCCGAGCGTCATACACTTTTCGACGTGGATATTGGTCCTTCAGAGATCATGATCATCTTGGTGCTGGTGCTCGTCGTTTTCGGCGGGTCGCAGTTGCCGAAGCTGGCCCGGAACCTCGGTAAGGCGCAGCAGGAGTTCAAGTCGGCGTTGGCCAACGCAGACAAGGACGACGATGACGCCGACACGGGCGACAAGAGCAAGCCCGAACCGCAGCCGGTCCAGTCGGATTCCGAGTAGCGCCGTTTCTATTGCGGCCCGGACCTGATTGCGGCTTCGTTCGCCAGGCCCGTTCGAACGGCAGCCGCCAGGCATGCGGCGCGATCAGTTGATGGATCGCGTTCGGGCCCCCACGAGCCGGGGCGTACGCGCGTACCGGTGGCGGAGCGTCGAGCAGTGGCGTCGACAGCTCCCAGAGCCGCTCGATGCCTTCGGCCGTCGTGAACAGCGTGTGGTCGCCGCTCATCGCGTCGTGGATCAGTCGCTCGTACGCCTCGAGCACGTCGCGCTCGCGCCCGGTCTCGTGGAGGGCGAACTGCAGGCTCAACTTGTCGAGCTTCATCCCCGGCCCAGGTCGCTTCCCGTAGAAGCTCAACGACAACTTCGACGCATCCGCAAGATCGAACGTCAGGTGGTCGGGCCCGTGCTGGCCAATTCCCGATCCGGCAGGGAACATGCTCTTCGGCGGCTCGCGGAACGCGATCGAGATGATGCGGGCTCCCTCGGCCATCCGCTTGCCGGTGCGGAGGAAGAAGGGCACACCGGCCCATCGCCAGTTGTCGATCTCGCACCGCAAGGCGATGAACGTGTCGGTCTCGGAGTCGTGGGCCACACCGGGCTCGTCGCGGTACCCGATGTACTGCCCGCGCACGACATGCGCCGGCTCGATCGGTCGCATCGATCGGAAGACCTTGTTCTTCTCCTCGCTGATCGCCCGCGGTTCGAGTGCAGTCGGCGGTTCCATCGCCATGAACGCGAGGACCTGGAAGAGGTGGGTGACCACCATGTCCTTGTACGCGCCCGTCGACTCGTAGAACTTGATGCGGTCCTCCAACGCGAGCGCCTCGGGCACATCGATCTGCACGTGGTCGATGTGGTCGCGATTCCAGATGGGTTCGAACAACCCGTTGGCGAAGCGGAACGCGAGGATGTTCTGCGCAGCTTCCTTCCCGAGGAAGTGATCGATGCGATAGATCTGCTCCTCGCTGAACGTCTCGTGCAGCGATGCGTTCAGTGTGCGCGCCGAGGCCAGGTCGGTGCCGAACGGCTTCTCCATGATGATCCGCGAGCGCTCGACGAGGCCCGCTTCCGCCAACGTGTTGACCACCACTCGCGCGGCCGATGGCGGGACGCTGAGGTAGTGCAGCCGGCGGGGATCGCCACCCAGGTCCCGTTCCGCCTCGGCGACCCTTTCGGCGAGGCCGGAGGGCCCTCGCTCTTGCGGAACGTACCGCAGCTTGCTGGCGAAGGCGGCCCATTGATCGTCCGTGATCGTCCGGCTGGAGAACTCGTCGCACGCCTTGCGGGCGAACGTGCGAAACGTCTCGTCGTCGAAGTCGTCGAGCGATGTGCCGACGATGCGGCAGTCACTGACCAGACCTGCGAGCGAAAGGTGCAGCAAGCCCGGCAACAGCTTTCGGCGAGCCAGATCACCTGTTGCTCCGAACAGCACGATCACGTGCGGCTTCACAGGCGCCATCAACGACGGCACGATGTCGCTGGGATCGGTGTGGGTCGTCACATGTTCGGACACCGACGGAACACTACGTCGCGATCGCCCAGACGGCGGCGAAGTGTGCTGCCGCGGCGGCAACGGTGAACACGTGCCACACCTCGTGGTAGGAGAAGACGGCCGGCCGCAAGCGTGGCCACGTACGCGAGAACCAGAAGGCCCCGAAGATGTAGAGGGATCCGGAGACGACGAAGAGGATCGCCGGTGTCACTCCGCCGCGCACCCACAACGCAGGCAGGGCCAGTGCGCCGAGCGCGCTGACCGCCGCGATCAGCGCGCTGCCGACGGCGTCGCCGCGGTGCCAGTGACCGAACTTCAACACGGCTCCGGTGATCGCGACGGACCACACGACGACCAGCAGTGCGATGCCCCAGCCGGTCGGCATCACGATCAGCACGACCGGGGTCGCCGACCCACCCATCGCCGCGAAGATCATCGTGTGATCCGCTCGTCGCCACGCCGCGCGCGTTCTGAATGAATTGACCCAGCGGTGATATGTGGTGGAGGCGGCGAACATCGCGCACACCCCTGCGGCGTAGATCGAGACGCCCACGCGCGCCCGCGCACTGTCGGCGAAGACGATGAGCAGAGTGAGTGCAGGGACCGCGGTGAAGAGCCCGATCATGTGGACTCGACCTCTCCACGAAGGGCGCCCCTCGCACCCGAGCGGATCGTCGCGACCGTCAGCGTGCGCGAATCGTTGGTGCAGCGCCCAGTCGCGGCCGTAGTCGTTCGACGTCCGGGTACGAGTTTTCACCACAGGCGCCATGCGGCCCACTTCCATGTGATGGACGACCTCGAACGCCGGGGACAGGGTCCAGGTCCAGCGAACGCTCGTGTGGTCGAACGAAGTCACACAATACCAAGGGCCGGAGCGGCGTTGGGTTCGGGGCTACGCCGAGCGCGGCTGCGCTCGACCCAGCATCAGCGCGGGATGCCTAGCGTTCACGCACCTCGGCGAGCACGACTGCATCGGCCTGCCCGCTCCACGACGCGGTCAGGCCGATGGCAGGTCGAGGCGCGGCGATCGGCTGCCGGAACACGGTGAGGTCGAAACGGTCGTTGCGCAACACTGCGTTCGTCGCCTCGGCTTGCTCGAGTTCGAAGCCATCGACTGGCACTCGCCCTTGCGTCCAGCCGCCACCTTGGATGCGGACCTTGCTCGGGGTCACGTACCAGCGATCGTCGTAGACGACCAGACCGACGGCCTCGCCCTGACCAGTCAATGCAACCGCTGCGAGCATCACGACGAATCGCGGGTCACGCAAACCGTCGTACACCCAGCGGGTGCCGAGCGCCGAGTGCTGCATCTCGACGACCAGCGCGTCGTCGGCTCCGTCGAGGGGCTCGTCCCGATACGTCAGCGGGATGTGGAACACCGTCGTTCCAGACCTGACGAGGTGGACCTCCATGCCGACGCGACCCTCGGGATCGTCGAAGCGAAACGCACCGATCGCCTCGATGGGTTCGCCGGCAGAAGGTCCCCAGGGCTGGGTCGGTGCCCAATCGGCGATGAGCTCTGCCTTGGTCGGCGTGATGGTCGCGTTGTGGAGGATGGCCATGCCGCTCACAGTACGTCGCCACCCGCGGCGAGCCAGGCCTTGGCCCATCGGCCGCAGGCGTTGGCGAGCGCGTTCATGAGATGGAACGCGGCGATCAGCAACGCGCCTCCGAGCGGGATCAGCAGCCATGCCCATGGACTGGATGTCCTGCCCGAGAACGGTGCGTACGCAACCGCGGCTGGAGTTGCGATTGCCGTGACTGCGGCGGTGAACGTGGCGATGCCGACCGGGAACCTCAGCAACAGAAACGCCACCTCGCGCCACCGATCGCGGTCGCCGCTCATCGATCGAAGACGCACCCAGACGCTGCCGCCCGGCGATGCCATCGGCGCGATCGGAAGGTGTTGATCGAGCAGTGCGTTGGCTGTGACGCGCTCGGCATTCGCGCACGCTCGCGTGACGTACCACATGCCCAGCAGCAGTGGAATCCCCAGCAGGGCGACGACCAGCATGCTGATGCCGACGGCGACGCCAGTGACGATGACGCTGAACCAGATGGTGCCGAGCGGCAGGCCGAGCAACATGTAGCCGATGCTGCGGTAGCTCCGTGGCTTGATGACGACACCGAGGATGCGTCGCGTCCACGATTCGTGATCGGTCGTTTTGGTCGGCGTTGGGGCCGGTCGGGTGATGGTTGTGGTGTTCATGATGGATCTCCTTTGGAAGTGTGTTTGTGGGTGGGGTTCAGAGGGCGATGGCGTCGAGGACGTCGAGACGCCCGGCTCGGCGTGCGGGCATCCATGCGGCGACCACACCGGCGCCGCCGGCGACGATCATCAGCACCACGATCTGGAGCGACCGGAATCGACAGTTGCGATGCGAACGACGCCGGCATTGCACTGACGACACCCGAACCGAACAGCAGGCCGAGCCCGACGCCGAGCGTTGCTCCGAACGTTGCGACGAGTGCCGCTTCGAACCGAACCATTCGCCGGAGCTGACGACGTGTCATGCCGACTGCCCGGATCAGGCCGAGCTCGCGGGTTCGCTCGAACACCGACAGCGCCAACGTGTTGGCGATGCCGATCAGGGCGATGATGACAGCCAGAGCGACCATCACGTTTGCCATGGTCAGGATCTGGTCGACCTGGCCTTGGATGCGCTGGCGGAACTGCGTCGGCGTCTCGATTGCCGCGTACGGGAACTGCTGGGAGAGACCGGCGACGAAGGCGTCGACGTCGGCGGGGGAGGCGCCATCGGCAATGGTGATGCCCAACCAATCCGCAGTGGGATCGATGCCGGCATCGGTCAGGACGCTCGTGTCGAGCAGGTAGTTCTGCGTCAGCACCCCTTGGTCCTCGAACAGCCCGACGACCGTTGCATCGATCGTCGTACCGTTCGAGAAGTCGATCGGCAGCGCATCGCCGACAGTCACACCGAGTGCTTTGGCCTTGCCGACGGACACGACGACCGGGTCGGTGGCGTTGCGGTCGAACCCGCCGGCAGTGACGTCGACGTCGAACAGTCCTTCGACCTGATCGAAGTCGAAGCCCACCGCATCGGTCACGGAGCCGTCGACGCGTGTCTTCGAACTTCGTGAACCCGGTCGCTGCGGCGACCACGTCGGACCTCCTCATGTCGGACCCGAGCGTGGCTGGGAAGTCGACCTCGTCGAGATCGTCGCTGACGTAATAGTCGGCCTTCGACGACTTCTCGAACGTCGGCGCCGATCGTCGACTTGACCGACTGACCGACGACGAGCGCGGTCGTGACGAGCGCCAAACCGATCATCAATGCAGCTGCGGTCGTCGCCGTACGCCGCGGGTTGCGTGCGGCGTTCTTCTGGGCCAGCCGGCCGGCCACACCGGTGACCTTGCGCATCGGCCATCCGAACAACCGGGTGACCACGCCGACGACCAGCGGGCTCAGCAGAGTGACGCCGAGGAAGATTGCGACCACGCCGAACGCCAACGTGGCGACGGTGACCGCGGTCGAGCCGACGCCGGCCAGACCAACAGCTCCGGAGGCCAGACCAGCAGCGAACAAGCCGACGCCGGACGACCTTGCGGCGTGCGCGAGCCGACGACGTCCGCATCGCCACATCCACTGAGGAGCGCGATGGGCGGCACCGTCGATGCTCGACGAGCCGGCCCGATCGCGGCGACCATCGTGACGCCGATACCGATCACGACGGCGGCGATCAGCGTTCGGGGCGCGAGGATCAGCGGCTAGGCGGTGAGGTGCACTCCGATCGCACCGAAGAGGGCAGTCGATCCCCTTGGCGACGGCGATGCCACCCGCGATTCCGCCGACCGACGCGAGCACGCCGACGACGAACGCTTCGCCCAGCACCGAGCGCCGGATCTGCTTCGGGAGCGGCACCGACGGTCCGCAGCAAGGCGAGCTCGCGGCTGCGCTGGCTCATCACGATCGCGAAGGTGTTGTAGATGATGAAGATCGACACGAACACTGCGACTGCACCGAATCCCAACAGGATGTTGCCGACGAGGTCGATCTCGCGTGGTGAATCCCGAGGTGGTCTCGGCGAGACGGTGTGCGTGATCGACGACCTCTGCCGTCGGTACTGCTGCAGCGACCGCAGCCTGCACGTCGGCGACGTTCGCTCCGTCGGCGACCTGCACGGCGACGTTGGTGATGCCGTCGATGCCGAACAGCTCGCTGGCCTGGTCGGTGTTCATCTGCATCAACACTGCGCCGAGCGTCGAGTTGTCGGCGCCGAACGACGACGTGCCCGACAGTCGTGAGATCGACCCGACCGTCGGGATGTCGACGCTGGTAGGTGTCGCCGATGACGAAGCCGTACTTGGCTGCGGAATCGACGTCCATCGTGAACTCGCCGACCTGCGGTGGTGCGCCGTCGACCAGGGTGAACGGGCTCAGCTGCGGGTTGTCGATCCAGTTGAACGACAGTTGTGGCGGCCCGTTGGTCGGGATGCTCTCGCCGTTCGGCACTGATCGGACGAACGGCATTGTCGGCCGACTCGATGTTGGCGACGGCATCGGCGACGCCGGGCACGTCCGCGACGGTCGAAACGGTGTCAGCGGCAAGCGGCGGGGCATCGCCGAAGTCCGCGTGCGCTGCGGACCTGGAGATCGACACCCGCGGTGACGTCTTCGGACACTTTGGTGAAGCTGCTGCGCAGACCGTCGCCGAGCACGAATGCCGAGACGACGAAGCTGACGGCGAGGATCACGCCGAAGGTGGTGAGGGCGAAACGTACCTTGTTCGCCAGAGGTTCTTGATGGTGAGCCGATACATGGCCAGGGCTCCAGTCGTTGTGTTTGGTCGTTGAGTGGCGGGGGTTGGGTTCAGTTGCTCAGTCGACGCATGTGGTCGAGCACGGCATCGGGAGTCGGATCGGCCAACTGGTCGGTGATCCGACCATCGGCGAGGAAGACCACGCGGTCGGCGTAGCTGGCGGCGACCGCGTCGTGGGTGACCATGACGATGGTCTGGCCGAGCTCGCGCACGGCGTGGCGCATGAACGCGAGGATCTCGGCGCCGGTGGTGCTGTCGAGGTTGCCCGTCGGCTCGTCGGCGAAGATGATCTGCGGCCGGCTGGCCAACGCTCGGGCGACGGCGACACGCTGCTGCTGGCCGCCCGACAGCTCGCTGGGACGGTGCTTCAGGCGATGCGACAGGCCGACGGTGGTGATGACGTTGTCGACCCACTGCCGATCGGGCTTCGTGCCGGCGAGGTCCATCGGCAACGTGATGTTCTCGATGGCGGTCAGCGTCGGGACGAGGTTGAACGCCTGGAAGATGAAGCCCAGACGATCGCGGCGCAACAGCGTCAGCTGCTTCTCGCTGGCGTTGGAGATGTCGACATCGCCGATCGTGACCGAGCCCGACGTGAGCCGATCGAGTCCGGCCATGCAGTGCATGAGGGTCGACTTGCCCGAGCCGGACGGGCCCATGATCGCCGTGAAGTGGCCGGCACGCGAAGTCGACGTCGACGTTGTCGAGGGCGACGACCTCGGTGTCGCCGGTGCCGTATGTCTTGGTGGCGCCGCGGGCCGAAGCCGCGGCGTACGGTGTTGTCTCGAGGACTTGGAGAGGTCTGGAGCAGAGTCATGATCGTTCCTTTCGTGTGGGGTCGTGTGGACCCTTTCGAAGGTAGAGATCGACGCCGCCGAGGTCGTCCGGCGATGTGGTGATCGGGCGTGCGACCGATGGTTGGTCGCCGGCAAGTGACGGCACGCGTCGGCGTCATCCCTTTGATGGAGGAGCGGTCATCACTATCGCCGGACGAACGCGTTCGCGTGGTTCGGTACAGTCGACTCATGGTTCGACGGCCGGGTCAGCGGTGATGGACGCCCGTCGTTGGACGAGGGACCCGCGGGTGCTGGTCGATCTCGTCGTCGCCGCGGTCGTTGCCGTGCTCGTCGGTCGTCGACGTCGCCATCACATCGGGCGAGCCTCTGCCGGGTGATCGACCGGCCGACGCACTCGCGTACGCATTGGTGCTCGCCGGTTCCGTCAGCCTCGTGTGGCGGCGGCGCGTGCCGATCGTGGTGCTAGCGATCGTGACCATTGTCGTGATCACCTTCTGGTTCCGAGGTCACGGCGCCTTGCTGTCGGTGCTCGGTCTGCCCGCGCTGTACGCGGTTGCGGCGCACGAAGAGCACCGCCGACGGGCATGGTGGGCGATGGTCACGGCCGGCGTCGCTGCTGGTCGTTGTCGCGAGCGTCAGCGTGCTCGACCGCCCCGACGGCTTCGACTTCCTGCACGGCACTCAGCGTCGCTGCCTTCCTCATCGGCGCAATCGCCGCGGGAGTGATCATCCGCAACCGTGAGCGCATCTTCGTCGACACCGAGCGGCGTGCCGCGGCAGCAGAGGCCGACCGTCTGGCCGAGGCCGAACGCGCGGTCGTCACGGAGCGCAGACGCATCGCCCGCGAGATGCACGACGTGGTCGCCCACGGCGATGAGCGTCGTCGCGGTGCAGGCCGCAGCAGGTCGTGAGATCGTGCACTCCAATCCCGACAAGGCCGCCGAGGTGTTCGCCAGCATCGAGACCGTCGGGCGCGAGTCGCTGACGGAGCTGCGCCGGATGCTCGGCGTGCTTGCGCGACACCGGCGACGACGATGCGTCGCTGTCGCCGCAGCCTGGGATCGCCGACATCACGTCCGCGGTCGAGCAATCGTCGGCGACCGGGGTGCTCGACCGAGCTGGTGATCGATGGACAACGGCGACCGCTCGCGCCCGGGATCGAGCTGGCCGCGTTTCGCATCGTGCAAGAGGCGCTGACGAACGTGCGCAAGCACGCTGGTGCAGTCGGCGTCGGCACAGGTGCGACATCACGTACGAGCCCGACGTCGCTCGTGGTCGAGGTCACCGACGACGGGCGGGGAGCCGCCACGTCACTGTCGGCAGTCGGTGCAGGACATGGTCTGATCGGGATGCGCGAACGAGTCGAGATCTACGGCGGCCAGTTCTCGTCGGGGCCGCGATCCGGCGGTGGCTTCGTCGTGCGCGCCACGCTGCCGATCGCGAGCGACCCCAGCCGGGTCGTCGACCACGCCATCGATGGAGCAACGAGCATGAGCATCCGAGTCGCGATCGTCGACGACCAGGCGCTGATGCGCGACGGCTTCAGCATGATCCTCGACGCCCAACCCGACATCGACGTCGTCGGTGATGCGGAGAACGGCCGGCTCGGTGTCGAGCTGTGTCTGCGGACGCGTCCCGACGTCGTGCTGATGGACATCCGCATGCCGGTGCTGGACGGCATCGAGGCAACGCGCCTGATCACGACCAGCGACGACTGCGACACGAAGGTGCTCGTGCTGACGACCTTCGACCTCGACGAGTACGTGTACGCCGCGATCCGCGCCGGCGCCAGCGGCTACATGCTGAAGGACACGCCGGCCAAGGAGCTGGTTGCCGCGGTCCGCGTCATCGCCCAGGGCGACGCGCTGTTGTCGCCCTCGGTGACGAGGCGATTGATCGAGGAGTTCGCCAGCCAGGCGCGAACCGGAGACGGTCACTGCAACGCTGCCCGACGACCTGACCGATCGCGAGCGTGAGGCGCTCGAGCTGCTCGCCCACGGTCTCAGCAACCGCGAGATCGCCGCGCGAGATGTACATCGGAGAGGCGACCGCCAAGACCCACGTCAGCCGGCTGCTGACGAAGCTCGGCGTCCGCGATCGTGTGCAGGCAGTTGTGCTTGCATACGAGTCGGGTCTCGTCCGCCCCGGCGTTCCGACGAAGCGCGACGTCGACGGATAGGCGTCAGTCGGCGGCGAATTCGACGGTGAACGGCGTGCCGTCGTTCGGCACCGTCAGCCGCCCACCGGTCAACGCCTGCGATGTTCCGTCGACGACAACTGCATCGGTGCCGGATCCATGGATGACGACATCGAAGTCGCTGCGGCTGAACGACGCGTATCCGTCGCCGTCCACTTCTGCGCGCAGCGTGATCCGCTCGCCGGCGCGGGTCACCTCGAACGTCGTCCGGAACCGCGCACCGTTGTTGGCCGCGAACGTCGTGCCGTCGTCCTCCTGCAGGGCCGACTGGTAGGTGCCGTCGGCCGCGGGAACGAAGACGTGGAGCTCGACCGTGGTCGGTTGGTACCCGGCGGTCGACGCGGGGGCCGAGGGCCACATCGGGATCACCGCGCCGCCACGTGCGTACAGCGGGATGCGGTCCATCGTGACTTCCGCCCTGACATATCGGGACCCATTCGCCACCTCGCCGGTGTGCCAGTCGTACCAGGTGCCACTCGGCAGGTAGACCTGCCGGGCGGTGATGCCAGGCTGCAGCACCGGCGCGACGAGCAGGTCGGGACCGAACATGTATTGGTCGTCGAGGTTCCGCGCCGAGTGGTCGCGTTGGTGGTCGAAGATCAGTGGTCGCTGCACCGGCGCGCCGGTCTCTGACGCCGTCGTGAACGACGTGTAGATGTACGGCAGCAGTCGGTAGCGGAGTTGGATCGCGTCGCGGACGAGATCTTCGACCGCGTCGCCGAACGACCATGCGTATTGATCGATCCATCCGATCGACGAGTGGTTGCGGCAGAACGGGGTCAGTGTGCCGTACTGCATCCAGCGCAGAAACAGTTCGGAGTTGGTGTCGCCTTCGAAGCCGCCGATGTCGGCGCCGACGAATGCTTGACCGGAGATCCCCAATCCCGTTGCCATCGGCATGCTCAGCCAGAGGTGGTCCCAGTTGGCCAGGTTGTCGCCCATCCAGTTGGCCGCGAAACGCTGGATGCCGGCGAACCCGGCGCGCGAGAGCACGAAGGTGCGCTTGTCGGGCATCGCCTCGAGCAGTCCGGCCGTGGTACCCATCGCCATCAGCAACGCATATTGGTTGTGGAATCGTTCGTGTGAGAACTGGCCGCCCCCGAACCGCATCGCGTCGGGTGGAATGGCCCCGGTCGCCGGCTCGTTCATGTCGTTCCAGATTCCGACGAGGCCGGACTCGACGTGGGCGGCGTTCAGCTCGCCCCACCAGGCCCGACCCTCGTCCGTGACGAAGTCGGGAAAGGCGGTGTTGCCCGGCCAGACCTGGCCGATGTACACGTCGCCGCCCTCCGTCTTGCACAGCACATCGCGCTGCAGCGCCTGGTCGAAGACCCAGTAGCCGGGGTCGTACTTCACGCCCGGATCGATGATGGTGATGACACCGAAGCCCTGCTCGCGCAGTCGTTCGAGCATGCCCGGCACGTCGGGAAATGCGTCGGTGTTCCACGTGAAGACGCGGTAGCCATCCATGTACTCGATGTCGAGCCACAACGTGTCGCACGGAACATCGCGGTCACGGAACCGCTTCCCGAGCTGCTCGACCGCGTCCTGGTCGTACTTGGCCCACCGGCATTGGTGGTAGCCGAGCGACCACATCGGAGGAATCGCCATCCGACCGGTGAGCCGCGTGTAGTCGGTGAGGATGCCGGGCATGTCCGGGTCCGGCGAAGATGTACTCGGTGTACTGCCCGCCGGCGAAGTGGATCCGATACTCCTCGCGGGGTGAAGTCGTAGTGGCCGCGGTAGCTGTTGTCGACGAACGATCCGCCCATCGAACCGTCGGTGTGAGTCTGGTGGTAGAAGAACGGGATCGAGATGTAGTACGGATCGAAGTCGATGCTCGTCCGCTCGGATCGCAGGTGCTCCGGCGGATACGGGGCGGTGAACTCCTTGGTGGTCACCGGATCGAGGATGTCGGTGTTCCACAGGGTGAAGTCGCGACCTCGACGATTCTGGTGGCCGGTCTTCTCGCCGAGGCCGTAGATCGCGTCCTCCGGGCGGCATCGGCGGCGCATCGTGAACGCGTCGTTCAGCGTCGCGTACGTCCAGTAGTTGCCTGCGGCGTCGGCGGCCGACTCGATGACGGCCGTGCCATCGATGCGGTGGACATCGAGTCGAAACGGGTCGAGCCACACCGAGACCACCACGGCCGACGTGCGCAGCCGAACCGCCTCGGCCGATTGCTCGACCGTGAACTCGACGGCATCGGCCAGCGGGTCGACACACACTGCGTAGGTCGGCGCTTCGTCGAACGTTCCTCCACGGCTGATCTTGACGCGCACGATGTCGTCGGCGACCACATCGATCCGCAGTTGCTCGCCGTGGAGCCGTGCGAGCAGGCCGTGCTCGGTCTCCTCCACCGAATCCACGCGCTCGAATCTGATGTAGTTGCTCGTGTCGATCATGCGCAGCGAGTCTTGCATCTCGCGCGAGGCTGGCTCCGATGAACGAGGTCGTGACCATGACCGCGGAGCACGCCGCCGCTGCGGGCGCATTGCTGGCTGCACGGCATCAGCGGGAGCGAGCGCGGTTCCCATTGCTGCCGTCCGCGTACGAGGATCACGGACGAGCCGCGGAGCTCGTGCGAGGCGTGCTGCAGTTCTGCGAGGGGGTCGCCGCGATCGACGATCGCGGCGACCTGGCCGGCTTCTTGACGTCGTTCGATTCGGAGCCCGATCCGACATCGCCGATGGCGCGCTATCTGCCGGAGCGTTCATCGATCCATCTGGCACATGGTCACTCGGTTGCGTCGCACTTGGACGCCGGTCCGCTGTATGCCCGGCTTTTCGCCGAGCGTTCGGAGCGTGCCGTTGACCGCGGTGTCATCGACTTCATCGCTCACGTGCCCATCGGCGACCCGAGCGTCGAGGCTGCGTGGGCCGCACTCGGGTTCGGTCGGATGAACGTTGTCGCGATGCGCGATCTTGCGCCGCTCGATCGCCGAACCCCGGCTGACGTGCACGTGCGATCCGCGGGTCCGGACGAGCTGGACATCGTCGCGGAACTCGTGGACGAGGAATCCAAGTTTCACGCAGCGAGTCCGATGTTCGTGCCGTATCTGCACGAGGCAACTACGGCTGCCGTCCGAGATCAGCTGGCGAGAGCACTCGCGTCCGACGACCACGCCTTCTTGATCGCCAATCGGGGCGGCAGCGACATCGGCATCATCTCGATCGAGCCGGGCCTCGGGTCACCGTTGTACGTTCCCGACAATGCCGTGTACATCGCGGCGACCGCTGTGGTGCCTGCCGAACGCGGATCCGGAGCAGGTGCGGCCTTGGTCGACGCCGCGTTCACCTGGGCGACGGATCACGGACATGTTGCCGCGAGCCTCCATTTCGCCACAGCGAACGCGATGTCGACCTCGTTCTGGACCGGTGTCGGCTTCACGCCCGTCATGGCTCATCTACGGCGGCGCCTCGACGATCGCATCCTCTCAAACCGCGCCTGACTCGGCCCCGCAGCTCGAACATCTCGGTCAGTCGCGGCCTTGCCAGGTGCAGATGCAGGCTTCGTTGCCTTCGGGATCGGCGAGGATCCAGAACGCCGGGGCGGCCGTGTCGGAGACGAGGGTGCCGCCCGCGGCAAGCGCCGCGGCAATGCGCTCCTGGGCGACATCGTGCGGGACCGTGACGTCGAAGTGGATGCGGTTGCGCTGCGGGCGTGGTTCGTCCATCTGCTGGAACCACACCGCCGGGGACCGGCCATAGGGATCCTCGCTGTCGTCGTCGAGATGCGGCTTGTAGCCGAGCACTGCTTCCCAGAACGGCTTGACTGCGGGGATGTCGATTGCATCGATGGCGATCTCGACTTGCGTTGGCGCAGACGGATCGGCACGGACACCGAGGTCGGCGGCGATCGCCGAGATCGTGCGAGCCATCTCGACGTCGAGGTTCGTCATGCCGTCTGCGTCGTGAGTGGTCAGCAGCACGTGCACTCGCGGATATGTCAGCGTGAGATCGGGATGATGGTTGGCTCTGTCGGCCGCGACGCCGATGCGCGTCACGAATTCGACACCCTTCGCGAACGAACCGGTGTCGAACGACGACTGCAGCGTGCGGAGCAGCACCCGCCAATCGTCGAGACCCTTCGCTCTCGCTGACCTTCGTGGATGTGAGCTTGCTTGGCTTGTCCATTGCCTCAAGGTACCCACATCCACAAAGGTCATGCATCGAGCGGAGATGTCAGCTGGTCGCCTCCGCGGCGTCGCGGATGATCCGGACCACTGCGTCGGGGTGCGAGATCGTGACAGCGTGCGACGACCGAACCTCGACGGTGTGCGCACCGGCTCGTTGTGCCATGAAGCGTTGCGTCGCCGGCGGGATTGCGTTGTCGCGCGTCGTCACCAGGTACCACGTGGGAATGCTGGTCGCCCATGCGGGCGCGCCGGACGGCTCGCCCAGTGCCTGAGCGGAGATCGGTCGCTGCGAAGCGGCCAGCTCCGCGGCATCCTTGGCAGACAGGTCCGCGGCGAACGCACTGCGGAATGCCGTCGTCGAGATGTATGCGTCGGCACCCCCGTCGAACGGTCGGATGGTGAGGTTGTCCGGCGTCAGTTGGCTGCCGGGGTTCATCGCGCCGAGACCGCCGAGCGTCTCGCCTGCGTCGGGCGCGAACGCGGCGATGTACACGAGCGCGGCGATGTTCGGGTTGCCCGTCGCCGCGTTGGTGATGACCATGCCTCCGTACGAATGGCCGACGAGCACGATCGGACCGGGGATCGTACTGAGAACGCTGGCGAGGTAGGCCGAGTCGGTTGTCAGTCCACGGAGTGGATTGGCCGGCGCGATCACGGTGTAGCCGCGATGCTGCAGGCTGGAAGTGACCTCACTCCAGCTCGACGCGTCGGCCCAAGCGCCGTGGACGAGGACGATCGTGGGCTTCGGGGCGAACGGTCGCGACTCGGATTGGCCGCTCGCTGTTCCCACTCCGACGACGAGCGACGTGGCCAGCACCATGGCTACCATCACCCCGAGTCGTGTTCGCGTTCTGCTGTGTGAGTCGTTTGTCGACATGGACGCTCCATTCGGTTTGCTCGGCCGTTGGCCGTCGCCAGGATTCCCGGCGATGGTGCGACCGTGCCCGAATTCGCGTTCGATCGAATCCCCGACAGACCCCAGTCTGATTGGGTTTCACAGCCAGTAGTGTTCCCGCGTGCAGCTGGTCGGGCGTGTCGAAGAATCCGCGACGATCGACGGCCTCGTCGAGGGAGCGCGCAACGGCAAGGCTGCGACGCTGGTCTTGCGGGGCGAGCCTGGCGTCGGCAAGACGGCGCTGGTCGAGCATGCGATCGGCTCTGCAGTGGACTTCCAGATCGTGCACATGACCGGCATCGAGGCCGAGCGTGAGTTGGGGTTTGCCGCCTTGCACCGATTGATCACTCCGATCATCCACCGCATCGCCAAGTTGCCCGAGGCCCAGCGAGGCGCGATGAGCTCGGCGTTCGGGCTCGGACCCCTCACTGCTGCCGACCGCTTCATGGTCGGTCTGGCGACGGTCACCCTGGCAGCCGAGGCGGCCTCGTTCAGTCCGTTGCTGTGCGTGATCGACGATGCCCAGTGGATCGATCGCGAGTCCATCGATGCGTTGGCGTTCTGGGGTCGACGCCTCTACTCCGAGCAATGCCTGCTGATCTTCGCCGAGCGTGAGTTGTTCGACGAGGCGAGCCCGCTGGAGGGTCTGCCCGTCCTGCACGTTGAAGGGCTTACTCCGCACGACGCTCGCACGCTGCTGGTTCGAGAGGCTCACGCGGCACTGGACCCTGGTGTCGCCGAGCGCCTGATCGCCGAAACCGTGGGCAACCCACTGGCACTCGTCGAACTGGCGAACGACCTCACAGCCGACCAGCTGACGGGAGGATTCCCGTTGCCGGAGCCGTTGCCGTTGAGCCGACGTGTGGAGGAGCGATTCCTTCGCCAGGTACGTTCGCTGCCGGCCGCAACGCAATCGTTGCTCGTGCTCGCGGCGGCCGATCCGACCGGCGACATCGCGTTGCTCTGGTCGGCAGCTGCCGTCATCGGAATCTCTCCGGAGTCGTCGAACGCGGCAGAGGCCGAGGGACTGCTGTCGCTGCTGCCGAAGGTCACCTTCCGACATCCGCTCATCAGATCAGCTGTGTACAGCGGTGCGTCGCCGGCCGAGCGTCGGCGCGTGCACGCCGCGCTCGCTGCTGCGACCGACGCCGCTGTCGACGCCGATCGGCGAGCGTGGCATCTCGCTGCTGCCGCCGCAGGCCCCGACGAGCAGGTCGCTGTCGAGCTCGAACGCGCCGCGACGCGCGCTGGTGCGCGCGGCGGGCGTGTTGCCGAACGCGCCTTCTTGACTCGGGCCGCAGAGCTCAGTCCAAAGCGCGAGGACGCTGCTGCAAGGTGGGTCCTCGCCGCCGAGGCAGCACTGGCCGCCGACAGCCCCAATCGGGCGCAAACACTGATCGAGATCGCGTCGCCGTGGCTGCACGACCGTCGCCAGATCGCCGTTGCCGAGCGTGTCGTAGGCCGGGCATGGATCCTGCGTGGTCGAGCGTCGACGGCCGCGCCGATGCTGTTGTCGTCGGCGATCGCTCTGCGATCGATCGATCCGGCATCGAGCCGGTTCACGATGCTCGAGGCCTTCGAGGCTGCCGCGCTCTCGGGTCACGTCACCGTTTCGAAGCAGCAGTTGGCCGATGCCGGCCTTCGCGACTGGGACTCCAATTCCGCCGGCGACGGTTCGATCGTGGACATGTTCTTGAATGCCTTTGGCGCGTACACGTCGAAGGACTACGCGACAGCGGTCCCGCTGCTTCGCACTGCCGTCACCGCGGCGGGTGCCGACGACGTGACCTTCGAGCAGATCGGACGATGGCCAATCCTGGCGAGCAACGCGGCGCTGGCGCTGTGGGATCACGAAGCTCATGCGCGGCTGATGCACGGGCTCGCCAGGCGAAGTCGTGAACTGGGCATCTTGCGCTGCCTCGAATCGTCGCTGCTCGGTTGCGCGACCGCTGAGCTGTGGGCCGGGCGTCTCGCCTCGGCACAGGAGTGCTACGTGGAGGCCGACGAGGCCAGTCGTGTCGTCAACAGCAGTTCACAGCTGGCTCTCATGGACGTCGCAGTGTCGGCGCTGCGAGGTGACGAGTCGGCGACCCAGTCGAAGGCCGCAACGATCATCGACTCGACGACATCGGTCGGACTGTCGACCGGCGACACCCATGCCCGCCAATGGCTCGCCGTGATGCTGAACAGCACCGGTCATTACCAGGCCGCGCTCGATCATGCCCGCGTCGTCTTCGACGACGACCCGGAATTCGGTGGCAACCAGATCCTGCCGGAAGTGGTGGAGGCCGCGGTGCGTGCCGGCGACGTCGCCGTTGCCGCTGCGGCCCTCGACAGGTTGGCCGAGCGTGCGGGGGCCAGCGGGACGACGTGGGCCCTCGGTGTCCTGGCGCGTTCGCGTGCGCTGCTCGCCGACGATGCATCCGCCGAGGCCTCGTACGTCGCGGCAATCGAGCTGCTCGACAGCACCCGGTTGGTGGTCGAGATCGCACGCGCTCGCCTCGTCTACGGCGAATGGCTGCGCAGGCAGAAGCGTCGCGCGGAGGCACGCGACATGCTGCGCTCCGCCCACGATGCATTCGTGGCGATCGGTGCCGATGGGTTCGCCGATCGGGCGCGACACGAGCTCTTGGCAACGGGCGAGCGGGCCCGCAAGCGCAGCGTCACCACGTCGAACGACCTGACACCACAGGAAGCCCACGTCGCCCGGCTCGCGGCCGCAGGGGAGACCAACTCCGAGATTGCGGCACGCTTGTTCATCAGCGCGAGCACCGTCGAATACCACTTGCGGAAGGTCTTCAGAAAGCTGGATGTGACATCGCGACGACAGTTGCGACACCGCCTGCCCGGCTAGTCAGCGCGGGATCGTCCCAAGGCGACCTGCCTCGAAGTCTTCGTACGCCTGGCGGATCTCGTCGTCGGTGTTCATGACGAACGGCCCGTGCCATGCGACCGGCTCGCCGATCGGTCGACCGCCGAGGATGAGCACATCGAGAACAGGGGATCGACCGTCCTGCGTGGCGGCTGCCTCGACGGTCAATGTGTCGCCGGCGCCGAAGACCGTCAGTTGCCCGGTGTGGACCGGCCGCCGCTTCTCTCCGACGGTGCCGTTGCCGGCAAGGACGTACACGAGCGCATTGAAATCCGCGGGCCACGGCACCACCAGATTCGCTCCCGGCGACAACGTCGCGTGCACCATGTTCATCGGCGAATGCGTCGAGCCCGGACCACGATCGGAGGCGATGTGGCCGGCGATGATGCGTACGAGCGCACCACCATCTGCGGTGGTCAGCAGCGGCACACTGCCGGCATCGATTTGCTGATAGGCGGGGTCGACCATCTTCTCGGCGCGCGGCAGGTTCACCCACAGCTGCAGGCCGTGAAACGGTCCGCCGGCGGCGACGACATCGGCCGGAGGTGCCTCGATGTGCAACAGGCCGCTCCCCGCGGTCATCCACTGCGTGTCGCCGTTGGTGATGAGCCCGCCGCCACCGGTCGAGTCGTGGTGCTCCATCACGCCATCGATCATGTAGGTGACCGTTTCGAACCCACGATGAGGATGCCAGGGGGTGCCTTTGGCCTCGCCCGGCGCGTAGTTCACCTCGCCCATCTGGTCGAGGTGGATGAAGGGATCAAGTTGCGCGAGATCGACGCCCGCGAATGCCCGTCGAACCGGGAAGCCTTCACCTTCGAGGCCCTTCGGGGCGGTGGTCACCGACACGATCGGCCGCGATCGTTGAGTTGTGTCGGGTGTCGCGATCTTTGGCAGGCCCTCGGTGTTGTCGACTGTGATGGCTGGCATGGCGATCCTCTCGTGTTGACGGAAGCGCGGCGGTGATCCGCTCAGATGGTCTTGATGAGCCCACCATCGATGATGAAGTTGGTGCCGGTAACGTTCGCCGTTCGGTCCGAGGCCAGCAGCACGACCAGCGTGGCGACTTCCTCGGGCGTCGTGAAGTTGCCGGTGGCGAAGCCGCCGATGCCGGCGATGATCCGCTCGCGGCGGTGTCGGCGTCGACACCCATCGCTGCTCCGACCGTGTGCGCGACGCCCTGGTCGCCGAGCCACAGATCGGTGCTGACCGGGCCCGGGGAGACCGCGTTCACGTGGATGCCCTGTGGCCCGAACTCCTGGGCGAGTGACTTCGTGAGGTTCAGGACTGCGGCCTTGGCGGCTCCGTAGTCGATGGTCGCGCCATCGGGTTGGAAGAACGCGTTGACCGAAGCGACGTTCACGATCGCCCCATGACCTTGGCGGGTCATGTGCTCGAGCGCCGCTCGCGATGCGCGCAGCGTCGTGAAGAAGTTCATCTGCATCGCCCACTCGAAGTCGTCGTCGGTGGACGCAAGAAAGCCGTCGAGCCTCAGCCGCACCGCGCCGACATTGTTGACGAGGACATCGATGCGTCCGTGCTCTTCGATCGCCGCTTGGATCAGATCGGCGGGACCGCGAGGCAACGACAGGTCGACGATCACAGGGGTGACGCGCGTCAGTTCCTGGAGGCTTGCGACGTCGCGTGCTCCGGCAACGACGAGGGCTCCCTCGTGCACGAGTGCTTGCGTCACTGCCATGCCGATGCCCTTGCTCGCGCCGGTGACGACGGCGACCTTGTCGCTGAGGTTCAGTTCCATTCAGGGCATCGTCGTCGAAAGGACGGCCGGTCGAATCCGTGACACCCCCCAGTTGTGGGTGCGGCACCGGGCAATGACAACGACTAAGGGGTTCTGTGGATTCGATCGCTGCCGCCTCAGGACAGGATCGGCCTCATGCAACCGAACGCAGCACCCGACACCATTGTGATGATCCACGGCTTGTGGATGACGTCCCGCAGCTGGGAGCACTGGTCGGCGCGTTATCGCGCTGCCGGGTTCACCGTGATCGATGCCGGTTGGCCCGGCATGGACGCCGAGGTCGAACAGCTTCGCCGCGATCCATCGCCGATCGCGCCGCTGACGATCGAGCGAATCCTCGATCACTACGAAGGCATCATCCGCGGGCTGCAGACTCCGCCCATCGTGATCGGCCACTCGTTCGGCGGCGCGTTCACCCAGGTCTTGTTGGACCGCGGACTCGGTGCCGCCGGCGTCGCCATCGGCTCTGCGGCAGTGCGTGGTGTCACCAAGCTGCCGTTCTCCACGCTGCGCACCGGCTGGCCGATCCTTCGCAATCCGGCGAACAAGCACAAGGCTGTCGCGATCAGCGTGAAGCAGTTCCACTACCGGTTCACGAACCACCTCGATGTCGAGCAGTCGGCCCCATTGCACGAGCGCTACTGCGTGCCCGCCGCGGGACACGTGCTGTTCGAAGGAGCGAGCGCGAACTTCAGTAAGAAGTCGGCGTTGAAGGTCGACTTCGCCAACGCCGGCCGTGCACCGCTGCTGTTCATCGCCGGAGGCATCGACCATGTGAGCCCGCCCTCCATCAACAAGTCGAACCTGAAGAAGTACAGCAAGTCCGCAGCCGTCACCGACTACCGCGAGTTCCCCGGTCGATCACACTTCACGGTCGGCCAAGACGGCTGGGAAGCAGTCGCCGACTATGCACTGAGCTGGGCCACCGACGCCGCGGCCAAGCGCGCTGGTTCCTCAGGGGTGTCGACGCAGTAGCTCGATCTCGTCAGAGGAGACCGGCACTGCGGGCGGCCTCGACAGCTTCGGCTCGGGTGTTGGCATCGAGCTTGCGATAGAGGTTCTTGAGGTTGGTCTTGATGGTGTTGACCGAGAGGTACAGCCGTTCGCCGATCTCGTTGTACGAGAGGTGGGTCGGCAACAACTCCAGCAGGGTCAACTCGCGACTCGTCAACCGAACGCCGTGTGCGATCGGCATGCTCGCAGGACTCGATCGGCGCCAGGAAGGCAAGGGTTCGGGCGAGCTTGGGATGCAGCTTGTTCGAGCGGGGCAAGGTGCAGCAGGCGTTCGACCTGTGTGCCCATCCCGAGGAAGGGGAGGACCCACCCGGTCTCGGCGCACGAGTCGAGCAAGGCGACGAGCTCGTTCGACGGCCAGGTGCGATCGCGCCGAGCGGCAAGCACGAGCTCCGCCTGCTGCCACTCGAGCACCGGCCAGGACTCGCGCTGCTGCCAAGCAGCTGCTCGACCTCGTGTTCGTCGCCGCTACCGAATCGGGCCGACAGGAGCTGCTGGCGCGGTCCCGGCTGAAGGTCGTCGATGAGGCGAACCGCATCGTCGCCGTGGCCACTTGCTGCGAGCGCCTCGATCTCCAGACCGAGAATCCGATCCGTGTAGGAACGGCAGTTCTCGAACGCGACTCGTGACCGGAGATCCTCGACGATCAGCAACGCGTCGAGGGGATCGCCGGTCACCAGTGAGAGGCGCGCCGAGAGGAAGCCGGCCTGCAGGTGATTCCACGCGCACCCGAGGGTGTCGGCATCGGCGCGTGCCCGTCGTGCCAGACGCTCGGCGTCGGCGATGTCGCCGCCGCTCAGCCGGCACCACCCGCCGGTGATCAGCGTGTCGAACGCGAGGTGGTGCGCGCCGATGTGATGGTCGTCCATCCAAGCGAGCGCATCGTCGATCAATCCGGTGCTGATGTCGAGACGTCCGAACATCCACTCGCGCCACGCTCGAAGGGTGGGCACGGTGACGCGAGTGACGATGTCGGGCCCGGTCAGGCGCTCGGCCTGACCGATCCACTCGTCGGCGTCGCCGGATCCGCCTGCGCGGCCAGCATCACTCGCGCCGCGAGGATCGGGAACTGCTCCTCGAACACCGGCACCGACCGGAACTTGGAGACGAGCTGACGATGGATCTCGATGCCGTCGATCGCTCCGTCGAGGTCGGCTTCGAGCAAGGCGATCGCGCATCGCATGTCGTGGAGGCGAAGCACCGAGCTCGTCCTGCACGGCCTCGGTGGTCTCCCCGTCGATCGCTCGGATCTCAGCAACGATTCGGCGCGGTCGCACCAACGTCGCGCAGCCAGGGTGCCATCCGCGAAGTAGGTGACGATCGCCAGGTCGAGACGCGAGGTTGGCGTCGTCGACATCGCGGATCATCGGCAGCTTGTGGGCGAACTGACGGAGCGCGGTGAGGTCGCCGCGGTAGCACCAGTTCGAGCGCCGGGCCGACGAGCACGTCGTGCGCCTTGCCGCTGTCGCCGATTGCGGAGAGGTGGCGGTACGCAGCCATCAGATCGCCGCGTGAGCGCCACAGCATCGCGGCGCGGCGATGCAGATCGATCCGGCGCGCCGGGTTGCGCCAGCTGAGCTCCATCTCCATCAGCTCGCGGAAGTGACGCGTGAAAGCGCATCGCACCGGTACGCCGATCGACGACGGTCAGGAACACACCGCGTGCCGAGCAACTGCCGGACCACCTCGTCGGCATGCGCGCCGACGAGCTCCTTGCAGATGTCGGGATCGAACCACTCGACGACGGACAGCGACAAGCGCGACGTCGCGTTCCTGCTCGGTCATCGATTCCAACACGTCGACGACGAGATAGCTGGCCAGCATGCGGTCGGTACGCGTCGAGGAACTGCCGTCGTACGGGAACCCGTCGGCAGGCAGCGGTCGTGCTTCGACAGCAGTGCCATGTGCAGACCGATCGGCCAGCCTTCGACGCGTCGATTGAGCTGCAATGCAGCGTCCGGCGGGTAGTCGACGTCGGGTCGAATCGGTGTGCGATCGCGATTGCCTCGTCGTCGGTCAGGCGAAGGTCCTCCTCGCGGAGCTCATTGAGCCACCCGAGGGAACGCCAGCGGGCCAGCGGAAGGGTCGGAATGGCGCGAGTCGTCATCGACGATCTGCAGCGTGTCGCCCGCTCGCTCGACGAGCATTGCCAGACCGTCGAGCGTTGCCTGGTCGAATTGGCCGGCGAGCCCGTCGATGACCAGTACGACCCGTTCGGCTCGCGTTCTCGAGCTCTGCGACCAACGAGGCGAGGAACAGCGGGTCGTCGGCGCCGCGTTCGGCGAGCAACATCGCCGGCTCGACATCGACGCCCGGCAACACCGAACCGATCGCGAGCAGCAGATGCGACCAGAACGACAGCGGCTCGCCGTCGAGCAGATCGAGCGACAGCCACGCGACGGGCAGCGTTGATCTTGTCGATCCACTGGCGAACGCCGACCGTCTTGCCGTAGCCCGGCATTGCCGCGACCAGCGTGAAGCGAGCATCGGTCGACAACGAGGCGCAGCACGCGGTCGCGGACGAGAAGCTTCGTCGGGAATCTGCGTCGGCACGAGCTTGCTCCGCACGACCAAGCGAAGCGACGGCTGGACGGTCACGCGACCGATCGTACTTCTCGACCTTCGGTCCTCACGACCTGATCATGGTCTGGACAGCGACCAGGCGAGGGCGAAGGTGACGGAGTTGGTAGCGATGTGGGCCAGCATCGGAGCGACGAGGCTACGCGACCGCAGATTCGCAGGAAGCAGAAGACGAGACCGGCGACGGTCGTCGCGACGACCGTCCCGCAACTGCGCGCGATGCGTGCCGGGTCGACGAACCGGATGCGGTGTTCCACGCCGTCGGTACGTGCCACAGGCCGAACAGTACGGCGGCGACGACGACGGCCGATCGCCGTCGACGTCAGGCGCTGGAGAAAGCCCGAGCAGCACTCCTCGAAATGCCAGCTCCTCGAGCACGACGTGCCGATCGGGATCACGACGAGCACCTTCAACCACAGCTCGCCGGCGCTGATGTCAGCACGGTCGTCGTCGAAGAATCCGACTGTCGCGGCACGCAGCGGCGACGAGCACGACAGCGGCGGTGATGATCGCGAACGGCGATCGCCGCCCCATCGCAGTCCGGAGTCCACGTACCGACGCTCCAGCGCCGAGTTCCGCCGGCCGACATCGAGGCAGTCCGGCGACAGCAGCGCGAGCACTCCGATCGAACCGACGTTGATCCAGAAATCGCCGTACCGCCGACCACGATCGTCGAGCGCAACATGAGACCGAGCGACCAGCACGCCACTGTGAGCGATCAGCACCGTGATGGTCCTGCGTTCGATCGTCGACTCCGCTGTGTCTGATGCGTCATTGCTCGTCACTGGCCGGAATGCACATTCGGAACACCCGAGCATGGGTGAGTCATCCGGGCGACCTCGAATGAGGTCGTGATTAGGATCGCGGTCCTGTCGACGAACTTCAGCTCACCACAAGAATGGCTCCGCAACGACTTCCTCCCCGGTGTCGTCGTGATCATCGGCGGAGTGCTGGTTGCGCGCGCGGTGCGTTGGGTGGAGGAGAGGTACCGGGTCGATCTCGATCGTCGACTGCAGGAGACATATGCAGCCAACGACGTGGCGTCGGAGCGTCTCAAGCGTTCGCGTGCGGTCGTCGAGGCTGTCGGATGGACGGCGATTGCGCTGGTGTACATCATCACCCTGACCATCGGGTGTCAACATCATGGGCATTCCGCTGGTCACCCTGATCGCACCCGCCACCGTGGCCGGCGTCGCGATCGGTTTCGGTGCGCAGCAGGTGGTCGGCGACCTGCTCGCCGGCTTCTTCCTGTTCGCCGAGCACCAGTTCGGTTACGGCGACGACATTCGATTCTCCCAGCCCGGCCAGACGAAGGGCGTCGCGGGAACCGTCGAGGAGATGACACTGCGCGTCACCAAGTTGCGCACGATCGAAGGTGAGTTGGTGATCATCCCGAACAGCCTGCTCGGTCAAGTCACGAACCTGTCCAAGGACTGGTCGCAAGCGGTGCTCGACCTTCCGATCGCGGTCGGTGAAGACCTGGAGCTCACCAACACCGTCCTGCACGAGGCCGCGATGACTCTGGCCACCGACGCCCACTGGTCGCCCTGCTGCTGCGCGAGCCGGTCGTCGCCGGCGTGCAGCGGGTGGAGGTCGGCTACTACCTCGTGCGGGTCCTGGTTCGCACCCTGCCGGGGCGCCAGTTCGAAGTCCTCCGCGAGCTGCGGCTCCGCTGTGCCACAGCACTGACCGCGGCAGGCATCGCGTCGCCGCACATCGACCTGTACGGGACGGGCGGATGAGCCTGATCACGTCCGGGTGGCTCGCCAAGCCAGCCGGCAAGAGGCTCCGCCTGCGCCGATCGACGATCGTCCTGCTGATCGCGTTCTTCGGACTCGGCGCGTTGTACGTGGAGATCCGCACCGAGGAGGACGATCCTCGACCGGTCGTCGTCGTCACGCCGACGACGTGCCACGTCACCGAAACGACGATGCGACCCTCGCCGTGCCCCGTCGACGTCGGCACGTTCCTTGGCACCGATTCTGGACGTGCGAGCTCTACCGTCGCGCCCGAACCCGCACGATGCGCTCGATCCGGTGAGTGACTGCGGCGTGCAACCGACACCGTCGACACGCTGACGCACGTTCGCCCTAGGCTGCGTCGTCAGAACTGCCAGATCAGGGGGATGTAGAACACCACGATCAGGCCGTAGAAGATCAGCATCGGCAGGCCGAACTTCCAGTAGTCGTTGAACTTGTAGCCGCCGGGGCCCATCACCATCAGGTTGGCCGGGGTCGTGATGGGCATGAGGAACGCGGCCGAGCACGAGACCGTCACGGCCATCAGCACCGGTCGCACCGACACACCGAGCTCGGCCGACGCGGACACCGCGATGGGGATCACGATCAGCGCCGTCGCCGTGTTGCTGATCGTCGCGCCGATGACCGCGGCGAGCACGAAGATGGCGAGGAGCAGCACCCGCGGACCGGCATCGCCGACGACGTCGACCAGCACGTCGGCGATCTTGTCGGCGGTACCGCTGACCTGCATCGCGAGCGAGATCGGGATCATTCCGCCGACGAGGAACACTGTCGTCCACGACACTCCGCCATAGGCCTGGGGAATGGTCAGAACGCCCAGCAGGATCATCGCCATCGCCGCCAACAGGCCGGCGATCGCGGCCGGCACGAGCCCCGGTCGCCAGCAACACCACCATCGCGCCGGTGATGATCAACGCCTCGATCGACCGCGGACCCAACGGCACGGCCTGGCTGCGCACCGCCGTTGGTTCGTCGACGGCCAGCACGTCGCGGTCGATCTCGATCTCGCGGTCCAATGCCTCCCACGCGCCCTGCACCAGCAGCGTGTCGCCGACCGCGATCTCGACCTCGTTCGGACCCGAGGTCCTCTCCCTTGCGTTGCACCGCCAGCACGACGAGGTCGCCGCTCTCGGTCACCATGCCCGGGGAACACCCGAGCGCCGATGAGACCTGACCGCGGCGGAACGACCAACTCGACGACGCCGTATCGCTTGCCCGAGCAGTTGATCGCTCGGTTGGGTGAGACCGGCCGTCGAGAGCATGTCGAGACCCGCACCGGCGACGAAGCCGCGAACCTGCTCGGCGTTGCCGCGAAGGATGACGACGTCGCCGACGGCGATCGCTGCCGGCCGTCCGAGCGACTCGTCGCCGGCGACGACGACACCGATCAGTTCGACGTCCGACGGAAGTCGGTCCGCGACGTCGTCGGCCGAGTCGATCGACGACTGCCGAACCGGCCAGACACCTCCAGGCGGAACACCTGCCGGTCGCCGAGGTACTGGCGGCCGAGCGTGCGGGCGTGCGCGCTGAGATCAGGCGGCAGCGTCTTCGGCGTGCGGTGCGGTAGCAACCGCGGTCCGAGCAGCAGCGTCAGGGTGATGACGCCGATCAGCAGCGGGATGCCGACCAACGCGAACTCGAAGAAGCCGAACCGTGCCGACGCCGGCATCGTCCGCGGCATTGCCGACGAGGACGTTGACGGGTGTCCCGGTGAGGGCGAGCATCGAACCCGCGTGCGCCGCGAATGCCAACGGCAGCAGCATCTGCGACGTCGGCTGCCGGAGTCGGACCGCCATCACGACCACCATCGGCAGGAGGGCGGCGACCGCGCCGTTGACGCTGATGATCGCGGTCATCAGGGCGGCGAGCACCATCGTGGCCAGCATCAGCTTGGTCCTGCTCTCACCCGCGGCGCGCAACAACTGTTGGCCTGCCCACGCCGTGACGCCGGTCTGGTCGAGGGCGGTGCTGACGACGAAGAGCGAGGCGATGAACACCACCGTCGGATCGCCGAAGCCTGCCAAGCGCCTCGTTCGTGGTCAGGATCCCGGTCGCGACCGAGCGTCAGACGACGCCGAGATCGCCACGATCTCGACCGGGAAGCCTGTTCCAGACGAACAGAACGATCGTGACGCCCAGGACCGTCAGCACGATTGAAACGTCGGACACCGCGAGAAGCTAAACAGGTCGAGTGCGCCAGCGCAGACCCGATTCAGGTGTTTTCGGCGCGGATCCGGCGTGTCGCTGATAGACCCGATGCAGGGTGATGCCGGGACCCTCCAAAGGTGATAAAGACGGCTTCATGCAACGGGCCATAGTGATTCCAGACAGCTTCGACGCAGTTCCGACCCTGTCCTCGACCGTGACAGTGTCGGCAAGCGACACGGTCGCCGACGACGCTCCGATCGGTCGGTGTCGCTGTCGGCGACGGACGGCGACGTGCCGGCCGCGCTGCAGCTCGATCGAGCCGCACTCGACTGCGCCGGCTTCGCGGGCAAGGCCGGCCAGTTGCTCGCGGTGCCGACCGGGTCCGGCGTGCGCGTCGCGGTCGGCGTCGGACTCTCTGGCGTCGATGCGACTCCGCAAATCCGCGACGCTGCCGCACGATTCGCGAATGCCGTCAGCCCACGCATCGGCAGCTGACGTTCGTGCTTCCGTCGGGTGCCGACGTGCCAGTGAGGTTGCCGGCGCAGCCGTCGAGGGGATCGTCCTCGCTCGGTATCGATGGGACGCGCTGAAGTCGTCGCCCGAGCACGGTGCGGGTCGAGTCGATCACGATCGTTGCGCCTGACGTCGCGGCGGCCCAGGCCAGCGCCGATCGCGGCGCGCTGTATCGCCCACACGACGGCCGTCGCTCGTGACCTCTGCAACGCGCCGCCCGCGCACATGTCGGCAACGCGGATCGCGGATCTCGCGGTCGGCCGTCGGGCCCGACGCCGGTCTAGGGGTCGAGGTCTACGATCGCGATCAGTTGATCGAGATGCAGTGCGGCGGCATCATCGCCGTCAACGGCGGTAGCGAGGAGCCACCGCGGCTCGTCAAGCTGACCTACGTGCCCGATGGCGTCGCATCACCGGCACATCTCGCGATCGTCGGCAAAGGCGTGATGTACGACTCGGGCGGCATCAGCCTGAAGCCCGGCGACGCCGTGCACGCGACGATGAAGAACGACATGTCGGGTGCCGGCGCATTGCTCGCCACGATGCTGTCGCTCAGCAAGGCGCAAGTGCCCGACCGCGGTCACGGCATACCTCGTGTGCACCGACAACATGCCGTCGGGCACCGCGGTGAAGCTCGGCGACGTGATGACCGTTCGTGGTGGCACCACGGTCGAGATCATCAACACCGACGCCGAGGGCCGGCTCGTCATGGCCGACGCTCTGGTGCTCGCAGCCGAGTTGCAGCCTGACGCGATCCTCGACATCGCCACCCTCACCGGGGCGTGCATGCGAGCCCTCGGCGAGCAGGTCGCCGGCGTGATGGGCAACAACGCGGCGCTGATCCATCAGATTCGCGAAGCGCCGGCGAGACGACGGACGAACCGTTGTGGGAGCTGCCGCTCGAACATCGCTATCGCTCGCAACTCGACTCCGACGTCGCCGACCTGAAGAACCTCGGCGGCGCCAACGCCGGAGCGATCACTGCGGCACTTGTTCCTCGAGACGTTCGTCGACGGGCGTGCCGTGGGCGCACATCGACATCGCCGGCACCGCTCAGAGCGATTCGTCGGCGCCGTGGCGACCGGTCGGTTGCACCGGGTTCGGCGCCCGGCTGCTGCTGCAGATCGCGCTCGACTTCGAGGCCAAGCTGTCGTGAGCGACGTCGGACGACCCCGGCCGGTACCGACACGCTCGAAGCACCGGCGAAGAAGGGCGGCTTCCTCGACACGATCGAACGTGTCGGCGACAAGGTGCCGCACCCGGCGGTCATCTTCATCGGCCTGTGCGCGCTCGTGATCGTGCTGTCGCAGGTGCTCTACCTGTTCGACGTGCACACGACCAGCGAGATCATCGAGCCGGTTCCGATCGAAGCGCAACCGGTGTATCCGCCGGGATCCAACATCCCCGAGCTCGTGCCCGTACACGGCAACGAAGACGGCGTCTACGAGCACGACTACGAGGTGGTCACGGAGACGACCGACGTGGAGGGTCTGCTGACCCCCAACGGCATCCGGTTCCTGTTCACCTCGCCGGTGCAGAACTTCAACGGGTTCGGTGTCGTCGGCGTGATCCTCGTGGCGATGGTCGGTGTCGGCGTTGCCGAGCGATCGGGCCTGATCGCCGCGCTCATCAGACGTCTCGTCAAGAAGGCACCTCCATGGTCGATCACCTACATCATCGTGTTCCTCGGCCTCGTCTCCAGTGTCGCGTCCGACGCGGGCTACCTCGTCCTGATCCCACTCGGCGCCGCCGCGTTCTACACCCTCGGTAGACATCCGCTTGCGGGCGTCTGCGCGGCGTACGCCGGGGTGAGTGCCGGATTCGGCGTCAACATATTGATCACGCCGTTCGACGGCGTGCTCTCCGAAGTCACCACCGAGGCCGCCAGATTGGTGGATCCGAATGCGAACGTCGGCATCACCGACAACTTCTACTTCGGCATCGGCTCGACCTTGTTCCTGACGGTGATCATGACGGTCGTCGTGCAGAAGTACGTCGAGCCTCGTCTCGGCGCGTACACAGGCACGGTCGAGGTCGACGAGACCGAAGAGGAGCACGACCCGCGGTCGAGGCCCGCGGCATCAAGTTCGCCGGCTTGGCGATGCTCGCCACCGTGGTCGTGATGGCGCTGCTCGTCCTGCCGCCCGGCGGCGTGCTGCGCAACCCCGAGACCGGATCGATCATCGAGGACTCGCCGTTCATGAACAGCGTCCTCGTGCTGATCACCATCATCTTCTTGATGGGTGGCATCGCCTACGGCATCGGCGCCAACACGTTGAAGGGCGCCACCAACCTGATCAACGCGGTCACCAAGACGTTCGAGGGTCTGTCGAGCCTGATCCTGCTGTTGCTGATCATCGCCCAGTTCATCGCCTACTTCAACTACTCGAACATGGCGACGGTGCTGGCGTCGAGCCTCGCGGACATTCTGAAACGGGCCGACATCGGGCCGCTCTGGTTGCTGCTGTTGTTCATCTTCGTCACGTTCCTGCTGGACGCGATCATCCCTGGCATCCTGCCGAAGTGGGCGATCTTCGCGCCGGTCTTCGTGCCGTTGATGTTCGAGCTGGGCGTCGCCCCGCAAACGGTCCTCGCTGCCTACCGAATCGGCGACAGCCCCACCAACGTCATCACGCCGTTGATGGTCTACCTGCCGTTCATCGTGCTGATCTGTCAGCGGTACAAGAAGGAGTCCGGCGTCGGCACGGTCGTGTCGTTGATGTTGCCGATCACCATTGCGGTGGCGGTGACGTGGATGATCTTCTTCGCCATCTGGTACGAGCTCGGCATCCCACTGGGGCCAGGTGCACCGGTCAAGTTGTAGGGGCCGACTGCACAATCGACGGGTCGGGTTGCGACAAGAACAAATCCAGACCCAGATGATGGGCGAAGAAGCGCGTCGCCAGTTGACCCTTCACGCTGTTGCCTGCGGCGTCGAGCAGTGGCGCGAACGTGCCGAAGCCGCCCTTGCCCGGCGACACCGTGACGATGCCTCCACCGATCCCGCTCTTGCCAGGGAGGCCGACGTCGTACACCCAGTCGCCCGAGGTCTCGTACAGACCGGCGGTCATCATCACCGCCAGTGCAGCGCGACAGCTGAGGAGATCGACGACTCGGTCGCCCGTGCTCGGGTTCAACCCGCCGTCGGCAAGCGTTGCGCCCATCATCGCCAGATCGCGTGCCGTCACCCTGCAGTGAGCATTGCCGCGTGTACAGGTCGACGGCCTCGACGGCATCCGTCGCCCAACGCCCCGTAGCTCTGCATCAGATCGGCGATGGCCTGGTTCCGAAAGTTCGTCGCAGTGGCCGACGCGAAGATCTCGTCGTCGAGCACCAGTTCGCGACCGGCGAACCGCGACAGGCCCTCGCGAATGAAGTCCCACTTCTCGTCGGTCGAGGAGCCTGGTGTCAGGCTGGTGGTCGCGATGGCACCCGAGTTGACCATCGGGTTCGTCCGACCGCTGGAACCGAGTTCGATCGCTGTGACGGAGTTGAACGGCATGCCGGTTGCGTTGACGCCGATCCGCTCGCGGACGACGTCCGGCTCCCAGCGCGTCGCACATCAGCGCGAACACGAACGGCTTCGACACGCTCATGATCGTGAACTCGACGTCGGCGTCGCCGATCGCGAACGACTCGCCGCGTGACACTGGTGACACACAGCCCGAACGAGTTCGGGTCAACGGTCGCGAGCGACGGATACACGTGTGAAACAGCGCCTTCGTCATTCGCACGGAATCGCTCGTATGCCGCGGCAACGAGCGCTCGCACGCGATCGGCAGGAGGCAGGTTGCCGGTCGAGATGAATGGCGGATCGGTATCGGGGAGCACACCGGCATGATCGCACGCCGCGTAGTCTGAGCCTGGTCATGCTCCGCACCATCATCACCGTTGTCGTGGCAGTGCTGGCGAACGCGATCGGACTGATCGTGGCCGCGGTGGTGCTCGACGACATGTCACTGGGCGCCGCGGCCTTCTTCCTCGACGTACTGATCTTCACCGGTATCAACGTCGTCGCCCAGCCGCTGATCATCAAGACGGCGATGCAGAACGCGCCGTCGCTCACGGGCAGCTCGGCCTTGATCTCCAGCTTCGTCGCGCTCGTCGTCACCGCATGGTGGTCGGACGGCCTTCAGATCAGCGGCACCGTCACATGGATGCTGGCAACAGTGATCATCTGGGGCGCGTCGCTGCTGGCGGCGTTCCTCCTCCCAGCATTCGTGTTCAAGAAGTGGTTGGCCACCACCCCGCCCCGTGCGGCTAGATGAGCTTCAGGGTCAGGGTGCCGGTGTCGTTCGACAGGGTCAGGTCGTCGCCGGACAGGGCGTACTTCAGGTCACCCTGAAGGAAGCCGACCAGGCTTGCTCCCAGGTGTTCAACTCGTCGGCGCAGGCCTTCAGTGTCAGCCCCATCGGTCCGATGTTGACGGTGTCGTCGGTGACCTTGAGCTCGGCGAAGCCGCGGTTGCAGCCGGTCGCCACGAAGACGTGGCCGTCGTCGTAGCCGAGGTACGCGTTCTCCGGAGCTTGCGTCGTGGCGCCGTCGCTTTCGAGCGACACGATCGTGAATGCCTGGCCATCGAGCGGTGACGCGTTGTTGATCTTCTCCCGATCGCCGAACTTCACGGTCGTCGCGTCTGTCCGCGAGTGTCAGCACATCATCCACCACTGTCGCCTTCGGGCTTCCGGTCAGGAGCTCGGTGATCCACGCGTCCTGCGCCGTCAGATCCTCGTCGCATGCCATCCGCGTCTGCGCGAGCGTGCCGACCTTCAGAACATCACCGTCGATGGTGTAGCCGCCCGTCATCGTGTTGCAACCGGCGACCGCGGACAGACTGGTCGCCATCGAACCGAGGTTGATGCGAGTGTCCTTGACCAAGGTCTGCCCGGTGACGTCGGTCGGACAGAAACGTACGTCCGTCCAACGTCGCCGAGGTCAACGGCTCGCTGGACGACGCTGTGTCGTCGTCGCCACAACCCGCCGCAACCATCAGCATCACCGTCGCCGCAACGAGGCAGATGCCGACCTTCTTCACTTGGTTCACTCCGTCGAATTGTCACTGCGTCAATGATTCCTGGCCGAGCCGTGATCGACATCACCTGGTGCGGGTGAAATGTCAGCTGGCGCCGCGAAGGTGCTGCTCGAGACGGGTGGTGTCGTCGGATGTCCAGCCCTCCGGTGGTGCGATCGCGGCCCACGAGGCCACGAATGCGAGCCGGTAGTCGTGGCCGTGACCCGGTTCGGCACCGAACCCGGCGGCCAGGTCGGCGACCACCTGCGACCACGTGACGAACGGGAACCACGTTGCCCGCTCCGGGATGTCGTAGCCCTTCGGGTCATCGACCCATTCGGGTCGCGACCACATCGTGTCCATGCTCCAGAACGTGACGGGATCGGACGGATGCTGCACGTACAGGATGCCGCGGCTGCTTCCACGAGGGGTCCGGCTCCAGCAGCTCCTCCGGCTGGTTGGCGAACCGCACCGACACGCCGTCCTCGAACACTGGCCGCCACACCGGCGACGCCTCGTCGCGCTCGGTCGTCATCTGTCCCCAGATCTCGTTGCCGTTGGTCGGGCCGGTGTAGAGAACCCCGTCGGTCAGAGCCTCCATGTGGGCGACCGACGAGCCGGCATCGGTTCCGGCGAACGCGGCCTCGGCGCCGAACGACCCGAGGCTCTGACCGAACACCAACAGCTTGGGACGAGCAGTCCTCCGGCAGTTCGGCCCATCGCTTGTGCACCGCGTCGAACAGCACCGAGCCCGCTTCCTTGGCGTTGTCGCCGTCGACCAGTGTCGAGATCCAACTCGGAAGGAACGAGTACTGCATGCCGACCATCGCGGTGTCGCCGCCGTAGAGGTACTCGATGGCTCGCGCAGCATCGGGGTCGACCCAGCCGGTCCCGGTCACCGTCGTGACCACCAACACCTTGCGATCGAACGCGCCGGTGCGATCGAGCTCGCTGCACCGCGAGGTCGGCGCGGTCCTCCGCCGTGTCGGCGGATTTCAACCCGACGTACACGCGGATCGGGATCCTGCGACGTCGGTCGCCGGATCCGAAGAACGCCCTCGAGGTCCGAAGTGGTAGTCGCCTCGGCGACGAAGTTGCGGCCCTGCCGGCCGAGGTCCTCCCAGTTCACGAGCGACGCCGGGCTACCCGACACCGTGTCGCGGTGGGCTGCACCGTGCCTTCGTCGGTGCCGTCGTCGACACCGCTGAACGTGTCGTTGGCCCAGCTGTGAAACGAGTCGAACGAGACGTCGGCGAAGAACCAACGTCCGACGAAGAAGACGACGAACACGGTGACCACGATGGCTCCGGCGCGTGGCACGTGTCGCGAGATCCAACGGTCGAGCCAACGGATCCCGCGCCACACCAGTCGGGCGACGAAGACCAGGATCGCGGTCAGGATGATGGTGACGATGGCACGACCGTGGTCAGTCGGGTGGCCGATTCGTCGTCGAGCCCGACCAGGGCGCGCTGGTCGTTCTGCCAACCCGGCCACTGCGCCAACCCGACGACGATCGCCGACGGCTGCAACGACGGCAAGAGCGATCCACACCGGCCGTTTGGCATCGGCGGCCCGGCTCCTTGTCGTACCGACGGAGCAGCGCGTGGATCCAGTAGCCGAACAGGGTGCCGATCCCGTATCCGACGGCGATGCACACGGCGCTGATCGCCGCTTGTGCGGCTGCACTTCGCGGGAGCATCGAGGGCACCAGCGACTTCCACCAGAACAGCAACGCCACGACGAGGCCGGCGAAGTTCGGCCGGCGGAACAGGCTGACCGCGTACTGCGAGGAAGCGGGTCGCGATCCCTCTTCCGTCAGCTGCCTCGACCTCCGTAGGGACATCGAACTCGACATCCGTGTCGTCGACGACAGCAGTCACAGGTACTCCTTCTTGCGCAGCACGCCGAGAACGGCCCAGCCGTACGCGGGCGGCACGTAGAACGTGCACAGCCGATAGATCATCGCCGCCGAGAAACGCGAACTCGACGGGCACCCCGATCGACACCAGTCCAGCAGTGAGTCCGGCTTCGGCGATGCCGAGCCCGCCAGGGATCGGCGAGACGCCAGAGACGAAGCGCACGAACAGCGTGACGATGAGGATCGAGGTGTACGGCATGCTGAGACCGAGCGAGCGAAGGCACAGGCCCATCGCAACGGCGTAGAGCATCTCGGACATCATGCTCCCGCCCAGCAGCAGGGCGAACTTGGATGGTGTCTTCAGCACCGCCATCGCCGACCAGATGTCGCGGGCCGGACCCTTGAGGCGGCGACGGATCGCCGGGATCGCGATGACGACACCGACGATGAACGCCGCCGACGATTGCGATGATCAGGAGCAGCCGGAAGTCGACGTCGAAGCGGTCGCCGCCGAGACTCGAGAGGTTGAGGCTGGTGAACGTGAACAGGATCGCCATCAACAGCAGTCTGTGCCGCGAAGCTGACGCCGCTGTCGATGATGCTGGCGCTGAACGCGGCCGCTGCCGGCACTCCATAGCGTTGTTGGAATCGCATCGTCGCGGCGATGCGGCCTGCAGCTGCTGGCGCGGCCACGTCGATGAACGGCAGCGCGAACTGCAGCAGGACCACGGGCCCGTACGGCAACGGCGTGCGGCAGGCGCCCATCATGCTCAAGCTGCCGCCCAACCTCGGCGCCTGCGCCATGACGAATGCGAAGATCAGCCACCACCAGTTGGCATCGTCGACCGCGTTGCGAATCTCGTTCCAGTCGAGATTGGAGAACGTCGAGACCACGAACATCGCGGCGATGCCGATGACCAGTGTCATGAGGATGGCGGTACGGCTGACGCGGCGGATCTTCTCGAGATCTGGGACCTTCTCGTCGATGCGCTCGGCGATGTTCGTGCGCACAGCTGCCAGATCGACGTCCGACTCTTTCAGGCTGCGCCGCAGTGACGATCGCATGACGGCCGGCTGCAGGTAGCGGAGCATTGCCTCGGCGTCCGTGCTGTCGTGCGCCAGGAACGAGTCGATGGCCGTCTCGACAACGGACATCGCGATGGTGGATGCCAGCAGCTGAGCGCAGTCGATCTGCCGCGAACGTTGGTCACTCGCCAGGACCGCTCGGCTCATGTCGAGGAAGGCGACGGCGCCGCTCGCATCGGATCCGAATTGCTGAGGAGCGATCGCCCGATGCACCACACCTGCGCCGTGGAGCGCGGCCAGCAGATCCCACAGGTCGTCGATCGATCTGTCGTGTCGCGGTGGTCAGTGGTTCGGTCGTCACGACCTCGCTCACGAGGAGCACGTCGCTGTTCGGCGCCTTTGCGATTGACACAGGTACCGGCACGCGAGCTCCATGACGGCTGGCGATCAATGCGACGAGCGCCTCGTGTTCGGCTTGCTGCAAGCGCGTGACCGACAGCGTCGCTCCCGGACCGCGATGCGTGATGAATCGCCACACCGCGGCGAACAGCTGGCCGCTCCACGCGTCTCGACCGAAGAACTTGACGACCACATCGCCGTTGGCGTTGCGGCCGCCGAGTTGGGCCACTCCATCGGACCGCAGTGTCACGGCGCCGACGTCGGTGAGGTCGGCTTCGACGTACTGCAGCGAGGTCATCACTCGATCGACGCTCGGCCGTCCGCCGGGCGAGCCGAAGATCAAGTGGACGGAGGTCGCCGCGATCCAACCTACACAGAGAGCGGCCAGCGCGCCGTTGAGGTTGGTGCCGGCCAGCGAGATGGTCGCTGCGACGACACACGCAAGCGAGCGCGTGAGAGAAGTACCGCAGCGGTCGGACGATGAAGGGCGAGGCGATGGTGAACGCAGTGGTGATGATCGCCAGCCGCACCACCGGTAACGGCTTGGCTCCATGGGGAAGGACCGACTGGACGAGGGCATCGGCCGGGGTGACGAACAGATGGTGGAGGATGATCATCACGACGGCCGCGACAGCTCCGCCGATCACGAGGTCGCGACAGAGCATCCAGCGCGCCTTCAGCACTGCGGCAACGAGGAGCGCAACCACGCACGCCATCGCGATCACCTCGAGGGTCCACCACACGTGCCCCATGAACGTCAGGCTGCGAAGGAACGCCTCCACAGCGCGGCCTGTGGGCCCCGAACCGGGGATCACGAGGATGACGACGCCCAGCACGATCGTCGCGACGACCAGCAGAGCGCCATCGGTCGGTCGGCGGACTCGGGGATCGTCCGCGGCGGATGACCACACATCCACGCCGGGCGAGCTCACGCGTGTCAGTTTGTCAGACGTCCGTCGACGCCCAACTCACCCATTTCGGGTTGACCTCGTGCTGCTCGCGAGCGTGGCCCACCACGAGGATTCCGGACGGAACGGGTCAGCCGGCTCGCCCGACGCGTCGGTGTCGAATCGGTAGACGAGGCCTGCAGCAGGGTCGGCCCGTCGCTGTTCATCGGTCCAGTTCTCCGTCGCCGTCGTGACGTAGAGGCGGTCCATTCGTGCTCCGCCGAACGCACACGACGTGGTCTCCGCGGCCGGCAGTAGCAACTCCTCGCGAAGTGTTCCGTCGGGTGCGTATCGCTGCACTCGTCCGCCTCCGAAGATCGCCACCCAGAGATCACCGTCGGCGTCGACGGTGAGGCCATCCGGCGCCCCGGTGTCGGCGTCGACGGTGACGAGCGTGCGTCGATCCGAGATCGAACCGCTGTCGCCGTCGAAGTTGAACGCGTAGATGTCGCGTGGTCCGCTGTCGACGAAGTACATCGTGTTGCCGTCGGGGCTCCATCCGAGCCCGTTCGCAATCGTCAGGCCCGTCAGCACCAACTCGATCCGACCGCTCGTGTCGAGGCAGTACAGCGATCCGCCGCCGGGGTGGTGGTCGTCGGCGAGCGTTCCCGCCCAGAAGCGGCCCTGCGGATCGCATGCCGCGTCGTTCATGCGCGTGCCGGCGGGGGAGACGTCGGTCGCTACCGGACGCAACGCGCCGTCGGGGGAGAGGTGCACGAATCCTCGTCCGGCGGCGAGCAGCCAACCGTCGTCACCCTCGACGGGTGTGATCGCACCGACGGTGCCCGGCACGTTGTGTTGGTCGACGGGGACCAAGGCGCCGTCGTCGTCGAGCGTGTCGCGATAGACGACCCCGGCAACGATGTCGACCCGCAGCAGTTCGTCGCGGCGGGCATCCCACCGCGCACCCTCGCCGAGTTGGTTCTGCTCGGTGGTGCAGGCGATCGCCTCCGTCATTCGAACTGCTTCTTGGCCAACATGATCGCACTCATCGCCGTCGGCCAGCCGGAGTAGAAGGCGAGGTGCGTGATGACTTCGATCAGCTCTTCCTCGGTGACTCCGTTGTCGATCGCTCGACGAAGGTGGCCCGGCAACTGCTCCGTCCGGTTGAGGGCGACGAGCGCCGAGACCGTCACGAGACTGCGGTCGCGTTTCGAGAGCTCGGGACGTTCCCAGACGTCACCGAACAGCACGTTGTCCGTGAGGTCCACGAGCTTCGGGGCATAATCGCCGATCATCTGTTTGGCGGGTGATGGCTGGTCAGGCATGTACTCACCATAGGAGCAACGCGTCGAACGCCGGGGATCGTGAGGGAGGTGCATATGCCTTGACAGGCATATGCCCTCTGTAGCATATTGTCGCGATGCCGACGACAACGTTCGAAGTGCTGTCGCAGCCGATCCGCCGATCCATCCTCGATCGACTGCGGGTCGGCGAGTTCCTCGTCGGAGACCTTGCCGAGTGGATCGGGTTGACCCAACCGGTGACGTCGAAGCACCTTCGCGTGCTCCGCGACGCCGGGTTCGTGACGCGCCAGGGTGGACGGTCCTCGGCGGTGGTACAGCCTGTGCGTCGAGCCGCTCGTCGAGCTCGACGACTGGCTGACCCCCTATCGCTGGATGTGGGAATCACACCTCGATCGACTCGGCGCGCATCTCGACGCCCTGCCGGATCAACAACAGCCCGACGACAATGGAGATGTCGATGTCCACTGACCAGTTCTTCACGCTCGATGGACGTCCGACGATCCGAGTCGAGCGTCGGTACCCCCATCCGATCGAGAAGGTGTGGCAGGCCGTCACCCAACCCGAACATCTCGGTAAGTGGTTCCCGAGCCCTGTCGAGATCGACCTTCGTGAAGGCGGATCGATGCGGTTCCACGCGTTCGATGGGACGCCGGCCGCGACCGGCACCGTCGAGGTCGTCGAGGCGCCACGCCTGTTGACATTCGTGTGGGGAACCGATCGGCTGACGTTCGAACTGGCGCCAGACGGTGACGGCACCAACTTCGCGCTCACCCACTCGTTCGACGATCGCTACGGCGCGCCGAGCTTCGCGACCGGGTGGGAGATGTGCCTCGGCGGACTTCGCCACGTGCTCGCCGACGAGCCGCCGCCGGCACCCGACCGCGGCGTCGCTCGTCACGAAGAACTGGTGCACGAATTCGGACTCGACGAGCCCGAGGTGACGCAGTCGGAGACCGGATGGACGGTGCGGACGGAGCGTCAACTGACGTGCCCCGCGGACGTCGCGTGGGATCTGTGGTTCGGGAAGGATCGCGACACAGGCGAGCAACGCGAGGCTCCCGCTGTAGGTGAGCCGCTGACGCCGTACATGGCGCCGGACGTCGTCATCGGCACGATGACCGAGGTCGATCCACATCGCGCTCTTGCGTTCGACATTGCACCGACCGGTGGGCCCGGTGAGCACCTTCGTGTCGAGTTCGGCGATGGGACCGGTCACGGTGCGCGAATCAAGCTCACGATCACCGGCAGTGATGCCGGCGAGATGGAGTCGGCGATCCAGATGTGGGCGACCGGCGCCGTGGGGCACCTTGCGGCGTCGGCAGCCGAATGGGCAACGGCGCAGCGCGTCGAGAACTAACCCGCCTGTTTCGTACGGCGCACAGGCTCCAACGCGATGACATAGTCGGCAAGGCGGGCTGCAGCCTCGATGGCCTCATCCATGACGTCGGCGTCGGGTGCCGGCCAGACCTCTGAGATGCGGCGCCATCCGGCCCGGCCGATGAAGTCGCCCGCGACCGCTTCGTCACCGAGTTCGGGTCGCCACACCTTCTCGACGGCGAGCAACCGCTGCAGCACCTCGTCGTTCTTCGGTGCCTTGGGATGCTCGGCGTGGAACCCGATCTCCAACTGCACCTCACCGTCGATGCGAATCAGTTGGGATTCGTAGTGCTCCGCGTGTCGTCGCCGAACCAGACCTTCAGTCCGCGGCTGTGCACGTAGACGTTGCGCGAGCCATCGACGCCGGCGACGAACCCCTCGAATGCGTCGCGCACGATCTCGAAGAACCCCGCTTCCATGCGGCCAGGCTATGTCGTGCGCGATTGGAGACGTCGTTGAGCGGGCACACCCGGAGACGCGATACGAAGGAGCCAGCCATGACGCATCCGACCGGAACCCGAACGGAATGGGAAGACGCACGGCGTGCCCTTCTCGAGCGTGAGAAAGAGCTGACAAGATTGACTGACGCGGTCACCGAACAGCGACTCGCGTTGCCATGGGTACGCGTCGACAAGGACTACGTGTTCGACACCGAGGATGGGTCGAAGTCGCTGGCCGACCTGTTCGGTGGCCGTTCGCAGCTGATCACCTACCACTTCATGCTCGGGCCCGATTGGCACGAAGGGTGCCCGAGTTGTTCGTCGATTGCAGACGGCATCGATGTTGCTCGCGTCCACCTCGAGCACCACGACGTCGCCTGGGTCGCCGTGTCGCGTGCCCCGCTCGACGAGGTGATGGCCTATCGCACGCGCATGGGTTGGTCGTTCCCGTGGGTGTCGTCGTTCGCCAACGACTTCAACTTCGATTTCAAGGTCTCGTCGACCGAAGAGCGGCCGCTGTTGGAGTACAACTTCCGCGAGGTGCCCGAGAAGGACCAGGAGCCGGGGGAGATGCCTGGCATGAGTTCCTTCGCACTGCAGGATGGCGCGGTGTACCACACGTACTCGGCGTACGCGCGCGGCCTCGACGCGATTTGGTCAATGTATCCGTGGCTCGATCGCGCTCCGCTCGGTCGCAACGAGCACGGCTCGATCGGCTGGTTGCACCGCCACGATTCGTACGAGGGCGCTACGGCTTGAGATCGTTGGGACCGTGACGGTGGTCAGTGAGGAAGATCTCTTGGCCTTCATGCGAGCCATCGGCGATGGCGACGGGAAGACCGCGGCCCGACTGCTCGCGAAGCGGCCCGAGTTGGCGACGGCGCAGCTCGTCGCGAAGGTCACCAAGCAGAACGCGACGGAGTACTTCGTCGAGCCGCGCTACATGCAGCTGTACAAGGGCGACACTGCGCTGCACGTCGCCGCGGCGTCGTACGACATCGCACTGGCTCGTGACCTTCTCGCCGCGGGGGCCGACATTCGGGCTAGGAATCGTCGGGGAGCAGAACCGATTCACGCTGCCGTGATCGGCTCGCCGAACGCGAGCTCTCTGGGCACCTGCCGAACAGGCGGCGATGATCCATTACCTCATCGATGCGGGCGCAGACCCGGAGGCGGCGGCCGCGGGTGGCGTCACTCCGTTGCTGCGCGCCGTACGCAATCGGTGCTCGTCCGCAGTACGCGCCCTGCTGGATGCCGGCGTCGACCCGCGCCGCACGAACGACAACGGCTCGTCAGCGCTCGATCTCGCCGGATGGACGACGGGTCGTGGCGGCACGGGCACGCCGGAGGCCAAGGCCGAGCAGGCGGCGATCATCGAGATGCTCGAAGTCGGGCGGTGAAGTTCACGCGAGCGGAGCTCGAAGCGTTCCATGGAGCGACGGTCGACGACCTCGTCGATGATCGCACTCGTCTGCTTTTCGTCGGCATCAATCCGGGCCTGTGGACGGCTGCGGTCAACGCGCACTTCGCTCGGCGCGGCAATCGGTTCTGGCCGGCGTTGTACGCGGCCGGCATCACTCCGCGTCCGATCGACGTCAGCGCGGGCATGAGCGATGCGGATCGAGAGCTGGTGCTCGGGCTCGGCATCGGCATCAGCAACATCGTCCCGACCGCGAGCGCACGTGCCGAGGAGTTGACGCTCGATGAACTGCGAGCCGGCGCGGCGACGTTGGAGACGACCGTGCGGCATTGGAAGCCGGAAGTGGTCGCCGTCCTCGGTGTCACCGCGTATCGGCAGGCGTTCGGCGCGCCGAAGACTGCCCTCGGCCGACAAGACGACCGGCTGGGCGACGCGGAGCTCTGGGTCCTGCCGAACCCCAGCGGTCTCAACGCGCACGAGACCATCGACAGCCTGGCGACGTGGTACCGAAGCGCGTGGGACGCCGCGACAGGCCGCGACTAGTCGGGCAGTCGCTCGTAGCTGAGGTGGACCGCGTTGCTCGACGACGTGAACCTCGCGTTGGCGGTACTTCACACGCGTGCCTTCGCGGAACAGCGGCGTGCCGCCACCGAGCAGCATCGGCGCGAGGTGCAGGTGCAGCTCGTCGACGAGGCCCAGTTCGAGGGCCTGGCCGATGACATCGCCGCCGCCCATGATCACGACATCGCCATCGGTCGCGGCTGCACGAGCCTGTTCGATCGCCGCGGGCAGATCGTCGACGAAGGTGAACTGCATACCCAGATCGCGTTCGCAACCTGACGTCGCTCGGTGGCGAATGCGTGACGACGAAGAATGGCGGTGTCCCGGTCTGGTCGGCGCCGTATCCCATGTGCTCGTTCCAGCCATGTGGACCGTCGACGGTGTCGAACAGCTTCCGCCCCATGATGACGGCACCGGATCGCCGCGGTGGCCCGCTCGAGGATCGCGTTGTCGACGTCGTCCTTCTTCATGACCCACTCGTGAAGATCCTCGGCGTCGCCCAGTCCGTGGTCGAGATCGGCGCCTCGACCGGTCACGTATCCATCGAGCGACATGGTGATGTCGGCGATCACTTTGGGCATCGCAGGCTCCACTCTCGTCAGGCGACGACGGTGCCGAAGAGGCTACCGATGCCGTATGTGACGGCCGAGGCCAAGCACGACGATCAGGAGTTGCCGGGCACCACCACGAACGGCGGAGTTGCCGGCGGTCCAGCTGACCAATCCGCCGACCAACAGGCTGGCGATGGCAGTGAGCAACACCGAGAGGGCCACGGCCGCGTTGCCGTGAGCGAAGAACCACGGCAGTAGCGGGACCAGCGCGCCGACGGAGAACAACGCCAGCGAGCTGGACGCGGCAATCAATGGCGAGCCGAGCTCGTCGGGGTTCACGCCGAAGATCGTGCGCGATGTGAAGTTGAGGAAGCGCTCCTCGTCGAGCGGGAGCTCGGCGCTGGCCTTGCGCGCCGTGTCGGCGCCGAATCCGTCCTCGATCAGTTGGTTGGTCAACTCGTCCATCACCAGCCGCGGGTTGCGACTGATCAATCGCTTGAGCTCTCCGACCAGGCCGGCGGCCATCTGCGCCTGGCTGCGCACCGAGACCCACTCGCCTGCGGCCATCGAGAAAGCTCCGGCGATCAGGCTCGCGAAGCCGGCGAGCCGTACCGACGAGGCCGACGCGCTGGCGCCGGCGATGCCGAGGATCAGGCACAGGTTCGTGACCAGGCCGTCGTTCACCCCGAGCACAGCGGCGCGAGCGCCACCGCGCTGTACCTGGTCGGCCTTGCGGCGCAGCGGCGGCGGTGTCGCTCTCGGCATCGCTGACGCGAGGTTCGATCCGGATCTGAGTGGGCGGGCGATCGATGCATCCATGGTCGGTGCGCGATCAGATGCCGGCGTGGGACAGTGCGGACAGGTCGCGCAGCACGTCGTCAGCGTGTGTGGTCACGTCGCTGACGCTGTAGCTGCGTCGGATCACACCCGTCGGGATCGATGAGGTACGAGAAGCGCTCGGCGAACGCGCCGTAGCGATCGTCGCCGGCGCGGACGACTTCGTATGCCGTGCCGACGGAACGATCGATGTCGCTGAGCAACGAGAACCCGAAGTCTTGCAACTCGGCGAATTCGAGGTTGCCCTCCACCGTGTCGAACGACGCGCCCAGCACGACGCAGTTCGCTGCGACGAAGTCGTCGGCGCGATCGCGAATCGACTGTCCCTCGACCGTGCAGCCTGGCGTCTGGGCTTTCGGATACCACCACAGCAGCACCCAGCGGCCGCGCAAATCGGCGAGCCGGATGGTCGTGCCGTGCTGATCGGGGAGGGCGAAGTCGGGTGCCGGTGTCCCTGGCTGCAGCATCGGCTCAGTGTACGACGACCCGCATCCGGTCACGGAGAGGCACTGGCGTGCAACGACCGGCTCGAAACCGTGGCGAAGCGCGGCGACCGACGTGGGCGGCGTGATCACCTCGACCGAGCGACCATCGCGGCGCGGCTGCGGGTCGCGCCAGCCGTCGAAGCTGAACGCCCACTGGTTCGCCCCGTGCACCAACCGGGCCTCACCGACGTCGCCGACGACGATCGTGCCGTCGGGCAGATCCTCGATCGCTGCGGTCCACAGACGACGGTCCGCGCCACGATCGAGACCGCGGCCGCGGCGCAACCGTTCGTTGTTCAGTCGTGCGTTGATCTCGAACGCGCGGATCGGCTCGTCGAGGGCGAGTGCGTTCGTCAGTGCATCACGGTACGAGCTGTACGCATCCGGCCGGCAGAACGCGCGACGGACGATGCCCGGCCGCCAGCGCGACCGCGTCGTCGAGGAAGAACAACGGAGTCCAGCGGTGCGGTTGGTCGAGCTGGTGTCGCCAACCGCGGAACTCCGTCACACAGATGATCCACAACGAGCCGTTGTGATGACGCATCAGTGTGCGCGAGTCGTCGACGAGGCATCCACGATTGCCGGTGAACATCATCCGCTGGGGTACTGCATGCAGATCTCCGAACGGATCGACGCGGTTCCGACGCGGCACGTCAGACGACCTCGACGAGACCGAAGACGATCGCGAAGCCGATCACCGCCGCGGTGCCGGCCAACGGTCCGGCGAGCTTGCGAGCCTCGGGCACCAGCTCGGTCGTCAGTTCGGTCAGCACGGCGCCACCCGCCAACGCCAGCACGAGCGCAACGGCCCGCTCGCGCGCCCCGTCGAGCACGGCGAACGCAATCGCCGCGCTGAGCCCGCACAGCAGCGCCAAACTTGTCCACCGGAGGATGATCTTGCGATGGGACATGCCGCTGTCGACGAGTTTGTCGGTGGCCACGAAGGCTTCGGGAATGCCGCAGGAGAAAACGGCGATGATCATCGCAACGCCGATGTGATGACCGCTCAGCAAGCTGCCGACGATGATCACCGCTTCAGGCACGACCGTGACGAGCAACGAGTGAAACGACACGTCGACGGTCTGCTCGGTCGAGCCCCAATAGCCCGACGCAACCAGGAAGATGAGGCTGCCGACGACCAAGCCGAGGCCGACCGAGCCGTTGCCGCCCGAGAGTCGTCCGGCTTCGTCGACGAGCTCGTACGCCACGGCTGCAATCAACGCTCCCGCACCAAAAGCCTGTGAGCAGCCCGACCGCACGGTTCGACGGATTCGACCACCGCAGTCGGGCGACACCGCCGATCACGAACGCGCTGCCAGCGACGAATCCCCACCCGCCGGCACTCAATACACCTGTCACCTCCACCGATGATGGTCGATTCCGGGCGCGTCAGCACCACCCGAGCGGGCCAGAGGAGGATCGGTCACGTCGACATTCCACCCCTGTCAAGATGGGGCCGGACAGTCCGACCCAGCGCGACCATGCGCGGCATGACGCAGATCGTCGACCGAACAGAGGAACAACCATGAGCGAATCGTCGAGTCCCGTGGCACCGAGCAAGCGGCTCCCGATCCTGCTTGCGATGGCGATGTTCGTGCTCGTCGTCGACACATCACTGATGAACGTGTCCATCTCCTCGGTTGTCAAGGACTTGGACGCCACGGCCAGCGGCGTGCAATCGGCGATCGCCCTCGAGGCACTCGTGTCGGCCGCATTCATCCTGATCGGTAGCAAGATCGGCGACCTGTTCGGTCGAAAGCGTGCGTACGTGCTCGGACTCCTCGGGTACGCCATCGGGGCGCTGTCGATGGCGTTGGCCCAGAACCTGGTGACGATCCTCATCTGCTGGGCGATCATCGGTGGCCTCGGCGCATCATTGTTGCTGCCCTCGATGCAGTCGCTCATCCACGGCAACTTCGAAGGCGCAGCGCAGACACGGGTTTATGCCCTCGTCGGTGCCGCGGCGGCGATTGCAGCTGCGGTCGGACCGCTGATCGGCGGTTTCATCACGACCTACCTGTCGTGGCGCATCGCCTTCCTGCTCGAAGCGGTGGTGATCGGGGTGGTGCTGTCGGGCATCGGGCTGGTTCGCGACGTCGAGTACACAGGCCCGCGCACCATCGACATCGGTGGAGCCGTCTTGTCCGTGCTCGGTATGGGCGGCGTGGTCCTCGGCATCCTCGTGTGGGAAGAGGGTGGCGAAGCAGTCGGTGCGCTGATCACCATCGGGGTACTCGCCATGGTCGGTCTGGGGTTCTGGCTGGTTCGTCGCAAGCGGCGTGGCAAGCCGACACTGCTCGACCCGGAGCTGTTCCGATCGAAGCCGTTCCGGATCGGCATCAGCCAACAGATGCTGCAGCAGATCGCGCTCGGCGGCACGATGATCGCCCTGCCGATCTTCCTGCAGATGGTGCTCGAGTACAACGCGATGGAGGCCGGTCTGTCGCTGGCACCGTTGTCGCTCAGCATGTTCGTGGTGGCGTTGATGATCGGCAAGCGGGCCGGTCATCATCGACCGAGCAGCCTGGTGATGCTCGGGTTCGGCCTGCTGCTGGCAGGGTTGGTGGCGTTGATCCCGATCGTTCCCCGTGCCACTTCGGGTTGGTACCTCGTGATCCCACTGATCGTCGCCGGCTCCGGTCTCGGTCTCCTTGTCTCGCAGCTCAACAACTACACGCTGTCGCCGATCTCGGAGGAGCGGGTCAGCGAAGCAGCCGGAGTGAACTCTGCGGGCGGATCGTTCGGGCTGTCGTTCGGGCTCGCCTTCGCCGGTGCCATCATGCTGGCGACCCTGTCGATGGTCTTCACCAACATGGCCCACGACAGCACGGTCCTAGCGCCTGCGCAGCAGGAGCAGGTGGCGGACTCGCTCGAGGAAAACGCCGAACTGATGAGCAACACCCATCTCGAGGAGTTGCTGGCAGGTCAGCCGCAGGAGGTGCAGGACGAGATCATCCGCATCAACACCGACGCGCGGCCCCTCGCTCTGCAGATCGCGCTCCTGGTTCCGATCCTGGCTGCCGCGCTCGGCTTGGTGAACGCGTTCCGAATGGCACGCCTGCCCGACCCGGAACCGTCCGGCGCGCTCGAGGGAATGCTCTTCGACTGAAGCCGCCACTTTACATCGTGTCGAAATCTGCATATGGTGTGGAAATGGTGCTCGACGCTGCAGAGTTTCTCCGGCAGAAGGGCTTGAAGGTCACCGCGCAGCGCTTGGCAGTCCTTCGGGCAGTGTCGAGCCAGCCGCATCTCACCGCCGACGACGTCGTCGAGATCGTGCGCGGCGACATCGGCGTCGTGTCGCGACGTGCCGTGTACGACGCAGTCGGCGTGTTGGCCGACATCGGTCTGCTCCGTCGCATCCAGCCCTCTGGATCAGCCGCGCGTTACGAGGATCGGGTCGGCGACAACCATCATCATTTGATCTGTCGTACCTGCGGTGAGATGGTCGACGTCGACTGCGCGGTCGGCGACACCCCGTGCTTGATCGCGGCCGACGACGCGGGGTACGAGATCGACGAGGCAGAGGTGATCTATTGGGGCCGATGCCCCGCCTGTCGTCAGTCTGAAACACAAGCAATTCCAACCGTCAATCGAGGAGCGAGAACATGAGCAACGAAGAACACGGAACGGTGACCACCAGCGACGAGCCGACCACGGCGACCTGCCCGGTGATGAATGCCCAGCAACTGGCTGTCGGAATCACGGCCAACGACCACTGGTGGCCCAACAGCTTGAACCTCCGGGTGCTTCGCCAGAACCATCCCCAGGCCGATCCGATGGGGGAGGACTTCGACTACGCCGCAGAGTTCAACAGCATCGACTTCGATGCTCTGGCCGCCGACGTCGACGCGCTGATGACCGACTCGCAGGACTGGTGGCCGGCTGACTACGGACACTACGGGCCGTTCTTCATCCGCATGACATGGCACGCGGCCGGCACGTACCGCACCCTGGACGGTCGCGGCGGCGGTGGAACGGGCGCACAGCGCTTCGCGCCGCTCAACAGCTGGCCCGACAACGTCAGCCTCGACAAGGCCCGCCGGCTCCTGTGGCCGGTGAAGCAGAAGTACGGCCGCAAGATCTCGTGGGCAGACCTGCTGATCTTCACCGGCAACCGCGCCATCGAGACGATGGGCCTCAAGACGTTCGGTTTCGGTGGCGGTCGCGCCGACATCTGGGCAGCGGAGGAAGACGTCTACTGGGGCCCGGAACGAGTGTGGCTCGAGGATCAGCGTTACAGCGGCGACCGCGAGTTGGCCAACCCGCTCGGCGCCGTTCAGATGGGTCTGATCTACGTCAACCCGGAAGGCCCCAACGGCAATCCGGACCCGATGGCGTCGGCGCGCGACATCCGTGAGACGTTCAAACGCATGGCGATGAACGACGAAGAGACAGTCGCACTGATTGCCGGCGGTCATACCTTCGGCAAGGCCCACGGTGCCGCTGATCCCGACAAGTACGTGGGTCCCGAGCCCGAGGGCTCACCGCTCGCGCAACAGGGTCTCGGCTGGAAGGGCAGCTTCGGTTCGGGCAAGGGTGTCGACACGATCTCCAGTGGGCTGGAGGGTGCCTGGACCAACAATCCGATCCGTTGGGACAACGGCTTCTTCGAGAACCTGTTCGCCTACGAGTGGGAACTGACCCGCAGTCCGGCTGGTGCACAGCAGTGGACCCCCAAGAACGCCGAGGCAAAAGACACGGTGCCCGACGCTCACGATCCGTCGAGGCGCCACGCGCCGATGATGGCGACGACCGACATCGCCTTGATCACCGACCCGGTGTACAAGGAGATCTCGAAGCGGTTCTTCGAGAACCCCGACCAGCTGGCCGATGCGTTCGCGCGGGCCTGGTACAAGTTGCTGCACCGCGACATGGGGCCCGTTGTCCGGTATCTCGGTCCCTGGGTTCCCGACGAGGAACTGATCTGGCAGGATCCCGTGCCAGCGGCCACCGGCGAGCTCATCAACGACGCCGACATCGCGACGCTGAAGGGCAAGATCGCTGGACTCCGGGCTTTCCATCTCGCAGCTGGTTTCGACCGCGTGGGCGTCGGCGTCGACCTACCGCGACACCGACAAGCGCGGCGGGGCCAACGGGGCGCGGATTCGTCTGTCTCCCCAGGCCGAATGGGACGTCAACGTGACGTCCGGCGTGTCGCGTGTCGTGTCGACGCTCGAGGGCATCCAACAGGAGTTCAACGCTTCGGGCACGCAGGTCTCGCTCGCAGACCTGATCGTGCTGGGTGGCTCTGTTGGGATCGAGCAGGCAGCAAAGGCAGCCGGTCACGATGTGCAGGTTCCGTTCAGTCCCGGGCGTACCGACGCTTCGCAAGCGCAGACCGATCCCGAGTCGTTCGCCGTGCTGGAGCCGACGGCCGATGGGTTCCGCAACTACCTCCAGAAGGGCCACGAATTGGCCGCCGAGCATCTGCTGGTCGACAAGGCGTTCATGCTGTCGTTGTCCGCTCCGCAGATGACAGCTCTCGTCGGTGGCTTGCGCGTGCTCAACGCAAACGCGGATGGATCCGGCAACGGAGTGTTCACCGATCGACCCGGAACGCTGACCAACGACTTCTTCGTGAACCTCCTCGACATGGGCACGGAGTGGACGGCGACCTCGGAGGCCGAGGACGTCTTCGAGGGTCGCGCTCGTGGCGGTGGCGATGTTCGCTGGACCGGCACGAGGGTCGACCTCATCTTCGGTTCGAGCTCCGAGCTGCGAGCACTTGCCGAGGTCTATGCATCGAGTGACGCCGAGGACAAGTTCGTCAGCGATTTCGTCGCCGCGTGGACCAAGGTCATGAACCTCGATCGCTTCGATCTGGCCTGATCACGCCTCCCAGTCGACGCGCATCCTTCCCTGTAGCTCAGGCACGGGGAAGGACTGCGCCTCGAGCTCTACTGCGTCGCGTGCCTTGCTTGGCAGACGACGCCAGGCCTGGACCTTGACGGCCGCGCCGGCCCGTCGCCAGGTTCCTGCAATCTCCCCGTCGACGAGGACTGCACCCGGCCAGACCCTGGTCGGCCACAGCTCGGCACGCTGGCCGGCATCGGGTACGAGCAGTTCGCGCTCAGCTCCTTGGAGCAGGAAGTACGCGTCGCCGCTGGGGAGGAGGCGTGCCGGCGCCGCTGCTGAAGCGATCGATGTGCGCAGCATCTCCTCGTCCTCGGTCAGGATCCACGCGTCGCCGAGCGGCGTGCGGACGGGCGTCAGCGATTCCGCCAACGCTTCGAACGTCGCTCGACCGCGCCCCGGTGATATCCCGGTTCCGGCCCATGCCGCGAACGTCTCGGGTGTCGCCGGGCCGAACACGTGGAGGTGTCGGCGGGCGAGTTCGAGCCGAGCGTCGACGGGGTCGACAGATGGGGGCGGCACCATCCAGACCGTCGGTTGTCGTGCGCCATCCCAGCGCATCGCGACGCGGCCGGTCGGCCCGGCGTAGCGCAACGTGTTGGGTGGGACGCCCATCGCCCGTCCCGCCGCGGCGAACGTCATCCGCCGGCCGTCGAGGAATGCCTCGAGTTGATCGGCCGTCTGCTCGGCAACGCGGCGTGAGCTGCGGAGGTCCGGCAGCCGTCCGAGCGTGAACACCGCGCGGGTCGCGTTCGGCGACCAGGTACACGTCGGAATCGCGGTCCCCACACCTGGATCAGCGAGGGGTCCTCCCACGTGTTCGGCTCGACCGCCTCGACTCGTGCGTGCATCGAGAGGAGCCCGGCCCGAGGCATGCTGTCCTGCAGGCCGGCCCATGCCGCAGCTCTCAGCGAGGCGCTGCCCGGCGCGAGTCGTTCGTCGAGATGGCCCACGCGACGTCGGAACGCCAGGATCTGGGCACGTGTGACCTGCAGGGGACGCGGCGCTTTCGTCACGGCGTTCAGGCGACGCCGCACACGTCGAGGGCGAGCACGGCAAGAGCGCGAGCCGTCACGACGACGTCGGCGAGCGGGACCGATTCGTTCGGTCCGTGGGCGATGTGAGCATCGCCCGGTCCGTACTGCAGGGTGGGGATGCCGCCGAGGCCGATGAGCAGCCGCAGGTCGCTGCCGTACGGCGCGATCCATGTGTCCTGCTCGTCGTCCGGAGGATGCGAAGGCGTGGGCTCTGCCGACACGTTCCAGCAGGTCGCTGTCCACCGGCAGCTGGCCGGATGCGAACTGGCCGCCCCACCACTCGACCTCGGCCGGATGTTCGCGCAGCCACGGATCGGCTGCGCAGACCTCGTCGACCGCGCGCTCGAACTCGGCTCGGGCGTCGGCCGACCGGCTCGCCGAGTGCGACGCCCAGGCGACCCTCGGCGACCAGCAGGTCCGGAACCGACGAGGCCCAATCGCCGCTGTGCAGCGTGCCGATCGAGAGTGGGTGCGTGAGCCCGAACTTCGACTTCGCCGGGTCGACGTCGCGGTGACGACGAGTCTCGAGATCCATAACGGCCTGCCACACCGGCCAGAACTTCTCGATCGCGCTGACGCCTGCGGTGCGCCGGGACGCATGCGTCGCGAGGCCGCGAACCGTCAACCGGAACGTGAGGGCTCCGGCGTTGCCGGGCACCAGATCGAGGCCGGTCGGCTCAGGGATCACACATGCGTCAGCGCGCCAGCCGCGGCGCAACAGCGAGTACGTGCCGAGACCGCCGTCCTCCTCACCTTGCACCGACGCGAGCAGTAGATCGCCGTGGAGTTGAACACCGGCGCAGCGGATGGCCTGCACAGCCCAGTGGGATGCGATGAGCCCGGCCTTCATGTCGCACGAGCCGCGCCCCATCAACTCGCCGTCGCGGATCGACCCGCTGAACGGATCGTCTGACCAGGCCCGCGGGTCGCCCTGAGGAACGACGTCGATGTGACCGTTGAGCATCAAGCTCGCACCGTCGCCCTTCCCCGTGCCGGGCAGCCGTGCGACGAGTCCCCATGCCTCGTCGCGGTCCACCTCCATGCCCGGGAAGTCGGGCTGGCGCTGAACGTCGTCGAGATCGATCTGCCAATGGTCGACTTCCAGCCCGCCTGTCGCATACAGCGACGCGATGTGCGACTGCCCCTCGTTCTCGTCTGCCGTGCCGCTGATGCTCGGGATGCGCACCACCGTCTGCAACTCGGCAATCATCGCATCGGACATCTCGTCGACTTGCTGCAGTACGCGGTCACGCGCGTCGTTGCTCATCGCCACGACGCTACGCGCGAGTGGAACGATCGAGCATTTCCTCGCGGTGGCGATACCCGACGAACTCGTAGCCGACGACGGTCACAGCAGGTGCCAGCGCGAGCACCAACAGACAGGCGGCGATCGGCGCGCCGGCTGCCGCCATGACGATGGTGACGGTGATGACGACAGCGGAGCCGGCGACGAGCCAGACGTGGAATGGATCGGCCTCGCGAGCCAACAGCGTGTACAGCCCGTAGAGGCACAGCACGTACACAGAGACCGGAACCGCAGTCGCCAGCACGACGGCGAGCTGGCTGATGTGCGCTTGGTGCTCGATGTAGAGAGCGGCAACATGCAGACCGACGCCCGTCGCGGCGATCGCGGCGAACAATGGCAGGTGCCCGTAGCCCCATCCGAACGAACGATTGCGGTGGTGGTGCAGTAGCTCGCCACTCGGAATCACGAAGTACATCCACCACATACCGAACGCGAGGGCAACTCCGGCAAGACCGACGAGCGCGGTCTCGACGGTCCAACCCTCTGCGCGCAGAACCGCGTCGAGCGCGGCGACGGTTCCCAGGATCACCTCGCCGAGCGTGATGATCGTCAGCAGTCCGTATCGCTCGGCGATGTGGTGCGGGTGCCAGGGGGTCGGCGCGAAGTGTCGCTCGGCGATGGCCGGGCCCGAGAGCTCGACGATCACGAGCACGCCGGCGATGGCGAACATCACACCGACCGACGTGTTGGCAACGGCCAGAGCGATCCATCCGATCTGAGAGAGGGTCAACGTGGTGACATACGTCAGCGCGCAATTTCGGCGTGGCGCGTCGTGGCGTGCAACCCGAATCCACAGTGCGATGAGCCCGACGCGCATGATGACGTAACCGGCCACCATCACACGGTTGTCGACGTGCACTCCCTCGTCGAGCGACTCGAACATCGGTGGCAGACCGAGTGCGAGGACGAGAACGCCGATCATCTGCACCATCGTGAGCAGCCGGTATATCCAGTCGTCGTTGTCGTACGCCGAAGCGAACCAGGTGTTCTGTATCCACGCCCACGTGACCGCGAACATCGCGAAGCCGAAACCGATCAGTGCCGTGTGCCAATGCCCATCGGAGACGTAGTGAGCGGCCTCATTGCCCGCGGCGCTGAAGGCAACGACGAAGGTCAGGTCGTACAGCAACTCCAGTGGTGTCGCCACACGATGCGACTCGTGGGGATCGCGTCCTGTCATCGGCGACCTGTGGTGCGCAATCGTCGTCGGCATCGTCAGATCATGTCACCGCACACCGTGAGAAGATGTGTGCCACGGCCCGAGAGGAGCTTCGCAAGATGACGAATGACGATCAGACTGCATTTCCCATCCTCGGCGAATCGGAGCTCGCGATTCTCGAGACACTCGGACGTCGGCAAGTCGTGTCTGCCGGCGAGTTCCTCTACCGGGAGGGTGACGTGGCCTACGACTTCTTCGTGGTCCTCTCCGGTGGCGTCGAGATCGTTGTCGGTTCCGCACGGCGAGGAGCGGCTGATCGCTCGCCACGGCCCGGGCCGCTTCCTCGGCGAGCTGAACCTGCTCACCGGCCTGCGCGTCTTCGTGTCGGCGCGGGTCGTCGAGGCCGGCGAGGTCCTCGTCGTGCCGGCGCGACTCGCTGCGGCATGTGATCGCGACCCAGCCCGGCGTTGAGCGACACGATCCTGGCCGCGTTCATCGCCCGGCGATCGGTGCTGCTCAGCGGTGCGCCCGCAGCGCGATCCGGGTGATCGGCTCCCGGTTCTCGCCGGAGACCGGCGCAGGTCCGCGAGTTCCTGGCCCGCAGCCGCATCCCGCACGAGTGGCTCGACCCCGACAGCGACGCCGACGTCGATGGCCTGCTGCGCGAGTTCGGCGTCGCCGCTGCCGACCTGCCGGTGGTGATCGCGACCGGGTCGGTGCTGCGCCGTCCGACGCCGGGCGAGCTGGCCGAGTACCTCGGCCTGACGGTCGACAACCTGCCCGGATCGCTGCTTCGACCTCGTCGTCGTCGGCGGCGGGCCGGCCGGTCTGGCCGCGGCCGTGTACGGCGCGTCCGAGGGTCTGCGCACGCTCGGGCTCGAGATGGTCGCCGTCGGCGGCCAGGCCGGGAGCAGCTCGCGGATCGAGAACTACCTCGGCTTCCCGACCGGGATCTCCGGCGGCGACCTCACCCAGCGAGCCTTCGTCCAGGCCGAGAAGTTCGGCGCCCACCTCACCAGCCCGTGCGCCGCCACCGGGCTGCGCGAGGAGGCCGGTCATCTCGTCCTCCGACTCTCGGACGGCACCGATGTCGCCGGCCGGGCCGTGATCGTCGCGACCGGCGCGCGCTACCGCCGGCTCGACGCCGACCGCCTCGACGAGTTCGAATGCAAGGGCGTGTACTACGCGGCCACCGAGGCTGAGGCCCGCGCAGTGCGCGCCTCACCGGTCGTCGTCGTCGGCGGCGGCAACTCGGCCGGGCAGGCCGCGATGTTCCTCGCCGAGTCGGGCAGCCCGGTGACGATCGTGATCCGTGGCCCGGACCTCGACGCGAGCATGTCGCGCTACCTCGTCGACCGCATCGAGGCCAGCACCCGCACTCGACGTGCGCGACGAACACCAAGATCGCCGCGCTCGACGGCGACGAGACGCTCGCACCGTGCGGGTCGTGGGCACCGAGGGCGAGGAGACCCTGCCGTGCGACGCGCTTGTTCTCGTTCATCGGTGCCGACCCGGCATCGGACTGGCTGTCGGGCTGCGCGGCGCTCGACGACCACGGCGTTCGTGCTCACCGATCGATCGCTGACCGCCGAGCACCTCGACGAACGGTGGGAGCGCTCGGCCGGCGCCCGTTGCCGTTCGAGACGAGCCACCCCGGGCTGTTCGCCGTCGGCGACCTCCGCTCCGGTTCCACCAAGCGCGTCGCCGCCGCGGTCGGCGAGGGATCCGCCGCCGTGCGTTCGGTGCACGAGTACCTGGCCTTCGATCACTGACCGCCCATCTCCCATGTCGTCGGCTCCCTGGGAGAGAACGCGGCCAGGCTCGCTTCCGGTCGGCCGGTGACGAGTCGTTCGCTGAGTTGATCGCCGACGTATGGGGCGATCGTCAGGCCGACCGGGCCGAACCCGGTGGCCACATGAATCGAGTCGTGTGTGCCGACCTGACCGATGATCGGAAATCCGTCGGTGGGCATCGGTCGCAGGCCGACCCGTGTTTCCAACAGCGTGGCGGAGGCGAGACCGGGTGATAGCTGGAGCGCGTTGTCGAGAACGTGTCGCTGACCCTGCGCGGTGACGCGTGGATCGAACCCCGATCCGGTCTCACGAGTCGCGCCGACGACGATTCGGCCGGCGTCGAAGGCCACCATGTAGTGGTCTGATTGCGGGCTCAGCGATGGCCACGACGACGTGTCGGTATCGGCGAGATGGAGGTGCGAGATCTGACCTCGCTGCGGCTCGAGGCCCAGCGGGACACCGAGCGATTCGGCGAGTTCGATCGTCCACGCCCCGCCTGCGATCACGACGGTGCCCGCGGCGATCAGTGTGTCATTGCAACTCACAACGGGCGACGAGGTCGACATGTCCAAGGTCGCGGTCCCATAAATCACCTCTCCGTCCAGTCGTCGAACGGCATCCGTCAGTCCGGCGCTGAGGAGCCGGCCGTCGACCCGTGCTCCGCCGCTGATGTAGAGGCCGGCGAGATCTGGCGCCAGAGGCGGCCACAGCTCGCGGGCACGTTCGCCGTCGACCCGCACGATCTCGCCGGCATCGGCGGAGCCCGCTGATCGCTCGCGGGCGCGCGCCTCGACGGCGTCGAGCACGTCGGTACTGCTGTTGACGACGAGTGCGCCGGTGCGCCGATATCCCACCTCCGTGATGCCCAATTCGGACAGTTGGGCAAGGAGCCGCGGGTAGTGCCCGGCTGCGGCTGCCATCAACTCATAGAACTCGCCGGTGATGACGGACGACCACGGCTGGATGATGCCGGCGCCCGCCGCAGTGGCCCGACCCGTTCGGGCATCGTCGATCAGCGTGACCCCCACACCTCGGCTCGCCAGGCCGAAGGCGACACTGGCGCCGGCGATACCGCCTCCGATGACGACGAAGTCTGACTGCTGCACAACGGTCTCCGGACTCTCGTGGTGGCGAACGGTCCCGACATTATGGACACCGGAGATATCGTTCTCGTAGATCTGGAGAGAACGAGATGAGGAGATGATCATGAGTCAGACGACTGAACGTGCCGTCCTCGCAGGCGGCTGCTTCTGGGGAATGCAAGACCTGATCCGTAAGCGTCCGGGAGTGATCTCGACACGCGTCGGCTACACGGGCGGCGATGTCCAGAATGCGACGTACCGCAATCACGGCTCGCACGCCGAAGCGATCGAGATCATCTTCGACCCCGAGCAGGAGTCCTTCCGCAACCTGCTCGAGTTCTTCTTCCAGATCCACGACCCGACAACCAAGAATCGTCAGGGCAACGACATGGGAACCAGCTATCGGTCGGCGATCTACTACACCGACGAGACGCAACACGCTGTCGCGCTCGACACGATCGCCGATGTCGAGGCCTCGGGGATCTGGCCCGGCAAGGTCGTCACCGAGGTCGAGCCTGTTGGCCCGTTCTGGGAGGCAGAGCCCGAGCACCAGGACTACTTGGTGAAGTATCCCGCCGGGTACACCTGCCACTTCGTCCGGCCCAACTGGGTACTGCCGCGCCGCGAGGCCAACGCCTGAATCTCAGGCGCCGTCGAGGGTCGCGATCCGGATCGTCTTGCGCACCGACAGGGTGCCGCGGGCGCCGAGAGAAGCGTAAGTACCGCTGGTCGGGGCGACGTCGCGGTAGTCGCGTCCCGTGGCAGTCGTGATGTAGCGCAGGTCGGTGAAGCGGTCGTGGGTCGGATCGATGGCGAGCACCTCGTGGTGCGCTGCGTCGTACACCTCGACCCAAGCGTGGCTGGCACCGTCGCCGACCATGTGCCCGGACACGTATCGCGGGCAGGTCGAGCGCGGCACACATCGCGAGCATCACGTGCGCCATGTCCTGGCACACCCCGCGTCGCAGTTGCCATGCTTCGGCGGCGGTGGTGCGAATCGACGTCACGTCGTGCGAATACTCGAAGGCATTTCGGATGCAGCTCGACATTGCCGTGACCGTGTCGCGCACACTCGCGTGCCGAAGGGTGGCCGCCGTGTCGCGCAGCGCCTCGTCGGGCTCGGTGAGGGGAGTGGTCGATGGCGCCCAGGCGACGCTGTCGATGCAGTCGCCGAGTTCTCGACGGAGGACTGCGCGCACGCGGAATTCGACACGCTCGTGAACGACCGGTATGTCCACGCGGATCACCGAGTTGTGGAAGCGGTCGGTATGCCGGCGAGAGCCTCCGACCTCTGCGTGTTCGACACGGATGGTGTCGGCGATCCGCTGCTGGTCGTTGTGGAGATGCTTGGGGACGACGACGAGCCGTTGACTCAACGATCGGATCGGTCGCGAGTACGTGTATGCGATGTCTTGATGGAGGACGTACGTCGCGCTGCGTGCCGCAAGGAGCGCGCCGCGGTCGAAATCGGTGGACAAGGCTTCGAGCGCTTCGTCATGGATGAAGGCGCGGACGTCGAGCCGTTGCTCGCGCGCGTGCGCACTTCGTCGGGGCCCGTCGAGTGATCCGATGCAACCAGCTTGTCATCATCGGATTACGAGAATGTGGCATCCGCGTGAACTGGTGCCGTATGCAGGGCAGGCTCAGCGGTGACCTGCATGTCGAGGAGCGGGGTCAGCCCGTACGACGTCACCATCGCCACGTCGGCGGCATCACGTCCGCGACCGATCACGATCCGGCCCTTGCGACGCTGGTTGTTGCGCACGTCGAACGTGTACCAGCGTCCGCCGAGCTGCACTTCCATCCATGCGCAGAAGTCCATGGGAAGTCCCGGGTCGGGCACGTCGATGTCGGGCAGGTAACCGAACGCGTACCGAGCGGGGATGTTGAGCGCGCGGCATAGCGCGATCGCCACGTGGGTGTAGTCGCGGCACACGCCGACCCTGTGCTCCAGCACCGACACTGCGGTGTGTGACGTCGACGATTGGCCATAGTCGAACTCGACGTGCTCGTGCACCCAGTCGACGATCGCCTGGACCCGATGCCAGCCCGGCTCGGTGTCCCCGAACAGCTCCCACGCCCGCTCGGCCAACAGATCCGACTCGCAGTAGCGGCTGGGCAGCAGGAACGGCAATGCGCGGGTGGGTATATCGGCAGGAGCGAGTTGGACGGCCGACTCGTCGGCGGGATCGGCATCGTCACCAACTTCGACGGACGCCATGTACTCGATTTCGGCGATGCCGGTCGGCATCGACAGTCGCCGGCAGCGGTTGCCGAAGGTGTCCACGAACGGGTGACTCTCGACACCGGTCGAGCACACCAGCATGTCGTCGAGCACCCGCTCGATCTCCGAGGAGTGTGGCTCGACGAGCAACGTTGCGTGTGTCGGCGTTTGCACATCGAAGACGAATCGGCAGCCCACTGAGATCAACACCGCTTCGCAGTACCCCGTCAGCGCACGCTCAAAACGTGGGTGACAACGTGGGTGACACGGACGAGTCCGAATACCGTTCCCGCGTACCGCGACCACAGGAGCCGACGTGCAGATCCCAGACGACTTTCATCCGTTGTTGAATTCGACCGCAGTGGCAATGGTGTCGACGTTGGGTCCACACGGCGAACCTCAGGTCACGCCGATCTGGTTCATGTTCGACGGCGACGCTGTGCGGTTCAGCCTGGTCGATGGCCGCCAGAAGCTGCGCAACATACAGCGCGATCCGCGCGTCGCAGTGCTCGTCGTGAACCCGGCGCTCCCGACCTACTACTTGGAGTTGCGCGGCACGGCGGAGCTGGTCGAGGACCAGGAGTGCGAACTCGAGCGTGCCGTGTCCGTCAAGTACACGGGCAGTTGGACCGATGGCGAGGCCGCTGGAACGAACCGGTACGCGGCAACCGTTCGCGTTCGAGCGCACGACGAGCCAGCGAGGTCACGGCGCCGAGTGATCATGTCGTCGTTCGAGCACGTGGTACAGGTTCGAGGTCTCGGCGTCGGGCGCAACTCCGAGCTGGTCGCGGATCAATTCGTCGCATCGCCAGTAGGCACGGAGCGCCTCGGCACGGTTGCCGAACCGTGCGTGGGTCGAGATCAGCGTGCGCCAGGCGGGCTCGTTGAGCGGTTCGACTTCCACTGCCAGTTCCGCCATCGCGACTGCCAGCACAGCGTTGTCGCGTTGTGTCCACACCCAGGTGAGGCAGTCGAATCCACGGCGGGCGACACGGTCGAGTTCGCGTTGGACCGAGACCACCCAACTCGCGGTCTCGCCTGCGAGGAACCCGCGACGTGCTGATCGTGACGGCGACCGTCGCATCAGCCCACGCTGCGGCATCGGCATCGCGCCGGCGTGCGCCCTCGGCGCGGTCGATCGTGTTGCGTGCGTCCTCCAGATCGATGGCGCTGCCCGGTGGAAGGCGGATCTGGTAGCTGCCGTCGCCGGTGCTGATCGGGTCGGGCCCCGCGCCGGCGCGTCGCAGCAGAGTCCGAAGCTTGCTGATCACAGACGCCAGCGCACCGGCAGCATCGAGCGGGATGTCGTCGCCCCACAGAGCCGTGTTGAGGCGCTCGATCGAGATTGGTCGACGGGGCTCGACGCACAGCAGGGCGAACGCGATCCGGCCCTGCCGGCCGGGCAGCTCACGTTCGTCGATCGTGACCCCGTCGCCGGTGATCGCCAGCCGACCACACAGGTGCACGTGAGATCCCCATTGAACGCCAATCCTTCCCCAATGTGCGGCACTTACGCTAGGGAGGTCAACACTTCAGAAGGAGAATGACAATGGAACAGGTCATCGAATGTCCGTGTGGAACCGTGCTGCGAGCAGCTGACGTGAAGTCGGTGGTCGGCGAGGCCCAAACCCACGCCAAGACTGTTCACGACATGGATCTCAGCGACGAGCAGGCAACGATGATGGCGCGGCCCGCCTAGGTGCCGGTAACTCCCAAGCCTGTCACGCTGATGCTTCGGTGAGTTGGAACCATCGGGTGTCGAAGCGTTCGCCGGTGGGGTGTAGGTATTTCTTTCCGGGTGGCGGTTTGGGTGGGGGCCCGGTCGGCGGCTGGGGTGTGCCGACACCTGGGATCAAACGGCCGTTGCGGTCGTAGAACTTCACGTCGCCGGGGAGTGTCGGCGTTGCCGGTGATGGTGAATTCGCCGCGGTGCAAGGCGTCGTGATCGCTCGGGCAGAGGCCGCCGAGGTTCCAGCTGTCAGTGGTGCCGCCGTTGATCCAATGGACCAGGTGGTGGACTTCGAGTGGGTGGTCGCGTTGCAGCCCGGTCGCAGGCAGCAACGGTCGCGATCGAGCATCAGACGTCGGCTGAGGGCGGGGACGATGTGTCGGGCTCGGCCGATGTTGACCGGCTCGACGAACGCCTCCAACCAGGTCACATCTTTGTGACCACCGAGAAACAGAGCGTCGCGTGCTTCGCTGATGGCTTTGCTGATGATCTCACCCTGATCGGCTGGCGCGTTCACATGCAGGTGGTAGCGGCTGTCCTCATCGACGAACCGCACCAACTGGTTACGCACATCACCACCGGACAACTTCGCCTCGGTCGGTGACGCAGCGATCGGTTCGATGACATGGACATACTTCGACAACGTGTGACGCAACTGATTGACGGTCGCCGAACGGGCCAGCTCGCACACTTCGGCATCGTTGTGCACAACGCACCGTCGGCGAACGCGGACATCGTCACCGGCAACTCGCCGGCGCGACGGGCGGTGTCGATCAGCTGCTTGGCCCGGGTCGGGTGCATTCCGGTCTGCCAGGCCAGCCAGTGTTCGGGTGAACGGATCCCCCACTGCTCCCACAACCCGTTGTCCAGGGCCTCGACGACGGCAGCGAGTAACTGTGCGTGCAGGACGTTCAAGGAGCCGCACAGGTCAGCCATGCGTGCCTCGAGAGCATTCACCGTGTCAAACCGAACAGGGTCTTCCCCCAGAGATCTCTTTCGAAGAGACAGAATCTGGTCCAAAAATCCGCTGTGGAGCTGGAGGGAATCGAACCCTCGTCCATCAGGCCATGAACGTCCGTGCTACGACCGTTCCCGACTCACTCGCTGACGCAGCGAGACCGGCGGGTCGGCTGACCTCCGCAAGCGAAGATCCACGCTCGGTCTTTGCCGAGTGTCAGCAGACTTTCCTGCAGTCAGCGGTCTTTCTCGCCGTCATCCCCCGCTTCTGTTGCCGGGCTGCGGTGGATCGGCCCCGTGCGCCATTTCTGGTCACGATGTCTCTTCACTACCTAACTAATCAGGCGGCGAGAGCGAACTGCTCGTTGGCAATTCTGTTGTTTGCCCCGTTTAGCGAGTCTGAGCAACTCGGGTCGCACGCTCGCCCACAGATACTGATGTCGAAACCAGTCAGCCCCGTGTTTGATCGATGTATTGAATTGTCCGGCCACCATATCGGCACGGCGACCCGTTCGGATTGCCGGGGGTAGCCTCCCGGTCATGAGTCTTGGTGATGAGAAGTATCTGGCACTGACAACCTTCAAGCGTGACGGGACTCCGGTGACGACAGCGGTGTGGGCCGCCCCGATCGACGACAAGACGATCGGGTTCTGGACCTCGTCCGGGTCCGGCAAGGCCAAGCGCCTCGCCCACACGTCGAAGGTCATCGTTCAGCCCTCCGATGGACGCGGTCAGCGTGAAGGCCGGTACGACCCCGATCGAGGCGACCGCCGAACTGGTGACGGGTCCGCAGCTCGAAGGCATCCGCACCAAGATCGTGGCCAAGTACGGGTTCATGACCAAGATCACGAAGTTCCTGGCGAAGGTCGGCGGCATCGTGAAGCGCAAGCAGATCCCGTACGGCGATCGCGGCGTGCTCATCACACTCCCCTGATCGACGGCACAGCATGAGACAGCGGCTGGGATGGTGCGCCCTCGTGGTCGCGTCCCAGTTGATGCTCGCCTGCTCGTCGGACGCAAACAACAGCTCGGCAACCGCAACAGCGTCGGCAACCTCTGTGCCCGCGTCGACGACGACGATCGCGACGACGACCACACCGGCAACATCGACGACCGACACCCCGACCACCTCATCGACGTCGACATCGGCCTCGACGTCGACCTCGACGTCCACAACGACGACAACGCCATCGACGGTCACCGAGCAGCGCGTGATCGGTCAATCGGTGCAAGGTCGCGACATCACCGCCTATCGCATGGGCGACCCGGCCGGTCGGCCCGTGTTGTTGATCGGCGTCATCCACGGCAACGAAGCGAAGGGAGTCGGGATCACTCAGCTGATCCGCACGATGCCGACGCCGCCGGGCATCGACCTGTGGATCATCGACAGCATCAACCCCGATGGGCAGGCCAACGACACCCGCGAGAACGCGAACGGCGTCGACCTGAACCGCAACGTCTCGTACAACTGGAACTACATCCCGCAGTCGGAGGACAACGGTCAATACAGCGGCGAAGCTCCGGCCGACCAGCCCGAGACGCAAGCGCTCGAGGCCTTCGTCAACGAGATCCAGCCGAACATCACGATCTTCTGGCATCAAGATGCCAACCGAGTGTCACCCGGGGGAGCGCGTCGGGAGATACCGAACACGTTCGCTCAGATCGTCGGGTTGTCGACCGCCGGCACACCGTGCACCGCGGGCTGCACCGGCACCGCGACACAGTTCGTCAATCATGCGGTGAAGGGCGGCACCGCGTTCATCGTCGAGCTACCCGGCGACGACAGAGGTGACGCCAGAGATGGTCGCCCGACACGCTGCAGCGACGCTCGAAGTCATCACCCTCTGAACACTCTGACGTCGCGCCGATCAGTCGGTTCTGCCCTTTGCCTGCCGGCCCATCGCTCGCGCGATGTCGCGTTGCGCGTCGCGCTCGGCCATCGCGTTGCGCTTGTCCGCCTTGCGGCGGCCGCGGGCGAGTGCCAGCTCGACCTTCACCTTGCCGTCCTTGAAGTAGAACGACAGCGGCACGAGCGACAGCCGCTCGAGCGCGACCTCGGCAGCAATTCGCTCGATCTCCTTCGTGTGCAGCAGCAACTTGCGCGACCGATCGGGATCGTGCGCGCCGACGCCGTGGGCGAACAGATACGGGGGAATGTGGATCCCGTCGAGCCAGACCCCGCCGTTCAGCACGCGGGCGTATGCGTCGGCCATCTGCAGATGGCCGAGTCGCAAGCTCTTGACCTCGCTGCCTTGCAGGACGATGCCTGTCTCGAACGTGTCGAGGATCTCGTAGTCGTGCCGCGCCTTGCGGTTGCTCGCAATGAGCTTGCGATCATTTTGGCCCGGGCGGGAAGGCGACATGGGACGTGAGGGTAGCGGTCGCCTCGCCGACGACCGCCTCGCTACCCTTCGGCCCGATGCTCGCCTTCGCCAACCGCTCCTTCGCCGAGATGATCGGCCACGCCTACGACGGCTATCCGCTCGAGGCATGCGGGTTGCTGGTCGGCAGAGGAGCGACACGTGCACCGCTTCGTCGCCTGCACCAACGAGGCCGCGTCGGCGCGGATCTACGCGATCCCGGGCAAGGAGCTGCTGCGCGCCGAGCGTGACGCCGAGGCGGAGGGGCTGGAGATCATCGGAGTGTTCCACAGCCACACACATTCCGAGCCGTACCCAAGTCCGACCGATGTCGCCCAGGCGCCGGATCCCATGTGGCACTACGTGATCGTCAGCCTGAAGCGCGACGCGCCGGAAACGCGCTCGTTTCGCATCGTCGACGGATCAGTGTCGGAGGAGCGCGTCGCCGTCGGCTGAGATAGAATCCCGACAGGATTGATCAGGTTGATCGGAATAGATGATCGACCGCTGACTGTTGGGGGTGGTGATGGTTCCTTTCGAAAGCATGCTCGACATGATCGGCAACACGCCGATGGTCGATGTCAGCCGGCTGTCACCGAACCCCGACGTGCGCATCGTCGCCAAGCTCGAGGGCCAGAACCCGTTCGGCTCCGTCAAGGATCGCATCGCCAAGTCGATGATCGAGCACGCCGAGAAGAGCGGCCACCTGCAGCCCGGCCAGACCATCCTCGAGCCGTCCAGCGGCAACACCGGGATCGCGCTGGCAGCGATCGCCCAGCTCAAGGGGTATCCGATCAAGATCCTCATGCCGTCGAGCGTGTCGATCGAGCGTCGTCAGATGCTGGAAGTGTTCGGCGCCGAGGTCATCCTGACCCCTGGCGAAGAGGGCAGCAACGGCGCCGTTCGCCGAGCGCAGGAGATGGCCGAGGAGCATCCCGAGTGGTGCTTCCTCTATCAGTACGGCAACGACGCGAACCCGCTGGCCCACTACGAGGGCACCGGTCCGGAGATCTGGCGCGACTGCCCGGAGATCACCCATTTCGTCGCCGGCCTCGGCACCAGCGGCACCCTGATGGGCACCGGCAGGTACCTCAAGGAACAGAATCCCGACATCAAGATCATCGCGATCGAACCGCCGCTCGGCGAGCGTGTCGAGGGCCTCCGCAACATCGAGGACGGGTACATCCCGCCGGTCTTCGAGCAGTGGTACGGCTTCGATCTGCTCGATCGCAAGCGTGTCGTGCGGCCGCGGGAAAGCCTGGAGTGGACCCGCCGGCTCGTGCAGGAATGCGGCGTGTTCGCCGGCATTTCCTCCGGAGCGGCGATGGCCGGCGCCGCCAAGGTCGCCACCGAGATCACCGATGGCGTGATCGTGTTCATCGTCAGCGACGGCGGTTGGAAGTACCTGTCGACCGGCGCGTACACCGACGACCTCGACTCCGCCGAGAAACAGGCCGAACGAACCATCTACTTCTAGGCGCACGTGTCAGCGGTCACCCCGTCGGTAAGGTGTCGAAATGAAGCTGACCGGACCCAAGGTCCTCGCTCTGGCGCTCCTCGTGGCGGGACAAGTGGTCGTGCCGAGCCTCATCGGCTGCTGTTCCCAGTGCTGATGCCGCGGCGTTCATCCCAGGTTCGTCCCAATACCAGGCAGTTGCGCCCGCGCGATTAGCAGACACCCGTCCGTCGGAGGGCGCGTTCGGCTTCGACGCGCATCTCCGACCACGTGATCCGCGTGCAGGTCGCCGGCCAGTTCGGAGTTCCGGGCAATGCTGCCGCCGCGGTGCTCAACGTCACCGGTGTCAACTCGACCGCTCCCGGCTTCGTCACGGTGTATCCCGCAGGCACCGATCTGCCCACGGCATCCAACATCAACTTCGATCGCGCCGGGCAGATCATGGCCAACATGGTCACCGTCAAGCTCGGTACCGGCGGTGCGGTCGACGTCTACACGCAGCAGCCGATGGATCTCGTCGTCGACGTGTCGGGTGCGTACGTGCCGGTGTCTGGCCTTGTGGCCAATGGCCGCCTGGTGACCCGCGCCGACGGCGCATTCCGCGTGCTCGACACCCGCCCGTTCGGTGTCGCTCCGGGGTCGATCGAGCGGGTCGATGTTGGCGCGGCCGGCGTGCCGGCCGATGCCGTGGCCGTCGTGGTCAACCTCACTGCCACTGAAACGGGCCTTGGCTTCTGGACGGCCTTCCCACTCGGCCAGTCAGTCCCGAACGCGAGCAACCTCAACATCGACACGCCAGGCCAGACCCGTGCCGGTCAGGCGATCGTGCTGCTGTCGGGCATCCCCTCGTTCAACGTCTTCAGCCAGGGTGGCGGACAGCTCATCGTCGACGTCGCCGGCTACTTCACGGGATCGAAGGCGCGGAGCTTCGACCGATGGGCTCTTCTTCCCGGTGAATCCGACCCGCCTCCTCGATTCGCGTGGCATGTTCGTCATGCCGACGTGGGGTGGCAGCACACTCGAGTTCCCGGTGTACGGGCCAGTCGGCCAGGTCTCGGCGGCGGCGATCAACATCACCGGAACGAACTCGATGATCGGTGGCTACGTCACCGCATTCCCGTCGGGCGTCACTCGACCGACTGCATCCAACCTCAACGTCGACACGTGGGATCAGACGGTTGCCAACCATGCGATCGTGCGAGTCAGCACCCGCGGCATCAGCCTGTACACGCTGCAGGGTCTGCACATGATCGCCGACCTCAACGGCTGGTATCTGGGGCCGCCGACGCCCGCGTGCTGCCGCCGCCGACCAACCCGGCTTACGGGCCGACGACTGCCGAGTCGGTGCACACGCCGTCGATCGGCATGGCATTGCCGGTCGGCCTCGGCGCCGACCTCGACGCCGTCGCCAACCTCGGAATCGCCGCCACATGGAATGGCACCGCGCAGCTCGCGACTCCGGGCAACATCGTGCTGTTCGGTCACCGCACCACCCACGGCGCGCCGTTCCTCAACATCGACTCGGTGCCCCTCGGCGGCACCATCGCCCTCGTCGGCGACGACGGTCACGTGTACACGTACATGGTCGTCCGCCAAGACGTGACAGCGCCCAACTTCAACACCATCAACAACATCGGCCTCAGGTCCGGCTTGGCGACGGTGCAGCTGGTCGCGTGCACACCGCCGCACTCGGTCCGCTTCCGCTGGGTCACGACGGCACGCCTCATCAGCGTGGCGTGATGGGTCAGGTCTGGCCGACCACGAGTAGTAGCAGACCGACGACCACGACGCAGGCGGCTGTCACCCGGCGTACCACCTGACCCTCGCCGAGGTACCGAGCGCCCACGAACGCGGCGATCACAACGCTCGATTCACGCAGGCAGGTGACGTAGCCAACCGGGGCGTGCTGGAACGCGACCTGCACCAAGGCGTAGGTGATGCCCGAGGCGATTCCCATCAACGTGAATCGACGCCAGTTGATTCGAAACGCGGCGACCATCTCGGTCGAGCGACGGGTCGCGAGCGCATACGTCGTCGTTGTCAGCATGACGCACACGAACGACGCCGCTGCGTACAACGGGGTGTCGATGGTGCGAATGCCTTTGGCATCGACGACCGAGTAGATCCCGATGGTCACCGCGACGCCGAGCGCCACGATCACCTGCGCCGACGCGCCGCGACCGGCGAGTGTGAAGAGGCCACCGGCGACCACGAGCATTCCGAGAACGCCAACAGGCGTGAAGCTGTCGCCGAGGAGGAGGATGCCCCCGATGCCGGCGAGCAGCGCGCCGCCACCGCGGGCGATCGGATACGCGAGCGAGAAATCGCCGACGCTGTACGCCTTGGCCAGGAGGATGCAGTACGGGATGTGGGTGAGGCCCGACAGTCCCGCCCAGATGAAGCCCTCGGCGGGGATTCCACCCCCGATGACCAGGATGACCGCGGCCAAGATGCCGGCGACGAAGAACTGTCCCCACAGGGCGATGAACCGGTCGCCGGTCGATTGCTTCACCGAGAAGTTCCACGCCGCGTGCAGGACCGCGGCCATGAGCGCCAGGATCGTCGCGGTCAGCATGTGTCGGTGGAGCGTAGAACCTCGGCGCCGCCGTAGCCTTGCCCATCGATATGTGCGCCGAGATGGCCCGACCGATCGGGATGTTCGACAGTGGGTTCGGTGGACTCACCGTGGCCCGGGCCGTCATCGATCTGCTGCCGTCCGAGCACCTCGTCTACATCGGCGACACCGGCCGGTACCCATATGGTCCGCGGCCACAGGCCGAAGTGCGCGAATTCGCCCGCCAGTTGGCGTGGAGCCTGGTGAAGCAGCACGACGTGAAAGCCGTTGTGGTCGCCTGCAACACGGCATCCGCGGCAGCGCTCGACGTGCTGCAACAGGAACTACCCGTCCTGGTCGTCGACGTTGTCGAGCCGGGTGCGCGGGCGCTGGTGAAGGCGAGCACGTCGGGCCGGGTCGGGGTGATCGGCACGGTCGGCGCGATCGGGTCGGGTGCGTACGAGCGTGCCGTGGCCGCGACGGGTGCCGATGTCGAACTCACGTCGGCCTCGTGCCCCGGCTTCGTCGAGTTCGTCGAGCGCGGTCAGACGTCGGGCGACGAGGTCACCATCCTGGCGGAGCGGCTATTGGCCCCGATCAAGGCCGCCGACGTCGATGCGTTGCTGCTCGGCTGCACGCACTACCCCTATCTGGCGCGAGTGATCGGCGAGGTGATGGGACCCGACGTCACGCTGGTGTCGAGCGCCGACGAGACCGCGTTCGCGACGCGTGAGCTGTTGGCCCGATTGGATCTGCTGCGTCCGGAGTCCGTCGGGGAGCCCGCCGAGCATCGTTTCTATTCCAGCGGTGACATCTCGTGGTTCGCCGATCTCGGTGGTCGCCTGTTGGGCCCCGAGCTCGGCGCCGCCGATCACTGGCATCCGCCCGAATGAACACACAAGGAGTACACCTATGACCCGCTTCGACGGCCGTACGAGCGATGAGTTGCGTCCCATCACGTTCGAGCGCGACTACACCGAGATGGCCGCCGGCAGCGTGTTGGTGACGTTCGGCAAGACCCGCGTGCTGTGCACCGCGTCGGTCGACGAGAACGTGCCGCGGTGGATGAAGAACAGCGGCAAGGGGTGGGTCACGGCCGAGTACTCGATGCTGCCGGGCGCGTCGCCGGAGCGAATCGATCGCGAGGCGGCGAAGGGCAAGCAGAGCGGCCGCACGGTGGAGATCCAGCGGCTCATCGGCCGATCGCTGCGCGCCGCCTGCGACATGCGCGCGCTCGGCGAACGCCAAGTGGTCGTCGACTGCGATGTGTTGCAGGCCGACGGTGGCACTCGGACCGCCAGCATCTGTGGCGGGTATCTCGCGCTGCACGATGCACTTGCGCGATTGGTGCAGAGCCAGGCGATCAAGTCGCACCCGCTGCACTCGTTCTGCGCGGCGATCAGCGTCGGCATCGTCGGTGGCGTGCCGGTGCTCGATCTTCCGTACGTGGAGGACTCGACGGCCGAGGTCGACATGAACGTGGTGATGCTCAGCAAGGACGGCGGCGAGCCGTTGTTCGTCGAGGTGCAGGGCACCGCCGAGGGCGCCGCGTTCTCGCGTGGCGAGCTCGACTCGTTGCTCGAGCTGGCATCCGGCGGACTCTCACAGATCATGGCCCTCCAGGCCGAGATGGTCTCGGTCCCGCCGACCCCGCGTCCCCTCGGTCGGTGACGGTAGCGATGATGCAGTTGGTCTGCGCATCGGCCAATCCCGACAAGGTGCTCGAGATCGCGGCGATCCTCGACGGAGTCGTCGAGTTGCTGCCGCGACCCGCGGACGTTCCCGATGTCGTTGAAGATGCCGACACGTTGATCGGCAATGCTCGACTGAAGGCCGCGGCGATCTGCGCGGCCACCGGCCTGCCCGCGGTCAGCGACGACACCGGTCTGTTCGTCGACGCCCTCGATGGGCGACCCGGCATCTACGCAGCGCGGTATGCGGGCGAGGACGCGACGTACGCCGACAATCGCGCCAAGTTGCTGCGCGAGATGGGAGACACCGACGATCGCGCCGCCCAGTTCATCTCCGCGGTGATGGTGGTGTGGCCGGACGGAGAGGAGCTCGCCGTCGAGGGCGTCTGCCCGGGCACCATCGCTCGTGCCGAGCTCGGGGAACGCGGCTTCGGCTACGACCCGGTCTTCATCCCCGACGATGGCGATGGCCGATCGTTTGCGCAGATGACCGACGACGAGAAGAACCAGATCTCGCACCGTGCCCGGGCGTTCAACGCCCTGCTGGAGGCCTTGCGTACCAGGTAGACGCATGTGGTCCTAAGACGGAAGGGCGAGGTTGATGGCGCTCGCAAGGCGGGAAGGCTCTGATCACCGTCCCTTACAAGGAGGACCCCATGTACAAACGTCTCGCACTTGCTGGAATCGTTGCTGCCCTGGCGATTCCGGCCACGTCCGTCGCAGCGGATTCGGGCCACGGCCACGACGGCGACCGCCCCGACACCATCGACCTGCCCGCTGGATTCCAGGGTGAGGGTGTGGCAGTGGGTGCTCGCAACAACTTCTACGCAGGATCAGTCACCGACGGTCGCGTCGCCCGTGGTGACCTTCGCGACGGCACCAGCGATGTCTTCGTCTCGACACCGCTCGTCCCCTCGGCCACCGGTTTGAAGGCGGACCAACGGCACAACCTCCTGTGGGTGTCTGGAGCCGGCACGGGTATGGCAGCGATCTACAACTTGAAGACCGGTGCGCCTGTGATGGCGCTGACGCTCACGACCGCGCCGGCGTTCATCAACGACGTCATCGTCACGCGCGATGCCGCGTACTTCACCAACAGCTTCACGCCCGAGCTCTACCGCGTCCCGGTCTCACGTAGCGGAGAAGTCGGCACGCCCGAGACCATCGTGTTGAGCGGACCGGCCGCCAACTTCGTTGCGGGATTCAACCTCAACGGCATCGAGGCAACCGCCAACGGTCGCACGCTGATCTCCATCAACAGTGCGACAGGCGAGTTGTTCACGATCGACGCGATGACTGGCGAGAGTGCCCTGATCGACGTCGGTGGCATGACCTTCCCGACGGGTGACGGCATCTTGCTGCAGGGCAGGACGCTGTACGTCCTCCAGAACGGCAATGCCCCCGGTGGGATCAATCAGATCGACGTGATCAAGTTGCGTCGCAACCTCACCGAGGGTCGCCTGGTCGACACCATCACCAACCCGCTCTTCGAGACTGCGACCACGTTGGCTCGCAAGGGTGATCTGCTGGTTGCTGTGAACTCGCAGTTCGGTGGGGCACCGATCGATCCGGAGTCCGAAGTGGTGCTCGTCGACCTCGACGACTGAGCGTCACCAGCCACGTAGGTCGATCGGCCAACCTTCGATCACTGAGTCCCCACTGACCAGCCATGCGGTTTCGTGCATGGCCATGGTCGGATCGATGTGAGCGGGAATCAGCTTCACCTTCGTGCCGACTGCCAATTGGGTGGCCGGCACGAAGGTGATGTGTTCGTCCGACAGGAAGCGCACCGTCGCACCTTCGATCGATGGGTTGCCGTGATCCATGCCGTGCGTCTTCAGGCCGGCGTCGCCGACCGCGTATTCGCTGTTGGACGAGATCACCGTCGAGAGGATGAAACAGGCTTGCTTGAACGGGTGCCCGCGGCCGCCGTAGTCGGTGTCCATCAAGGCGTAGCTGCCGGCTTGAATCTCGTTGACCTGATCGTGAAGGTCGTAGGTGCCGGTGCCACCGGCGCTGATGATGTCGCCGCCCACCATCAAGCTGGCGACGATCAACCTGTCCATCGCCTCGGCCACACGCTCTCGTTGCTCTGCGCGATCGGCGACCCGCATCAGGTGACCTTCGTAGCCCATCACTCCCCGGATCACCATGCCGAGGCTCCGCGCGTGGTCCGCAAGATGGCCGGCTTCACTCGGTGCGCATCCACAGCGCGGCAACCCGACGTTGACATCGATGAGGCCGTACTTCAGACCGGCGGACGCCGCAGCCTCGATCGTCTCGCGTGAGTCGAGAGCGATGGTGATGACCGCCTGGTCCTGCAGCGACGCCATCGCGGTGAGTCGCACGGGGTCGACGGTCTCGTTGGCCAGCAACAGATCCTCGCCGAGGCCTGCCGCAACCATGCCGATCACCTCACGCGGTGTCGCGCATGTGAACGATCGATGGCCGTGGCTTCGCTGAGCGCGGGCGATCGACGTGCATTTGTGCGCCTTCACGTGCGCTCGCAACCTGCTGCCGGGCAGGATGGCCGCCATCGTGGCGAGGTTGAACTCGAGCGCGTCGGCGTCGATGACGAGCGCCGGTGTCGAAAGGTCGGAGACGTTCATTCGATGGGCCCGAGTCGCGTCAACACGAGCCGATCGAGACCGAGCTCTTCGGCCTGTTCGCGAGCATCGTCCGCGGTCTCGAACGTCCATCCGCTGACCTCGAACGGGCGATCGCCCGCGGCGTCGTCGCGGCGACCTTGATGAACTCGCTCGCACGCTCGTTGGTCATGCGCACATTGATGCCGTCGGCGATCTCGCCGGCGATGATCGCCAGCCGAGCGCTGTTGACGCCGACGATGATCGGGGTCGGCTCGGGTAGATCGCGGATCCACCGGATCTGCTCGACGACTGCGGCGTGGCGGTCGGCGATGTCGGCATTCAATGGGATGTTGCGAGCAACGTGTTCGCCACTCCACTTGCTGTTCGGTGACGTGCCCGCACCGAGGCCCAACGTCAACCTGTCGCCGCTGATTCGCTGCGCGCTCGAGGCCGCCGCAGCGAGTATCGCCGGATGCCGGTTGGCGACGTTGGCGACCAGTGTGCCGAGCCCGATCGTGGTGGTGATTGCAGCGAGTGCGCCGAGCAACGTGAAGCATTCGAGCATCGGTCGGTCACCCTCGATCATCGCTCCGTCGAAGTGATCGAACACCCACGTCGTGTCGTACCCCTCGGCTTCCGCTCGCAACACCGCGTCGCGCAGCACCGGCCACTCGTTGGTGCCAGGGCTGTATTGAATGTCGATCTTCACTGATCAGAGTGTCGCGCACGGCGTGGGAACGCAACCAGCGCACGGGTGCCGACGGAGAGACTCGAACTCTCACTTGCAGCGTCCTAAGCGCTGTGCCTCTGCCATTGGGCTACGTCGGCTTCTGTTTGCACCACGTCTCCGTCTGGGCGTGGCAATTCGGACAGAGCATACGAAGATTCGGAAGTGAGTTGTTCGAGCGATTTCCGTCGATGTGATCGAGCTCCAACTGGATTGATTCGCCTCGCCACTCGGTCAGTCCGCACACCTCGCACCGTTGGAGCGAGCCGTCCGAACGGCTTCAGCCAGATCTTCGTCCGTCCAACCGCGGCGCGCTCCCATGCGGCATCGTACATTGTGATCGAACATCAGTTCGCATCGTGGTAACCCTTGAGGATTTCGTTGACGACGGCCTTTCCGTCGAGGGCGCAGCGATCGGCGGCGGCGACCTTGTGGACGAGGTTGCCGATCGCGAACACGTTCTCGCGAGATGTGCGGAAGGCATCGTCGACGAGCGGGCCCTTCAGGCGGGGTTGCATCTGCAAACCGCTTCTGCGTGCCAACTCGTTGTCGGGGATCCAGTCGCCCGTGAAGATCACGGTGTCGCATTCGATGCGACGTCCGTTCGTCAGCACGACCTGCTCGACTCTGCGCCGTCCGACGATCTCGGCGACGTCGACGTCGGTCATCACCGGGACGCGTCGCACCGTCGCTGTAGCGAGCCTCAACACCTCGTACGACTGATGGCGGGGGAGAGCGGTGACCATCGCGACCGCGCGGCAGTCGACATGCGCGAGGGTGATGATCGCGGAGAAGCTGACGTGCTCGGCGCCGACGATCACCGCACGAGTGCCGACGTGTCGTCCGGCCATCGCGAACTGCTGCAGTGAACCTGTCGTGAAGATTCCTGCCGGCCGGTCGCCGGGTACCAGACGTGCCGAACGAGGTCGCTCGCGTACGCCGGTCGCAAGGATCACCGCGTCGGCGTCGATGTCGTCGAGCGAGAAGATCGGTGTACCCATTCGCATCTCGACGCCGATGCGAGCCGCGTGCTCGGTCAGCGTGCGCGGCGTAGCGCGGCCCGGTCATCATCCTGTGGAGATCGCGCATCCCGAAGCCGAGGTGATTCGTATGGCGTGGGACTCCACCCGCCTGCTGTTCGCGTTCGTACAGCGTCACGTGGCGAACGCCGCGCCGTCGCAACTCGATCGCCGCGGACAGACCCGATGGTCCGCCGCCGATGATCACGACGCGACGATCGTGCAGCTTCACGGTGCAACGCTCCAGCCGGTGAGGTTGCACAGTTCCGCGTGACAGTAGAAGCCCTGACATCGCCCGGCCAACGCCCTCGTGCGACGTCGCAGCCCATCGAAGTCGACGGCCGGCACCGGCGCTGCGCAAGCAGCTGTCACCTCGCCGACGGTGACTCGCTCGCAGTGGCACACGATCTGCCCGCCGCGTCGGTACGGCCGTTCGCTCGCCTCGCCGAGCGGAGTCATCTCGATCGCGTTGACGACTGCCTTCGGGCGGGCGGACAGTCCGCACTCGATCAGCCGTGCGAGGGCTTCCTCGGCCAACGCCATCGACGCGGTGAGACCGGTCGAGCGGATGCCACCGAGGCACACGTAGCGAAGGTCGCGATGATGACTGATCTGGTAGTCGCTGTGCTCCGTGGCGGCTCGCAACCCGGCGTACACCGAGGTCACTTCTTCGTCCATCAACGCGGGAAGAATTCGGCGGCCCTTCTCGAGCAATCCGTCGATGCCGGCACGCGTCGAACCCGTCGCGTTCTTGTCGTCGATGTCATCGGCGGTCGGTCCGAGCATCACGTTGCCGAACACTGTCGGGGCGACGAGCACACCCTTGGTGTGAGCTGTCGGCACCGGCAGCACTGTGCGATTGAGCAGCGGCCTGGCCAACTTGTCGAACACGATCAACTCGCCACGACGAGGTCGGATCGTGAAGCCGTCGAGACCGAGCGCGCGGTGGAGCTCGTCGCCGTGCAGGCCAGCGGCGTTGACGACGAATCGCGTGCGCACCTGCTGTCCTCCAGCGGTCGAGATGGTCGTCACGTCGTCACCGACGTCGCAGCCGACCACCGCGCTGTTCAGGAAGACGTCGGCACCGTTCGCGTGCGCCTCGTAGGCGAACGCCAGTGGCGTCGACCACGGATCGATGATGTGCTCGCCGGGCACGAGCATCCCGCCGGTCGCCCCGGGACCCGAGGTGCGGCTCGCATTCGTACACCGTCGCCCGGTCGACCACCTCGGTGTGCTCGTAGCCATTGGCCGCCGCCTTCGCGGCGAGGCCTGGCAGCGACGCGGCCTGGTCGTCGTCCCATGCAACGAGCAGCGCGCCGACCTCTTCGACCGAGACGCCCACCGACGGCGCGTACTCGCGGAGCAACGCATAGCCGCGAGCCACCAACCGCGACTCGAGCGTGCCCGGTGTGGCGTCGAACCCCGTGTGCAGGATCGCGGTGTTGGCCTTGCTGGTGCCGGCGCCGAGGTCGGGCCCTGCCTCGAGGAGGGCGACCGCGAGATCGTGATGCGACAACAATCGCGCCACCGCACAGCCGACGACACCACCGCCGACGATCACGACGTCGTACACGGTCGTCTCTCGATCGGTGCTCACAGGAGGTTGCTCACAAACTCAGCGTCGCGGCCGCGACCCGCTGCCAGGCGACCAGGCGTTCTGCTGCCTCGTCGGCCCCGATCCGCGGCTCGACCACGGCATCCGGGTGCCACGCTGTGGTCGCCAACTGGTCAAGCGACGTGGGGTTGGCACCCAGATGGGCGAATGCGGCGACGCCGAGCGACGTTGCGTGGGGCGACGGGTACACCTCGACCGGAGCCTGCAACAGATCTGCCTGGGTCTGCAGCAACAACGCGCTACGTGTCAGGCCGCCGTCGACCCGCAACCGGGTCAATGCTGACCCGAGGTCGCGACCGGCTGCCTGCGCGAGCAGTGCGACCTGCGCGGCAATGCCTTCGATCGCGGCGCGGACGAGGTGGCCGCGCTCGGTGCCCAGGGTCATGCCCGTGAACGCCGCCTTGGCCTGCGGCTTCCAATAGGGCGCGGCGAGTCCGGCGAGGGCAGGCACGAAGGTGACGCCGGCGGATCCAGCCACGGTTGCGCCGAGACGATCGAGGTCGGCCGGCTCCGACATGATCCCGACATCGATCAGCCAAGTGACAGCCGCGCCGACCGTGTAGACCTGGCCGTCGAGGCAGTACGTCAGGTCGTCGCCGATCCTCCATGCAGGGCACCCGACCAGGCCGTTGCTCGACCGGGTCGGCTTGTCGCCGGTGCACGCCAACATGAACGCGCCCGTGCCGTAGGTGCACTTCGCTTCGCCCGCCGAGCGGCAATGTTCGGCGAACAGGGCTGCCTGCTGATCGACGCACGTCCCTGTGACGGGGACCGAGCCACCGAACAACGAGCACTCACCCAGAGCCTCGGCGTTGCTGACGACGGTCGGCAAGGTCGATCGATCGATGCCGAAGATCGCGCAGGCATCCTCGCTCCACTGAGCCGTGTCGAGGTCGAGCAGCAATGATCGTCCGGCCGTCGCGACGTCGGTGGAGAACGCGCCGCACAGGCGATGGAGCATCCATGCATCGGTCGTGGTGATCGTTGCGTCGCCGTCGTCGAGTTGCTCGCGCAGCCACACCATCTTTGGCGCGACGAAGTACGGATCCAGCTCGAGTCCGGTGTGGTCGGCGAGAAACGCGGCGTGCTCCCGAAGTCGATCGCAGACGACTTCCGCTCGACGGTCCTGCCACACGATTGCCTGCCCGTTCGGGACACCTGTCGATCGATCCCACGCGAGGACGGTCTCGCCCTGATTCGCGAGACCAATCGCAGCGAGTTGCGGATGACCAGCCGCGGCCATCGCCTCGTTGCCGGCGGCGACGACGCTGGCCCACAACTCCTCCGGATCGAGCTCGACAGCGCCGTCCGATGTTGCTCGAACCTGGATGGACGCTTCGGCGAGCGAGAGGATCGATCCGTCCTCGGCGACGACGACAGCCTTGGTGGCCGAGGTGCCCTGGTCGATCGCCAACACCGTCACGGCGGCGACACTATTACGGCGTCGACGAGGTGCATCTACAGTCGCGGGCGATGGCGTTCACAGGCTTCCCCGAGGAGGCGATCCGGTTCTACGAAGGACTGATCGCCGACAACAGCAGGACGTATTGGCTGGCGAACAAGCCTGTGTTCGATCGCTGTGTGAAGGCGCCGATGATCGCCCTGCTCGAAGAGCTCGACGACTTCGGTCCGTTTCACGTGTTCCGGCCGAACAAGGACGTGCGCTTCGCCAAGGACAAGACCCCCTACAAAGATCACATCGGCGCATACGGCGAGTCGGAGGGCGGAGCCGGCTACTACGTGCATTTCTCGGCGACCGGGATGCTCGCCGGCTCCGGCTACTACCACATGGCCAGCGATCAGCTCGACCGGTTCCGCCATGCGCTCGACAGCGACAAGATCGGCGGCGAGATCGTCGCGATCACCGACAGCCTTGCCAAGAAGGGCCTCGAGTTCTCGGCGATCGGGTCGTTGAAGACCGCGCCGCGTGGATACGCACGAGACCATCCACGCATCGAGTTGCTGCGACGCAAGGGACTCGTCGGAACTCGCAAGTGGGAGCCGGCAAAGTGGATGCAGACGAAGGCGGTCGTGCAACGCGTCCGCGAAGCATGGGAGGCCGGCGCGCCGATGAACGCGTGGCTCGACGCGCATGTCGGTCCGTCGACGTTGGCGCCGGACGAAGACGCGCTCGCTCGCTTCAATCGCGGCTAGCTCATCCCGAGTCGACTACGGCACCGGGATCCACACCAGCGCGAGCTGGGTGACCTTGACGTCGGTGCGCTCGAGGCGGACCGTCAACGGGGTGACGTTCTTGGCCTTCGCCATCCACTTGGCGTCGATGTCGGTGACCTCCTGGCCGAGCTCGGCCTCGAGGTCTTCCAGTTGCTGATGCAGCGACTCGAGCTTGTTCTCCGCCGCGTCGAGCCGATCGCCGGCCGCCGCAGTTCGGGTGCGGCGGCCGGCGGCGCTGCCCGCGCTGCCGAGGATGGAGCCGAGCATGCCGCCGCGACTCTGCCGGCCACCGAGCAGACCACCGAGGATCGAGCCGGCCGTCGACAGCACCTCTTCGTTGCGACGACCCTTGCGCTCGGTGTCGAGCACCTCGGCGCGGTCCTCGGCGGCCTGGATCTGCGCTCTGCAGGCGGGTGACCTTGTCGTCGTACTTGTCGCGCAGCGCGGCGGTCTCCTTGTCGGCCGGTCGTTGGCAGCGGTCGAGGCATCGACGCCGGAAGTCGGCATCGCTCTCGCCCGGTCGGCCGTACAACTTCAGATCGCGGTTGGCCGGCGAGTCGACGGTCGCGCGACCTGACGAGGCTGTCGATGAGGTCGCGCTCGACGCGCGTCCAGAACGTCTTGTTCTTCACTGCCGCGTTCGGCAACCGGTACACGCACGAGGTCGGTGCGTCGGCGCGCAGGTCGCGATCGTCGTAGTCGACGGCGATCGAGCGGCTGGCGTCGACCGGGTCGGCGAGCGGGAACAGCACGGCCTCGTACTCCTCGTCGTGCACCAGGTCGGCCTTCTCGTCGTCGTACCGCAGGGCGACCCTGGCGACGATCGCCGCCTCGTATCGAGTGCCGCGCGGATCGCCGCCGACGGTCGGCGAGCCATGGTGAGGCGATGTCGGCCCAACGCACCGGCATGCCCGAGGCGACCTCCGGCAGCATCGGTGATCTCGTCGTGCTGCAGCCGGTCGGTCGGTGCCGCTGCAGTCGGCGATGCCGCGGCTCGGTGCCGCTGCCGCTGCCGCGGGTGGCGGGACGCCGGCCTGGTCCGAGCGTGGTCTCGCAGCAGCCGACCCGGTCTTCTGGTCGGCCATCAGCGACGCGATCTGGTCGCGGGTCAGCGGCCCGCGCAGGTAGCTCATCGCCCAGCGCGTCGTGAACACCTCCGGGTGGTCCTTGCCGGCGCGGCGCAGCACGAACTCGCGCTTGGCGAGACCGCGATCGTGTCGCCGATCGCGTCGACGTCGACGCCGCCGCTCGCCGCGCTCATGCCGTCGAGCAGGCGGTCCTTGTCCCGGTCGGTCTGCAGCCGGCCGATCATCCACGTGCCGGCGTTCGACAGCGCCTTGTAGTCGACGTCGACCGGGTTCTGCGTGCTGAGCACGACGCCGACGCCGAACGCGCGCGCCTGCTTCATCAGCGTCATGATCGGCTTCTTCGTCGGCGGCATCGCGGTCGGCGGCAGGTAGCCGGCGACCTCGTCCATGTAGAGCAGCGCGCGCAGGTCGGTGGTGCCGCTCTGCTGGCGCATCCAGGTGACCAGCTTCGACAGGATCAGCGTCGTGACGAACTGGCGCTCCTCGTCGCTGAGGTGGGCGGTGGTGACGATCGCGCAGCGCGGCTTGCCGTCGGGCGTCTTGCAGCATCGACGCGATGTCGAGCGGCGGGCCGGTCGATCCACGCGCCGAACGACGGCGAGGCGAGCAGCCCGTTGAGCCGCATCGCGAACGTGATGCGGTCCTTCGGCGGGAAGAACTGATCGAGCTCGAACACGCCGAGCTTGCGGATCGGTGGCTTCTGCACCATGCCCGACCAGCGTCGGCAGATCGAGGCTGCGGCCGGCGGTCCACTCGTTGAGGATCAGGTTGGACAACAGGATGTGCTCGCGGCTGCGACAGCGGATCGGCGTCGATGCCGACCAGGCTCGAGCAGCCCGCTGACGAAGCCCTCGATCTCGTCGCCGACGATCTCGGCGTCGCTGACGTCGGCCGGAGCCTGCAGCGAGCCGACGATGTTGAGCGGCACGCCGGCGCTGCGACCCGGGCGTGTAGATCGTGAACGTCGACCTTCGTCGCGGAGCGCGGCGATGCGGTCCGCGGCGATGCCCCAGCCGGCGAGGCCGTCGGTCCACGCCGTGGCCTGGGCGGCGGCGAAGTCGGCGACGCGACTGGCCGGCCTTCGTCGGCGTCGCCTTCGTTGACCCACGGCTCGAAGTCGGCCGGGGCGAGCTGCGGGAACGTGAGGCACAGGTTGGTGAGGTCGCCCTTGGGGTCGATCAGCAGCGTCGGGCATGCCGGCGCTCAGGCCTCCTCGATCAGCACGATTCCGAGCCCGGTCTTGCCCGACCCGGTCATGCCGACGATGACACCGTGCGTCGTGAGGTCGCCGGACGGAATCGTGGTCAGCGCCTCGGTGCGCTGGTGCGTGGCCGGATCGATCTGCCCGCCGAGGAGAAAGTCTGCCATGGCCGGCACGTTAGCGCGCCGGCGACCGCTGCGTCAGGACGGTCGGACGCGACAGCGTGACCCGGTACGCGCAGCGGCGGTCGCCGGCGAGCAGGTGCTGCGTGCGCGTGCACGTTGACGCTCGGGCCCGAGGGACTCGCCGGAACACCTCGAGCTCGGCCTGCACAGCGCACCGCACGACGCCGCGGCGTCGCGGATCGGGCAGTGGTGCTCGACGAGCAGGAGGTCGGTCGCCATCGCTCGACACCTCGGCGAGGTAGCCCTCCTCGGTGCGCATGTCGGCCAGCGCGTGCACGCGATCGCGCAGATCGGTCGCGCCGTCGGGTCGCGGCTTCGATACTGCGGCGAGCTGGCGTCGGATCGTGCGCGCGATGACCCGGTCGAGGCCGGATCGCCGAGCGTCGTCGCGGATCGACGTCGATCAGCTCGACGGTGAGGTCGCCGTGGCGGTCGGGAAAGCGCCTGGGCCGCGGCCGGCGTGAGCTGCCAGTGCACCGGCGGGCGGCCGCGACCGGTCGGCTCGGCCATCGACCGCGCTGACCAGACCGGCTTCCTCGAGCGCGTCGAGATGCTGACGCACGGCAGTGTCGGTGAGCCCGAACTCGCGCGGCCAGATCGCGTCGCGGTGGCCGACTCGACGCGCTTCAGCCGCTCGACGATCCGACGCTTGGCGTCGGTGAGCTCGGCCACCCGGAGAATTCTACCGGGCACGACCGGCTATTGCGGAAGCCGTGCCTTGCATAATCGGCAATGCGACGGCCGAAGTCGGCTCCGGCTTTGACAAAATGTTCAGATCATGACGCTTTCGGAGAACTGACCGATCAGACGCGATCGCCCTGGAGAACCAGTTCGGCCTGGCCGACCGGGTCGTCGACGACGACGGCGCTGGCCAACAGCGTCGGCCGGTTCCGCGAGCAGGGCATCACGTTGCCGACCTTCGCCGAGCTCGCCGATCCGTCGACGATCGACGCCGGCGCTGGTCGGCGACGTCGACCCGAACGGTCCCGACGCCCGCAACCTGTGGCGCGTCCACTGGTACAACGACCTCGCCGGCGACCGGGTCGACGTGCCCGATCACGTCGTGCTGCCGAAGAGCCTGACCGGCGTCGACAGCCCGATCATCGTCGTGTTCGGCGACCGCTTCCCGATGATCACCGCGCACAAGGTGCTCGCCGCGTACGCCTGCCTGGCGCCGCGTGTCGTGACCGGACAGTTCGACCCGACGCGCCACCGCGCGATCTGGCCGTCGACCGGCAACTACGCCCGCGGCGGCATCGCGATCAGCCGGATCATGGCCAGCCGCGGCGTCGCGATCCTCCCGGAGGGGATGAGCCAGGAGCGCTTCGACTGGCTCGACCGAGTGGTGCGCGAACCCGGCCGAGGACGTCATCAGCACCGTCGGCACCGAGAGCAACGTCAAGGAGATCTACGACGCCTGCAACGAGCTGGCGAAGGATCCGACCAACTTCGTGCTCAACCAGTTCTGCGAGTTCGGCAACCACCTCGCCCACTACGAGGTGACCGGGCGGGCCCTCGCCCACGTGTTCGAGCACGTCGCGCGACGATCGGCCGCGACCTGCGCCTCGCCGCGTTCACGAGTGCCACCGGTTCGGCCGGCACGATCGCCGCCGGCGACCGGCTGAAGGACCTCTACGGCACGAAGATCGTCGCCGTCGAGGCGCTGGAGTGCCCGACGCTGCTCGAGAACGGGTTCGGCGAGCACAACATCCAGGGCATCGGCGACAAGCACGTGCCGCTGATCCACAACGTGATGAACACCGACGTCGTCGTCGCCGTCAGCGATCGGGCGACCGACCAGCTGCAGGTGATGTTCAACACGCGACGACGGGCTCGGCTACCTCGCCGACCGCCGGCTGGTTCCGCAGTCCGATCGTGCGACACGCTGCAGCACTTCGGGCCTCGTCGATCTGCAACGTGCTGGCCGCGATCACGACGGCCAAGCTGCTCGGCCTCGGCCCCGACGACGCGATCGTCACCGTCGCCACCGACGGTGCGGCGATGTACCCGAGCGAGCGCGAGAAGATGACGGCGCGCGACTTCGGCGGCGGCTTCACCGACCTCGACGCGGCGGCGGTGTGGGGCGAGCACCTCGCCGACGTGTCGACCGCGCACGCCCTCGAGTGCACCGAGCGCGACCGCAACCGGATCTTCAACCTCGGCTACTACACCTGGGTCGAGCAGCAGGGCACGCCGTTCGAGCTGTTCGAGGCGCGGCGCTCGCAGTCGTTCTGGCGCGGGCTGCGCCGCTTCCTCCCGGTGTGGGACGAGATGATCGCCGAGTTCAACGCGACGCGTCGCGGCGGGCTGATCGAGTGGACTCGGCCGCGTCGCACGGGCTGGTCGTGCGCGGTGTGCGGCGGCGCATGTCGACATCGCCGAGCCGCTGCGTCTGGCGCTGCCCGAACGCACTGACGACCGATCGTCATCACGCGCTGCAGCTCGTGCAGGCGATCTGCCCCGCTGCGCGGCGAGCTGACGACCCCAATCCGTTCGTCGCCTTCCAGCCGTACCTCGCGTGGGACGCTTCGCCGCCGCCCACGGCATGACCGAGGCAGCGCGCACGGCGTTGGTGCGCCAGGTCGACGCGCAGACTGACGGCCGATCGCCGGCGTCGGGTTTCACGTCACGCCGTTCGAGCGTGCCGATGCGCTCAGCGACGCGCTCGGCTTCGCTCCCGACGGCGGCGTGTGGGTGAAGGACGAGACCGGCCAGGTCGCCGGCAGCCACAAGGCGCGCCATCTCATCACGATCCTGCTGCACCTGCTGACGGCCGAGTCAGCTGGGCCTTGCGCCGTGGTCGACCGCGGCGGATCGGCCGCCGCTGGCGATCGCGTCGTGCGGCAACGCCGCGTTCGCGGCAGCGACGCTGGCTGCCGGCAGCGGCCTGGCCGATTCGCGTGTTCGTTCCGCCGAGTGCCAACCCGGTGGTGCTCGCCCGGCTCGCCGAGCTTGGGCGCCGATGATCGTCGAGTGTCCGCGCCGCGACAGCGATCCGCCGGTGATCCGTGCGTGCATCGCTTCCGCGAGGCGGTGGCCGCCGGAGCGATTCCGTTCACGTGCAGGGCACCGAGAACGCGTGGTGCCTCGACGGTGGCCGCACGATCGGTTGGGAGATGGCAGTACGCATGGCACCCCAGCCACTCGACCGGGTCTTCGTGCAGGTGGGTGCCGGAGCGTTCGCCGCGTCGGTGATCGCCGGGCTG
>CAVPUO010000001.1:0-93697 GCA_963708925.1 Ilumatobacteraceae bacterium | reverse complement strand
CTGCTGGTGGGGATCGCCGCCGGATGGCCGTGCTCGTCGATCGCCGCCGGCGCCGCGCGGGACACCTCGAAGATCGCGGCCAGGGCGCTGCGGAGGACGCCGCGAATGGCCTCCATCGTCTCGGCCAGGAGGCGATTCCCGGCGGCCTCCGAGACGGCCAGATGGAACCGGACATCGGCGTCGATGAATACGTTTCCCCCGCCCTCGGCCAGGCTCGCCGCCATCTCCTCGACGGCCGAGTCCATCTGCTCGAGCTGGCCCGCGTCGCGTCGCTCGGCGGCCAGCGCGGCCGCCTCGCACTGACGATCCGCCGCAGCTCGAACAGTTCCTGGAGCGGCGGCGCCTGGCGCAGTGAGACGACCACGTGAAGGGAGCGCTGCAGCGGCCGGGCCCCGTCCGCGACCACGAACGAGCTGCCGCTGGCAGCCACGATCACACCCTGCGTACTGAGCATGCGCAGCGCCTCCACCGACGAGCGGCCGACCGAGTAGGCCGACTTCTGCTCGGTCGGGGAGCGCGGTGCCCGGCGCCAGGCCGTCGGCGGCGATCATGTCCAGCAGCCGCTCGGCGACCAACTCGTAGGTCCGCCGGCGGTCGACAGGTGCGTGGACGAGGCGAAGTGAAGGCGATTCAGGCATCTTGGTCGACAAGCAGACAATCCGACGATCCCGAGCACCGCAACTGCTGGTAGGATCGAGCGGTGAGCCTCGGACTCCACCGACCGCGCCCTCGTCCTCGTCGACGTGCAGGGTGGCCGCCGAGGATCCCGACGGTGAGGTCAGCGCCGGCGTGGTCGGGCGGATCGCCTTCCTGGTCCATGCTGCCTGGTTCTGTATCCCGGTAGTCGCCACCGTCGAGACCCCGGCCGATTGGGGCGGGCTGCCCACTGAGTTGACGAGCGCGATTGGCCACGCCCCGGTCATCGACAAGGTCGTGTTCGGGCTGGCAGACCACCCCGCGGCCGGCCCTGCTGTGTGCGCCGCGACGGGGCAACGATCGTGCTGGTCGGCCTGGAGACCGACGTCTGCGTGGCCCAGTCCGCCCTCGGCCTGCTCGACCAGGGACTGCGGGTGGTGGTCGTCGAAGACGGTGGCCACGCCCGGCGGCGACGAGCCAGGGCTGGAACGGATGCGCCGCGCCGGCGCTACCTCGATCGTCAGCAATACGAACTGAGCCAGTAAATAATGCAGACATAAAAACATCGCCACGCATTGTCTCACTGCCGGTACCGGCGCCGGACCTGATCCGCAAGTTCGGCGATTTCACCGACGCGTCGCCGGCCGTCCTGCTCCGCGCGGCGAGGTCATAATGGCTGCACGCCGTGCTGACGCGCTGACGGGCAGGGGCGGGTGCTGCTGCAGGAGATGGCGCTGGTGAAGCCGCCCAAGGTTAGCGGCGAGAAGCCCTGGCACCAGGACGCGGCCTATTTCCGCGGCAGCGACCCCAGCTTGATCGGTGTCTGGATCGTGCTCGACCCGCGACGCGCGAGAACGGCTGCATGGAGGTCATTCCCGGATCGCATCGCCGCGGGCCCGCTGCGCACGTGCCGGCCCGCGACATCAACCTTTGCACCATCAGGCCCGATCTGGTCCGGGCCTGGAAGACCGCCTCGCCTTGCCCATGGATCCTGGCGATGCGCTGGTCTTCCACAGCCTGATCGACCACTACACCGCCGCCAACCGCTCGGACCGGCGGCGGCGGCGCTTCAGTTCCACTACCATCAGGTCGGCCTGGAATGGACGTCGCTGGAAGCGCACCTGAACGTTCATCACTGACGCGGACGGCGCTTATGCCGGCTGTACCGTAGCCAAGGGTGCGCCGTTCGCCGAAGTCTCCAGCTTTGTGCCGAGCCGGTTGCGGCTGGTCGTGCCGATGGCCGCAGGTTGCAGCGGCCCGAATTTTCCCCCTCGCGTGAGTGGCGAAATGGTAACCGGCAGGGGTCCCAAAAACCCCCGGAGGAAACTCCTTGCCGGTCTCAGTTTCGGCCTTGGGAATAGACCCGCCTCGGCCGTTCAATTATACCGCCCGCCACGCTTTCCAACCCGACAGGGTCGCACACTACCAGCTCGCTCGCGATACGATGTCGATCAGCCCCTCGGCGCGAAGTCGCGTCAGCGTGCGGCTGACCGTTTCAATCGTCATGCCGACATAGTCCGCGATATCGCCCCGGTCATCGTCAACGCCAGAACCGTGTGCGGGCCGTTTGGCAGATGACGCCCATACGAGATTGCGCCAGCAGGAAGGTTGCCACCCGCTCGCGCGCCGTTTTGCGGCCGAGCAGCAGCATCTGCTCCTGCGCCGCCACCAACTCATTCGACGCGAGCTGCAACAGACGCTTTTCCATCGCCGGAAAATCATCCAGCAACGCCCGTAACCTGGGCCTCGAGAAAGCGGCAGTACCGCACGGAATTGACTGCCTCGGCGCTGAACGCATAGGTCTCGGACACGGCGAGGCCGAGAAAATGACCGGTCCCGGCGAACCCGGTGATCTGCCGCCTGCCATCCGCCATCAGCTTATAAATTTTCACCGTGCCGCCGGTGACGTTGAAGAATGCGCTGGCGGGCTGGCCTTCGTTGATAAAGCCTTGCCCTGCCGCTACCTCGGTCACCGTAAGGATCGTCGACAGCCGCGCGAGGTCGACATCGGGGATGGCATTGCACACGCTGTAGCGCGCGTGCCTCGCAGGTGGAGCACGGATCGGCCCCGGCGTGCGGATCGAGAACATGCGTACGTGCCACGTGGGCTGTCATCACCACTCCATCCGGGTAGATCCGACGCTTGGCGTCCGGATCGCCGAACGTGGGGCCATTTTAGCCAATTCGGCGTTAAAATCGTGGAGCATCCGGGTCGCGCGGTTCACCACCGCGGCAGCCACCGCCAACAGCTCCGCCGTTCCTTGTTGGTGCTGAAAATGCTCGGTGGTCCGGATGGTCGCCGCGGCGACTCCTCGGAAAGCTCGAAGGTCGAATTGGCACTCTTGCTCCGCCCTCCGCGATCCACGAGCAGAGCATACCACTGAATGTTGAAAAGCATGGACGACTGGAAATGATGCGCTTCATAGGTCATACTGAATCCGAAAATTTGTCTCGAGGCGCCTACTTTGATTTAGGTCAACGATTCTTCTTGGGTGCTCTTTGAGGCAAACTTGAAGGATCACAGACTTGGCAGGCGTATCGTGGCCGAATTCATCATTGAGGTTTCGTCGCGGGACCAGATCAGGGCGGTCTATCCGCTGGTGCGGGAGGGGTTTCCGCTTCTCGACCTGTCCACGTGGTTGCGCTTCGCCCGGCAGCTCACCGGGCCGCACCGCGGCGGCGGGCAGTGCGGGATGATTGCGGCACGGCGCGAATGCAGGGCGTTTCCGTGTGGGCTGTTCTGCTACCGGTGTGGAAGACGATCTGAAGCTGGGCAAGGTGCTGATCGTGACGATTTTGTCGCCGTTGACCTCCTGGATCCGGCGGCCGTGCTCGCGGCTGTGGTGCAAGAGCTGGACGGTTTGGCCGAGCGTCTGGGCTGTCAGGCGGTGCGCAGCCTCGTGCATGGGGGTGCGCCCGATGTGGAGGGCGGACTGGACGCGGCGGTACATCGCCCGGAACGCGCTTCGCTGCTGCTGAAGAAGCTTCTTGAGCGCCGTGCTGGCGTTGGGCCAGCCGCGGCGCAAAGCGCACGCGCCTGCGGCCGCCGGGTGAACCGAAGCCGTTCGTGAGCGCGTCGCCTACTAAAGGCCCCCACCAAGCGCCGGTTACTCGGAACCCAATACTTCGAGCATGGCCCAATACTTCGAAGAATGGCCCAATAGGGCCAGTATGGATTGCAAAGGTGCTGCCTTTTGTCAAAATCCAAAAACTCCAACAAAGTCTTTCTTCGAAAAAAAAAACAAAAAAAAAAAAAAAAAAAAAAAAAAAAAAAAAAAAAAAAATGAATTGCTGACCCTGCCGGTGCCCGAAGCACGCGCCGCGGCCGAAGGGCTCATCGTCCTGTCGGGCGAGCCGGTGCCCGTCGCCTCCGTCCGCGACATCACCATCCCCGTCGAGGGACGGCGACATCGGCGCGCGCGTCTACACGCCCGAGGGTGATGGCCCGCATCCGGCCGTCGTCTTCTTCCACGGAGGCGGTTGGGTGATCTGCAGCCTCGACACGCACGACAACATCGCTCGAACCATCTGCCGCGACGCCGAGGCCGTCGTGGTGTCCGTCGACTACCGCATGGCTCCCGAGTACCGCTACCCGACCGCGGCACTCGACTGCTTCGCGGCAACGAAGTGGGTCGTCCGACAACGCATCGTCGTTGAACGTCGACAGCAGCCGGCTCGCCGTCAGCGGCGACAGCGCCGGTGGCAACCTCAGCGCGGTCGTCACGCAGATGGCCCGCGACGCCGGTGGCCCGGCGATCACGTTCGCGGGGTTGATCTACCCGGCCGTCGACATGACTCGCAAGGGCGGCTCACTCGACGAAAACGCGACCGGCTACTTCCTCGAGACCGAGGGCATGGAGTGGTTCATGGGCCACTACCTCACCGACGCCGAGCGGTCCGAGACGATGGCGTCACCGATGCTCCACGAGAACCTGGCCGGATTGCCGGACTGCTTCATCGCCACCTGCGAGTTCGACCCGCTACGCGACGAAGGAGAGGCCTACGGCGAGGCACTGCGCGCCAGCGGCGGGCACGTCGTCAACAAGCGTTACGACGGACTGATCCACGGCGTTGCCAACATGAGCGGCGCCCTCGACGGCGGCCAGCAACTGGTCACCGACACCGCCGCCCACATCCGCGCCGCGCTCCACCCCGCAACGACCTAGGCAGGCTCCGGCATGTCCAGAGCCACGTCGGTGATCATGCGGACCTGGCGGAGCATTGCCGGTGCGGCGATGCGGAAGGGGTGCTTGGCGCCGATGATCGGATGATCCGATCGCGCCATCGCAACAGCGGCGAGGCAACGCGCGTATTGCAGCGTCTCGAACCACTCGACGACATCGAGGTTGATCGGTGCCTGCCGTCGATAGGCGTCGATGAAGCGATGTGCCAACGAACCGGTGATCCCGTCGATCACTCGTCGGGCGATCCGCGGTGCCTCCAGGGGCGCGCATTGCAACAGCGCCGCGGTGAACCCGACGTCGTACTCGCGCCGGCACAGGTTGCCGTTGGTCCAATCGAGGACGTTGAACGATCTCGTCCGGCTTCACCAGCATGTTGAACGGATGGATGTCGCCGTGGCAGACGACGACCGGGCCCATCGCCGGCCGGTGGTTCTCCAGCCAGCTCAGCACGCCATCGAAGCCGGCCATGATGTCGTTCGCGCCTGCCTGGCGCACCTCCTCGAGCCGGGCCTCGACACCGAGCGCGCCGACGTCGATCTTGGCGGCGACCAACGCATCGATCACCGGCTGCGGATCGAGCGCATGCAGCCGCAACGCGGCGCTGCTCATCTGGTGGGCAAGTCGCCGCAACGTCGGCGGTAGCCGCAGCAACAGACTTCGCCGATGCTGAGGCCGTCGAGCAGCTGAACACCGTCGACCCGCTCCATCACCATGAACGCGCCGCCGAGACCTTCGTCGACGCCGTCGACGACGACACGGGGGGTCGGATATCCCTGGTCGGCCACGACGCGTTGCACGATCGTCTCCGACACCGCGCCGGTGGTCGGCATCACACGGAGCACCAGTGGGCCGGCCATGTCGGCAGGTGGTGCAGTCCAACTCGAAGCTGTAGATCGCCGCCCAGAACCCGCCGGCAGATCGGTGTCGGAGGTGCGTGCGAACGTCAGCTGGCGACCGGCGTGCGCCGACATCGACCCGCAGCAAGTCGTCGTCGATCACCGAGTCACTATGTCAGCCCACGAGCCCGCTAGAACGGACGCGATGAATTCCCAGATCGAGTTCCGTAGCGACAACGCCGCCGGTGCGGCACCCGAGATCATGGCGGCGATCGCCGCGGCCAACGTGGGCTCGGCGCTCGCCTACGGCGCCGACGAGTGGACGGCCGAACTTCGCGACAAGGTCCGCGAGGTCTTCGAACATCCCGATGCCGAGGTCTTCCCCGTGATCAGCGGCACCGCTGCCAACTCCGCTCGCGCTGGCAGCGCTGTGCCCGCCGTGGGGCGCGGTGCTGTGCCACGAGACCGCGCACATCCTGCAGAGCGAGTGCGGCGCAACGTCGATGTTCGGCGGCGGCGCAGTGATGCGCGGCGTCGGCGGCGACAACTTCCGGATCGGTCCCGACAAGCTGCGGCACGCCGCTCGACACGACCCGCTGGGGCGACCCCCACCACTCGCAACCGTCGGTGCTGTCGCTCGACCGTGCCGAGCGATCACGGCACCGTCTACACGCCGGCCGCAGATCGCCGAGCTGGTCGATGTCGCACACGAGCGCGGCCTGCGTGCGCACCTCGACGGAGCTCGCGTCGGCCAACGCGATCGCCGCGCTCGGGTGCACGCCCGGCCGACTCACGTGGCGCGCCGGCATCGATGCCTCTCGCTCGGTGCGATGAAGAACGGCGCGCTCAGCACCGACGCGATCGTCTGCTTCGATCCGGCTGATCTCCGAGCAACTCGTCTACCGCGTGAAGCGCGCCGGACACGTCGCCTCGAAGATGCGGTTCCAGTCGGTGCAACTCACCGCGTACCTCACCGACGGCGTGTGGTTGCGACTGGCCGGCCACTCCAACGCAGCGATGACCCGACTCGCGGCCGGGCTGCGCTCGCTCGACGTCGAGCTGCTCAACGATCCCGACGTCAACATGCTCTTCGCCCGCCTCGACCCGGCCGCCGCCGACCGCATGGCCGAAGCCGGCCTGCTGTTCTACCGGATGTCGGACGACACCATCCGCCTCGTCACCAGCTTCCAGACCACCGACGACGAGGTCGACGAGGCGCTCCAGCGCATCAAGGCCGCGCTGGCCTGATCGTGAGCCTACTCGGCCGGTTCGGGAGCGTTCTGACTGGCGAGGCCGACGAGGTTGCCCTCGCTGTCGGTGATGAACGCCATCCACTCGTCGGACCCGCCGGCCCGAACGTGCCGTCGGCGTCGGAGAAGATCACGTGCGGCTCGTTGGCGATGGCGACACCATCGGCGACAACCGTTCGACGTCTCGCGAACGTCGTCGACGCGGAGGTAGATCATCGCGTCGGGCTCCTCGCTCGAGCAGGAGACGCGTATCGCCCAGCGGAAGAACACGAGACCCGGCGGATCGAACGTGGCGATCGGCGGTCGCCGACAGGCGTGTGTAGAACGCCGTGGCGCGCTCGAGATCGCGACGTGCTGGGCGACCTGATGCAGGATCACTCGAGCCGCTCGCTCGCTGATCCACACCGCCAGCCAACACCAATGCCCCGCCGACGCCGTCGCGCCAGTGCAGGTGCTCGCCGACGACGAGCCACGAGACGATCACGCCGATCAGCGGCGTCAGGAACAGCGTGACAGCGACTCGGTTGGACGGCTGATTCGACAGCACGAGGCACAGCAGCAGATACGCGATGCCCGAGCCGATGCCGAGGAAGATCACCGCCCCGAACGCCTTCGGGGTGATCGAGTCGCCGCGCAGCATGCCGCCGTTGGCCACGTCGAACAGGCACGCGGGGATCACGAAGAACAGCGCGCCGACCTGTGTCACTGCGGCGACCGCAAGAGGGTCGACGCCACGTCCGACGCGGCGAACGAACGCCGTGTACACGGAGAACGCGACCACCGTGCCGAGCAACAGGATGATCGGTACGACCGGCGACGGACCGGAGTGTTCGGTGAACACTCCCGATGCCACGATGGCGCCGGTGAAGCCGACGATGAGGGCGATGATCGATCGCCGCGACGGAGCGTCGCCGACCAGCAGCACGCCGGCGAGCGCAACGCCGATCGGTTCGAGACCGACGACGATCGAGCCGATCGTCGCCGATCCTTGATCGACACCGATCCCCATGAACACAGCCATGAGTCCGATGCCGAACATGCCGATCACGAACAAGCTTGCGCACATGGCCCCGGGCCGACGGCAGCCGTCGGCGGGCCACGATCAACAACATCGACGCAGCCAGCAGGAAGCGAATGAGGTTGGTGGTCGCCGGGCCGAAGCTCTCGCTGGCCAACTTGTATGCCGGCAGGCTTCCACCGAAGAACAGCACGATCGCCAGCAGCGTGACCCGCACCATCACCGACGGCGGTTGCTGTCGATTGCGGGACGACAACATCGGTCGTCGTCTCACTGATCGCCACGTCGTCCACCATATTCGTTGCCGCTGCAGACGCGAGCTACCCTGACGCCGGGTGACCGGCCAACGACAGCGTTTCGCACCGCCAGAGGGTGCGTGTCTTCTCGCCGTTGCGCGACTTCTTGCACACAGAGACTGCCGGCGGCGTCCTGCTGGCGATCGGTGCAGCGCTGGCGCTCGTCTGGGCCAACTCGCCATGGTCCTCTTCCTACGAGGAGCTATGGACCACGTCGATGTCGGTGACCATCGGCAATCACGCCCTGCAACTGACACTGAGAGAGTGGATCAACGAAGGGCTCATCACCATCTTCTTCGTCGTCGTCGGGCTGGAGATCAAACGCGAGCTGGTCAGCGGACAACTGGCCAATCGGCGTGCGGCGTTGCTGCCCGTCGTCGCCGCAATCGGGGGCATGATCGCTCCGGCGCTTGATCTACCTCGCGATCGCCGGCAAGACCGAGCCGCGCGGCTGGGGAATCGTGGTGGCCACCGACATCCCGCTGGCGCTCGGAGTGCTGGCGATCGCCGGAGGACGTGTGCCCCCGTCGCTGCGGGCGTTCATCCTCGCCCTCGCCATCGTCGACGACATCGGTGCATTGCTGATCATCGCCGCGGTGTACTCCAGAGGGCTCGGGTGGGTGTGGGTCGCAGGAGCAATCGCTGTTGTCGGCGCAGTTCTGGTGGCTCGCCGAATGGGCGTGTATCAGTACTGGGTGTACGTGGTATTGGGGTGCCTCCTGTGGTTGATGCTGCACGAGGCCGGCGTCAGTCCGACGCTTGCCGGTGTCGCCATGGGCCTGCTCGCGCCATCGACACCGCGCATCGCACCCGGAGCTCGTCGACGTCGACGAGCTCGCGGATGTCAGCAGCCTCGAGAACGCGATGCTGACCACCGACATCGCCCGTGGTTCTGTGTCCGTCGTCGAATGGCTCGAGCATGTGTTGCATCCGTGGGCGAGTTATCTGATCGTGCCGTTGTTCGCCCTCGCAAACACCGGCCTGACGTTCACGACCGAGCTGGTGCACGCCGCGATCCGGTCACCGATCACCTGGGCGATCATCGCCGCACGAGTGATCGGCAAGCCTCTCGGCATCATGCTGACCACCAACGTGACGGCGAAGACGGGACTCGTCGACCGGCCGATCGGAGCGACCGGGCGCCAGACCCTTGGCGTGGCGACGTCGGCAGGCATGGGTTTCACGATCGCGTTGTTCGTCGCCGAACTGGCGTTCACCGACGAGACAAAGCACGCCGAACGCGACGCTTGGAATCCTCGTTGCCGCGATCGTCGCTGCCGGGATTGTCGCTCGCCGTCCTGATGGCGCGCGAACGGCCCGCGTGAAGACCGGGGACGTGGGTGCGGCAGAATTGCAGCGATGCGCACACCACTTCTCGCAGCGGTTGCCGCACTGGTGATCGCCGGCTGCGGCAGTGACTCGCACGGCGACCCCCGCCGAGCACCGTGCCGGCAGCTAGCAGCCGCGAGCGAGCCGGAGCCACACCGATGTGCAGCACCTCACCTTCACCACAGCCGACGGCACCGCCATCGACTACGTGCTGCTGGTCCCGCCCGGCCGCGAGGTCGGCCAGCCGGGCAAGGTGCTGTTCACGTTCCCGCCCGGTGGCCAAGACCTCGACCTGACGACCAACATCGTCGAGGACCGTTGGCGCGACGAGGCCCTGGCTCGCGGTTGGGTCGTGGCGTCGCCCGCAGCACCCGAGACCGGGCTCTTCTACGACGACAAGTCCGCCGTCCTCGTGCCGGAGCTGCTCGACGAGATCGCCACCGACTACCCGCCCGAGGACGGTCGCTTCGACCTCGCCGGCGTCAGCAACGGCGGGCTGTCCGCGTTCAAGGCGGCGCTGTCGTACCCCGAGCGCTTCCGCTCGCTGGTCGTGTTCCCCGGCTACTCGCAAGACGGTGGCGACGACCCGAACCTGTCGAAGTTGAAGGACATCGGAGTCAGCATGTTCGTCGGCGGAGAGGACACCGGATGGCGCACCGCCAGTGAGCAGACCGAGCAGACGTTGAAGGACCTCGGCTACACGGTCGAGTTGCACGTGGTCCCGGGAGAGGGACATATCATCGAGTCACTCACCGGCGCGGACCTCTTCGATGCCATCGAACGCGTCCGCGCCTGACGAACCAGGGGAACCAACGTGATCAAGTCGTGGTTGTTCGAATTTTTCCATCAACCACTCGACGAGCAACGGCGGTCGGATCCCCAAGCGGTCAACGACCATTTCCACTGGTACCTCGACCTGTGGACACGTGCCGACTCACGCAACTTCGAGGGCATCTTCTTCAGCGAGCACCACTTCGGAGCGGCCTACAGCCCGTCCCCCAACTTGTTGATCTCGCACATCGCCGCCCGCACGACGCGACTGCGGCTCGGGCGTGCTCGGTTCGGTCAGTCCGTACGCGACGCCGTGGCGCGTCGTCGAGGAGATCGCGATGCTCGACCAACTGACGAATGGTCGACTGGAGATCGGTGTCGTCAGCGGCATTCCGCCGGAGTTGGCTGTCGTCGGCATCACCCCCGACGTCGCCGCCGCCCGCCACGCGGAGGTCATCGATGTGCTCGACGCGGCACTGAAGGACCCGGTGATCTCACATCACGGCACGCAGTGGAACTTCGACGATCTCGAGATCCTGCCGCGGTGCCTGCAGCAGCCGTCGCCCCCGGTGTGGACGGCTGTGCGCACGGCGGCATCCGCCGAACGAGCCGGCCGGCGCGGGTGGAAGGCGTGCGGCGGATTCCTGTCGGCCAAGGAGGTCGGTGAGGTGTTCGACGCGTACCGCCAGGGAGCCGAAGACGCCGGGCATCCGTACGGCCCCGAGCAGATCGCCGTCCGACGAATGATCACGTTCGTCGACGCGCCGTCGCAGCAGCGCGAGGCAGTGAATCGGGCCAAGCGAGCGCTGCTCGATGTGTTGACGGCCAGTGCCGGACCGCTTCCCCCGTGGGCCTCGCTGCTCGACCGGCCCGACGAGTCCATCGCGACACTGAGCGACGAGGAGTTCGTCAGCGGCACGCCGCAACAGGTTGCCGAGCAACTGATCGAGCAATGCCAGATCATCGGCGCGGGGCACCTGCTGGTGGCGTTCAGCGAGCGCGACTACGAGCGCCTCGAACAGAGCCACGAGCTCTTCAGCACCGAGGTCGCACCGCTGCTGCGCGAGGCGGGCGTCGCTTGACAGGGCGACTCGCCGGCAAGGTTGCGCTGATCACGGGCACCGGTGTGGGCATGGGCCGCGCCGCAGCACTGCGGTTCGCAGCCGACGGGGCAACTGTCGTCGGCTGCGATCTCAACCCACAGACCTCGGACGAGACCGTGCAGTTGGTGCGCGACGCCGGCGGCAACATGACCGCCTCTGCCCCGGTCGACCTGTCGTCGTTCGACGCGACACAGCAGTGGATCGACACCGCTGCCGACGCCCACGGCGGGATCGACGTGTTGTACAACAACGCCTCGCTGCCCGTGGTCGGGCCGTGGGACGACCTGACCGTCGACGACTGGCACGCCGGTATCAGGAACGAGTTGGACCTCGTCTTCTACGCGTGCAAGATCGCCTGGCCGCACCTCGTCGCTCGTGGCGGCGGCAGCATCATCAACATCGCATCGATCGCCTCGATTCGCGGCGCGGCATTCTTCCAACAGGCCGCGCACGGAGCCGCCAAGGGTGGCGTGCTGTCGTTCACCTATCACCTCGCTGCTGCCGGGGGTCCGCACCGGATCCGGGCGAACGCCATCCTGCCCGGCCTCATCCGCACGCCATCGACGGAGTTCCTCTTCGCCTCGCCCGATGCTCCGGGCAGCACGTTGGCCGCCGCCAACCCTCTCGGCCGCGTCGGTGAGGCCGACGACGTCGCCAAGCTCGCCGCGTTCCTGGCCTCCGACGACGCCTGGTACATCAACGCCGCGGCCATTCCCGTCGACGGCGGCCAGTCGGTCATCGAGTAGCTGCGGGAATTCTCGTGAACCGAGTGCAGGGACCCAGTCGTACCATCGCGACGTGGACCACTTGGCTGCGGACCCCTTGGCCGGGCTGGCCGCGTCGATCGGCAACGATCCCGCGCAGGTAGCCCGCCAGACCCGCCAGATCGCGGTCGAGGCGCGAGCCGCCCACGACCTCACGCTGCTCAGCAGGGCGCTCGCTGTGCTGGGACGAGCGTTGCGGATGCTCGGCGAGATCGACCTGGCCGAGCACGCGCTCGACGAAGCCATCACCGCCGCGACCGCGGCCGCCGACAACGAGCTGGCTGCCGATGCTCACTTAGCACTCGCCGGGGTGTTGTCCATTGCCGGTCGGTGGCCGTCCGCATTCGCCCACCTCGACGAGGTCGACCGCCTGGGATCCAAGCAGATCCGCGACACGGCGGAGCTGCAGCGCGCCGCGCTCTGCAGCGGTGCGGGGAGGATCGACGAGGCGCTGGAACTGCTTGCCCGTGCCATTCCAAGGCTTCGGCGCCAGAAGAACTCACTCTTCCTTGCCCGCACGCTGGCCAACCGGGGTGGGATACGCGTGGGCCGGGGCGAGCTCGCATCGGCACTGTCCGATCTGGAGGAAGCCGAAGCGCTCTATCGCTCGATCGGACAGGAGTTCGCGGCATTGCAGACCCGTCACGACCTCGGATGTGCGTTCGCCACCCTCGGCAACATTCCCCGAGCACTGCAGCTGTTCGACGAGGTCTCGAACAGGTTCATCGAACTGGGCCACGACGCTTCCGTGCCCTTGCTGTCGCGCGCCGAGGCGTTGCTGCTCGGAGGGTTGAGTGCTGATGCACTGGTCTTCTCCCAAGATGCAGCACGCCGGCTGCACGCCGAGGGAAATCATGCTGCGGCGGCCGAGGCGCTGGTCGCGCTCGCCGAAGCCGCCAGGCTCGAAGGAGAGCTCGACGTGGCGATCGATGCCGCGGGCCGCGCTCAGGATTGGTTCGCCTCACGGCAGGCCATCGGTTGGCAGCGCGCCGCCGAATTGGAGGCCCTGCGGGCGCGTCACGAGAGCACCGCTCTGGAGGATTCCGACGTCGATCGCCTGGAGGCGCTCGCCGGAGAGTTGTCGATCGCGGGCGACGTTCGCAGCGAAATCTACGCCGCGCTCGCTCGCCGCGGTGGCGGCGTGCGGGCGCGGGCTCGTCGACCGGGCGGCACACCAGAGCATCCTGGCCTCCGAGGCTGCACGACGTGCACGGCTGCTACAGGAGCGTCTTGCCAGTCGGCATGCGGCGACGACGGTGCGGCTGGCGCGAGGCGACCTCGCCGGAGCGAGACACGAGCTGAGAAAGGCGCTCGACACGCTGGAGTCGACACGACATCTTCGAGGTGCCGGCGATGCCGGTGTGGCGATCGAGACCCAAGCCAGATCGATCGTGCAGCTGACGTGCCGAATGGCCGCATTCGAGTCCCAACCGCTGCGCGCCCTCGGCTGGATGGAGCGTGCCCGCCTCGCCGGCTGGATCACTCGGCCTGCGCTTCCGCCGACCGATGCCGCGACCGCAACGGATTTCGCCCGCCTGCGAACCGTCGCCGGCGATCTGCGGCGTGCCGAGCTCGCGGGCGAACCGACCGCAGAGCTGCGGCATCGGCAGTCCGCCCTCGAACAGGCGATGCGAGCCGAATGGTTGAAGGCAGCCGGCCCAGCCCAGCGCACGGCCGCGCTGCCGCACCTGAAGGAGCTCTCCGAGGTGCTCGGCAATGGGCACGTCGTGTCCATTGCCTCGACGGGAGATCAGCTCGTCGCTGTCGTCGCGGCTCGACAGCCGCGCTGCGTTGCATTCGCTCGGCGATCCATTGGAAGTCGTGAAGATCGGCGAGCGGGCCAGCAAAGCGTTGCGCGCCCTGTCGTCGCCCGGCGACGCGCCGCGGTGACGGTTGCGCGTCGGAACGCGTTCACGGCTGCGATCGAAGCGCTCGACGCTGCATTGCTGCAGCCGCTTCGGCTCGATGGCGAACACGTCGTACTGGTCGTTCCGCCCGAGTTGCATGCGCTGCCGTGGGCCGCGATGGCATCGCTGCAGGATCGACCGTTCACCATCGCGCCGTCGGTTCGATGGTGGATCGACGCCGCATCGCGAAAGCCGACGCCGCCGCGTTCAGCGCTCGTCGTTGCCGGTCCTCGCCTGGCCGAAGCCGACGGCGAGGCCCGCGACGTTGCAGCCTGCCATCGGCGCGCCACGATGCTGACGGGCGAGCACGCAACGGTCGGACGAGTCACTGTTGCGATGGGCAAGCACGATGCCGTGCACCTCGTTGCCCACGGACGCTTCCGCCACGACAACCCGTTGTGGTCGACGATCGAGCTGGACGACGGCCAGATGACGGTCTACGAGCTGGAGCGTCTCGGCCGGGTGCCGACGACCGTTGTGCTCGCTACGTGTGAATCGGGCGCCGGTGGCACTCGCGGCGGCGCTCAGCTGCACGGACTGGCAGGCACGCTGCTGACGATGGGCGCTCGCACGATCGTCGCCGCGATCGGGGCGCTGCCCGACACAGCGGAAACGCGCCAGGCCATGGTCGAACTCCACCGTGACCTGGCGGGTGGTACGAGTGCCTCGGCATCGCTTGCTCGACAGCGCGGCAGCGACCGATGGGTTTAGTCTGACGGCAGCGGGCCTCGTGACGCTGGGAGTCGGATAGTCATGTCGGCCGGGAGCATGTCGTCGTGCACCGACGACGAACTGATCGGAATGATTCGAGCCGGGGGTACGCGCGCGAAGCGGCATGGTCCGACATGCTCCGTCGCTACACGTCGAAGATGTTCGGCGTGGCGTGCTCGTTCGACATCGACCGGGCGACTGCCGAGGATCTCGTACAGACAGCGTGGCTTCGATTCATCGAGCGATCGGACCAGCTGCGCGACACATCGGCGGTGGGTCCGTGGTTGTGCATGATCGTGCGTAACGAGGCTCGCCGGCTGGTGACTCGTCGACGCACGGTGCCCGTCGCGGAGGGATGGGAGACGCGCGCCGCCGACACACCACCACCCGCGACGGCGTTGATCGCCGGCGAGCAGGCAGTGGCCCTGCGCAGCGCATTTGCCAGGCTCGGTGACGACTGCCGGCAGTTGCTGACGCTGATGCTGGCCGATCCGCCGCTGTCGTACGACGAGATCGCCGCAGCGCTCGAGCGTCCACGCGGGTCGCTCGGTCCCAGCCGTCAGCGGTGCCTCGAGCACCTGCGACGCCTTCTTCCATCCGGACTCGAGATCGGGGAATGACCGTGACGATTTTCCATGTATCTGCAACGGGCGTCGGGGATCCTGCCAAGCGTTCGACAGCAGAACGTCGTTCGACACCGGCACGGGGAGGAGCGCTGTGACCAATGCAGACGACGAGATGTCCCCATCGGATCGGAACCTCATGAAGGCGCTGGCAGAGGCAGTCGGTCCCCCACAGCCACCAGCGGATCTCGTCGACCGTTGCGCGGGTCTTCTGGCCTGGATCGACGTCGATTCCGAGCTCGCCGCGCTCCTCGATCAGCCTGTCGCCGAGGCAGCCGGCACCCGCGGGGCGGCGCCGGCCGACACCGCACTGGTGTTCGAAGTCGGCGACGGAAGTTGTGTCATCGAGCTCGACATCGCGGATGGCGAGATACACGGACAGCTGCTCGGAGCCCAGGCCCACGAGATCGTGGTTCGAACCACCGCCGGCACCGTTCACGCGGTTCCGGTCGACGAGTCGGGTGATTTCTCCATCGACGATGCCCCGACCGGAACGATCCGATTGGAGGTGGAACTTTTTCCTGAAAGTCGACGTATCCATACCGACTGGTTCGTGGTCTAGGACCGACAGCCGACCAAGGGGGTACATCGACATGAATCCGAACGCCGCACCAACTCGTCGCCGAGCCACGCACCGACGAGCGGTGAAAGTCGTCGCGATCGCCGCCGTCTTCGTGGGCGCTCTGGGCATCACGCACGGTGCCAGCGCAGGAACGGCGACCGAGGCCGACGAGATGGCCTGGCTCGACGACGTCAGCCCGGCGGTCACGATCGATCAGTCGACCGGATGCATGGCAGGCGCCACCGATGCGGTCGCTTATCGGAACGACCGAATCGTGCTGCGCACCAGCGCGACGAATCCTGCCGTGACAGCAACGGTCAACACCACGCTCAACGGGATGTACGGCGGCAACCTGAACTACGTCGGGCCCATCGAGCGGATCACGTTCCCGACGCCGCCGGCCGGCCCTGCCATCGTCGACGTCGTCTCCGTCACCCTGACGCCTCGCCCCAGCGGCGTGCCGCACGACATCCTCGGCCTGGCGCGCCACCTGCGCAACGACTCGGGCAAGATCGCCTCACCCGACTACGCGTTCTCCTACTACGGGCCGTACGTCCACTACTTCCCGTACGGGTACCCGACGAAGATCTCGGCGCTCACGCCTCCTCGCACCAACCTGACGTCGGCCGGTCTGAAGATCGGGACGGGCGTGAAGATCCATGTCGACGACACCGGCCTCTTCGCAGCCGACCCGGTGAACCTGCCGACGACGACACAGTTGACCGCCGACGACAACGACCTCGTCAACCGGGTCAACAACGGACCGCTGATGATCGACTTCCCAGCCGGAGGACACGGCGAGGAGATCGACGGCGTGTTGACGACGGTGGCCCCAGGTTCATCGATTGCCGACGTTCGAATCAACGATCGCGCCGGCCTCGCCACCGACGTGTCCGCCGCCCGGGCGATCGCCGGCTCGCTGCGCTCGTTGACGATTCCCAACTACCCCAATCTGCTCGTCCAGTCGTTCGGCACTGCCGTGTGCGACAAGAACCCGGCGATCCCGGGACCCGTGTTGCAACCAGTCGGCATGGAAGCCGTCGTCGAAGCGGTCGACAGGTTCGATCCCTTCAAGCCGGGTGGCATGTTGATCGTCGCCGCTGCCGGCAACGAGGCAACGACTCGGCCGCACTACCCCGCTGCATTCTCGTCGGTGCTCAGCGTCGGCGCCCTCGACGGCACGAAGGACAGCGACCTCAGCCCGTGGTCGAGCCCGTCCAAGACCGCGCCCGTCGCCGACTTCTCGAATCGCGGCTCGACGGTCGATGCCTATGCCCTCGGCGTCTCCCTTCCGACGACGACGGTCAGCGGTGTCCGCTTCGAAACTGGCGGCGACGTGTTCGAGGGCAAGGGGGCCGTCAGCGGCACGTCCTTCGCTGCGCCGAAGATGGCTGCGTACATCGCCGAGCGGATGTCGACCAGCGGCAACACCGCACGTGGTGCACGCGATTTCCTGCTTGCGCACGGCGTCGCGCCGCTGGCGCAATGTGGCACGCAGACCGTCGAGACAGGCAAAGCAGTCGTGTTGTCGTCGCTGACCGCGAGCATCACCGACCCTCCGACAGCCAACCCAATCACCTGCTGACTTCTTGTATCCACGGACTCCATCGGGGGTCTGGAGGCACACACCCCGCCACGGTCCCCGACCACCGGCGGCACGACAAGGAGCAGTGTGATGTCTTCATCTCCCCGGCGGATCTTGGTTGCGGTTGCAGTTGCGCTCATCGGCGCACAGACCATCACGGTGGCAAGCACCGCAAGCCTGGCGACGGCCGCGCCGGCGCCGACCGAACAGCAATCGCACACGCTCGCCAGCGGCGAGAACCACACGTGCGTCGTCAACGCCGACACGTCCGTGTCGTGCTGGGGTGAGAACAGCCGCGGACAGCTGGGCGATGGCACCCTCGACGATTCGATCGCACCGGTGCTCGTCGCCGGCTTGACCGATGTCGTCGACATCTCCTCGGGCGTCAACCACACCTGCGCAATCACTTCCTCCGGGCAGGCGTTGTGCTGGGGCGATGGGGCATCGCTCGGCGATGGGAGCGGGATTGACTCGCCGACCCCGGTCGCAGTTGCCGGCCTGGCCGACGCACAGGCGATCAATGCCAACGGCATCCACACGTGCGCCATCCGCTCCTCGGGTGCGGTGGTCTGCTGGGGCGACAACTCGTCGGGTCAACTCGGTGACGGCAGCTTCGACTTCACGAATGTGCCGGTCGACGTCGTCGGCCTCATTGACGCGATCTCGATCGGTCTCGGCGACGACTACTCGTGCGCCGTTCACGCCACGGGCAGCGTCTCGTGTTGGGGATCGAACACCTATGGCCAACTCGGCACCGCCACCCCGACCGAGTCTGCAGTGCCAGTCGACGTGGTCGGCCTGACCGATGCCGCATCCATCGACGGCGGCTATGACCACACCTGCGTGGTGACCCGCTCGGGCGGCGCGAAGTGTTGGGGCGACAACTTCGCCGGCCAGCTCGGAAACGGCACGCTGAACCCTTCGCCGACTCCGGTCAGCGTGTTCGGCGTCGACTCCATCGAAGAGATCGGGGTCGCCGACTACGACACCTGTGCCCGCAGTTCCGACGGCCGCGTGTCGTGTTGGGGCGAGGGATACAGGGGCATGCTGGGCGACGGCTCGACCGACGGCGTGACCACGATCCCGGTCCCGGTCGTCGGTGTCCAGAACGCTTCGGCGCTGTCGGTCGGCGACACTCATGCCTGCGTCGTACGAGTCGACAGCAGCATCTGGTGCTGGGGCGACAGTTTCTATGGGCAGGTCGGCAGCGGCCTCCCGAGTCGTGTCTCGACACCGGTCACGGTCCCGGGTGTTGCCGGGGCAACGCAGCTCGCGGCCGGCGACGACTTCACGTGCGTCGTGCTCGTCGACACGACAGCGAAGTGCTGGGGTGCCGACACCTTCGGCCAGATCGGGTCCGGATCGATCGCGGTCGGATCACCGCCGGCGGAAGTGTCTGGACTCACCGATGCGGTCAACATCACCGCCGGCGCGTGGCACGCATGTGCGCTTCTCGGGTCGGGAGCGATGAAGTGCTGGGGATCCAACTCTCGGGGGCAACTCGGCGACGGTACGCGTACGAGCTCTGCCGTTCCCGTCGACGTGTCGGGCATCGCGAGCGCCACCGCGCACCGCCGCCGGCGATCAGCACACGTGCGCACGATTGACCGGCGGCGAGGTGTGGTGTTGGGGAGAAGGGTTCCACGGACAGCTCGGCCTCGGCAACACCTCCGATCAGCTGCTGCCGACCGTGGTGCCCTCGATCACGAATGGCGGCGCGATCTCGGCCGATGGCGATACCACGTGCGCCCGTCGCACGACCGGCGAAGTCGACTGTTGGGGCGAGAACTCGAATGGTCAACTCGGCGACGGCACCACCACGCAGCGCACGACCCCTACACCCATCAACACGGCGCCGAACAACTTCACCCGAATCGACGTCGGCGACCAACACAGCTGTGCAAGTCGCGCCGCTGAGACGATGTGCTGGGGCTACAACATCTATGGACAGGTCGGCGACGGCACCACCAATCAGCGCACCTCGCCCGTCACCGTCGGGGTCGTCGGTGCAGGCGTCGTGCAGGCCGGGGATTTCCACACGTGCTCGATGAACCTCGGCACGGTTCGCTGTTGGGGGCAGAACTTCGAGGGACAGCTCGGAAACCCGACGCCGTTCAGCACATCAACACCCGTCGACGTCACCGGGATCGCCGATGCCACCGACATCGCGGCAGGCAACGACCACACATGCGTCGTGCTCGCCGACCAGACCGTGCGTTGCTGGGGTAGCAACACCGAGGGCCAACTCGGTCAACCCTCGTACTTCCCGCTGCCGGTGCAGGTCCTCGGTACGGCGGGCATCGTGCCGGCCATGGAGATACCGCTCGTGCCGGCCCGACTCCTCGACACCCGACCCGGCAACACCACCATCGACAACCAATTCGCAGGCCAAGGACAACGCCCCGCCAACTCCACCCTCGAACTCCACATCACCGGACAGCGGCGGCATCCCCACCAACGCAGCAGCCGCCACCATCAACGTCACCGCCGTCGACGCCACCGCACCAGGCTTCCTCACCGTCTACCCCTGCGACACGCCCATGCCACTCGCCTCCAGCCTCAACTACACCACCGGCGCAACCATCCCCAACGAACTCATCACCAAACTCTCCAACACCGGCACCATCTGCATCTACACACTCCACCCCACCGACCTCATCGTCGACACCACCGGCTGGCTACCCAACACACCCAACTACACACCGCTCGTACCCGCCCGACTCCTCGACACCCGACCCGGCAACACCACCATCGACAACCAATTCGCAGGCCAAGGACAACGCCCCGCCAACTCCACCCTCGAACTCCACATCACCGGACGCGGCGGCATCCCCACCAACGCAGCAGCCGCCGCCATCAACGTCACCGCCGTCGACGCCACCGCACCAGGCTTCCTCACCGTCTACCCCTGCGACACACCCATGCCACTCGCCTCCAGCCTCAACTACACCACCGGCGCCACCATCCCCAACGAACTCATCACCAAACTCTCCAACACCGGCACCATCTGCATCTACACACTCCACCCCACCGACCTCATCGTCGACACCACCGGCTGGCTACCCAACACACCCAACTACACACCGCTCGTACCCGGCCCGACTCCTCGACACCCGACCCGGCAACACCACCATCGACAACCAATTCGCAGGCCACGGACAACGCCCCGCCAACTCCACCCTCGAACTCCACATCACCGGACGCGGCGGCATCCCCACCAACGCAGCAGCCGCCACCATCAACGTCACCGCCGTCGACGCCACCGCACCAGGCTTCCTCACCGTCTACCCCTGCGACACACCCATGCCACTCGCCTCCAGCCTCAACTACACCACCGGCGCAACCATCCCCAACGAACTCATCACCAAACTCTCCAACACCGGCACCATCTGCATCTACACACTCCACCCCACCGACCTCATCGTCGACACCACCGGCTGGCTGAGGTGACCGGTTCAGCGGAACTTCGATGTATCTCAGCGGGTGCCGCCGAGTCTTGTGGGCATGCACATCGGAAACGCAATCACCTCCATCCTCCTCGCCGACATGTTCGACAAGAACAACCAGCGCGGCGGCCATCCACTGCGGCCCGACAAGGGACACGCCGACTCGCGATCACGCAAGAAGGGTCAACGCGGTTCGAACTCGTTCGCCGAACATCCTGAACGTTGGTAGAAGTCGAAGAACATGCGATCGGGGTCGTAGACGTCGCGCAGCTTCCCGAACTTGGCGAAGTTGGCATCGGCCATGAACTTCGACGAACGCCGCGTGAGATCTGCGTCGCCGAGGTACGAGCCCTTGCTGACAGGTTCCAACCTGCGGAAGTGCGCGGTCACCCAGTCCTGCATCGCTTCGTCGTCGCCTTCGTCGGCCCAGATCGTGTACGCCGCGATGTAGACGTTGCCCTGCATCGAGAAGGCCATGTCCTGCAGTGGCCGTGACGGCGACCAGCCGTACCAGATGACGAACGACTCGGGTGTCGGGAGCGAGCGATAGATGTCGCCGAGGACGGGCGCCAGCAGACCCGCCGGGGCATCGGTCCACGCGCAATCCGCGGCGTACCGCATGCCCGGCGGGTTCTGCGCATCCATGATCGGATTCTCGTCGTCGAACGACGTCGGCTCGGCGAAGATGCGCAACAACGCTCGATCGAGCACGGGGCACGTCTCCAACGGTGTCATGCATCTGCGTGCTTCCTCGGCCGAGTCGAACATCCCGGTGGTGTGCATGATGATGACCGGACCGCCGCCGACGTCGATCCCGGGCGGCGGGATGCGCGTGCCGACGATCACCGGCTCGACTCGACTGTCGAGCGTCGGCAGCACGTCGTGGGCCCAGTGCATCAGCTCGTCGAAACACTCGATCGGGAAGGCGTACGTGGTGTGCGTGAAGGCAGCAGGCATCCGATGCACGCGAAGGTGGAAGCGCGTCACCACACCGAAGAACGCCGGACCGCCGCCGCGGGCAGCCCAGTAGAGATCGCTGTTCTCGTCGGCGTCGGCGTGCACCAGGTCGCCTGCCGCCGTGACCAGATCGACGCCGAGCACGTTCTCGCACCCCCAACCCCACTGGCGTGAGTTCCAACCCTGGCCACCCTGCAACAGGTAGCCACCGAGGCCGACCGTCGTGCAGTGACCACCAGGAAACACCAGTCCGTGCTGGCGCAGGAACGGCGCGAGGTCCTGCCCACCGCGCAGCGACGGACTAGCCGTGGCGGTGAGGTTGTCGACGTCGACGGTCATCTCGCGAAGGCCGGCGAGGTCGATCAGCAGCGCGTCGTCGCGCACGCTCCAGCCGGCCCAGGCGTGGCCACCAGAGCGTGCCGCGACCTTCCAACCGAGCTCCCTGGCCAGTCGCACGCCGGCGACCACGTCGGCTTCGCTTGCAGCCTCGAGGACCGCGACCGGATACCTCGACGGATGACGGGTGTTGAACAACGCCTCCGTGCGAGCAGCTTCGTACTGGGTGCTGCCGCGCTCGATGAACCGGCCTGCGAACTCGGGATGGCCAGTCGCCACGATCAGCTCTTGATGCGCAGGTTGTCGGGATCGTAGAACGGTCGCAGCGAGACCCGAGCGGGGTACTTGCGGCCGGCGATCTCGACAGCCCACCGACAGGCCGACAGGTACTCGGTCGTCACCGGCTCGCCACCCTCCAGCATCGCCAGCCCGACCGCGCCACCGAGTGTGAAGCCGTACGACGCGGCGCGCACGTAACCGACCGCACTGTCGTTGCGGAGCACGACTTCGCCGTGGAACATCAGCGGCTCCGGATCGTCGACCAGCACCTGCACGAGGCGACGGCGCAGCGGGCCGGCGGCCTTGTGCGCGATGACCGCCTCGCGGCCGATGAAGCCACCGGGCTTGTCGAGATCGACCGCGAATCCGAGGCCGGCCTCGAGCACCGAATCGGTGTTGTCGATGTCGTGGCCGTAGTCGCGATAGCCCTTCTCCATGCGCAGGCTGCCCAGCGCCTTCAGCCCGGCATGTCGCAGCCCGAGCGATGCACCGGCGGCAACGATCCGGTCGTACACGTGGACCGCCTGCTCCGCCGGGACGTACAGCTCGTAGCCCAGCTCGCCGAGGTACGTGATCCGCACGCACAGCGCCCGGGCGAAGCCGATGTCGATGTCGCGCGCAGCGCGGAACGGGAAGGCCTCGTTCGACATGTCGGCCGAGGTGATCGACTGCATCAACTCGCGCGACCGCGGGCCCTGCACGTTGATCTGCGCGTACCCGCTGGTGACGTCGGTGACGATCGCGTGGTCGTCGCCGAAGTGCCGGCGCATCCGCGTCTCGACGTGGCGATGCGCCGTGTCGGTGGCGACGACCCAGTAGCGATCGTCGTCGAGCTTCGTGACGGTGAGGTCGGCCTCGAGCCTGCCGTCGTCGTTGAGCCACTGCGTGTACGTGATGACCCCGGCATCGCCGTCGACGTTGTTGGCCGACATCGTGTTGAGCAGGCGTCCGGCATCGCGACCCTGCACGAGGAACTTCGACATGAACGACATGTCCATCAGGATCACGTCGTTGCGCGCAGCCTCGTGCTCGGCGTGCCAGTAGTCGAACCAGTTCTGCCGGCCCCACGACAGCTTCTCGATCTTCGGCTCGACACCTTCGGGCGCGTACCAGTCGGCGCCTTCCCATCCGCTGACGTCCTTGAAGTACGCCCGCTGCGCGGCAGCCGATCATGGATCGGCGAGACCTTGGCGTTGCGCGCCGTCATCATCGACTTGCCCGGGTAGTGGCACTGGTAGACCATGCCGAGCGACTCGACCGTGCGCGTCGCGCGGTACTCCGGGTTCGTCTGGTAGCGGTGCAGGCGGTCGATGTTGAAGCCGGTGACGTCGACGTCGGGACGGCCGGTCAGGATCCAGTGCGCCAGCACGCGGCCCATCCCGCCGCCGGTGAGGATGCCGATCGAGTTCAGCCCGGCGGCGACGAAGTAGTTCCGCAACTCCGGCGCCTCGCCGACGACCGGCAGCAGGTCGGGCGTGAAGCTCTCGGGGCCGCAGAAGAACGTGCGTATGCCGGTCTCCATCGAGATCGGCACGCGGCTCATCGCCGTCTCGAGGTACGGGCCCATGCGGTCCCAGTCGGGCTGGATCTCGCCGAACGAGAAGTCGTCGGGGATGCCGCCGACGTTCCACGGCGCGCACACCGACTCGAACAGGCCGATCATCAGACCGCCGACCTCCTCGCGGAAGTAGCCGTAGTTCGCGGGATCCTCGATCACCGGCCAGGTGTTGGACAGGCCCTCGATCTGCTCGGTGATGAGGTAGTAGTGCTCGGCGGCCTGCAGCGGGATGTTGACGCCGGCCACGTCGCCGAGCTGGCGGGCCCACATGCCGGCGCAGTTGACGACGAACTCGGCCTCGATGTCGCCCTGATCGGTTCGCACGCCGGTGACGACGCCGTCCGTCTCGGAGGACGTCGATGGCCGACACACCCTCGATGATCGTCGCGCCCTGCTGGCGCGCGCCCTTGGCCAGCGCCATCGTCACGTCGACCGGATTCGCCCGGCCGTCTTCCTTCACGTAGAAGCCGGCGAGCATGTCGTCGGTCTTCGCGAAGGGGAACAGCTCGGCAACTTCCTTCGGCGAGATCTCGTGCACGTCGACACCGCAGTAGCGGTTGAACGCGGTGACGCGGCGGTACTCCTCGAGACGATCGGGCTCGGTCGCGAGCTCGATGAAGCCGACCGGGTTGAAGCCCGTCGATTGGCCGGTCTCGGCTTCGAGCCGCGCGTACAGGTCGCACGTGTACTTGCGCATCTCGGTCGAGGTCTCCGACAGCGATCCGAACGTCACCATCAGCCCGGCGGCGTGCCACGTGGTGCCCGACGTCAGCTTGTCGCGCTCGAGCACGACGACGTCCCGGCAGCCCATGTGGGCGAGGTGATAGGCGACCGAGCAACCGATCACGCCTCCGCCGATCACGACGACGCGGGCACGCTTGCGGCAACGATGGGTGGCATGGAGGCCGAGTGTATTCATCGTCGCTAACCTCGCCGTCAGTGCCGGCAGACGTGGAGCTCGTGAAGGTGGAACCCGACAAGCTCGGGTACCGGCCGAGCCTCGACGGACTTCGTGCGTTCGCGGTGCTGCTCGTGTTCGGAGTGCACACGCATCCGCGCTTGGTGCCGGCAGGTTCGATCGGCGTCGACATCTTCTTCGTGCTCAGCGGGTTCCTCATCACGACACTGCTCGTCGAGGAGCTCGACGATCGCGGTCGGGTGTCGATCGGCCGCTTCTACATCCGTCGCGCGCTGCGACTGCTCCCGGCGTTGTTCGGTCTGCTCGCGGCAGTCGCGCTCTGGGCACTGCTGGTCGCTGCACCCGACACAAGAAACAATGCCCTCCACGAGATCCTGGCCGCCGGCTCGTACACCCGCAACCTCACATGGTGGGCGCACACCCCCGGCACGTTGCTGGGCCACACATGGTCGTTGGCGCTCGAGGAGCAGTTCTACCTGGTCTGGCCATTGCTGTTGACGCTGTGCGTGCGACCACGGCGATCCGCTGCGTGGCTCGCGGTGGTCTTCGTCGGAGCGTTCGTGTTGCTCAGCGTATTGCGGACCTCGCACGTCGTCGGGCCCGGTGCACTGTTCATCGGCCGGCCCGAGGCGCTGCTGCTCGGTTCCGCGTTGGGGCTCGCTCGTCGGGATTTGGGCGACTCTTGGGTCGGAGTCGCCGCGGCGCGTCGCGCGGCTCCCGCTGTCGCAATCGGGACCATCGGGCTCCTCGCGATCGCGGCGTGGGATCCGGGCGACGATCTGTTCGGCTTCGGTTACACGGTGGCCGCGGTGTCCGCGGTCGTGCTGATCTACGGCTTGGTCGTCTCGCGGGAGCATGGCCCGGGTCGAGCATTCGCATGGCGGCCTGCAGTCGGTCTCGGAAGGATCTCGTACGGCTTCTACCTGTGGCACCTGCCGATTCTGCGATGGACCGACGATCGGCTGATCGGCCAACCCGCGACCGTGCGAATCGGGCTGGGATTCGCGCTGGCGTTGGCGGCGGCCTTGGCCTCGTATCGCCTGATCGAGCAGCCTGCACTGCGGTTGAAGGGTAGGTTCGCGGCCCTGCCGACCGACTCCGAGGAAACGCATTACTCGACTCCCGACCAATCCACATCCGTTCCGGCTACGAACGGGTTACATGACTGACTGGGCCTCTTTCTGGTCGATCGAAGCGCGGGCTGGGAAGACACATGCTGCGTAACGCGCTTCGCCGGCGAGGCGGCGACGACAATGACGACGAAACCGCCCAGGATCCTCTCGGCGCGCTGCTGAGTCGTGCGGGTCGAGGTGACCAATCGGCGTTCGCCGATCTCTACGACTCGTTGGCCCCGCTGCTGCACGGCATCGTGCTGAAGGTCGTGCGCGATCCGGCCCAGAGCGAGGAAGTCACGCAAGAGGCGTTCATCGAACTGTGGCGCCTGGCGCCGCGCTACGACGCCACGCGCGGCTCGGTGAAGTCGTGGGCGGCGACGCTCGCCCACCGGAGGGCCATCGACCGCGTGCGCTCCGAGCAGGCCAGCCGCGAGCGCACCGAGCGCGAAGGGCACAAGCGACCCATCCAATCGACCGACGTTGCCGAACAAGTGGTGGCAAACATCGACGGGACTCGAGTGCGCAAGGCACTCGAGCGATTGACCGAGATACAACGGCAAGCGGTGGAGCTGGCCTACTTTGGAGGACACAGTTACCGCGAAGTCGCGCTACTTCTCGATGTTGCCGAAGGAACGATCAAGACAAGAATTCGCGACGGAATGATTCGACTGCGCGACGAGCTAGGAGTTGCCACGTGAGCGGCATCGACATTCATCAACTTGCGGCGGCCTACGCACTGGACGCAGTCGATGAACGCGAGCGCGCCGAGTTCGAGGCTCACTACCCGACGTGCCCGGTGTGCCGGCCCGAGGTCGCCGGGTTCAGGGAGACGCTGTCGCAAGTTGCGGCGTCCGTTGCCACCGATCCTCCCGCCTCCCTGAAGGCCAACGTCATGGCCGAGATCGGCAACACGCGGCAACTCTCACCGCTGCTGCCGGACTCCGTCGTCGACCTGGCCACCCATCGCCAGTCCCGGCAGCGAATGGTGCGCGTCCTGTCGGCCGCTGCCGCGTTGATCCTGATCGCGCTCGGCGCCTTCGTCGTCGGCCGCAACTCCGACGGCCGTAGCAACGACTTCGCCGGCGAGGCCGCGCAGATCTTCGAACAGCCCGACGCCCGTACGACACCGCTCACCGGCACCGGTACAGGATCGTTCAAGGTCGTCTGGTCGCCGAGCGAGGGCAAGGCCGTCGTCGTCGGCGACGGGTTGCCCGATCCCGGCCCGGGCAAGGCATACGAGCTGTGGCTGGTCGATGGTCAAGGGGCGCACGCCGTGCGCTTGCTCGACAAGGCCGACGGCAGCGAAGTGCGCAGGGTCGTCGACGTCAACGGGTCACCGACTCAGTGGGCGATCACCGTCGAGCCGGAAGGCGGCGTCGACAAGGCCACCGGCGACATCATCTTCGCCGGCGCCGTCTAGCTCCTTCTCAGAGTTACGGCTCAGAAAGCGGCGCGGAGGGCAGCGATGTGCGAGGGCCCGATCCCGCAGCATCCGCCGATCATCGCCAGGTCGACCGCCTCGTCCCATTGCCTGGCGAGGTCGACGTACTCGCCCTCGGGAATGATGTCGGCGAACTTCCAGTCGGGCATCGCGAAGTAGCCCGACTCGGCGTACGCACCCAGCGAGCCGCGCCAGTGCTGGCGCACGACCTGCAACGCCGGGCCCGTGTCGTGCGGCGAGGAGTGCATCACCGAGACCATCGCCGGCGCAGACCGCAGCAGCGCGTCGACGAAATCATCCAACAACCAGTTCGGGCGGCCGAAGCCGATCAAGCGTCCGTTGTCGTCCTGCTCGACCGAGATCCCGACCCACACCGGCAAGCCCGTGGCGACCGCAGCCTCCGTTGCCCATACCGAGTAGTCGCCGTCGCGCATCATCTCCATGGCGATCAGATCGGCACCGGCCCTCACGAAGCCTTCGGCCTTCGCGGCGAACAAGCGGCGCGCTTCGCCCTCCGGCCATTCGTGCAACATCTCACTGCGGTCGCTGCCAGGAATGCCCGGCCGCATCACCGAGAACGATCCGGCGACGGGCACCGATCCCCCACTGGCTTCGCGCGCCAAGCGCACGGCAGCGGCATCGATCACCGCGACGTCGTCGTCGCGACCGATGTGATTGAACAGCAGCGGGCTCGTCGCGTAGGTGTTGGCGATCAACACCTCGGCACCGGCGTCGAGGTACTCGCGGTGCGCTTGGCGGACGATCTCGGGGTGCGTCAGGTTGGCGTCGGCGCACCACGTGTCGCCATCCATCGGCGCACCGAGCGCTTGCACCAACGTGCCGGTGCCGCCGTCGAGGATGATCATCGACGTACCAAACTAACGGCCCGAGGCACCGGCTCGGCATGCTCGCGAGGGCCCGGCCTACAGTGGCCCGATGCGCGCTGCACGACTTCACTCCATCGGCGGAACCCTCCAGTTCGACGAGCTCCCCGATCCGCAACCGGGCCCGGGCGAGAAGCTCGTCGACATCGCGTATTCATCGGTCAATCCCCTCGACGTGTGGATCACGCAAGGATCAGTCGGCGCCGCGGCGGCCAACCTTCCCTGGATCCCCGGAACCGAAGCCAGCGGGCACGTCGACGGCCGTCCAGTGCTGGTACGTGGCGGCGGTCTCGGCGTCGCTCGGCAGGGTACGTACTGCGACACGATGGCCGTGCCCGAGGACTGGCTGCTGCCGGTCTCCGACGAGCTCGATCTCGCCCAGGTCGCCGCACTGCCGGTGGCCGGCATCACTGCGTGGCTGTGCTTGCACAGCCGGGCCCAGATCGGAGCCCTCGACCGCATCCTCATCCTCGGTGCCAGCGGGGGCGTCGGGGCCGTCGCCACACAGTTGGCCAAGACCGTCGGCGCCACCGTGTGGGGCCAGACCGGTTCGGCGGGCAAGGTCGACGGCATCAAGGCCAATGGTGCCGACAACGTCGTCGTCGCCGACGCCGATGCTCTCGAGGACGCAGTGAAGGACTTCGAGCCGACGGTCGTGCTCGACTCGCTCGGCGGTCCGTACACCGACGCTGCCATCGCAGCGATCGCCAACAAGGGGCGCCTCGTCGTGTTCGGTACCTCCAACGACCAGCAGGTGTCGCTGAACCTTCGCCGGCTGTATCGCAAGGGTGTCAGCCTGCTGGGCTACTCCGGTCTCACCGACACGCCCGAGGACCAGCGCGGCGCGATCACCATGCTGCTCGAGATGATGGCCGCCGGCTCGCTGCACATCCCGATCGGCGACGTGTTGCCGCTGGCCGACGCGGCCGAGGCGCACGCTCGCATCCTCGAGCGTCGTGTCCAGGGCAAGCTGCTGCTGAGTTGTCAGAAGCAGTAGTCAGAAGCAGTAGTCAGAGCAGTGCTAGAACCGAGCGCGGATCAACGGCTCGTAGTGCTCGAACGGGTTGCTGACGTACGTCGCATCGAACGCGGTCTGGTCGTAGAGCGCGCAGAACTCCTCGGTGAGGTCGTAGTGCGGTGAGTCCTTGAACTCGTCGCGAGCGTCGCGATTTCCCCCGATGTGGTGCCAGAAGTAGTAGCCCTGGAAGATGCCGTGGTGCTCGACCATCCAGTGATGTGCCTCACTGACGAAGGGCTTCAAGATCCCCGCGGCGATCGACGGATGGTTGTACGGCGCGAGGTTGTCGCCGATGTCGTGCAGCAGCGCGCACAGCACGTACTCGTCGTCGCGGCCGGCGCGTTCGGCGCGCGTCGCGGTCTGCAGCGAGTGCTCGAGCCGGTCGACCGGGAAGCCGCCGTGGTCGCTGCGCAGTTGACGCATCTGGGCGATCACGTTGTCGGCGACATGGCTCTGCGTCACCTGGACGTGCTGCATGATCAGGGCCCAGTCCTCGCGAGTCGATTCCTCGAACGTGCGAGAACTTGGTGCGCGCCGCGATGATCGGTCATCGACGCACCTTACGGCTTGGTCAGAGACGAGGAGGAGGCAGCGGCGCCGAGCTGGCGACCATCTGCGGATTGCCACGAGCCAGACCGGCAGCGGCACGACGACCCGACCGGTCATGCGATGGGCGACGAGCGCCTCGTTGTGGTAGCGATCGGCCACCTCGAGGAACGACGGATGGTGGTAGTCGCGGCCGTTGACCTTCGGGCCCTGACGGCCTTGGAAGATGGCAGCGACGTCGTCGCCGGAGATCGTCTTGTGCGTCTCGAGCGCATGGGCGATCGCGAGCACCATCAAGCGGTTCTCGTGCAGCAGCATGGTCGCCTCGTCGAGGATGGCGCCGAGACGCATCTCGATGCGGTTGCCCATGTTCGCGCGGTGCCGCGCTTCGGCGTCCTCCTTGTCGGCGGCCGTGCGATAACCGCCTCCGCCGCCCGCAACTTCTTGGACGACCGACTGCACGGCGATCGTGTCGCCCATTCCCAGCACGCTCTCCATCAGCGATGCGAAGTAGGTGGCGGATCGAAGGTCGCCGCTGACACCACTGGTGCTGTCGCCTTCGAAGAACATGCGCTCGCCGGCCAACGATGCGAGCGAGACCATGATGTCGATCTCGAACATCGACCGCCATTGCACGAACGTGTCGTCGCTCTTGTTGCTCATGACGACGCCGTAGTAACCCGATCCCGGCTCGATGCTGACGAAGTCGATCTCCATCGACCGCCGCTTGAGGTACGCGGTGACTGCGTGGCACGCCTCGTGGATCGCGAACGCATGACGCTCGCGTTCGACGTACTCGACCTGCTCGTGCTCGCCGACGCGGCGGAGGTAACGGGCCTGCAACACGTCGGCCCACGTGACCACGTCGCGTCCCTCGCGCAGTGCGACGAGCACGGCCTCGTTGACGAGGTCCTTGATCGTTGCGCCGGTGGCACCCGGCGTCATCGTCGACAAGCGCTCGATCTCGGGCTGGTTCACCGTGTGGCGGATCTTGTCGAAGTAGCCCTGGAAGGTGCGGACGCGGCCGTCCTTCATCGGGTATCCCACCTTGTACATCCGGTCGATTCGACCGGGGCGCAGCAGTGCGGCGTCGAGTGCCGTCGGCAGGTTGGTCGCGAACATGTGCAGGATGCGATAGCGCGGCGGCGCCTTCGGCTTGATGTTCATGAAGCTGCGGAGGCGCCGCGAGAAGAAACCTCGCGGCTTGTTGAGACCGTTCATCTCCGTGAGCAGTGACTGCAGCGCACCGCCGCCACCCATGCCGCCACCCATCATTCCGCCCATGATGATGCCGTCGCGCCATCCCCGCTTCGGCGAGGGCTCCTCCGCATGCTGTTGCTGCTGCAGCCAGGAGATCACCTCGCGCTGGCCCTGCGGGCTCAGCCACTTCGCAGCCTCGAGCTGCTCGGCGGATGCCCGCTCGTCGAACCCGCCGCCCTGGCCACTGCGACTGCCCAACACGTCGGCCTCGTCGAAGAACACGACGACACCGCCGTAGCGAAGGGCGAGCTTGCGCAGCTTGCGATAGAGGTGCTTGATCTTCATCGGCGCGACACCGACGAAGGTCTGCACGAACGCCGACGGATCGACGAACACGTACGGCTTGCCGGTCTCGCCTGCCGACGCTTCGGCCATCAACGTCTTGCCGGTGCCGGGCGGGCCCCACAGCAGGATGCCGCCCGGCACGTAGCCGCCACGGTCCTCGATCTCCTTCGGACGCTCGAGGAAGTCGAGGTTCTCCTTCACTCGGCGAACGACGTGATCCTGACCCCAGATGTCGGCGAATCGAGTCTTGATCTCGCCGGGCTTGAAGGTCTCGACACCACCGATGAAGAAGATGCCGAAGAAGAACACGATGTAGACGAGACCGCCGAGTGTGCTCAGCGCGATCGTCAAGCCGACCGGCAGGCCGACCGCGGGGTTGACGAAGATGTTGCGGAAGATGCGAGCGGGCGCTTCGGCGAGAGCCTGCACCGGACCGAGCCCCCACATCCACGAGAAGATCAGACCGAGGACCGTCAGGACGGCCAGACGCTTCACGAGCCGCGCCATGCGCCATCTCGTGTACGGCTTCATCTTGCTCATCTGCCGTTCCCAGCCGCCGAACACCTTCTTCTGCCAGAACTGGTTGTACGGCCGCGAGTGCTCGGAGATGATGTTGTGGATCTGGCGGATCACTTCCAACCCGGCGAGGATCAGCACCCACCACTTGGCACGCAGTTGGTCACGCAAGGCCTCGCCCCACGACATCAGCGGGATGTCGGTCTTCTGATGCGATGTCTGCAGCAGGATGAAGATGGCCATGAGCACGAGGATCTTGATGCGGTCGTAGAAGAACATCTTGCGGCGCACGGGTGGTTCGCGGTCGTCGATGACCGGCTGGTGCACCGACCCGTCGGTCGGCAAGAGGGTTGAGCCGTTCATACTCATTAGTCCGATCCTCCACGAATTGACGATCCTGTCGATCTCGCCGCGTCACTTGTCGTAACACTCGATGCTGCAGACCACTTCGAACGCATACAGCCGCGATGTCTGTCGGGTCGAAGAACGTCGACAGGTTGACGGTCAGCTGCCAGTCGCCGCGTCGTGTCGTTGCGCGCTCGGTACACCACGTGCGAGCCACTGATCTTGGCGTTGGTCGGCGCCGCATCGAAGTCGAGTACCTCCGACAATCCCGTCGTCGGTGTCGCCCGGTAGCAGTGGGTCGTAACGACACCAAGCCGACCGCACGTCGGGCCAACGATGCCGAGAGCTGTTGATTGAACACACCGGTCGTCTCGTACACGGTCATCGTCGCGAACGGGCGAGTCGCACAGTCGAGGTCCTTCTGCTCCTTCGCATCCTTCTGCGTCGTGACGACTGATCTTCGAGATCACCTTGGCGTCGCTCGTCGCCTGTTGCAACGGATCGGGACCGATTCGGACATCTTCACGTCGTGCCACGACTTCGGCACGCGGAGGTAGACCTTCTCGTCCTGGTTTGCCAGAAAGCGACTACTCGACGACCCGCAGGACGTCATCAACACGAGCGCCGCCGCCACAGCCGAACCCCAGCGTCGTCCATTGGAAACGATCTGCAAAGTCTCCCTCATTCCCCGATGTTTGTACAACCGTTCGGAGCCCCAATTAGGCCGTATTGCCCATTATGAACACACTATTTTCGCTCACGTAACGTCGGAGTTGACATCACCTGTGTCGGTGCTAAGTCCTCGAAGCCACGTTGCGCGTCGACGATGTGATGGATCGGGTCGTGGAGCATGTAGCGGCCGAACGATTCCACGGTGAACGGAGAGCCGTCGCTGCGCACGCTCGGCCGCTGCCATTGATCGCCGGAGACCGTGTCGTAGAGGTCCGCGAGCGTCGCTGCGGCAGCGAGTATCTCTTGGGCGACTTCGCTGGGATCCTGCAGGTCATATCGCTCTGAAACGGCTGCTTCGTCCTGGTCCCAGTTGGCGAATTGCGGGTTGTCCTCGTTCAACATCAGTCCCACTCGGAACGACCCGAGGCGGAACACATCGCGGACGTGGCAGCCGTATTCGAGGGCGGACCAGCAGTCGTCGCGCGGGCGAACACGTGCCAACGGATCAGCCATGAACGACGGCCACGGAGCTGCTGCTTCGCGAGTCAGCTGCCCGATCGCATCGCGGTCAACGGCCGGGGTGTCGAACCCGCACTCCTCGCACGGCCGCTCGAGCACCCACGTCCAGTTCTTCGTCTCCGGTTCGATCGTCACGGCTGTCAACGTATTCGACGTGTGCCGTTCGGTGAGGTCGATGGATTACTGCGTCTCACAGCTCGTGCTCGGCCAGCTCGCGGAACTCGTCGGGCACCGATACGTGCTCCGACAGCACGACCCCGGCGTAGCCGACGGCGGATCGTCCGAAGCGGCGGCGCACTGCGTCGACGGAGTGGTCGACCGCCCAACGCGCCGCAGCCGAGACGCGAGCCCGGACGCTCGGCCTCATCGGGAAGCACCGGCAGCTCCAACTGCAGCACCGGCTGGTCGACGAGGTTCGACACCGAGATCGCCAGCAGCGAGATCTGGTACTGGTCGGGGTGATCGGCGAGCGCCTTGTAGACCAGCCGCTCGGCGATCTCGGTGAGCGTCAGCGTGGCCGAGATCGGGTTGGGTCCGGTGTGCGATCGGGTGACCGCGCGCATGCTCGGCGAAGCGGACCCGCACCGTGATGGTGCGACCGGCGCGGTGCTTGGCGCGCAGCCGGCCGGCGACGCGATCGGCGAGGTGCCCGAGCACCGAGCGGATCAGCTCGGGCGAGACGTCGCGGCGCCCGAACGCCGACTGCGCGCCGACCGATCCCGCTCTCCCGTGCGGCTGCACCCGACGGTGATCGTCGTTGGCCGCGAGCGCGCTGACCTTTCCGCCGAGCGCCCGGCCGAGCAGCGACTGCAGCGCGCCGTCGGGCGACGCTGCCAGCTGGCCGATCGTGTGGATGCCGCGGTCGGCGAGTCGCTGCGCGAGTGACCGGGCCGACGCCCCAGATCAGGCCGACCGGCAGCGGATCGAGGAAGGCGCGCTCGTCGCCGGCGTGCACCACGACGAGCCCGTCGGGCTTGGCGACCTGCGAGGCGATCTTGGCGAGGTGCTTCGTGCACGCCGCGCCGACGGAGATCGGCAGCCCGATCTCGGCGCGGACCCGCGTGCGGATCCGCTCGCCGATGACCTCGGCCGGGCCGAACAGGTGCACCGATCCGGAGACGTCGAGGAACGCTTCGTCGATCGAGATGCGCTGGACCAGCGGCGTGAAGTCGCCGAGCACGGCCATCACCTGATCGGCCAGCCGCTGGTACTCCGAGAAGTGGCCGTGCGACGAACAGACAGGTCGGGGCACAGCTGCTTGCGCCCGCCAGCCCGACATCCCGCCCTGCACGCCGAACCGCTTGGCCTCGTACGAGGCGGCCAGCACGACACCGCCGCCGACGGCGATCGGCCGGCCGCGCAACGACGGATCGAGCAACTGCTCGACGGACGCGTAGAACGCGTCGAGGTCGGCGTGCAGGATCGTGGCACCGGTCGGCACGCCTCGTTCAGCTGTAGTCGAACAGGTGTTCGATGTTGTTACCGAGGTGCCGGGTAGCCGCCGCGCAGCACGGTGCGCTCGAGGATGCCGAGGGTTGCTCGCAACGCGCTCTCGGGGATGATCGGGAAGATCGTCGCGCTCGCGCCACACCGGATCGATGTCGGACCAGTCGTAGTACGACGTGACGAGCGTGCCGGCCCGGTTCGCTATCGGTGTCGGCGTCGATCGTGGTGTCGAGCGGCTCGAGCGTGTAGCCGTAGATGTGGCCGATCGGTGGTCGGATCAGACCGCTGATCCCCCACGCGATCTGGCGATCCGGCACGAACGTCGTGATGGTGACCGTGACGTCGTAGCGGCCGAGCGGGAAGTCGTTGAGCGCTCTCGCGATCCATGTGCACGACGAAGCTGTCGCCGACCGCGGTCACCGGCTCGCCCGTCGCCGATCCTGCAGCATGCCGGAACTGTCGATCGCGACGTGGCCCAGCGGATCGCACAGCACCCGGAAAATCGTCGCCGCATCCGCCGGAATGGTGCGAGCACCTCGAGTCGCTCGACAGTCGTGGGCTCGTCACTCATCGCCTCATCCTTGCATGGAGATGCTGACGACCTTGTCTCTGGAATGCCCTCCGGCAATGATCTGGACGCGTCGAACGGGAACCGCGAAGTGCTCGGCGATCAGCTTGCGTACCGCATCGTTGGCCTTGTCGTCGACCGGCGCGGCAGTTGTGCGAACGACCAATCGTCCCGCCCGCTCGCCTCCCACCTCGTCCCGTTTGGCCCGCGGAATGACGCGGATCTGGAGCCGCATCGGTTCGTGGTCGCCGGCCATCCGGCGGAGCGTACGTTGTCCGCCGCTCTGCGTGTCTCTGTCACACCCCTCTGCGAGGGTGGGTGGCATGAGGACGGCGGAGGTGCAGAGCCTGGTTGGGCGGGTGGCAGCGGTGGATGCCGGTTGTACTGATTGCACGTTGTTGAAGGCCGGTGTGGCTGATTTGCGCAGGTTGAAGTCGTGGGTCGAGGGTCGTGAGGTCGAGTTCGCTCAGCGGATCGCGGCGGTGTCGTCGTTCCCGGAGAAGTCGCTGGCCGAAGCGGCGAACACGTCGGTGCGTGATGGTGGCCGGTTGTTGCAGCGTGCCGAGACCGCGGCTGCGGTCCCGGCGTTCGGTGTGTCGTTGAACGATGGTCGGGTGTCGGGTGGGCATCTCGATGTGCTCGAGTCGGGTGATGCGCAGCGTCACACCGGTCGGTGGCTGACCAGCTCGGCGCTGATGGTGAGCGGTTGGTGCGGTTGGCGCAGCACTCGACACCGGACGAGTTCGCCCGCACACGTGCGCGAAGCGGCACGGGTGTTGGAAGCCGACCGCGACGGACTGGACCGGCTGGAGCGTCAGCGGCGGGCGGTGCGGTGCGTGTCGTGGGTCGACAAAGCCACCGGTATGGGACGCATCTCACTGACCCTGGACCCGTTGACGTACGTGACAGTCTGGAACGTCGCCTCGACGCTCAGATCGAAGCTCTGTTCCACGACGCGCACCCGGAGGGGTGTCCGACGGATCTGTTGGAGAAACAATCATTCCTGCGCGCTCACGCCCTGCTGTCGCTACTCGACGGCAAGGGTGCGCGATCGGGGCGACCGGAGATCGTCGTCGTCGAGGACCACACCAACCCGCTCGCCGATGGGCGACCGTCACTCGATTGGGGTGCCGACGTCGACCTCCCCCACGAGGTACTGGAGACGTTGCGACCGACCGCCGGCGTGTACGCGATCACCGTCCGCAACGGGGTGATCATCGACGCACCCGGTCAGCTCGACCTGGGTCGCGAGACGCGGTTGGCGAACCGGGCCCAACGACGAGCCTTCAACGGGCTTGTACGCGACGTGTGCGGTGCCGGGATGCTGTGTCCGCTACAGCCGCACCAAGTTGCACCACATCATCTGGTGGCGACACGGTGGCCGCACGGATCTCGACAATCTGATTCCGTTGTGCGAGAGCCACCACCAGAAGGTCCACCACGACGGCTGGACCATCGCGCTGGGCCCGAACCGCGAACTCGACGATCACCCTGCCGGACGGACAAGTCATGACAACCGGCCCACCCAAACGAGGCGCGGCATGACGCGACTACTCAGCGACTCGGCCGGCCGCGAGGCATGCGCGAGGTCGGCAGGTCGAGGTGCTTCCACGCGTCCGCGAGCGTGCGACGGAAGTATCGACGGGACCCTGTCGTGGCGTGTTTGTCGGCGGCGTGCATGACAGCCAGACCCGCGAGTTGGTCGTCGGATACGTCGAACGTCGGCGCGATTCGATCAGATGTGGGGGTGAGCGATTCGAGCATCGACGTCGGCGCGCTGGGGACCGGACCAACACGACGAGGTGCGCACCCTGATTCTCAGCGGGCTCGGCGAACACTGGGGCTCCGTCGACGACGCATTGAACCCCGATCTTGCGGACCTCGCCTCGAGCTACGGGAATGGGCGGACGCTCGTCGCCTGCGATGGCCGCCGTGTTGTCGGAACGGGGACCGTGGTGCCTCGCGACGGCACGTCGGCGGAAATCGTGCGGATGTCGGTCGCTGCGGAATATCGACGCACGGGCGTGGGTCGCCGGCTGGTTGCCGACCTCGTCGACACGGCTCGGCAATGGGGCATGGAGCGAGTGATCTTGGAGACATCGGCGCAATGGACCGACGTCGTCGAGTTCTACGAAGGCTGCGGCTTCACGCTGACCCACTTCGAGGAAGGCGACGTTCGGACGCGATGCGTGGTTCGAGCTGAAGCTGCGCGACGCGTAGTTATCCACCAGCCGAGTCACAGGCACAGTCGTTACCATCGCCCGGTGGGTCTCGTGCTGGCGGCAATCGGTGTTCTGGTGTTCAGCTTCAGCCTGCCGATGACGAAGATCGCCGTCCGCGGCCTCGATCCGACCGTTGCCGCAATCGGTCGGGCCGCGGTGGCCAGCATCCTCGCCGCCATTGCGTTGCTGATCGTCAGACCACCCCGCCCGAACAGGGCGCAGCTCCGTCAACTGGTGTTCGTGATCGGCGGTGTGATCTTCGGGTTCCCACTACTCATCGCCTACGCGCTGCAGCGCACCGAGAGCCTCCACGGCTCCGTGGTCAACGGCCTGCTGCCGCTGGCGACTGCGGGACTCGCCGTCATTCGTGCCGGAGAACGTCCATCGGGTGCGTATTGGACCTGGAGCGCAATTGGGTTCGGAGCCGTGGTGGCGTACGTCGTCCACGAAGGCGGCGGCACCCTGCACGCCGCCGACGTGCTGCTGATCCTCGCCGTGTTGGCGGCAGCCATCGGCTACGCCGAAGGCGCGCTGCTGTCGCGGCAGCTCGGTGGATGGCAGGTGATCTGCTGGGCCTTGGTGCTCGGGGCTCCGTTGACGTGGGCCGTGTCGATCGTTGCCGCCAGCAAGGGCGGGCTGCACGCCACCGGGCCGCAGTGGGCCGCGTTCGGCTACACCGCCGTGTTCTCGATGTTCCTCGGCTTCTTCGCGTGGTACGCGGGAATGGCGCGGGCAGGCATCGCCAAGGCGAGCCAGATCCAACTCGCGCAACCGGCCCTGGCAATGGTGTGGGCGTGGGCCTTGCTGGGCGAGCATCTCTCGTGGGCCGCAGTCGTCACGATCACGGTCGTGTTGAGCGCCGTCGTGGTCGGCCGCACCGCAGTCGTCCGAACAGCTCAACCAATTCCTGTCGTCGTGGCAGATGCAACACTGATGTGATGCCATACAACTCCACCGGGCTCGTCGTCCACGACGCCGATGCCCACATCATGGAGACGCCCAACTGGTTGCGCGACCACGCCGATCCCGAGTTTCGAGATCGGCTCCCGGCGCTGACGTATGCGTCGGTCAATGAACTGCGCCAGACGGGCGACCCCATCGAACAGCTTCGCGACATCGACGACACGTTCAGCCGTCTCGCCGCCCGCCATCACTCCGACGAGTACGTCGATGCCGAAGCGGCCGAAATCATGAACCGCAAGAACTTCGCCGCCACCGGCAGCTTCATCGCCGAGGACCGCGGCCGGGCGCTCGACATGCTCGGCTTCGCCAGCCAGTTGATCTTCAACACGTTCCACAACTCGCGGCTGTGCGCGTGGGAGCACTCCGGCGACATGGAGCTGGCGATCGGCGCGGCCAGGGCCCACAACCGGGCGATGATCGAGTTCTGTTCCACCGATCCTCGCCTGCTGCCCACGTTGTACGTCCCACTGGCCGATCTCGAGCGCGCCGGCGAACTGGCCGGCGAGGCGATCGCTTTGGGTGCGGCCGCGTTGCTGATTGCTTCGGGTTGCCCGCCAACCCACTCGCCAAGCCACATCGCCCTCGACTCCGTCTGGGCGGCCGCGACCGACGCCGGCATTCCCATCGTGTTCCACGTCGGCGGCACCGGCCGACTGATCGACCCGAACTACTTCAACAACGGTCTGCCTGTGCCGCCGGACTTCCATGGAGGCGACGAGAACTTCCGCTCCGTCGACTACATGGGCATTCCTGCGCCTCCCGCACAGACGCTTGGCGACGATGCTGTTCGACGGCGTGTTCGAACGGTTCCCCGATCTGCGAGTCGGCGTGATCGAGCAGGGTGCGATCTGGGTGCCGTCGTGGATGCGACAGATGGAGGCGGCGTTCGACGCGTTCGCCCGCCACGAGGCGCGACTACAGGCACTCTCGCTGCGACCGAGCGAGTACGTGCGACGGCAGATGCGCTTCACCCCGTATCCCACCGAGGACGTCGGCTGGATCATCGAACAAGCCGGACCCGAGGTGTGCATGTTCTCCTCGGACTACCCGCACGTCGAAGGTGGCCGCAGGCCCATCGAACGATTCGAAGCCAGTCTGGCCAACACATCGGCTGCCGCGCGGCAAGCCTTCTATCACGACAACTTCGTCGACGTGATGGGTGCAGGGCGCTGGCCTCGATCGGATCACCGAGCAAGTAACGAGCGCCCGCACCACGCCGCGCCGCCCGATCGGCGGTGTTGTACAACTCGCACGTCTCCAGCGACAGGCACCCGCACCCGATGCAGCCGTCGAGACGATCGCGCAACAACTCCAACGCGGCGATCTGCTCGTCGATCCGCGGCAGCCAACGCCGCGACAACTTGTTCCAGTCGTTGCGCGTCGGTGTGCGCTTCGACGGCAGCGACGCCAGCGCGTCGGCGATCTCGCCGAGCGACAGTCCGATGCGTTGGGCGACACGGATGAATGCCACGCGCCGCAGCGCGTCCGAACGGTATCGGCGGTGACCCGAGCTGTTGCGCTCGGCATGGATCAACCCGTGCTCCTCGTAGAACCGCAATGCCGACGTGGCCACCCCGGCTCTCGCTGCCAACTCGCCGACCGACAGCACGCCGCAGTTCAACCGCCTTGACTTCAACCATGGTTGAAGTTTTACCGTAACGCCCCATGAACGCCTCACCAACTGCGCTCGACGACGCGACCGACGACGGTCGCGCACCTCGACGACCTGCCGATCGGTTCCATGAAGATGGTGCGCGTCGACGACCATCGGCTCTGCCTGATCCGTACATCGGCGGGCGTCTTCGCTCTCGACCACGCCTGCCCGCACGAGGGCTACGGCATGACGCAAGGCTCGCTCGACGGCAACCTCATCACCTGCGCGTGGCACAACTGGAAGTTCCGCGTCGATGACGGCACGTGCGTCGTCGGCGAGGAAGACATCACGACGCATCCGGCGACCGTCGACGACGACGGCGCGGTGCAGGTGACCTTGCGACGACCCGATCCCGAGGCCGCGCGGCCACGGTTGCTGGCAAGCCTCCGCCGCGGGGTCGAGCGCGACTACATCGGTCAGGTCAGCCGCGATGTGGTCCGGCTGCTCCAAGCCGACACCAACCCCGGCGAGTTGGTGTGGGAAGCCGTGCAGCACGGCGCACCGCGCGCCGAGTTCGGTTGGGGCCACTCGATCGCCTCGGCAACCGACTGCCTGGCGATGGTCGATCTGTACGAGGGAGACCAACGCGCCCTCCCGATCGTGCAGGCGATCGCCGGCATCGCCGAGACCGACGCGACCGACCGGTCAATCCATTGCCGGATCCGGCACGACAACTGCCGGTCGATGCTCGAGCCGCATTCCGCGATGCGGTCGAGAGCGAGCAGCTCGAATCCGCGCAGTCGCTCGTGCGCGCCGCGATCCACGACGGCCTCGACCGCCGACGAGTTGCGGCCGTGGTTCACCACCGTCGCCAGCGATCATCTGCTGTCGTACGGGCACGGAGCGATCTACTGCCAGAAGGCGTTCGAACTGCTCGACATGATCGGCTGGCACCGCGCCGACACTGTCCTGCCCTACCTCGTGCCGACCATCGTCTACGGCACCCGCGAGGACGTGCTCCCGTACACCCGACCATTCATGCGCGCGCTGACCGCCACCGACATGGACGCCTTGGCAGATCTCTCCGTCGACGACTCGTGGCGCGACGACGGCACGCTGCTGGCCACGCTCCTCGGCAACGACCGCAAAGCCATCGTGCCGGCCGTCGCCGACGCGATGCGCGCCGGGGCGGGTGTCGACGGCGTCCTCGATGTCGTCGTGGAGACCGTCGGCGAGCGGATGATGCGATACGACGTCACGGGCGAAGGGGATCTCCTCGACGACTTCGGATGGCTCGACATCACACATGGGCTCACCTACGCCAACGCAGCGCGCTGGCATCACCACTTCTCGCCCGGTCCCGACACCGTTCGGCTGACGATGTTCACGGCATTTCTGGCGCAATGGACGGGGCGTCACGAATGGCACACCAAGGTCGGCGAGCGCGACGAGGGCCGAAGTTTCGACGGCACTGTGGTCGAGGCCGGCGAAGCCCTTCAGCGCGAGGCGCTGCTCGACCACGCGTCGGCCTTCATCGTGTACGCCCACGGCATCAAAACCAGCCGGGCGGCCGCACGAGAATCGGCACGCACCGGATCGATGCTGCCACTGCAAGCCGTCGCCCGGTTGATCGATTCACCTCGTCTCGAGCGCTTCGTCGCCGCGAACGTTGCTCGCTCGATCGAGTTTCTTGCGGGACGTGCTCCGCACGACGATTGAGCCCGCGCCGCTGGTCACGCACCCGTTCCGTGCATCTCATGTGCAGGTTGAGGGTTGGGCGTTCTGAAGGCTCTATGGACAGTAGAGACTTTGCCCGGTAAAATTCAGAAATTGTCAAGACTTCGTAAAGGCCCCGCCGCGTTCTGCCGAAAGAATGGCATGTCACGGATTTCTCGAGTGCTGCTGATTGCCTCGCTTTCAGCCGTCTCGCTCACCACCCTGACCCTGCCAACCTCGACCTTCGCTTCAGGTTCACCTGGCGCCGAGCGGCGTCTCAATACGTTGTCAAGGCCGGCGACTTCTTGGCCGGGATCGCCGCCAAAGTCGGGGTCGCGCTGCCGGCGCTGCTCAGTGCGAACAACCTCACCACGAAGAGCCTCATCCTTCCCGGCGACACCCTGAAGGTGCCGGCCGGTGGCTCGGCGCCGACAGCGGCGGCCCCGGCGTCGACCGGTCCAGTGGCGGGCGGGCTCGTCCACACGGTGAAGTCCGGCGACTTCCTGTTGGGGATCGCTGCGCTCTACAAGGTGACGCTGGCCGACCTGTTGGCCGTCAACAAGATCACCGCCAAGAGCGTCATCAGCCCAGGGCGCCAACTCGCTCTCCCGGCGACCGCCGTCGCTCCATCGATCGCCCCGGCGGCACCAGCCGGCCCGACCGTCAGCACGCTGACCTACACGGTGCAGGCGAACGACTTCCTCGCCGGCATCGCTTCGAAGTACAAGGTCAAGCTCCCCGATCTGCTCGCCGTCAACAAGCTCAAGCCGACCAGCCTGATCCTGCCCGGCATGAAGCTGGCGCTCCCGGTCGGCGCGGTCGCACCGGCCGTCGCCACGGCCTCCTCCGCTTCGGCGTCGGTGCAATCCGTTGCCGGCCCGGCGGGTGTCGTGGTTGCCTTCGCCTACGCACAACTCGGCAAGCCCTACCGCTTCTTCACCGCCGGACCGAGCACGTTCGACTGCTCAGGTCTGGTCAAGGCTGCCTACGGCCAGATCGGCATCGAGATGATCCATCACGCCGCATCACAGGCCAACTACGGCACCGCTGTCGACATCTGGAGTGGCGACACGATCAAGGCCGGCGATCTCGTGTTCATGTCGACGCACGGCGACGGGATCAACCACGTCGGCATCGCCGTCGACGCCACGCATTGGATCCACGCCCCCGCACCGGGCGACGTAGTTCGCCTTGCACCGATTCCCGCGAAGGGTCTGTTGACCACCGTGCGGCGAATCATCCCCAGCGCCTGAGCGCCGGTGTCGGTGAGCGTCAGGCGTCGACGATCGCCGGATCGAACGGCGTGCGGCTGAAGATCTCGCGCAGCATCGGTTCGAAGGTCTCGATCGGCTCCGTCGGGTAGTCCGGATCGAACGCCTCCTGGTCCCAGCGCTCGCAGAAGTTCGCGCAGCTGTCGAACCACTCGTGGTCGCGATAGGCGTCGCGTTGGTCGGGATCGAGATCGATGTGGTGTCCGTAGTACTTGTATTGGAAGACGCCGTGCATGTTGACGACCCACGTCACCTCGGGACGCACGTACGGACGAATGATCGATGCCGCCACTTGCGAATGGTTCTCCGGCGCGAGGTCGTCGCCGATGTCGTGGATGAGCGCGGCGACGATCATCTCCGTATCGGCGCCGTCGCGCATTGCTCGAGTCGCGGTCTGCAACGAATGCTGGTACCGCGAGATCTGGTAGCCCTCGAGCCCTTCGTCGAGCCGGCGGAGCGCTTCGATCAACCGCTCGGGGAGGTGGGAGATGTACTCCTGCTCCAGACCGTGCAGATACTGATACTCGTCGCGGGTTCCGTCTGCCATCCGAGTGAACTGCACGGTGTTGGTCGTCATGGCCTCATCGTAGAACTTCGGGTGCCGACGAGCACGACGAAGCGGCTCGGCTGTCGCCGTCGGCGCAGTCGTGCCTTCCACGGTCGCAGCGCCCACTGCCATCCGTACCACGTTCGTCGACGCTCCCACTGCACTCCGAGCCGTCGCCCGATGTCGTCGAGCATCGCATCGGTGAGGTACTCGATCGAGTCGACGCTGTCGGATCGCGTCCCGAAGCGCCGCTCGAAGTCGGCATGACGCTCGGCCACCATCTGCTTGCCGGCTTCGTCGCGGCCGTAGATCGGCGAATCCATGATCACGACACGTCCACCGGGGCGCAGCACGCGCAGCGCCTCGCCGATCGTGCGCACGTAGTCGGTGGAGTAGTGCAGGCTCGCGTTGAAGACGACGACGTCGGCCTGCGCGTCGGCGAACGGCAGAGCGTCCATCTCGGCCTGATAGCGCTCCCACGGCGGCCCGTAGTGGCGCGCCGCGCCGAGACCGTCGTCGCTGTCGACAGTGAGGTCGACGGCGTGTGGGGTGTGACCGAGTTCGAACAGGCGGTTCGACAGCCAGCCGACGCCCGCCCCGACATCGACGACCACCAAGTTGTCGCCGAGCGCGGGCAGCACTCGGTCACGTACCGTCGCCCACGTGTGCCGGCGGAGCGTCCACTGCCACTCGATCGGTCCACCGGGCGTCGGTTCGGGCAGCCGGCGGAAGTACGCGACATCGGCGGTGCCTCGCCCCTCGGCCAACCGCACCGCGGTGTAGTCGCGGAGGAACGGCTCGTAGTGCGCCAGTCGCGACGCGGGAAGAAACCGGTGGATCCCGTCGACCACCGGATACTCCTCGCCACACGCCGCGCACCTCGCGCCGACGTGGTTCGGTCCATCGAGCAGCGCACGACACTTCGGACAGGCGAGTTGGATCATCGACGGGTGATCTCGACGACGTAGTGATCGGCCAGTTGCGCGGCGCCGGGCCATCGCTCGATCCGACGTTCGGTCCGCGCCAACCACGCCAACGCGCCCGAATGACGCTGCGCCCACGGCTCGGCGTACGAGGGAGGGATCAACACGCCGAGCGCCCACACGCTGTCGATCTCGAACGCCGGCGTCAACGTTCTCCGAATCGATCGGATCGATGGATACCGGATCGGCATGCCACGCCACCACGTGACCTTGGCGAAGCGGCGGAAGGCCTTGCGTGGCTGACCGTGCAGCAGGTACCAGACCCACTCCCACGGCACGACCGGGCCCATGATGCACAACAGCGCTGTGCCACCGGGCCGCACACACGCGGCGATCCCATCGACCACCGCGCCCAGATCGCTCACGCAGTTCAACCCCCCGAAGTTCGACAGCGCGCCGTCGAACGGTCCGAGCGACGAAAGGTCGGCGATCGACTCGGCACGTAGTTGCCGGGCGTCGACGCCGCGCCCTCGGGCGATAGCAACCATCTCGGCCGCAGCGTCGGTCGCGACGACGTCGACGCCACGTGCAGCGAGCCACGCAGCATCCACGCCGGTGCCACAGTTCAGCTCGACCACGCGACGACCCGCCGGCCACAATTCCCCCATCCGGCGCCACACCGCCTGGCGCATTGCCGAGCCGATCGCGCTGTCTGTGAAGGTGTCGTCGTACTCAGCGGCGAGCGCGTCGAACGGCGACGGTTCGGGCTGGCTCAGACATCCACCTCGTCGGCGCACGCCAACAGGCTGAGTCGCGCCTGCTCGGCTGCATCCGCCTTCACGGCCGCGGCGGTGGGATCCGTGTCGACCAGTCGATGCGCGGCGACCGCGTTGTTGAGCCACGAGTCGGCGTGCTTGTAGTACTTCTTGGTGTGCCGGCCGACGACACGCAACTCGCGATCGGAGGCGTTGTTCCAGTCGGACGAGAAGATCAGCTTCTTGCGGACCTTCTCGTAGTACCCGGTGTTCTTGATCGGATAGGCGACGGTCGTGAAGAAGATGTCGGGGTTCGATTCCTTGACGTGTTCGATGGTGGCCTCGATGTCGGAGAGCTCCTCCCCCTCGTAGCCCCACATCAAGAACATGCCGACCTCGATGCCGTACTTCTTGGCCATCTTCGTTGCGAACTGCACCTCTTCGACCTTCACACCGCGCTGCATGGCGTCGAGGATGCGCTGGCTGCCGCTCTCGGATCCGATCCAGATGCGATAGCAGCCGAGCTCCGCCAGCGAGGCGAGCACCTCTTCCTTCTTCATCCGATCCGCGCGTGAAATCGTCTCGAACGGGATGCGCATGTTGCGACGCTTCATCTCGTCGGCGTACTCGAACAGCCACTTGTGGCTGATCGTGAACACGTCGTCGGCGTACCAGACCTGCTCGGGCTTGTAACGCTCGACGATGTGCTGCACCTCGTCGACGCAATCGATGGGGTTGCGGCGGCGGTGCGAGTAGCCGAAGACAGCGTGACTGCACCAGTTGCACTTGTACGGACAGCCGCGAGCGGTGATGAGGTTGACGGACCCCATCCCGTGATGCGTGCGCCACGTGTCGACGTACTGCTGCATGTCGATGGCCTCGCGATCGGGCCATGGCAGCGAGTCGATGTCGTTGACCTTGTCGCGCGGCTCGTTGTGCACGACTACGCCGTCCTCGTCGCGGAACACCGTACCGGCAACACCGTGCAGCCGATGCGGACCGCGGTCGCGCATGACAGGTAGCAACTCTTCGAGTGTGTTCTCGCCCTCGCCGAGCACCACGACATCGGCGCCGCGCTCGATGTAGTCGTCGGGGTAGTTGGCGCTCTCGGGGCCGCCGAAGATGACGGTCCATCGATGGAGGTGCGCCTGTTCGGCGATCCAGATCGCGTTGGCCCGTGTCATGAGGTTGGTGTACACACCGATGACTCCGCCGGGAGTGGCTGCGAGGCGGGCAACGAGCGTTTCACGATCGCTGAACGTGGTGTCGAACGTCTCGACATCGAAGCCGGCCCGCTTGAGGTAGGCGCTGATGTACAGCAGCCCGAGCGGCGCGTACGGCTTCATGATCTCGCGCTCTTTCTCGTCTTCCCACAGGAAGTAGCCATGAGTCAGTAGCAGGTCCGTCACCGGCGACAGGGTATCTCACCACCCTGGGGAACGGGCCGTCCCGTTCCGTCCCCCAGGTGAGTGATCGATTTCGAAGCAACGCTGCTTCCGCCTCTGATGCCGGCCGCCCGTCCCGTTGGCCTGACCCTTAGTAGAGCAGCGGACATCCGAACCTGATACGTGATCGGTGCCAATGGGCCGTACGACCTAGCGGCTTTCGTCTGGCGGTAGCTTGCCCGGATGACGACACCCGAATTTCCGCAGCCACTCGGTGGAAACGAGATGCCCCGATTCGGCGGCATCGCGACCTTCATGCGACTGCCGGGAAACAGTGCGCCCGATCAACTCGACGCTGCCGTCGTCGGCGTGCCATTCGACATCGGTACCTCGAACCGACCCGGTGCCCGATTCGGTCCGCGCGGCATTCGCAACGAGTCGGTGCTGCTCCGTCCGTACAACATGGCGACGCGTGCCGCGCCGTTCGACAGCCTGCGAATCGACGACATGGGCGACGTTGCCACCAACCCGTACAACCTGCTCGACTCCGTCGACCGAATTCAGCATCACTACGACACGTTGCTCGGCCATGGTTTGGTGACCGCGACGATGGGCGGCGACCACACGATCGTGCTGCCCATCCTGCGCGCCATGGCGAAGCGCCACGGCCCGGTCGGTCTCGTGCATGTCGACGCGCACACCGACATCAACGACGCGATGTTCGGTGAGCGCATCGCCCACGGCACACCATTCCGCCGTGCCGTCGAGGAAGGTCTGCTCGACTGCAACCGCGTCGCCCAGATCGGCGTGCGCGGTACCGGCTATCAAGCCGACGACTTCGACTGGTCGCGAGAGCAAGGCTTCCGTGTCGTGCAGGTCGAGGAGTGCTGGCATCGCAGCCTCGATCCGTTGATGGCAGAGATCCGTACGCAACTCGGCGACGGGCCTGTCTACCTCAGCTTCGACATCGACGGCCTCGACCCGTCGTTTGCTCCCGGTACCGGCACGCCCGAGATCGGCGGCCTCACGATCTGGCAGGGCATGGAGATCATCCGCGGCTGCCGGGGCATGCAGCTGGTCGGCTGCGACGTGGTCGAGGTCGCGCCGATCTACGACGTGTCCGGCATGACATCGCTGGTCGCCGCGAACCTGCTCTACGAGATGCTGTGCGTGCTGCCCGGAGTCGATTACCGCTAGCACCCAACGCTCGAGGGCGAGGGACCCTCCCGGCACCCCGCCCCCGAGCATCTGGGGGTATCTCACGGCGAGTCAGGGTCGCCGCGTGCGCAGCTCGCGGAGCCGGGCACATCACCTAGAGCCTGCGGGCGACCCCGGTGATACGTCTGCCAGGGAATTTCTTCGGATCAGCCGAGCCGGACGGTGAGACGGCTCCACGCACCGAGGTACACGCGGTCGCCGTCGTGCAATGGCGTCGACACGCCCGGCTCGACCGAGGCAGTGTCTTCTGTCGGACTGCTACCAGTAGCCACCACGTAGGTTCCGTTCGTCGACGACAGATCGATCAGCGCAAGATCGTCGCCGTCACGCACGAGTTGCGCGTGACGCCGCGACACTCCCGTATCACCATCGAGTGCGATCTCGGGATGGATGTCGCGCGACTGGCTCGATCGACCGATCAACGCGGTGCGCTGTGTCAGCGCGACGGTCGACGACGACGCCGAGGGGCACGGCTGATCGGCCAGCGAACCCTTCAACCCGAACCACTCGCGATCCACCTCGACGACCACCACCCACTTGACGGTGGACTCGAGGGCAGCTGCGGGCTCGGCGGGAGGTTGGGCGACCTGAGGCTGCGGAGGTGCCTGACCCGTTGTGAAGTCGTAGCCACACTGCTCGCAGAACAAGTTGTCGGCGGCGTTGGGAAGGCCGCAATTCGGACAGTTGGTCAACGGCCCGGTGTTCGACGGGGCCGGAGCCTGAGCAGATGCGGGTGGTGCTCCAGCCGAGGGTGCAGCAGAGGCGGCCGGCGCAGGGTCGGGCGAGCCGCCGATCGGCGCGCCGCACGTGTCGCACCATTCGGGGTCGTTGCTCTGATGGCCGTTCGGGCACAAGAAGGTGGTCACGGCTCCTTCCGAATCCGCGTCGTCTTCGTGCTGCGTGTGTCGAGCGCCATCTCGTCGGTGCGGTCGATGTTGCTCTTCAGCCGAACCGTCCCCGCCTCGGCATCGACGACGTCGACCACCTTCGACAGCAGTCTGGTCGTGTCTTCGTTGCCGCTCTCGTGGGCGATCTTGGCTGCTTCGCCGAGTAGCACGGTGGCCGTGCGATCGTCGCCAGCGGCCTTGGCGGCCAACCCCTTCTGGATGGCGTCGGCCAACTGCACCTGGCCGGTGTAGTGGGCGACCGCCGGGTCGATGCGTGTCGTCAGGTTGGCGTCGGCGCTCCACGTGGCCTTCACCAAGCTCTTGGCAACGACCTCGTCGTTGATGACCACCTCGACTCGCGCAGCCAACCGCTCGTTGCCGAGAGGGGCCACCGGTACTCGCACGGCCACGTGGTAGTCGCGACTCTCGTCGCTCCACGCGCCGGTCGGGTACTCGCGAACGAGCGGGCCGACCGACACTGCCTTGCTCGACAAGTCTTCGACCGTCGGTGCGACCTGGCGCACGAACAGCACCTCACTGCCCTGTGGCGCCCACACCCGCAGTCGGGCATCGGCGACACCGCGGCTCATCGAGGTGCGGATCATTGCTTCGAAGTCGGCCTCGAGTTGGTCGGGCTTGGCGATGATGTCGACGGTTCCGAGCAGCGCATCCGCGATCGTGCGCAACTCGTCGACCACCCAGTCCGATCCGATGCCACGGCAGTCGCACTGGAAGCGACCCCGTGCCGCGGCCAAGGCCTGTGGCAGTGCAGAGGCCGGCTCGCCTTCGATCTTGCCGTCGGTCAACAGGATCGCATGGCACTGCGCAGTCTCGACCTGCCCGAACAGTTCGGTCGCCGCCGAGATCCACGCGCCGATCGCCGTGGCTCCTCCGGCACGCAGCGCATCGATCATGTGCGTCGCCTCGCGGCGCGTCACGTCGGTCATCTTCGCCATGCCGGGATGCGAGGGATACACCATCTGGGCGACGCTGTGACCACTGATGACGGCGAACCACGTTCCGTCGACGATCTCGCTGATCGCAACCTTTGCGGCCCGCCGTGCCGCGACGATCTTCGACGCGGGCATGTCCATCGAACCCGACGTGTCGACGATGAGGATCTCGGCGGCCTCGCCATGCCCCGACTGCCCGGCCGTGCCTGCGCCGGTGCACGTCACCGACACGACGGCGTGCACGTCGGTGGCGCCCTCCGCAAGGAACTCGTTCTGAAAGACCTCTGCCTTGAACTCAGCCACCTGACGTCCTCTCTTGTTGCAAGCGTAGCGATGGGTCACACCGGGCAAGAGCAGCGGTGATGTTGTCGTGACCGCCCGCTGCGTTGGCCCAGTCGACGAGCGCACCGGCCAGCGGAACGGGATCGGTGCCCGCCGACGCCGAGAGGTCCTTCAGCAACGTGACCATCTCGCCGAGCGCCGAGGCGTAGTTCCACAATCCGTCGCTGCAGACGAGCAACCACCCGGGACCGTCGATCGTTTGCGAGGTGAACTCCGGCGAGTGATCCACCGAGTCGGCGCCGAGCCAGCGGGTGATGGTGTGGAACGCCGGATCAGCCTCTGCCTCGGCACGCGACTTGCCCGATGCGAGCAGCTCGGTTCCCAGCGAATGATCGGTGGTCAGTTGCCGAGCGTCTCCGGTGTCGGGCAGCCAGTAGGCGCGCGAGTCGCCCGCCCACGCGACGGTGATCAGCTGATCGACGACGACGGCGGCGACATATGTGCACGACGGAGGCTCCGCCGGATCGCCGAGCGTGTGGGCGATGCCGACCGCCGCGGTGTTCGCCTCGATCGTCGCCGACTGCAATGCCGCGGTCCAGTAGGTGATGCCGGCGGCGACGCTGCCGTGTGGCTCGGGCGGCACCGGTACCGCGGCGAGGTACCCGCACGCTGCCCGCGATGCAGCGAGTGCGGCGCGATCGCTGTGCGGCGCGCTGGTCACTCCGTCGCACACGACGATGATCGCCAGCGACCCATCGGCCGTCGCCGCCAACGCCATCGCGTCCTCGTTTGCGGTGTGCACGATGCCCTTGTCGCAGACCCCGCCGACCCACGGCGCCGGCTTCTCGGACCAGTGATCGCGAGGCGAACTGGCCTTCTGGCCGCACGTTCCACAGAAGCCGTCGTCGAGGATCTTCCCGCCGCAATGCGTGCAGACCTTCGACGTCTTGTTGGTCCGCGGAATCGGTGCGGTGTCGTCACTTCCGGAAGGGAGGACGGCAGCCGGCGCGGCACTTGGCGACGCGGCAGCAGTCGGCGCCCTAGTGACCGGACCGACGGGCGGAGCGGCTGCGGAGGCGTCGAGTTGGGCGCCGCACGCCTCGCAGAAGGTGTCGCCTTCCGCGATCGGTGCGGCGCAGCCGGGCACGTGAGTTCCCGCTCCGTTGTGTGAGCGTCGGTCATGTCAACGAACGCACCCGAACCGCGTTGGCCTGATCGACGAGGCGAGTGCGTTCTGCAGGATCGGTGGCAAGACGTGCTGCATCGCGATAGGCGTGCTCGAGACCGGTGCGCAGCGATGGCACGGTCGCGTTCGAACCGGCGATCACGATCTGAGGCGCCGCGCCGTGGTCGCGCACATGGTCCAACGCCGACGTCAGTATCTGGATGCGCAACGCGGTACGACCACTGGGGTCGAGCGCGGCCTGATCCAACTCCCCGGCTGCCGAAGCGAGATCGTCGAGAGGGTCGGCCGAACCGTCGGTCGTCGACAGCAGCAAGGCACGCTGACGTCGCGCGTCGCCGTACGCGCGACTGGTCGCGGGGATGTGATCGAACGCCGCGAGCGCCTCGTCGCGGCGCCCGGCCGCTGCCGCCAGTCGCGCCAATCCGAACTGTGCCGGGGCGACATACGCAGCGTCGGTACGCCGCGCACTGCGCATACATCTGCGCGGCTATCTCGGGCTCGCCGCCGAGCTCGCATGCACGCGCCAATGCGAGCTTCGGGGCGAGCTCCCCGGGCAACTGGCCGTACACACTGTTGAACGACGAGATCGCCCCTGGGTGGTCGCCGGCATCCAGCGCGATGAGACCGTGCAGCCACACGCCTCGCCACTCCCACGGATCGTCACTGAGGATCGCGTCGGAGATGGTCGACGCCTGCTGCAGCTGATCGGCAGCCATCGCCGCGTAGCCACTGGCCATCGCAACACCGACTGTTCGCTCCGGTGCCGACGACAACGCCTGCAGTCGGTCGGCGGGATCCTCGGCGGTGACCGATGCGAGCCACGACGCCATCGGGTCGCTCGCATCGACCGCGACGACAGGAAGGTCGGCCCAGTCGAGTCGATCACCGGCCACTGCCGGCGTATCGAACAATCGCGACGGAGTGCTGCGAGTGACCGCACCGGCGCTCGTTGCCGCTGTCACTTCGCGGAGCACTCCCAACAGCTGGTCGCGCATTTCGTCGGCGCTCTGGAACCGATCCTCCGGCTGCGGTGCCGTGCCCTTCACCAACCAGCGGTACAACGAGTCGTGCTGGGCGAAGATCGGCACATCGGCGGGCGACGGCAGCGATGTCTCGAAGGTGCTCTGGTAGCCCTTGAACTCGAAGATCAACGTGGCCAGTGTTCGGGCGACCGTGTACAGATCGCTGGAGATCGACGTGCCTTCCTTGGCGACCTCGGGTGCTTGGAACCCGACGGTCCCGTAGATCGGCGATTGATCGTCGTCGATCCGCCGCACGCCACCGAGGTCGATCAACTTCAACCCATCGCCGACCTGGATGATGTTGGCCGGCTTGAAGTCGCAGTAGAGCAGGCCGAGCGAATGGAGATACGAAAACGCCGGCAGGATCTCGACGATGTACGCAATCGCCTGATCGACCGGGATCGGCGAGAAGCGGCCGGACGCTTTCATCCGGTCCTTCAGGATGATGTTCAGCGAACGCCCGCCGACGTACTCCATGACGATGTACGAGGCACCGTCGGCGGCCGTCACGAAGTTGTAGATCTCGACGATCAGCGGATGTTCGACCTCGGCGAGGTACTGCTTCTCGGCGACCGCGGCCCGCGCGGCGTCGGGATCGCCGGTGTTCAGCAGGCCCTTCAACACCACCCAGCGATCGTTGACGTTGCGATCCTGAGCGAGGTAGATCCAGCCCATGCCACCGTGCGCCAGGCCACCGGCCACCTCGTATTGACCGCCGACGAGTGCGCCGGCAGACAACTTGGGATCGAAGTCGAACGGGGTACGGCACTTCGGGCAGAAGCCTTTCGATCGTCCCGGCACACCCTCACGAGACCGACCCACTGGAGCACCGCACACCGAGCAGAAGCGCTTGTCCTCGGCGACTGTCGGCGGGTCCATCAACGCCTGACGCGGATCGGTGACAGGCACCGAAGGGACCTGCGTGAGGCCGGCGCCGAGCCGTGACGTCTGCGTCGATGCTGTCAGCCGGCGGGTCGGGCGGCTGGCGCCGCTGCTACGCGCCGAGCCGAGTGGCACCAAGCCGAGACGGGTGGTGCCCGACTGGCCGGTGACGGCGCTGCGGCCATCGGGTACCGCACTGGAACCGGCAGCGGTGCTCGCGACCGAACCGGCCGAGACGGCGGCCGGCGCGAGCCCGCACACATCGCAGTAGCCGTCGACGACCGTGCCGCTACATCCTGGCTGTGCGCACTTCATGAGCCGAGCTCCGCCTGGTGACACCTTCGAGGTGATCTTGGCGTTCACTGCGGCAACATAGCGATCGACCAGTGGACGGGCTGCGGCGAGATCGCACGGTGCCGCCCACAGCAGCGACTCGGCCTGCCGGTACACCGGTTCGAGCTCACTGTTCTCCCCCAGCCCGTGGGCATCGGCCTTGTCGCGGAACGACTGCAACAAACCGCGCAGATCGTCGCGATCGTCGAGCGGCTGTTGGAAGCGCCGACGCGCCTCGGCGAACGCGGCTTCCAGTCGCCGTACCTTGTCGACGGCGGGTGCCATCACGCCGCGCGCGGCAGACCACGGCATCGACTTCAGCTCGTCGATCGGCTGGAACGGGCCCAGCGCGGCAGCCGATGGGATGGCGAGCGACGGTGCCTGCACGATCTTGTCGCGACATCGAACGGCGAGGCCGCGAACCGACGCTTCGGTCTCGCCCAACGCAACCAGCCGCTCGTCGAGAGATGCCCAACTGTCGAACATCTGACGGCGTTCGGCATCGATCTGTTCGAGCTCGCCGCGCAGTTCTGCAGCGCGGCTTGGCGACACCTTCGAGATCGCGGCGGGCCACGAGATCAGCTCGAAGTTGCGAGGCGCGATTGACGTTGCTGCCGAGCTCGCGGGCCAGCCGCTCGGCGACGGACAGGTCGCCGTCGGCACGGGTCGCCAGACCGACTTCGGTGGCCGATCGCGTCTCGACACCGGACACGTTCGACTCGACGCGCTGCACGATTGCGTCGACCAGTGCTGCCGCGTCGGCAAGGTTCTGGCCGACCGGACTTCCGAGGTTGTCGAGCAACGGCTGGTTGGCCAACGCCGCGGCCTTGGCACGGTCGTGGTCGACCAGATTCGGCGATTGCGTGCAGGCGATCATCGACTGCCTTGCGGGCAACGAATGCCGCAGCAAGATCGTCCTGATCCTTCTTCGAGCCTGCCGTGCGAACTCGATCCTCCAGCGACAACATCTGGTCCGTGCGACCAGCGAGCCAGTCGTTCCACTGGGTCAGCAACGCGGCCATCTGCTCGGCGGTCGGCGTGGTCGTCATGGAAGCGGCCTGCCGTAGACAGCGGGTGGCGGATCGATGACCGTGTCGCTGAGCACGCCGACCAACCACTTCGAGTAGATGTCGGCCCAGCGACCATCGGTGCGCATCTCCTCGATCACGCTGTTGACGAACTTCACGAAGTCGACGTTGTCCTTGCCCATCCCGAGGCCGTACGGCTCGTCGGTGAACGCCTTGCCGACGACTTCGGTGTTCGGGTCCTGCGCGGCGAGACCGGCCAGCACGGTGTCGTCGCCGGTCGCTCCGTCGGCCTCGCCCTGCTGCATGGCAACCAAGCAATCCGTCACGTCGGGCCTTGCCAGCACCACCAGTTGGCCGTACAGGTCGGTCTTCTTCGGATCGCGCAGCAGCTCGATGTTGGTGCTGCCCTCGGGTGCGCAGACCGTCGCTTTGGCGGAGTTCAGGTCCCCGATGCTGTTGAATCCGGAACCCTTCTTCACCAAGACCCGTTGCCCCGCATGGAAGTACTCGGACGAGAACGCGATGCGCAGCCACCGGTTGCAGTTGATCGTCATCGTGTGAGCGACGATGTCGACGCCACCGTTCTCGGGACCGGCCTCGAGGTTGGGTAGTCGGTCGGCGTACGGCATGACCTTGTACTGGATGTTCTGATCGCCGTCTGGACCGAAGATCGCCTTGGCGACCTCCTTCAACATGTCGATGTCGAAGCCCTCGACCTGGTTGGTCAGCGAGTTGCGGGCGCCGAACAGCAACGTGTCGGCGGAGACACCGACGATCAGCTTGCCGCGTTTGAGGATGGTCTCCATCGTCGAGTTTGCTGGCATTTGCCCCGGTGCCGGCAGCGGACCGTCCGGCTCGTACGAGCGGGTCGGATCCTTCGCGGCTTCGATCCGCTGTGCACTCCGGCGCGGCGGGCACGACCGCATCGGTGGATGGCGGCGCTTCGCCCTCCACCGCCTCGGGCAGACGCACTGACCCGGAGCACCCGGCGACGACGACCAGCACGCTCGCCATCGCAACGAATGACCGGCGAGCCCTCATCGGTACTCCCGCAATCGCTGGCCGCAACCCAGTGCGGCGAGCACCGCGACGACGAGACCGGCGACGAACACGACGTTGCGCAACGACCGCAACGGCGAGACAGCGTCGGCGAGGAGCGATGACGCGTTCGAGCCTTCGTCGACGACGATCTGCCCGATGTTCTGATCGAAGACGTCGAACACGTCGGGAACCTTCGTCCCGGTCGACGTCGCCTTTTGGCCGAGACTGACCGCGACCGCGTCGTCCCAGTTGCCGCCATTGTCGAGCGTGCGGATCTCGACGTGCCCCGCGGCGTAGTCGTTGTACGAATCGATGGCACCGTTCGACAGCGACTCGTCACTGCCGAGCTGCTTGCCGAACACCTGCTGCACGATGTCGTTCTGCACCAGCCAGTTGGCTTCGTTCGCGGCGCCGTTGCCGCGGTTGATCAACGTCAGCGCCTCTTGCGATCGTGCCTCGAAACCGGCAGCACGGGCCTGGCCGGCGTTGTCGGCACTTTCCAGCTGGGTGCCCACAGCGTCGTCGGTGTCGCCGACCGAACCGGCCTGGATGCTGCCACCGATCACCAGCAGAAGGAACAACACAACGGCGGCCGCGGCGATGGGGATGTTGAGTATGCGACGGAACCTGCGCGCCATCCACCAACTCGCCAACACGAGCGCAATCAGCAGCAGCCATCCGGTCAACTGCATCCACAAACCGGCGCGGTGGGCGGTCGCCAGGCTGTCGTTGATCTGATCACGCTGCGACGCCTCGACCGACTGCAGCGACGAGACGATGTCGGGCGTGTCGGGATCGTTGTTGCTGACGATCGCGTTGGCCTGGCGTTGGTAGGTGGCACCCACCGGGAAGCCCTGGCGGTTGTTCGCTCTGGCCTGCTCGACGAGCCCGACGTAGCTGCCCAGCAGCCTGCTGGCCTCGCTGAGTTGCACGAGGTCTGCGGCGTTGGCCGATGCCGAGACGGCGACCAATCCGTCACCCGCCTTGCCGATCTCATCGAGATAGGCGACGCGCTGGGCCGGATCTTCCAAGCCGCTGCGCAGGTACGAGGAGCTGGCGATGGCGTCGGCGTGGACGATGCGAACCCGGATGTCTTGGAGAGCGAGCAGCTGGCCCGACGCGTTGCGCACGTCGTCGATCGCGTTGGCGCGATGGTTGATGCCGAAGGCGCCGCCGACCGCGAACACCACGGCGAGGATGATCAGCACCGCTCGCACGATCGCCAGCCGAGCAGGAGTCGAGGTGCTGGCCACCTGCCGGCCGATCTGGCGCGTGAGGGGTGGCGGTGGTTGCGGCTGCGTCGTTGTTGTCGCGGTTGGGAGCACCCGCACCTCCTCGTTCCGGGAGTGTATGCGCAACTCTTGACGATGCGAGCGGGTTGATTACCGTTGTCGTATGCCTGCTGCGTTCCTCCACCCCTACGCCAAGCCCACTCGCGAAAACTTCATCCGCATCGAACGCGGGGAAGGGGCGCTGGTGTGGGACGAGAACGGCCGTCAGCTGGTCGATGGCATGGCCAGCCTGTGGTACAACGCGATCGGTCACGGCCGCGGCGAGATGGCCGACGCGATCGCGGCCCAGGTCCGCACAGCTCGCCGCGTACTCCGCGTTCGACCCGTTCACCAACGAGCCTGCCGAGGCATTGGCCGAGGAGTTGCGCCAGATCGCCCCGACACCCAACGCCCGCGTGTTCTTCACCAGCTCCGGCTCGGAGTCCATCGACAGCGTCATGAAGCTCGCCCGCATGGCCCACGTGCAGGCGGGGCAGCCGCAACGCAAGCTCATCATCAGCCGCACACGCGGGTACCACGGGGTCGCCTACGGCGGCACCAGCGCGCTCGGCATCGCCGCCTACAAGGACAACTTCGGCCCGTTCGTCGACGACGTCGTCACTGTTCCAGCGGACGATGTCGAGGCGATTGCGACGTTGATGAGCCAGCGCGGCAACGAGGTTGCGGCGATCATGACCGAGCCTGTGCAGGGTGCGGGCGGCGTCCACCCGCCGCAGGACGGCTACCTGCAGTCCCTTCGCAAGTTGTGCGATCAACACGGCGCCTACCTCATCTTCGACGAGGTCATCACCGGGTACGGTCGAACCGGCAGCTGGTTCGCCGCCCACCACTACGGCGTGTCGCCCGACTTCGCCACGTTCGCGAAGGGCATCACCTCCGGCTACATCCCGCTTGGCGGCGTGTTCGTCGGCCTCGCCCCCGCCGCGGCATTGGAGAGCGATCCCGAGTTCTTCCTCTTCCATGGCTTCACCTACTCCGGGCATCCGACGGCGTGCGCCGCGGGATTGAAGAACCTCGAGATCATCCGCCGCGAAGGTCTCGTCGAGCGCGCCAAGCACATCGGCGACAGGCTCGGCGGCGGTCTGCAGTCGCTGGCAGCCGACGGTGTCATCGACAGCGTTCGTGGCATCGGCGGCATGTGGGCGGTCGGTGTTCGGCCCGACCAGGACGCCAAGGCGATGCGCGACCACATGCTCGACACCAGCGGCGTGATCGTGCGGGCACTGGCCGACGGCTTGGTGTTCTGCCCGCCGCTGGTCATCCTCGACGAACACGTGGATCAACTGGTCGATGCGGTCGCTGCGGCGGCTGCATGAAGTTCGGGATCTTCTACGAGCACCAGATCGGGCGGCCGTGGGACGACGGCACGGAGCGTCAACTCATCCAGGACGCCCTCGATCAGGTCGAGCTCGCCGACTCGCTCGGCATCCAGTACGTGTGGGAGGTCGAGCACCACTTCCTCGAGGAGTACAGCCACTCGTCTGCGCCCGAGGTGTTCCTGGCGGCATGCAGTCAGCGCACCAAGAACATGCGTCTCGGTCACGGCATCATCCTGACCGCGCCGAAGTTCAACCATCCGGCGCGCACCGCCGAACGGGTCAGCATGCTCGACCTCGTCAGCGGCGGGCGTGTCGAGTTCGGCAGCGGCGAATCGTCGAGTGAGGCCGAGCTCGCGGGCTTCGGTGTCAATCCGCTGGAGAAGCGCGAGCAGTGGCTGGAAGGTCTCGAGGTCGCGGTCCGTTGCATGGCCGAGACACCGTTCACCGGCGTCGACGGCAAGTACGTGCAGATGCCGCCGCGCAACGTCATCCCGAAGCCCGTCCAGAAACCGCACCCACCGCTGTGGGTCGCGTGCAGTCGCCGCGAGACCATCCTGCTGGCCGCCGAGAAGGGCATGGGCGCGCTGACGTTCGCGTTCATCGACCCCGAGGAGGCCGTCAACTGGGTATCGGAGTACGAGCGCACGTTCACCGAGAAGTGCCGGCCCGTCGGCTTCAGCGTCAATCCGCAGGTCGCCTGTGTCAGCCCGATGATGGTGCATCACGACGAGGACGAGGCGATCCGCCGCGGCACCGAAGGCGCCAACTTCTTCGGCTACTCGCTCGGTCACTTCTACGTGTTCGGCGAGCACCAGCCCGGCAAGACCGACGTGTGGTCGCAGTACGTCGAGCGCAGAGCCGCGCAGGGTTACGACCCCGACGCGATCGCTGCTGCCGCACGTGTCGACGTGCTCGGTGCCAAGCAGGCCGCGGGTGATACCACCGGATTGCGCGGCAGTGTCGGCACGCCGGATCAGGTCCGCGAGTATCTCCGTCGCTTCGAGGAGGCCGGCGTCGATCAAGTGATCTTCGTGCTGCAGGCCGGCCGCAACCAGCACGAGCACATCATGGAGTCGATCGAGATCTTCGGACGCGAGATCCTGCCGGAGTTCGTCGATCGCGACGCCGCACAGGTCGAGGCCAAGCGGCAGCGGCTCGCGCCGGCGATCGAGGCCGCCATGCAACGGCGGGCGGAGGACTATCAACCTGCCGACGTCGGCGACTACTCGTTCCCGGCCTTGCCGGTGCAGTGGGCCAAGGCGACCGGGTCGACCGAGTTGGAGGCGACGCTGCAGCAATGGGCGGACGATCGTGCCGCCGGCAAACGAGATCTCGGCGCCGGCATCACCGGCTGACACACATGACTGATTCGCCGCTCGAGACCCTGACCCTCGTCGCCGACCGGATGACGGGTTGGCGCTTCCACTCCTGGTACTGGGGCGACGCCATCGCCGTCGACGGCCTGCTCGAGGCAGATCGATTGGGCGCGGGCACGTACCGCGACGGCGTGATCGAGACGCTGCAGCGCTGGCACGATCATTGCCTTCCCAACTTCGACGATGTGTTGGCACCGGGCGCTGCGATCGTGCGTCTCGTCATGGATGGAGATCTGCCGATCTCTGCAGCGGAGCGCTTCTTCTCTCGGCTCGAGGGCCTGCCGATGGTCTACGGCGAGGTGCCGTCGCTGGAGCCGCAACGGCTCGCGTTCCGCTACGGGGTCTGCATCGACGCCGTGTACCACCTACCTGCGGCGTACACGCTCGCCGCCCGCTGGCGCAGCAAGCCCGACCTCGCCCGGCAGGGTCTGCGCATCGCCGTCGATGCCATGTCGGTACTGCGCTGCGACTCGGGCTGGGCACAGTGGTACGACCCGACGCACAAACGCAACAACGGCGTCGCCTGGACACGCGGATTGGGCTGGGCCGTGCTCGGCTTGTTGGATCTCGTAGAACTCCTCGACGACGGCGCGGATGAAGCGGCCGAGGTCGCCGGGCGGGTGCTCGAGTTGCTTGCCGCGACGCAGGCACCCGACGGAAATTGGGCCGAGGTGCTCGACCACGCACCGGCCGGCATCGAGACATCGACCGCAACGTTCTACGTCGCCGCGGCCCTGCATCCGGCGGCAGCCGAGATCGTCACCCTCCCGCCCGATGTGCTCGAGCGGGCGATCGACGCCTGCCGCCGCGCGCTCGACACCGATGGCACGTACACCGGTGTCACCACCGACGTCCTTCCCAGCTGGGATGTGACGACGTACGAGAACTGCCCCACCGAGCCTTCGCCGTGGGCACAAGGAGCCGCAGTCCGCGCCTTCGCCGCACTCGCCCGCACCGCTGGCTAAGCGAGGACGCTGTCGAGGTATGCGTTGCGGAACTTCCGCGTCGGATCCCACTCTTTGGCGAGCCTTTCGAAATCGCCGAGCCGTTCGAAGCGCAGCCGGAGGTCCGCTCCCCCGAGCGTCGACAACTTGCCCCAATGTGGCCGTGCCGCGAAGGGTGCAAGTGCCGCTTCGACGCGAGCCAACACCGGCTGCACATCTGACCAGGACTGGATCCAGGTGAAGTGGAATGCGATCGAATCACGCTGGTAGCACATACTGAGCCACAGGTTGTCGGCCGCGACTGCACGGACCTCCGACACCTTCAGCACCGGTGCGAGCACGTCGTGCAACTCCACGAGGGCGCGCATCGCGGCCGACGCGTCGGCGCGATCCACGAAGAGCTCCGACTGCAACTCTTCTCCGCTGCTCGGAGTGAAACCCATCCTGAAATGCGGGAGTCGTTCGTGCCATGGCCCGGCGACGCCCAACTGCTCGGTGCACGCGTCGGGCGCCACCTCGGCGATCGGGTGCATCTCGCGGATCGCCGGCATCGCTCCGTATCGAGGACTGCTGGCGTCGTCGTCGTTGTCGGTGTCGTCGGCGACGCGGTGCTTTCGCCACAGTTGCTCGATCTCATGACGGCCCCACATCGTGAACAGGCTGACGCTGTACCCATCGGCCATGATCTCCGGCAGCCGATCGACCGCTGTCTGCATCGGAAGGTGCTCGAACACGCGTTGAGCGACGGCAAACGTCGGCTCGACCGCCAACGTGAGCCGGGTGACGATTCCGAACGCGCCGAGGCCGACCGTGATGGCATCCATCGTGTCGGGATCATCGTCTCGCGAGACGTCGACGAGGTCGCCCGATGCAGTGACCATCTCGATCGCCTGCACCGCGGTGGCGAGGTTCCCGTTGCCGACGCCGCTGCCGTGCGTCGCCGTGGCGCAGGCGCCTGCCACGGAGATGTGCGGCAACGACGCCAGGTTGGCAAGTGCCCATCCGTTCTCGTGCAGTCGCGTCGCCAGCTCGCCGTACTTGATGCCGCCATCGACCGTGACCGTTCGTGCCTGCGGATCGAGCTCGACAACGCGCGGCAGGGCCGCTAGTGACACCAGGTCGCCATCGGTGTCGGCGATCGCGTTGAACGAATGTCGGCTGCCAACAGCGCGCAGTTTCGAACTCGCGGCGACGATCGCCTGGATGTCGGCAACGGACGTCGGCACATCGAACCGAGCCGCGCCATAGGCGACGTTGCCCGCCCAGTTCCGTTCCACCATGAAGCCCCCTCGATGCCCGCGCCGAACCTATCGCAGACGTCACTCCAGAAAATATTGTCAACTTGATTGACTATCTCACGAAAGATGCGTACAGTCGATAGTCAACCAAGTTGACGAAAGGACATTCGCATGTCGATCATTCAGGCACCAGAGTCGGCGACGCACGAGATCGGGGCGACGCGGTTCACCTCGCTGGCGACGCCCAGCCGAGGCAGTACGGAGACGGCAGTGTGGCAAGTGGAGATCGAAGCCGGTGCGCCGGCCACGCCGCACTCGCTCACCCGCGAGGAGGTGTTCGTCGTACTCGACGGAACGGCATCGGTCCGCATCGGATCGGTTGCCGGGCTCGCTCACGAAGGCGATGCGATCGTGGTCCCGGCAGACACCGAGTTCGAGCTGTCGAACGGCGGCGACAATGCGCTGCGACTGCTCTGCTGCTTGCCGGTCGGGGGCCAAGCTCGACTCGACGGAGCCACGTTCACACCACCGTGGGCCGAATGAAGGACGAACAACCAGTGCCGATGGCACGCCTGCTGGCGATGTCGTATCGATTGTTGATCGACGGCCTGCACATCCGTCTGCGCGAGGCGGGATGGACGGACGTGCGGCCCGCCTACGGCTTCGTCCTGCTGGCCACACGCGACCGATCGACGACCTCGACCGAGCTGGCGTCGTTGCTGGGCGTCAGTAAGCAAGCCGTGTCGAAGTTGATCGACGCCATGGAAGCGTCTGGCTACGTGCGACGTTCGCCTGGTACCGACGACGCCAGAGTGCGCAGTGTCGAGCTGGTCGATCGCGGACATCAGCTGCTCGCCGCGGTCGAGTCGATCTACCGCGATCTGGAATCGGAGTGGAGCACGGTGATCGGCGAGCGGGCCGTCGAGCAAACACGTCGGAACCTTTCACGCGTCGTTCTGGCGGCGCACGATGGAGTCTTCCCCGCCATCCGAATCAGCTGATCGTCGGCGCCGGCTCGCGCGCGGCTGGATCCTGGCGGTAGTAGCCGGCCAGCACCTCGTACAGCTGCGGCTTCGTCTCGCGGAGGTCGACCGGTCGATCGAAGAACACCTCGGTCGCGACCGCGAAGAACTCGCCGGGATCAGTCGCGCCGTAGTCGTCGAGCAACGGACCGGCCTCGCCGCGGCGCATCAGTTCGAACTCTTCGGCACACACTTCGATCCAGCGATCGAGCGCGGATTGGTCGGGCATCAACGGCGTCCCATCGACCACACCGTCGAGCATGTCCATCTTGTGGGCGAACTCGTGCAGCACGACGTTGTGGCCGCGCCCGCGGTGCCGAGCGCCTCGGCGAACCTGGTCCCATGCCAACAGGATCGGTCCACGGTCGTGGTGAGCCTCCCCGAGCAACGGGCGCACCCCGGTGTCGACCATCCCCCGTACCGCAGTCGCCCGAGGCCCTGGAATCGCGAACGTGCTCGGGTGGACGATGATCGAGGTGACCTTGGAGAAGTAGTCGACATCGAGACCGAGAATCAATACGGCAGCTTGCATCGCGATCGTCACGACGACCTCGTCGGTCAGGTCGAAGCCGTTCGCAGCCTCCCACCGCTTGTGGACCACGAGGTGCTCACCGAGCTCTGCGAGGCGTTGCTGCTCGTGGGGAGCGAGCACCTTCCAGTACGCGACGCATCGTTGAACGATGGCTTCCCAGTCATCGGGCAGATGCTTCCGTCGCGACATCGCCCACGAATGTATCGTCAAATTTATAGTTGCCATGGCTACCATTGCCGCGTAGAGTATCCCTCGTGACAGCCTCTTATCATCCAACACCGGGCGCCCTGCTGTGGCGGTTGGCGATGAAATGGCAGGCCGCCGTCGACCGAGCGGTTACGCCGTTGGGGCTCACGCACGCTCAGTATTCCCTCCTCGGTTCGCTACGAGCCATGACAAATGCCGGGGACCGGCCGAGCCAACGAGAGCTCGCGGAGTACACCGGGCTCGATGCGATCTTCGTGTCGAAGCTGATCGCCACGCTCGAGCGCAACGGCCTGGTCACCCGCGCCAAACACCCGATGGACTCGAGGGCCGTCGAACTCTCCCTCACCGACGTGGGAGTCGAAGTGATCGACAAGGCCGTTGTCGTCGTGCGCGACCTGCAGGACCAGCTCACCGAGCCGCTCGGCGGGCTCGACAGCAAGAACACGAAGCAGTTCATCACCACGATGCAGCGATTGCTCACCGCGCCGCCGCACCCGGAGGCCGACAACACCAAAGGAAACCACCAATGACACAAGCACCAACCCTCAACGGACAGGTCATCGGACAAGCAGAGCGCGCCACCCGTGCCGTGCTCGAACTGCTCCTGGCCGAGACCGACACCCCGTTCGTGCAGTGGGTAGCACTGAACCTCGCTGCCCAGGCAGAGGCAGCACAGCGCGAAACCACCGTCGACGCGCTGGTCGAGCAACTCGTCACCGGGCTGCGAATCGACGGATTCGAGGCCGGTGCAGCAATCGATGCACTTGTCGTCGAATCACTCGTGACGATCGACGGCGCTGTGCGCCTGACTGTCGACGGAACCGCGAAGTACCTACGGATCAGCGATGGGATCACCGAGATCACGCAACGTCTCTACCGCGACCTTCCCCAGGATGATCTCGTCGTTGCCCGTCGAGTCCTCGAGACGCTCACAGAACGTGCTCGCGCAGAGCTCGCCACGGCCTCGTGAGCGATCGGGTCTCGATCAGACCGGCGACGCGCGACGATGCAGCGGGGCTCGCCGACGTGCTCGTCGACTGCGTCGAGGGCGGCGCGTCGGTCGGGTTCATGCTGCCGTTCGATCGCGAACGCGCCGAAGCGTTCTGGATGGGCGCGCTCGACAGCGCCGCGACTGGCGAGCGCGTGGTGCAGGTCGCCCTGGATGACGTCACCGGAAGAATCGTCGGCACCGTGCAGGTGGTGTTGAATGCACCTGAGAACCAACCACACCGCGGCGAGATCTCCAAGATGCTGGTGCACCGCGACGCGAGACGACGTGGCATCGCCGAGGCGCTGATGCTGGCCGCCGAGTCGGCTGCCCGCGAAGTCGGGCAAGACGTTGTTGGTGCTCGACACTGCGAGCGACTCGGCCGAGCGGCTCTACGAACGGCTCGGCTGGAAACGCGTCGGCGTGATCCCCGGCTACGCGTTGTGGCCGCAGGGCGGCTTCGTCGACACCATCGTCTTCTACAAGGACCTGTCGGCCTGACGGCTGTGCCTACGAGGCGGCGATCTGCTTGCTGAACGTCTCCGGATCGATGTTCGCTCCACACACGACCAAGCCGACTCGTTGCCCGTCGAGACGGTCGCGCAAGGGGTACATCAGCGCAGCGAGCGCCGCAGCGCCGGCGGGCTCGACCGCCAGCTTCGCGGCCCGGAACGTCAGTCGCATCGCCTCGCGGATCTGCTCGTCGTCGACCAACACGACCTCGTCGACGAACTGCTGGTTGAGCGCGAACGAGTAGGGCTCGCAACGCGGTGCGCCCAACGAGTCGGCGATCGTTCGAACCGCCTCGATCGCCTGCGGTGACCCTGCCTTGAAGCTGCGGCTCAAGCTGTCGGCACCCTCCGGTTCGACCACGTACACGGCGGTCGACGGGCTCATCTGCTTCACCGCGCACGCCACGCCGCCCGTCAATCCCCCACCTCCTGCCGCGACGATCACCGCGTCGAGGGTGGTTCCTGCAGCAGCAACCTGATCGATGAACTCCATGCCGACCGACGCGGTCCCCAGTGCGGTCTTCGGGCCTTCGTAGGGATGGACGAACGTACGCCCCTCGTCTGCCTCGATCTGCCTCACCCGGTCGAACGCCTCGTGCACGTCGTCGACCAGCACGACGGTTGCGCCGTACTCGCGGCACACCTGAACCCGAAACGGATTCGCGGTCTTGGGCATGACGACTGTCGCGGTGGTCCCCAACATTCGCGCCGAGTAGCCGAGCGAGATCGCGTGGTTGCCGGCCGAGACGCCGGTGACGCCGCGGGCCAACTCTTCGGCATCGAGATCGAGCATCACCGACAGCGCACCGCGTGGCTTGAAGCTGCCCGTTCGCTGGAACAGCTCCTCCTTCAGCCACACGTCTGTCGACTCGCCGACGGCGACAGCAAGCGCGTCGTCGACGAGCTGCCGAATGGGTGTCGTGACGACGAGATCACCGAGGCGTGCACGGTTGGCGCGGATCGCCTCGACAGTCGGAGCGTCGATGGTCGCCGCGGTCACTGCGTCGGTTCGAGGACGATGACCGGGATCTCGCGAGTGGTCTTCGCCTCGTAGTCGGCGAAGCCGGGGTACAGCTCCTTCTGACGCGACCACAGGCGCTCGCGATCGTCGCCTTCGGCCACCTTCGCGATGACGCTGACCGTGGTGTCGCCGACCTCGATGGACGCCCGTGGATTCGCCAGCAGGTTGTGGTACCAGTCGGGGTTGGTCGGCGCGCCGGCCTTCGATGCGAACACGGCGTAGTTGTCGCCGTCGGCCTGGTACATCATCGGGTTGACTCGGGCCTGACCCGACTTGGCGCCGGTCGTGTGGAGCAGCAACAGCGGCGCTCCTTCGAACTGGCCGCCGACCTTGCCACCGTTGGCACGGAACTCATCGATGATCTGGGTGTTCCAATCGCTCATGACGCCAGGCTAACGGCCCGAATCCAAGGGTCGCCCAGCCGCGTTACCCGAACTGTCAGTCGTTCGCCAGGAGATGGATCAGGCTCGACGTGTCCCAGCGCTTGCCGCCGCGAGCGATCACCTGGGCGTAGAACTGATCGACCAGTGCAGTCATCGGCAGGCGCGCTCCACTGCGCTTCGCTTCGTCGAGGACGATCGCCAGATCCTTACGCATCCACTCCACCGCGAAGCCGAAGTCGAACTCGCCGGCCGCCATGGTTCGACCACGGTTCTCCATCTGCCAACTCTGCGCCGCGCCGTACTTGATGACGTCGACGACCTGGTCGGGATCGAGCCCGGCCTTCTGCGCGAAGTTGATCCCTTCTGCCAAGCCCTGCACCACTCCGGCGATGCAGATCTGATTGACCATCTTGGTCAGCTGCCCGGAGCCGGCGTGGCCCATCAGCGAGCACGCCTTGGCGTACGCACCCATGATCGGTTTGGCCAACTCGTAGAACGCCTCGTCGTCGCTGCCGCACATGATCGTCAGTTGCCCGTTCTCGGCGCCCGCCTGACCACCGGACACCGGTGCGTCGACGAAGCCGACGCCGAACTCGGCCGCCGCCTCCGCGAGCTCGCGAGCGACCTCCGCCGACGCCGTCGTGTGGTCGACCAACACGGCGCCGGCTTCGGCACCCGACAGCACACCGTCGGGCCCGTAGACCACCTCGCGCACATCGTTGTCGTTGCCGACGCACATCATCACGAACTCGGCACCCTCGGCCGCCTCGCGTGGCGTCGGCGCAGCACGGTTGCCGTAGAGCGCGACCCATGCCAGCGACTTCTCGGGGGTGCGGTTGTACACGGTGACTTGGTGGCCGGCAGCGGCGAGGTGGCGGGCCATCGGCGCGCCCATCACGCCGAGCCCGACGAATGCGACAGAACTCATCGGTCCAGTCTTGCCGGTCACGAGATCACGAGCGTTCACCCGTTCGCATCCGCGAGGATGGAGCGATGATCGACCACCTCGTCTTCGCCTCCCGGGATCTGCCGAGTGCATCCGCCGACGTCACGCAGATGCTGGGCGTCGCGCCGACGCCGGGAGGGCACCACGTCGGCCACGGCACGTACAACGAGTTGCTCGGGCTCGGCGGCGCCACCTATCTCGAGGTGATCGGGCCTGACCCGACCCAGCCTGCACCTGACGGTCCACGACCATTCGGCATCGACGGCCTCGCCCGGCCGTCATTGGTCGCCTGGTGCGTCCGACCGCGGCGACCGCTCGACGAGATCATCGTCGAGGCTCGTGCTGCCGGAATCGAAATCGGAGAAGTGGCGGCGATGTCCCGGCGCCGGCCCGACGGGGTGTTGCTCGAGTGGAAGCTGACGTTCCCACAGCTCACCGGCCGGTTCGGCATGGCCTTGCCGTTCATGATCGATTGGGGCGAGTCCTCGCACCCGACCGACACGCTGCCGGCCTCTGTGCAGCTCGTCCGGCTCGTCGTGGTCCACCCCGATGCCGATGTGCTCCAGACCGCGTTCGACATCATCGGGATCGGCGACGATGTCGACCTCGACGAGGGTCCGCAGCCTTCGTTGCGAGCGACGATCGCGGTGGCGACCGGCAGGGTCACACTCTCAAGCTGAGCATCAACTCGTCGATGATGGATTCCGGCGTGCGCGGATGCATGAACACCAGTCGACCGACGGGCTCGCCCTTGTAGGTCGATGGTGCGACGAACGCTGTTCCGGCGTGCAGCAGGTTCGTCGCCCACGCCTTCCACTCGGCTGCTGCCCCATCCGTCGCGTCGGAACAGCACGACTCCGAGCTCGGGCCGCATGATCAGCTCCGTCGACGGCTCGGCGTCGAGCGCGTCGGCCATCGCCGTCGCCATCTGCAGGCCACGCCGAATCGCCTGCGCGATGTGCGTCGACGCCGTGCAGCGCGAGCGCGAACCAGATCGGCAACCCACTGGCTCGGCGTGTCAGCTGGTAGCCGAGGTCGCACGGGTTGTATGCGTCGTCGCCGGTGCGCAGCACGTCGATGTACGGCCCGTGCTGCGTGTGGACCTCCCGAGCCAGCCATGGCTCGCGGTACACCAACGCGCACGAGCCCGCCGTGGCGAACAGCCACTTGTGCGGATCGACGATGAACGAGTCGGCACGCTCGAGCCCGGCGAAACGTTCGCGCAACTCCGGCAGCAGCAGGGCGGCGAGCCCGTACGCGCCGTCGACGTGGAACCAGGCGCCGATCTCCGCAGCGACGTCGGCGCAGCCGTCGAGGTCGTCGATGACACCGGCGTTGGTCGACCCGCCCGCAGCGACGATGATGCCGACGTCGCGCCGGTCGCCGATCGTCGCCGTCAGCGCTTCACCGGTGAGACGGCAATCGGGCCCGGTCGGCACGACCAGCGACTCGAGGCCGAGGAGGTGGAGTGCGTTGTCGACCGAGGCATGCGCAGTGTCGGCGACCGCGACGTATGGCCGGCCCGCGGCGCGTTGCCGGCCGACTGCAAGCGCCGACAGGTTGCCGATCGAACCGCCGCTCATGAAGCAGCCGGCCGCACCCTCCGGCATGCCGGCGGCCCTGCAGAGCAGATCGATCACCTGGTTCTCCGCCGCCACCGCGCCGGCACCCTCCAACCACGACTCGGCGGAGAAGTTCGCCGCCGACGACGATGGTGTCCATCCACACCGAAGCGACCGACGGCGACAGCGGGATGAACGCAAGGAAGCGTTCGCTGTCGAGACCGATGTTGTTCGGCGCGACGACGTTCTCGAAGCGCTGCCACGCCAGATCGAGCCCGAGCCCGGCATCGGTGACGGAACCGGCGAGGGCGGCATCGAGGCTGGGCTTGTCGCCGATCACGCCGACCGGCGAGTTGGCAAGACGCTGCTTGATCCACGCCACGGCGCGCTCGGTCGAGATCGCCGACTGCGCTGTCGGCTCCGTGCAGCATCGGGTTCACCTCGGGGTCACTCGGGAGTGACGTACGCGGCGGTGATGCCGCCGTCGATGATCAGCGACTGGCCGGTCATCCAACTGGATTCGTTGGATGCGAGGAACAGCGCGCCGTTGGCGATCTCGCCAGGCTCGCCGAAACGTCCCATCGGGATGTGCACGAGCCGCCGGTTTCGCTTCTCGTCGTCCGACAGGAACTTGGCCAGCAGCGGGGTCATGATCGGCCCAGGGCACAACGCGTTGGCACGAACTCCCTGCCGTGCGTAGATCACCGCGATCTCACGTGTCATCGCCAGCACGGCACCCTTCGACGCCGTGTATGCGACCTGCGGTGTGGCCGCACCCATGTGCGCGACGAACGAGGCGACGTTGATGATCGAGCCGGATTCTCCCGACTGCTTCGCCGAATCCAGCATCGCCGGGATCGCGTACTTGCATCCCAACAGGACGCCGAGAACGTTGATGTCCATCGTCTTCTGATAGGTCTCGATCGATGTCGTCACCGGGTTGTCGTCGTCGCCCAACATGACGCCGGCATTGTTGTACAGCACGTGCAAACCGCCGAACGTCTCGACCGCATGTTGCACCGCAGACTCGATCGACGCCGGGTCAGTCACGTCGCAACGCACGTACGTTGCCTCGCCACCGGCCGCGGCAATCGCCTCGACAGCGTCGTCGCCATCGGTGAGGTCGGCGATGACGACCTGTGCTCCGTCGTGCTGCGAACAACTCGGCTCCGACGCGACCCAAGCCCGACGATGCGCCCGTGATCAGTGCCACTTTCCCGGCCAGACGACTCATGGCGGCCTACGGTAGTGCACAGGCCAAACTGGAGACCCAATGACGACCTGGCGTGTGCTGACGTGGAACATCTTGGGCTCGCATCGGCCGAACATCGACGTCATCGGCGAGGTGATGGCGAGCTACGCACCCGACGTCGTCGCCGTTCAGGAGATCCGACACCGCCAAGCGCGCAGCCTCGCCCGACGGCTCGGATGGAAGGTCGTGTGGACTCGAAAGCACTACCCGTACACCCCGCTGGTGTGGTGGCGCGCCGAGGGTCTCGCGATCGCTACGCCGCATGCGGTCAGTGAACTGGTGACCATCACGATCTCACCCGGCGTCTCGACATGGACCCATCGGCATCGAGTTGCCATGGCCGCGACGTTGACACGCTGCGAACGACGCTGCCGTGCTGCGGATCGATCAACACGCACCTCGCTTCTCACGACGCCGACGAGCGCATCGCCCAGGCGCACCGCGTCGTCGCGTTGATCGGCGATCGCCGTCCCGCGGTGGTCGCCGGCGACCTCAACGCGGTCGACGAGGTGGAGGTGATCCGCGAGTTCGGCGCGGTGGGATCTGGTCGACCCGGGCGGCGACTTCAGCAGTCCGTCGATCGCTCCCTACCAGCGCCTCGACTACGTGCTCATCCCGGAGTCAGCGACAGTCACGTCGCAGCTCGTCCCCGACGGCGGCGAGCCATGGCACCAACTCAGCGACCATCTGCCGGTGCTGGTCGAATTCACCGTGTGACTCGCGCGTGCTCGATCTCGGTCAGCCGGGTTCGAAGCTCTGCGCGCCCGCTCGGGCGGGGTCGAGCAGTTCCATCGGGCTTCGACCACCATCGATGTATCCCAACGCGTACGCGGCGACCTCGTACCCGAGCAGTCGTTGCACTCGCTCGGGAAACTGGCGAACCTCGTCGAGCGTGTACGAGAGGTACTGGTTCTCTTCTTGGCGCAGCCAACCCAACACGTAGTCGATGTTGATCCCGATCCGCACGTCGTCGCTGCTGATTCGCGCCGGCGCCATGGAAGGTCGAGCCGAGGTACAACACGATCGAACCGCGCGGCATCTCTGCCGGCACCGAGTCGCTGTCAGCGAATCGTGCACCGTGCGGTTCGCGATGGCTGTCGGGCACGACGCGCGTCGCCCCGTTCTCGGCAGTGAAATCGTCGAGCGCCCAGATGCTGGCGACCTCGACATCCACATCGGGAGGGAACGGGAAGAAGTCGAAGCACCAGTGATCGCGATGCAGCATCTGCGAGGGCGACTCGGGCCCGACGGCGATCGACTGAGTGAGGTGCAACTGGTAGGTCGTCTTCTTCGCCCACAACGTTTGGTCGACGACGTCGAGGATCAACGGATGGGCCACCATCGCGACGCTCGAAGGACAGCGCGTCAACAGTGCGCCGGTTCGCCGCGTGTTGTGCCCAGCGAAGTCATCGCCTCCGGTCGGCGTTTCGACGAGCCATGGTTCGAGCTCGGCTCGGATCCGATCGCACAGCTCCGCGTCGGCCAATCGCTCGATGATCACCACACCGTGGTCGCGCAACCCGGCACTGATCTGCTCGGCCGAAACATCGGGGCTGAAGCGCGGAATGGTCGCCCCTGTCAGGCTGTACGTCATGCCCCGATACTACGGATTCGGGAGACTACGGATTGGCCGGCTGCCCTACGGGTTCGGTTCCCACCACCGGGGTCGTGTCTTCTACGAGCACGGAATCGACGACGACCGACGGCTTGTCGGTGGAGTTGTCGGACGGTGTCGAGCCGTCGCTGCCGCAACTGACGATCAGGCCGGAGGTGCACAGCACAGCGAACGCACTGGCAAGTCGGTGGGATCGCGGATCGATTCGCATCGGGTGTTCCTTCAGGTCGTTTCCCACTGATGAGTGGTTCCCGCCTACCGCGCGCCTCAAACCCGCATGACGAACACCCCCCACCCGAAGTAGCGACGATCGACTGCGAGGTAGCTGCGTTGTCCATCGCGAATCCACTGTCGGATCTCGGCGGCATCAGGGTCGTCCGGATTCGCGACCAACCAATCGGCGACGGTCATCCACTGTGCCGCGACGTACCGGTCCCAATCGTCGGAGTTCGCGAGCACCATCTCCACCAGCTCGAATCCGGCGGATTCGATTCGGTCGAGCGTGTCGACCAACGACGCGTACTCGCTGGCGTGCTCGACACCCGTCACCGAGAGATCTTCGGGCAGTGCATCGACCCAGTAGGGCTCGCCCACGACCACGAGCCCTCCGTCCGCGACGCGGGGCCGCATGAGATCCAGCGTGCCGATCAATCCACCACCGATCCACGTCGCCCCGATGCAGCTGACGACGTCGAACGTCGAGTCGAGCTGACCCGCGTATTTCGCGGCCTCGGCATGGACCAACTCGATGCGATCGGCGACGTGCAGTTCGTCGGCTCGCTCGCGAGCAGCCGCCAGGAACACCTCGCTGATGTCGACGCCGACCCCCGTGACGTCGTGGTCGACAGCCCACGTGCACAACATCTCGGCCTTGCCGCAGCACAGGTCGAGCACGCTCACCGGCGCGATCACCGACGCAGATGTGACCCAGCAAACGAAGCTTCTCGACAGTGAACGGGTTGAGAACTCGGTGCCTCGACTCGGATATCTCGTGAAACCTCAGTGTCATGTGGTGCGACGGTAGTCACGTCTCCGAGGGGCCGAGTCTTGTATTTGTGCCGTGTGGGTAACACTCCACTAGTGCGGGTGACCTATTTCGGGTCACTTCGCTTGATCGATGAGCGATCAATACCGATACTCGTAGCAACGGGAACCTCTCGAGCGCCGGCACCCCCCGCCGGCGCCTGAGAAGGCGGGAGAGTCAAGATGGAAACTGCAACTCGACTGAACGATGAAGAGGCCCACGATCTGGCCGTCCGGCACCTTGCCGAAGTGCTCGGCTCGAACCGTTTGCCGGAAGTCGCGTGGGACGTTGATCATCACCTCCAGGGCCACCTCGACCTCGAGGGGCACCACATGGTGCTGATCGCCACCCGCACCCTCGACCGCTGCCCGCTGCTCCTCACCGATGAGGACTGGGACAGCCTGCGTCGTACTCATTGTCACGCTGCCTGAATTAGCGTCGACGGGGTGCCGCAACCCCTCCTTGCACACTCCATCGCGGTACGGCGGGTGCTGACGCAAGCCTTCGTCGATGACCCGATGTTTCGCTGGATCTTCCCCGACCCGGATGTGCGTCTCGACGTGGGGCCACTTCCGTTCCCTGAGCTCCCGTCGCTACCGGGTCTGCTCGGTGCCATCGTCGGTGCGGACCGGCAGCGAGCGCTGGGCCAAGGACTGCGCGCTTTCGCAGCTGCTCGCCCCGAAGGTTCGTTCGCGTACCTCCACTTCCTCGCGGTGGCTCCCGACCATCAGGGGCACGGGCTCGGCAAGCAGCTGATCCAACTCGGCCTCGACTCGACATCGTCGACGGGTCTCGGGGTGCATCTCGAAACGACCAACCCGACGACGATCGGGTTCTACGAATCGTTGGGATTCGCGGTCACTCACGAGTTCCGGCTCGAGCCGGATGGGCCGCCGGCGTGGACGATGTGGCGACCGGCGTGAACCTGTCGGCGGTGATCCTCGAGGGCCTCGACAACGCCTGGAACCCATTGCTCGAACGACTGGCCGGCATCGCCGACGACGAGTACATGTGGGAACCGACGACGAGTTGTTGGACGGTCCGCGAGGACGCCGAGGGACGAACGGTCGCCGACTGGGCCGACCCCGATCCTGTACCCGCACCTGTCACGACGATCGCTTGGCGTTGCTGGCACATCGCTGTCGATTGCCTCGACAGCTACTCGTCCCGACTGTTCGGCGCAACCGGCACGGGACTCAGCGGGCTCGAGTGGGTGCACACTGCCAACGAGGCGCAGTCGATGCTCGCCGCGGCGTGGGATGTGTTTCGGGCCGGAGTCGTCGATTGGGGCGACGACGGTGTGTGGACAGCTGCTCGGGCCGGCATGGGGCCCGTATGCCGAGCACACGAACCTTGCCCTCGCGATTCACGCGCAACGCGAAGTGATCCACCACGGCGCCGAGATCGCATTGCTGCGCGACCTGTACCGGGCACGGAGCTGATCGGTGTGACGCGGCGATTGCTATTGGTCTGCGGAAGCCTGCGCTCGGGGTCGACCAACGAGGCGTTGCTGAGAACCGTCGCATCGTTGTTGCCGTCGGATGTCGAGGCCGATCCGTACGACGGCATGGGGCGGCTGCCTCACTTCAATCCCGACGACGATGAGGATCCGCTGCCGCCCGCGGTTGCGGACCTGCGCGCTCACATCGCCGACGCCGACGCGATCCTGTTCTCGACGCCCGAGTACGCCGGTGCGATGCCAGGGTCGTTGAAGAACCTGCTCGACTGGACCGTGGGCGGCGTCGAGATCTCCGAGAAGCCGACAGCCTGGATCAACATCTCCACCACCTCGGGCGCCACTGCGACGCACGAGTCGCTGACCACCGTGTTGCGCTACACCGGCGCAAAATTGATCGATGCCGCATGCGTGCGCATCCCCGTCCATCGCGACGCGGTCGCGAGCGATGGGGTGATCGGCGACCCGGAGATCCGCTTCAGAATCGCCGCCGCAGTGACCACCCTCCTCGCTGCCGTCTGACCGGCGCTTCTCGCCGTCCATCCACGTCACGGGGTGCGGGTCCATCCGCGGCGGGTTCGGTTCAGTTCGGTGAAGCCGTTCGCCACGTGCCAGGCGTGCAGCGGCGATTCGACCTCGTCGTCGCCGAGGTAGCTGACGAGGTTGCGGCTACCGCCCATCCGCAACCACGCGGCGGCGTGACGCAACAGCCAACTGGCGACACCAACGCCTCGCGATTCCTCGACGACGCCGACGTTGCTGATGTCGGCCCAACCGTCGTTGCGCAGCATCGAGCCGTGACGGGTGAAGTCGTCGTCGACCTCGAGCAACCCGACCTCGCGACCGTTCAACATCGCGGCGAACGCCGCACCGAACTCGTGCAGCCTGCGCCGCAGCGTCAACCCGTCGATCGGCGGCTCGCCCGGCGCGGCGAGCGCATCCAACGCGATCACGAACTGCAGCTCCGTCCGCCCGTCGGCATCGGAGAACCCGGCTTCGCGGACCAACATGTCGAGGTGCGGCCATGCGTCGTGAATGCCGTACACGAGCGGAGCCGGCAGCGACATGTCGACGACAGTGATCCGTGGCCTCCAACGATCGAGCCGTTGCACCGCGTGGCGCATCAGGTCGCTACCGGCGTCGAGGTTCGCGGGCCAGCACACGAGCCAGTTGATCGCCGCGGCGTCACGCAATGCTGGACCGACCGCCGCGTCGCCGCCGTACCGGTGCAGATGCACCGCGGCGACCAGTCGGTCTTCCTCGATCGCGACCCAGGTCTCGCGCTCGATCACCCACGGATCGACGATGTACTCGCCAGGGTCGCGCTCCATCTGGCTCAGCAACGTCGCGACGGGCACCGAGCAACCAGGGATCACCGCCTTCACGTGGGCATTGACCAGATCGGTCAGCTGCTCGCGATCCTGACGAAGGAAGGGGCGAATTTCGGGCATGACACAGCCTCCAGAAGACGTGAGTTCGAATCGGAGGCCGCTACCAGTGCGGCACGTCAAGAACTCTAGATGCGCTCCCAGTAGCGGCGCAGCTCCCAATCGGTGACCGACTGGTTCGCGCCAGCCACTCCCCCTTCGCCATCGTCAGGATGTGGTGATGGACGTCCTCGCCGAAGCACTCCTTGGCGATCGACGAGCCTTCCCACAGTGCGATCGCGTCGGGCAGGTTCCACGGGATGCGGCCGATGTCAGTCGCCTCGTAACCGTTCCCCATGAACGGCTCCTCCAGCGGCAGCTTGTTCTTGATCCCGTAGAGGCCGCCGGCGATCTGGCCGGCGAAGGCGAAGTAGCTGTTGGCGTCGCTGCCGGGGATGCGGCACTCGACCCGACAGCCCTTGCCGTGGCCGACCTTGCGAAAGCCGAGCGTGCGGTTGTCGACGCCCCAACCGATTCCCGTCGGCGCCCATGACCCCGGCTGGAACCGCTTGTAGCTGTTGACGGTCGGCGCCCACAGCAAGCTGAACTCCTGCGCGGTGGCGATGAGTCCGGCGAGGTAGTGCTGGAACGTCTCGCTCATCCCATGCGGGCCGTGGTGATCGTCGAACATCGCCTTCTTGCCATCGGGAGACCACAGGCTGGAGTGGACGTGGCACGACGAACCGGTGTCGTTGAAGTCGTACTTGGCCATGAAGCTGACCGAGCGACCGTTCAGGTGCGCGATCTCCTTCGCCGCTGTCTTGTACACGCTGTTGCGATCGGCCATCTCGACCGCTGTCGTGTAGTCGAGGTTCATCTCGTGCTGACCACGGCCCGCCTCGCCCTTGGAGAACTCCACCGGCACACCCGCCGCCTCGAGCCCGCGGCGAATCGCGCCGAGGATGTACTCGTCCTTGGTCGTCTGCAGGATGTGGTAATCCTCGAGCCACGGCGAGTGCGGCTTGAGGTCGCGATAGCCCTTCGCATACGCCTCGTCGTAGGTGTCCTGGAACAGGTAGAACTCGATCTCGCTGGCCACCATCGGCAGAAACCCCAACGCTTCCGCGGCTTCCTCCTGACGTCGCAGCATCGTGCGCGGCGCGACCTCGACGAGCTCATCGGTGTCGACGTCGAACAGATCGCACATGATCATCGCGGTCTTCTCGACCCACGGAATCCGCCGGACGGTGTTCCAGTCGGCGCGCGCCAGCATGTCGCCGTACCCCTGCTCGTAGCTGGTGAACTTGTAGCCCGGCACCGGGTTGTTGTCCATGTCGCAGGCGATCAGGTAGTCGCAGTTCTCCGTGCCGGCGTCGGCGACCGACTCGAGGAAGAACCGTCCTGTCGTCCGCTTGCCGGTGAGCCGTCCTTGCAGATCAGGGAAGACCATCAGCACCGTATCGATCTCACCGCCACGGATATCGCGCTCGAGATCTTCACGACTCACTTCGGTTCGTCCGGTCATGGCGATGCACTGTAGTTACGATCACACGATGCCCAGAGACGGAGACCGCAGCATCGCTCACCACATCCTCGATGGGATGAAGGCGACCGGAATCCGTCAACTGTTCTGCCTTCCAGGGGTGCAGAACGACCCGTTCTTCGATGCCGTCGTCGACGCTCGAGACTGGTTGGAAGTGATCGTCACGCGCCACGAACAAGGATGCGCGTACATGGCGTTGGGTGCCGCCCAGGCAACCGGTCGACCGACCGCGATGTGTGTCGTGCCGGGGCCCGGAATGCTGAACGCGGCCGCGGGATTGTCGAGCGCGTGCGGTGGAGGTGCCCGCGTGCTGGCGATCGTCGGACAGATTCACTCCCCTCTGCTCGGCAAGGGCTACCGCGTGTTGCACGAGCTCGACGACCAGCCGGCCGTTCTGCGACAGGTCACCAAACACGCCGCGATCATTCGTGAAACGACTACTGCAGCCGATCAGATCCAAGAGGCGTTCGACGCGTTGGTGTCCGGCACGCCTCGTCCCGTCGCAATCGAAGTACCGGCCGACCTATGGGCGAAACCGGCGCCCGGCTCGGTTGGTGCCGGCGTTCGCACGATGCCGACGATCGATCTCGATGCCGTCGACGCGGCCGCCGACAAACTCCGTGCAGCATCCAATCCACTGATCTGGGTCGGCACTGGCGCGCAGGACGCGTCGCCCGCCGTTCGGCAACTTGCCGAACTGTTACAAGCGCCGGTGTCGACGCGACGTATGGGACACGGCGTGATGGACGAAGCGAATCCACTCTTCGTGCCGATGGGTCTCGCTCACAGGATGTGGGCCGACGTCGATCTCGTGCTCGGCATCGGCTCGCGCGTCGAGTTCCCGTTGCTGCAGTGGGGTACCGACGGTGTGAACCTCGTTCAGATCAACACCGATGTCGACGAGCTCGATCGCCACGAGATCGGCGCGCTCGGCATCCACGGCGACGCGGCGGAAGTCGTACCGCTGCTGCTCGAGCGACTCGCCGATGTGCAGCGACCCAACCGCCGGGCAGAACTCGAAGCACAACGTGCCGAGTTCTTCGCCGACATCGCGTACCTCGAGCCGCAACTCTCCTACCTCGCCGCCATCCACGACGCCCTGCCCGACGACGCGATCCTCGTCGAGGACGTCACCCAGATGACGTTCGTCGCCCACTTCGCCTACCAGTTCAACCAGCCTCGAACGTTCTTGTCGTCAGGCTTCGCCGGCACCCTCGGCGCGGGGACCGCGACGGGAATCGGGGCCAAGGCCGGCGCTCCGAATCGCGTCGTCGTGACGATCACCGGCGACGGCGGGTTCCTGTTCACCGCGACCGAACTGGCCAGTGCCGTGCAGCATCGCATCCGGGCGATCACGGTCGTGTTCAACGACAGTGCCTACGGCAACGTGCGCCGGATCCAGCAGGAGCGGTTCGGTGCCGAGCGAACGATCGCATCGACCTTGGTCAATCCCGACATCGTCGCGTTCGCCAAGAGCTTCGGCTGCCTCGGGCTGCGCGCCTATGGGCCACACGAGCTCGGCGACGCATTGCGCACGGCGATGGCGCACGACGGACCCGTCGTGATCGAAGTGCCGGTCGGCCAGGTTCCGTCACCGTGGCCGTTCATCGTGATGCCGCGCACGCGCTGAGCACGTGACGAGGAGAGGGCTCAGGCCTTCTTCTTGACTTCCTTGGCCGGCTTCAGCACGCCCTTGGCCAACGCCTCGTCGAGGTACTTCTCGGCATCCTCGGCGCTGACGCGCAACGCCGGCGCGATCTCGCTGATGAGGTTGATCCGGGCCCGGTCGTACATGGTGCGCTCGGCGGCCGACAACGATGCGTCGCGGTTACGCGCAGCAAGGTTTCGGACGACCTCGGCCACCTGGTACACGTCGCCGCTCTTCAACTTCTCCTGGTGGTTCTTGAACCGCCGGCTCCAGTTGGAGGGCACGCGGGGATCCGGCTTCGACAGCACGGAAACCAGGTCTTCCAATTCGTCGGCATTGACCGGTGGGCGAACGCCAACCTCATCGGTCTTCAACGTCGGCACCGACAGGGTCATCTCGTTGATGACCGTACGCAGGATCAAATACTCCTGCGTGGAACCGAAAGCTTCCATCTTCTTGGTTCCCTGCACGATGCACGCGCCATGCTGGGGGTAAATGACGGTGTCGCCCTTTTTGAACTTCACACACGACCTCATGCGGCTCGAACTGCGGACTTGTTTAGGGTAGGGCGAGATCGGCCGAATCCCTACCCCTCTCCCTCTCCGTCGGCGTCGTCATAGAGCTGAACTCGCGGCGGTACTTGCGGCGAGAGCTCGAGATCGATCCGGTGCGCAGTGCCATCCGCATGGCGCATCGTCACCTGGCCGCGCATCGGTGTGACAGCCGCCACTTCGTCGACGATCAGGAAGCCGTGCGCAGCAACTGCGGCCGTTGCTTTCCGGGCACGGCGTTCGAGCGATTCGTCGAGGGCGACGTTGTCGGCGAACAGCGCGTCGGCACCGTCCTCCGACCAATCCGACAAGAGCACGGCGAGGCGCTGCGCGGCGTCGAGCAGCGCCGCGACTGGGCCGAGGCGGGTCGGCAGGGATCAGTCCGTGGTCGTCGAGGATCTCCAGCATCCGCCGCGCCATCACCGACATCGGCGTGTACGTGGCGTTGCCGAGTGCGATCACGCCGACGCCGCTGTCCGGGAAGCCAGCGCATGTTCGACCCGTACCCCGGCAGCCCTCCCGAGTGGTACACGAAGTGGCCGAAGCGGGTGTCGTGCCGCACGAAGAGCCCGAACCCGTAGCCGCCTCCATCGACGCGTTCCGGCACCGACTCGTCGCCTTCGCCGGCCGCCGCTGTGTGCGCAGTCGGGAACGCGGTGTGCACATGCTGCATCTCCCGTCGAGATGCTCTGCACAGGGGCCCGTCGTCGGGATCGTCGCGCGGCGGGAACGCATCGTCGAACCACGCCACCCACTTCGCCAGGTCCGAGACGCACGACCACAGTCCACCCATCGGCGCGATCGCCCCGTCGCCGAGCGGCGCGATGTCGGCGGCACGCGCGCCATCTACGACGTCATAGGGACGAGCCCAGTCGTCGTGATACGGCTGCAACCACGTCGTGCGATCCATTGCCAGCGGTCGCAAGATGTTGTCGGTGATGAAGTCCTGGGCGCGACGACCGGTGAGGCGAAGGATCAGCCGCCCCAGCATCGCGAAGCCGACGTTCGAGTACTCACCATGCGTCTGCGGCGTCCACGAGAAGGTCGCGCCATTGCTCAGTAGTTGATCGAGCTCGTCGTCCGACATGTCGAGATGTCGATCTGCCCAGACGTCGTCCGTCGCCAGCCCTCCGGCCATGGACATCAGGTGCCGCACGGTGATCGCCGGCGAGTCGGCTGTCGGGCCGATGACTGCGGCGAACTCGGGCGCGATGTCGGCAACGACGTCGTCGAGCCGCAGCAGCCCCCTGTCGTGGAGCAGCAGGATCGACGATGCCGTGAAGCTCTTGGTCATCGAGGCGATGCGGAAGATCGTGCGATCCGTCGGCACCGGGTCCGGCTCTGCCGCGTGCCCACCGGTGAGCACCAGTTCGCCGCTGGAGACGACACCCCACGAGATGGAGCACTGCCGTTGCCGCGATCGCAAGGCAACGAGCCGCTCGAGATCGTCGCGAGCGACGGCAAACGAATCGGAGGACATCCCTTCATCCTTGCGCGACGAGCGTCCGTCGGAGGGGTGGATTGGGCGGTGTTAACGTAACGTCTCACGGCGTCAGGGCCTCTCGAGGACGGGGCTCGTGTCGCTCCGCGAGCGCTTATCCTTGCACGCGTCAGGCGGGTGCTTCGGTGAGTTGGAACCATCGGGTGTCGAAGCGTTCGCCGGTGGGGTGGAGATATTTCTTGCCGGGTGGCGGTTTGGGTGGGGGCCCGGTCGGCGGGTGGGGTGTGGCGACTCCTGGGATCAAACGGCCGTGGCGGTCGTAGAACTTCAAGATCGCCGGGGATGTCGGCGTTGCCGGTGATGGTGAATTCGCCGCGGTGCAAGGCGTCGTGATCGCTGGGGCAGAGGCCGCCGAGATTGCAGCTGTCAGTGGTGCCGCCGTTGATCCAATGGACCAGGTGGTGGACCTCGAGGTGGGTGGTCGCGTTGCAGCCGGGTCGTAGGCAGCAACGGTCGCGATCGAGGATCAGGCGGCGGGTGTGGGCGGGGACGATGTGTTGGGCTCGGCCGATGTTGACCGGGACACCGTTGGTGTGCCACAACGGTTGCACGATCCCATCACACAACAACGCGTCGCGGATCGAGTCCGGTAGCGAGGATCCGCCGTTGAACCATGCCTGTGCCGGACCACCAGTATCATCGGTGTTGAGATGCAGGTAGGTGCGGTATCGGTCGCGACGCGACGGGCTGACGATCGTGCCCAGTGAGCGGTTGCAGACCTCGACGAACGCCTCCAACCACGTCACGTCCTTGTGACCGGCCGAGAAACAGGGCATCGCGTGCTTCGCGGATCGCTTTGCTGATGATCTCACCCTGATCGGCTGGCGCGTTCACATGCAAGTGGTAGCGGCTGTCCTCATCGACGAACCGCACCAACTGGTTACGCACATCACCACCGGACAACTTCGCCTCGGTCGGTGACGCAGCGATCGGTTCGATGACATGGACATACTTCGACAACGCGTGACGCAACTGATTGACCGTCGCCGAACGGGCGAATTCGCAGACTTCGGCATCGTTGTGCGCCGGCGTGTACTGAGCCACGGTGACGACCTGATCGACCGACAACTCGCCATCAGCAAACGCCGCGAACGTCACCGGCAACTCCGACGTGCGCCGAGCGGTGTCGACCAGTTGTCGGGCACGCGCCGGGTGTCATCCCGGTCTGCCAGGCCAGCCAATGTTCGGGTGAACGGATCCCCCACTGCTCCCACAACCCGTCGTCCAGGGCCTCGACAACGGCGGCGACCAGTTGTGCGTGCAGGACGTTCAAGGAGCCGCACAGGTCAGCCATACGTGCCTCGAGAGCATTCACCGTCCTGTCGTCCATAACCTGTTATCGTACATGTGTTCGACATATCTGTCAAATCAAACAGGCACGAGTTCTAGTTTCTGCGTCACTTCAGACAGAATCCAAACGGCACTGCGCCCACTCGCTCAACCGTCGCCGGGTTCGTCACACGCTCTGGGCTACATTCGGGCGCCACCCGCGAAGTGCGGGACCGAGACCGCCACAGGGGCGCACATGGAAAGCGCTTCATCAACACCACGTCGAGTTGAAGCTCGTCGACGGACGCGCGCCCGGACGACCATCGGGCGTCCGATGCCGATGGGGCGAGTGGCGTTCTTCTTCACCGACCTCGAAGGATCGACGAAGCAGTGGGAGGCCCATCCCGACCTGATGCACGCCGCCGTGTCCCGCCACGACGAACTGATGGTGGAATCGATCGAGCGAAACAGCGGGATCGTGTTCTCGACCGGAGGCGACGGGTTCGTCGCGGTGTTCCCTCGAGTCGCCGACGCGGTGAGGGCCGGCGTCGAACTGCAGCGTGTGCTCGTCGCCGAGCCGTGGCCCCAGCCCATCGTCATGAAGGCGCGAATGGCCGTTCATGTCGGGGTCGCCAACTTGCGGGGAACCAACTACTTCGGTTCCGTGGTCAACCGGACCGCTCGCATCATGGCGACCGGTCACGGCGGCCAGCTGCTGCTGTCGGACGATGCTCGCAACGAGTCGTCCGATGTCGCCGTCGCCGACCTTGGAGTCCACTACCTGAAGGATCTGTCCGCCCCTGAACACTTGTGGCAGGTCCTGATCGATGGGCTGGAAGCGGAGTTCCCTCCCCTCCGTTCGCTCGACCGAAGGCAGGCCAACCTTCCCATGCAGCTGAGCGGTTTCGTCGGCCGTTCGCGGGAGATCGACGACGTGCTCGGACTGTTGGAGTCGAACCGTCTCGTCACCCTTCGCGGGCTCGGCGGCATCGGCAAGACTCGATTGTCGTTGCAGATCGCCGCGGAAGCAGTCGGCCAATCCGTCGACATGGTTCGTTTCGTCGCCCTCTCGCCGCTCGCCGACAGCGCATCGTTGTCGTTTCACGTCCTGAAGACGCTCGGCCTCTCGCAGCCCGCCGGGCAGACCCCGGTCGACACCATTGCGACCTCGATCGGATCCTCCTCGACGCTGATGGTGCTCGACAACTGTGAACATCTCGACGGCGCCGTGCCGACGCTCGCTGTCGAGTTGCTGGCCGCGTGCCCCAACCTGCGCGTCCTGGCCACCAGTCGAAACGCGCTCGGGGTCGCCGGCGAGCAGGTCTACGCGATCGAGGCCCTCCCCACCGGCACCAACGATTCACCAGCAGAACAGATCTTCATCGCCCGCGCCCAAGCAGCGAACGCGAGCATCGACTTCAGCGGCGATCGTGAGGCGGTGGTCTCGAGGATCTGTCGACGGCTGGACGGGATCCCGCTCGCGATCGAACTTGCGGCGGCGCGCGTTCGGTCGATGCCGCCGGAGGAGATCGAGCGTCATCTCGACGAACGCTTCCGGCTGCTGCGCAGCACCAAGGGGTTCGACGAGCGCCACCGAGTGCTGTACGACACGCTCGAGTGGTCGTATCAACACCTCGAACCCGACCTGCAAGTGCTGCTGCGACGGCTGTCGGTGTTTGCGGGACTGTTCACGGCAGCCGACGTTGTCGACGTGGTCGGCGACGACGATCACGATCTGCTGTTGATCTCGGATCAGCTCGACGAGCTCGTCGATCACTCGCTGGTGATCGCCGACGTGTCCGGCGAGGTGGCCGAGTATCGATTGCTGGATACGGTCCGCGAGTTCGGCGCAGCCGCCCTCGGAGAACAGCGTGAGCCCCTGCGGGCCCGGCACGCGCAGTACTACGCCGCGCTGTCGCGACGACTCTTCGAACAGATGCTGAGCCCGCTCGAGGGCGCCGCCGTGCAGCACCGCAACCGCGTCCACGACGACATCCGGGCCGCGTACATGTGGAGCCGTGCCCATGGGCGCGTCGACCTCGTCGCCGACATCGTCGCCGGGCCGCGATCGACGTCATGATGCACGGCCGAATCGAGGTCGCAGTGTGGGCGAACGAAGCCGTCGAGCAACTCGATCTTGCGGCACTGGGGATCGCCGATCGCTGCTGTCTGTACCAGACCGCCGCATGCCTCGAGATCAACGAGGGCCGCGCCGAGCGGGCCCGCGATCTCGTCGGTCGGGCGGAGGAACTGAGCCTCGAACTGGCACCCGACGAACTGCCGACGGATCTCGTCGGTGGCAGCTCGGTCTGCTTCTTCCTCGGGCTGCTCGACCAAGGCGACGCAATAGCCGAACGCCTTGCTACACGACTCAGCACGATCGGTCCCTCCGTGGCACTCGCCGTCACGATCATCAGTCGCTCGGCCATCCACGGCTACCGGAACCGGCCGGAAGCTGCGCTCGAGTTCGCCCAGACAGCGCTGACGATGCTCGCCGACGACGACGTACCCACGTGGCGGACCCTCGCCGAATGGCAGGTCGACCGCTACTCCGATCTCGAGCCTCTCGAACTCTCGGAACGAGTGCGAGGGCACCGGGATCGCTTCTTGCAGGTTCGTAACGCATTCCTGGCGGCCACGGCAACTCGCCAACTGATCGGTCTCGAATCGGCTCGGGCGACCGCGCAATCGCAGGCGATGGCAGGCGCGATCGAGGCGATGGGCAAGCTGTCGATGGCGGATCCCCGCGAGGCGATCGGCTGGATGATGCAAGCGGCCATCCTCCTACTGCACGCCGGCCACTACCGCGCCGGCGCTCACCATCCTCGGATGGGAGGAGCAGAATCGCGTCACGCCGGTGCACCCCGATCAGCTCGCGGCGATCGAGCGGCTGATGCCCGCAGCGCGCGACGCGCTGGACGACACGACGATCGCCGAAGCGACAGCCGCGATGAGTTCCGCAACACTGCGCGACGCGATCGACTTCACCGCGCCGCGCTGGTCGACGCGTTCGGCCAAAACTCCGGCGACTAGAACACCACCGTCGGGTCGAACGCATCCCACAGGACACGCCCGACGTCCTGACGGAAGTCCATCTCGATCTTGAAGCCGACCTTGATCTCCTGATCGACGATCCCGAGATCGACACCCAACGGGTGGCTGTCGATGTGTTGAATGGTCATCGCGAACGACGTCGGCAACTCCGAGAACGACATCGTCTCGATCGTCGCATGCGAGTCGCACAGTTGCTGGAGTGCAGCGTCGGTTCCACACTCGATCGACCTGATCTGCTTGAGGTAGATCTCCGGCAACGCCATGTCGACGGCATCGTCGCCGAGATCGACATCGACGCCGAGGCTGTCGGTGAGGTCGATGCCGTGTGCCACCTTCACGGCCTCGTCGACCGCACGTGCGAACGCGCCGACCGTCGTCCCCGTCGCGCCGCCCCGACCTGCGTGGCAGTGGGCGTCAGCCGCATCAACTCGAGGTACGACGGCTGGTTCGCCGCACCGAAGTCGAGCCCGTACGACTGCAAGACCAACGACCCGTCGGTGGCCGATGGAAGCGTGATGATGCCCATCGACTTCGGCCATCCGTACATCTCGCGGCCTGTCGCCATCGACATCGGGTTGTCGACCCAGATGTACGACGTGAACATCCAGAAGTTCTCTGCCTTCTTCTCGGCGCCGGAACCCGTCACCTGCACGACTGGAACCCACACCGCCACCTGTGCCTCGTTGACGCTGCCGTACGTGTTGTACGGCGGGGTCAGTGGCACGACGTTGGCGATGTCGCCGATGCTCAACATCACCATCGGCGCCAGCGGACGAAACTCCGCGGCACCCAGAGTCGGGCGGGTCAGCACGAGATCCACCAGCCGTTCGAGCGCCCCGATGTCGGCCATCGCGACGAACGAGTACAGCGTGGTCTTGCGACAGTCGTACGGACCGGGGAACGTGTCGAGGCCACCGAACTCGACGTAGGTCGGCGGCTCGGCGACACCCCGTCCATCGACCAGCGGTCCGTGCTCGCCGGGCACGTACGAGGGCGAACCGCACAGTGCCCGCGAGGCCATCCGACCGGAGGCGAACGCCGCCTCCACCGAACCGCCGTCGATGCCGTTGCGGGTCCAATCGCCGGCCAGCACGAGGTTCTTGTAGCCGCTCTCGTCGGATCGCAGTCGGTACTCGACGGTGCCTCGCGTCGCTACATACCGCTCCGTTCCCTGCGTGTTGGCCCGCCAGTACTGCTGATCGAAACGGGCCGGGCCTTGGCCGCCGGTCTCGTCGACCAACACGTTCCAGTCGAACCCGTCCCGTCGACCGCCTTCGGCCACAGCTTGTTGACCTCGGTGGAGAAGTAACCGAGCGCCTCCTGATTGACCGCCGCGAGATCGGTGTCGTGGTTTCCGGTGTCCTCCAGCGGACCGCAGAAGTACGCGATGCTGCCGACCTCGTTGGCCGGGAACGCCTCACTCGGGATGAGGTGCGACATGTCGCAATACGTGTCGAGCGGTTCGGCATAGCTCGTCGAGATCGAACTGACCGTCGGAGACCAACCGAGATCGGCAGTGCTCTTGCCGGACCACACCTGCACTGCCGCGTGTTCCGACCGTGGTGAGGTTGTCGAGCATCGCCTGGAACTTGGTGTTCCGCTCGCCACCGAGGTCGGCACAGATCGGCTTCAGGCCACCGATCGAGATGCCGAGCACGACCTGATCGAAGTCGACGCCGCGTCGCAGCACGGTGGCCTCGCGATTGAGCGGATTGGCAGTCTGCTCGAGGTCGACACCCGACAATCGCAGGCCATCGCCACCGGCGATGTGGCCCCAGTCCGGCTGCGACGGCCAGCACGGCAGACCGTTGACGTCGACCAAGAATTGGTAATCGGCGTCGATGTCGACCTGGGCAATGACCTCGATGGTGTCGATCACGTTGTCGTCGTCGGCGACGCCGAGCTTCGACACCCAGTTGAACATCTTGAACTCGACACCACGTTTCAGCAGCACCTCGTAGATCGGCCCGAAGATGGTGTCGCCCATCCCGGCCATCATCTTGTACGTGATCGATCCCTTGTAGAGGCAGCCGATGCGCACCAGTGCCTCGATCGACTGACCGGCAGCCAGGTTCGGCTGGGTCGGATCACCGCCCTCGAACCCGAAGGTGAGGTCGTAGAGGCCGCGCACGATCGGCGAGTTGTCGACCGAGAACGGCTCTGCGCCGTGACGCAACAGGAAGGCCTTGAAGTCCTCACCGTTGACCTTTTGGAAGCCATCGCCCAGCAGGTTGTCGTCGACGATGCCCGTGATGACGGTGCCCAACAGGTCCAGCGACGTGAACGCGAATCGAAGCTCGTTCTCGACGAGATGGTGATCGACCCACAACTTCCACAGCAGATCTCGCGCGGCGCGCAGTGCCGTGCCGACGCTGCCGAACGCGCTCGCAAGGAGGTGATCGACCCCGCCTTCGAGACGATGCAATTCGGTGGCGAGCAAGCGCACGACCTCGCGATGAACCTCGTGCTCGGTTGCGTCGACGAGCCTGCGAAGCCAACGCGAGATCTGTTCGGTCACGAAATGCACGGTCTCGCCGATGATGCCCTCGCGGTCGTGGTCGGAGGTCGGCACGACCTCCTCGCGATCGACGCCGGTGATCTTCTCGATCATGTCGAGAACGGTGTCGATGGACCGGCGGATCGCCTCGCCGATGTGGATGCGATCACCATCGCCCGGCCGGAGATCGTTGCCCGGAAAATCGATGATCTGCTCGTTCCAGCGACCGCCGTACTCATCCAAGAAGACGAGATCGTGAGAACGCATGAACGCCTTCTCCCACGTGGCCAACGGCGCAGAAGGATCGCGACCGAGCTCGTCGTAGGCGCGCTGCACGATGTCGAAGGCGTTGTCGTAGAAGCCGAACAACACATGCAGACCGTGCTCTTCGATTCGTTGGTGGTGATCAGCGTTTCGACCACTCGCGCACTTGCCACCCAACCGCCATCCCGGTTGGTACACGGTCACGTGATGCCGCTTTCGGAGTTCTTCAGTTGCAGTCAGCTCGAACGCGGCCGCGATGGCACCAGCGCCACCGCCCAGTACTGCAACGCGAGTAATTCCTGCTTCCACCCCGAAGCCCCAATCTGCAGGTACGACCGACTGCGTCCGACGACACTAGCCCGCACAGTTTCGCGGACTGTCAGAATGGAAACACTCGTCTCAGTCGTTTCATGAGGAGGCAACTCATGTCCTTTCACCCGTATCTGTTCTTCGGCGGCAATTGCCGCGAAGCGTTCGATCGTTACAAGGAGATCTTCGGCGGCGAGCTGTTCGTCATGACGATGAAGGACATGCCGTCGGAGGAGGCCGTTCCCGCGGATCAGGCTGATCTCATCGCCCACGCCGCCCTGACACTCGGCGACCAGGTGCTGATGGGATCTGACGACCCGACAGCCGATCGCTTCGGTCCTGTGCAGGGCATGCAGGTGAACTACGCGGTCGATGATGCCGCCGAGGCACGGCGCGCATTTGCGGCGTTGGCCGAAGGAGGCACGACCAACATGGCGATCACCGAGACGTCGTGGTCCCCCGCGTTCGGGATGTGCATCGATCGGTTCGGCACACCCTGGATGATCTCCGCCAACTCCCCGCAAACCTGAGGCTCCGGCCCGAGCCATCAGCCCTGTCTACGGGCTGAGAACGACGTCGGTACGGCCGTGCTCATGCATCCCGTGGGCTGTTTGTCGCGCCCGCTTCACGGCGTACATCGCCTCGTCTGCAGCGGCGAGGAGCGCGGCGGCGTTGGAGCCGACGGTGCGCGTGTCGGCGACGCCGATGCTTGCCGGGCACACGACCGAGGTGGTCGGCGTGACGTCGATCGGCTGGGCCAGCGCGGCATCGACGCGTTGCACGAGGTTCTGCGAGCTCGGGTCGTTCGGCTCGAACACGATGACGAACTCGTCGCCGCCGATGCGTGCGACCGTATCGGCACCGCGGACGATCGACATCAAGCGTCGGGCGGTCTCGCACAGCACCTTGTCGCCGGCGTCGTGGCCATAGGTGTCGTTGACCTGCTTGAGGCCATCGAGGTCGAGGAAGGCGATTGCCAACGACAGACCATTGCGCGCCGTGCGTGCCAGGTCTGCATCGAGCAGCTCCTTGAAGAGCCGCCGATTGGCCAAGCCCGTCAGTGAGTCGCGCAGCGCGAGGGCCGCCATGGAGTCTTGCAACCGGCGCAGCTCCGTGACATCGCGGCTGACACCCTGCAGGCCGCCGCGGATCGCTGTGGTTCGGGTCTCGCCGACGACGATCGAACCGTTGGCGTGACGCATGTGGAAGTCGAACTGCTCGATCCCCTGCTTGGCTTCAACTGCTCGCTGCACGGCGATTCGACCTTCGTCGTCGAGGACGTCCAACATCCGGCCGAAGTCTTCCAAGAAGTAGGCCGGCGGGTAGCCGAGGATGTTCTCGACCGACGGGCTGATGTAGTCGAAATGCGGCGACGGCTCGAGGATGAAACGCCACACCACATCGGCGGACTTGTCGGCGAGATCACGGAACCGAACCTCGCTCTCGGCCAACTTGAGTTCGGCGTCGCGGCGACCGGTCACATCGCGGCCGACCGACAGCACCTCGGGTCCATCGGCGCCGGCGAGGTAGCGATCAGCCCACTCCAACCACTGACCGGGCGCGTTGTGCACCTCACGAGCGACGGTGTCGACCAGGATCGGGTTGTCGGGACCGAGCAAGGCGAGCTGCGTGTGGAGCCCGTCCAACTCGTCCTCGGAGAGGAACTCGTCGAGCGGTCGACCGAGCGCCTCTGACGGCTCGACGCCGTATTGCGTGGCCCAGGCGGCGTTGCAGTACAAGATCGCCAGGTCGGAGAGGCGATACCGATTCACACGCTCGGGGAGGGCGTCGAGCATCTCGGCGACGTTCTCGAGCGCCACCTGATGATCTCGCGAGGCGAGCGCAATTCGTCGGGTGTCCGCGACGAGCCCATGCAATGTGATGCCCATGCCCGCGGCGCAGACGACGAACACCGCGATCGCGACCGTCCCGTGAATCGTGGACGAAGTGGGGTTGCCCGACTCCGAGAGCCAGAGCCCGACCCCGGCGAGCACCGCCGCCACCACGACCGCATATCGATTCTCGTACATCGCCAGCCACATCAACGGCAAGACAGCCATTGTGACGAATGGCGATCCGACGCCGATCCCGGTGGCCGCTGCGAGCAGAACGGTCGCAGCGAGGAAGAGGAACGGCGGCGCGAGCTGAGCGACTCGAGGGACCCGGTTCCACGGAACCGTCACCGAACTGACGATTGCCGCCACCGCCAGGGCCAGCCCGACGACTGCGAACCACGGACGATTGAACGACAGCACCGGAATGGCCAGCACCATGCTGATGACCGCGGTGAGGATGAACGGCATCACCCTGCGGACGCGATCGGTGCCGACGAGCGGCCCATCAGAAGCGTCGGAGATCCGCACGTTTCGCAGCGAAGCAGCATCCACATCGGGTCGCGCCTGATCGACGGCGGTCGTCCCCGTTGTGTTTTTCGCTGACCTCACCTACTGCTCACCGCCGATCGTCCGCCACCCCATTCAATCGGCATATTCCCAGATCGCTTGAGCCGCCCACGCTGAGTGATGCGATCGGACTACCGATCGCGGCACAGACCAATAAACTCATCGACAGTGACGAATCACGCACCGATCGACGCGAGCGTCGTGGCCAGGATCTTGAGGCGCGCGGGCGACATCGAGGGCACCGAAGGGCCGCCCGACGAGTCGGGCACGATCGCCGAAGAATCGCTGATCGCGGCAGCAGAAGAAGTCGGGTTGTCAGCCGACGCGGTGCGTCGATCCATCGCCGTCGAACGGCTCGGGCCATTGCCCGCAACGCGACACGGCGACCGGATCGTGGGACCGTCGCAGGTGTACGCGGACGGTGAGGTCGCGGTTCCTGCCGTCGCCGCCTTGGCCAGAGTCGACTCGTGGCTGGTCGACGGCCACCACCTTCGCCGCGACGTCCTGCGATCCGGGCACGGCGAGTGGAGCAAGCGGTCCGGATTGGTCGGCGCGACCGTGCGGACGATCCGCAACGCAACCGGCGAGGGCAAGCTCGGCGACTTCGAGCGGATCAATGCGACGGTCTGCGACACACGAAGTGGGTCGTCGGTCGTGCGGATCACCATCGACCGATCGACCAGCCGCCGGTTCGCGAGCAGCGGCGGGACCGCTGTCGCCTTCGGCGGGATGGCCGGTGCTGTCGTGTTCGCAGTCGCCGTCACTCCCGTCGCGATCGTCGCCGCGCCGGCCGCGATGCTCGCCGGCGTTGGCGTTGCGTTGAGCGGCCGCAAGCGTGCGCGCAACACCGAGCGCGAGATCCGTCGGGTGCTCGATGCTGTCGGTGCCGGCGCCGACCCCACTCGGCTCAGCGTCGAGATCGTCCGCCGGGCGACCGGCAAGGCGACCGCTGCCGGCTCCAACGCCCTGCTCGCCGCCGATCGACCGAACGGTCATCGATGAACGAACCGACGCTCGAAGAGGTCGAGATCAACGTCGATGGCCTGCGACTGGCCGGCCATCTACGGATCCCGGCGAACGCTCGAGGACCGCTCCCTGCACTCGTGTTCACCGGTCCGTTCACCGGCGTGAAGGAACAGGTCGCCGGGCAGTACGCACAGCAGTTGGCGGAACGGGGTTTCATCACGCTCGCGTTCGATCACCGCAACTTCGGCGCCAGCGAGGGTGGCCGCCCGCAGCACGAGGACGCCGCAGGCAAACTCGCCGACCTGGTTGCCGCCACGAGCTTCCTCGCCGAGCACGAGGCAGTCGACAGTGATCGAATCGGTTGCGTCGGCATCTGCATGGGAGGCGGCTACGCGCTGAAGCACAGTGCGTTCGACCGTCGCATCAAGTCGCTCGCGCTCGTCGCCGCGGCGTTCAACGATCCGAAGCAGATGCGGGAAGGCATGGGCGACGACACGTACCGGTCGGTCATGATGTCGTTCGCCGAAGTCGCCCAGCGAGAATACAGAACTGGCGAGACCGACTTCATCAAGGCGGTTTCGGACATCGACGGCGAGGACGCGGCAATGCCCGGAGCCGAGCCGTTCGAGTACTACGGCACGTCCCGATCGACTGCTGCGGGGTGGAAGAACCAGATGACCCGACTGTCGATACGCGAGTTGCTGACCTTCGACGCGGCCATCGGGGCCGACTTCATCGCGCCAACACCGACGCTGATCGTCCACGGGCGCACCGACCTCTTCTGCTCCCCTGCTGCCGCGGCAAGCACCTTCGACAGGATCACCGGCACGAAGGAGATGATGTGGATGGACACCAGCAATCACATCGATCTCTACGACCAGCCCGCGTTCGTCGGTCCGGCCATCGACCGAATCGCCGACTGGATGACGACCTACGTCTGAGCGCCCTCGGAGAGAATCGAACTCCCAACCTACGGGGTAGAAACCCGCTGCTCTATCCGTTGAGCTACGAGGGCGTGGGCGAAGCCTATTCGGCCGCGAGCAGGTGACGGCGGAGGTAATCGAGCGCTGTGATGACGCTCATCTGGCGCATCTGCTCGCGCTGACCCGGCAGCCGGAACGTGCGAGCGACCACTGTCGTGCCGTCGTCGATTCCCACGCACAACGTGCCGACGGGCATGCCATCCTGCTCTGCCGGACCGGCGACACCGGTGAGCGAGAGCCCGATGTCGGCATGCAACGCCTTCCTCGACCCGGTCGCCATGGCGGCCGCGGCGGCCTCACTGACAACCGGCCCTTCGGGCACGTCGAGCAAGTCGAACTTCACCTCGCTGGCGTACGACACGATCGCTCCGCGCAACACATCGCTGGCACCAGCAATCGCCGTCAGGCGACCGGCGACGAGCCCGCCAGTGACGGACTCTGCCAAGCCCAGCGTCAGCCCGCGGGCGCGCATCAGCGACAGCACCGTCGACTCCATCGTCTCCTCGTCGATCGCGAACACTTGCTCGCCGACCACCGCACGGACTTCGGCATCCCACTTGTCGAGCACCGCAGCCGCTTCTGCGTGCGTAGCTGCCTTGGCGGTGAGACGAATCTTGAGGCCCTCCCACCCGCTCGCGAGGAACGCGAGCGTGGGATTGCCCGGCTCGTCGAGCCGGGTGATCACCGGATCGAGTCGTTCGTTGAGACCGCTCTCGCTCTCTCCCCACGTGCGCAACGTTCGGCTGACGATCACGCCGGTC